>NZ_OW712331.1:1200000-1800000 GCF_940677205.1 [Clostridium] colinum | reverse complement strand
AAAGAGCTAACAAAATTTATATTTTCAGACAATGGATCTAGTTCTATTGAATGTGCTTTAAAGTTAGCCTTTCAATATCATTATCAAACAGGGAATAAAGATAAAAGACAATTTATGTGTTTTTCTAACGGATACCACGGAGAAACTATTGGAGCTTTAGCCGTTAGTAGCATAGATTTATATAAAAAAATTTATAAGCCTATGCTTATGGACGTTATAAATATAGAAGCTCCCGATTGTTATAGGTGTAAATATGATAAAAATAGAGATAATTGCAACTGTGAATGTTTTGAAATGGCAGAAAAACAGTTTGAAATTTATGGAGAGAAAGTGGCAGCAATAGTAATAGAACCACTATTACAAGGAAGCGCAGGAATGAGAATATATCCACCTCTTTATATACAAAAATTAAGAAAAATTTGTGATGAATATGAAGTTTTATTAATTTTAGATGAAATAGCTACAGGATTTGGAAGAACAGGCAAAATGTTTGCTATGGACCATTGTAATGTTGTACCCGATATAGTATGTTTATCTAAAAGCCTAACAGGAGGGTATTTGCCAATGGCTCTTACTGTTACAAACGATAAAATATATGAGGCCTTTTATGATGATTATATTAAAGGTAAAGCATTTATGCATAGCCATACTTATAGTGGTAATCCATTAGCTTGTACTGCGGGTATTGCAGTTTTAGATATTTTAAAACAAGAAAATATTATTGAAAAGGCTAATAAAACAGCTATTTATTTAAATAGCAAACTTAATGAAAAATTAATAGAGCATAAAAATGTTGGTGAAATAAGAAATATTGGTTTAATTAATGCAGTAGAGCTAGTGGAAGATAAGCAGAAAAAAATAGAATTTGATAAAAATTTACGTATAGGATATGAAATATACAAAAAAGCCCTAAAAAATGGTTTATTATTAAGACCATTAGGGAATGTATTATATTTTAACCCACCTCTTAATATTACAAAAGATGAAATAGATTTAGCTATCCAGAGATGTTTAAAATCTATAAATGAAGTTTTATAAATATATTAGTACTATTTATAGAAATTTTAAAATATAAAAATAGTAAAATAAAAAGTATATCTAATTAAATAATTTTAAAAAGTATAAATTTAAGTAATTTTTTTGTTTTTTTATGAGTATTATTATATAAAACAAAGAAAGGACAGGGAGTATGCTTAATTATTTATGGGGTGGTATGATTTTAATTGGTGTTGTTGTTGCATCGTTTACTGGAAATATGCAAAACATAACACAAGCTATTTTAGACTCGTCTAAAGAGGCTATTACTATTTGTATAACTATGATGGGTATTATAGCTATGTGGTCTGGAATGATGGAAATAGCAGAAAGGTCGGGGCTTATAAAGCATTTAAGCAAAAAGATGCGTCCATTTTTATCCTACCTTTTTCCAGATGTACCAAAAAATCATAAATCTTTAGATTATATATCTACAAATGTTATAGCAAATATTTTAGGCCTTGGTTGGGCAGCTACACCAGCAGGAATAAAAGCTATGGAAAGCCTACAAACTATCAATAAGAAAAAAGATGAGGCTAGCAGAGCTATGTGTATGTTTTTAGTATTTAATATGTCTAGCTTACAAATAATATCTGTAAATATAGTAGCTTATAGGTCTCAGTTTAATTCTCAAAATCCATCTGAAATAATAGCACCAGGGCTTTTTGCTACTTTAGTTTCTACTATTGTTGGTATTGCTGTTATAAGAATTATAGAAAGGTGGAAATACAGATGAAATTTATGTTATTATTATCAGATTTAATGATTCCACTTGTTTTAATTTACATATTATTTTATGGATATTCTAAAAAGACAAACGTATATGATGCTTTTGTAGACGGAGCAGAAGAAGGCTTTAAAACAGTTTTTAAAATAGCTCCAACTCTTGTTGGACTTATGGTAGCAGTTGGTGTATTAAGAGCATCTGGAGCATTAGATTTATTATGTAATTTAATAGCTCCTGTAACAGAAAAAATAGGTTATCCAACAGAGGTAGTGCCTTTAACATTTATGAGGCTTATATCTTCATCGGCATCTACTGGTATATTATTAGATTTGTTTAAAACATATGGACCAGATTCTTTTATAGGTAGGTTTGTAAGTGTTATGATGAGTAGCACAGAAACTGTATTTTATACTATGAGTGTATATTTTATGGCAGTAAATATAACTAAAACAAAGTACACATTAGTAGGGGCATTAATCGCAAACTTTGCAGGAGTTATAGCTAGTCTTTGGATATGTAATGTTTTATGGGGATAAAAATAGGTTTTAGACAAAGTATAAAATCTTTTGTTGTAATGATAAAATTATAACGATGAGTTACTGTATGAATAAAAGAAGGTTTCTTCGTATAAAGGATAAAGCACCTAGAAATTTATCTTTTTACACAATTAGAGGTAAAGCCCAATCTTGCAATTAAAATTTTTATACTTTACATAAAAAGTAAAAAATTAGTCTAAAAAATTTTGTCTTTAGTCTTATATAATTCTAAATATTGTAAATATAAATTGCTTTTTGGATGAAATTAAATGATGAAAAAATATAAAGAAGATAGATTTTACCTATCTTCTTCTTTATGTTTTACAATAAATATGCCTAAAAATGTAAATATTAACGATAATAATGGATTTACCAAATTTAATATGGTATATTTGGCATAATCTACTGTTTGTACATTTAGTGTAGCCGTTATAAAAGCAGAGGCTGCTGTCCAAGGTATTAATGGTGCAAATAATGTTGTACCTTCTTCTATTGTTCTAGATAGCATTGTATTTTTTAGCCCTCTTTTTTTAAATTCTTCTTTATACATATTACCATTTAATATTATGGATAAATATATATCGGCGAATAGAGCAGTACCTAATATACAAGTAGACATTGTTGTAAATATTAAGGCAAAAGTTGAGTTTATTTTATTTGTTATAGCTTTTATAATAACTTTTACAAACCCACTTTTTTCTAATATCCCTCCCATAGATAAGGCAAAAAAGCATAATAAAAACGTAGACATCATACTATTAATACCACCTCTATTTAAAAGGGTATTAACCTCTTTATTAGATGTATTTATAGATATACCATTCATAATTGCATCAAAACATTCGTATAAACTTTTATCTTGTAAAAAAAGAGCACATATTATAGATACCCCAATAGTAATAATAATAGATTTTATAGCATTAATTTTAAAAAATGATAAAAATATTAAAACTATTAATGGTATAAAATTTAATATTGAAATATTATAAATACTATCTAATGTATTTTTTATATTTTGGATATTATTAATATCTATATCTTTTATATCATAAAAAGAATTTATAATAGTGTAAACTATTAAAGATATAATATATGAAGGAAGAGTTGTCATAGACATAACTTTTATATGGTCATAAACATTTGCATTTACAGAGGTTGCGGTCATAACAGTAGAGTCGGAAACAGGAGACATTTTATCTCCAAACCAAGCACCAGATATTATAGCACCTACTATAATAGGAATAGGTATTGCTAAATTTGATGTAGTAGCTATACCTACTGTACCTACCGTACTCCAAGATGAACCTATTATAGAAGATAAAAGTGTACATATTAATAGAGTAGTTGGTAAGAAAAAATTAGGAGACAAAATATCTAGCCCATAATATACCAATGTTGGAACTGTTCCTGACAATATAAATATACCTATTATGCCACCTATTAATATAAAAAATAATAAACCTATAAAGGCTTTAGAGCAACCATAAGACATATACTCTATTATGTCTTTTTCACTTATATTATTAAATTTACCTATTATAGCTATGTATATAATACATAATATAAGAAGTAAAACTATATTTATTTTAAATGCACTTATTCCTATCAAAAGAATTAATAATATTCCTAGTAATATAAATATACTAGTTTTTAAAGATGGTTCTTCTTTATTTTTTTCCATAAAAACTCCTTTCTTTAATAAAAAAACTATTTTAAAATATTTTATGTTATATTATAACAATTATTAATAAAAAAGCATAATATAAATTTAGAGTGAAGACAAAATAATGTTTATAAACTTTAAATTGTAAAAATAAACTAAATGTAGTTTAAATAGGTTTGTATAAGTTTAAGTGGGTTAGTTTAAAAGTAATATTACAAAATTAGGTTTTTATAGGTTTTAGCCCTTTGATAAGAAAATTAATTTATAATTTTGTTATTATGACGAAAGGGCGTAGAATTAATCTACACCCTTAAATTTTTTAGTTTATTTTAAAGCATTTAAAGCAGATTCGAAATCTGGTTCGCTTTTTATTTCTTTACAATATTCTACATAAGATATTTTGTTATCTTCATCTACTATAAATATAGATCTTGTTAACAGTCCTAATTCATTTATATATACACCATAATTTTCTCCAAAGCTTCTATGTTTATAATCAGATAAAGTAGTTATTCTATCTGAGCTATTAGCACCACACCATCTTGTTAGAGCAAATGGTAAGTCCATAGATACAACATATATAGAAACATTATCAAATTTTGTAGCTTCTTCGTTAAAACGTTTTGCAGATAAATCACATATAGGTGTATCTAAAGAAGGTACTACAACAAATACTCTTTTTCCTTTAGTATCTGCAAGAGAAATATCATTTAAAGAAGTATCTGTTAATAAAAAGTCTGGAGCAACATCTCCTACTTTAAGTTCATTACCTTTTAATGTTACAGGGTTACCGTTAAAAGTTATATTCATAATAATCCATCTCCTATCTAAAATTTATATTAAAACAATGTAGTTAATTTAATTCATACTAAAATAATACACTTTAAAATATAATTAGTCAAGGGGTAAAATAACAAAAAATAAAAAATTTTAAATATTTTTTTCAATTTTTATTTGTTGAGTTTCTTTAGAAAGTGTTGTACTAAAGTTTATTTTGCCAGAAAGATTAGTTTTTATTTTATCTATATTAACATCATTAATAAATAATGAATAAGTTGTATTAGGTTCTAGCTCTAGTGTAATAAGTGTATCGCCTAAGCCTTCTGCCAAAAATGAAGATTCTTTTTCACTTATAAAAAGATTATGTATTGTAGCACCAGGAACTGTTTCTAATAAAAGATTACCATTTTTAGAAAGTCTTGTAACTTCATTGTGAGTTCTAATTTTATATATATTACCGTCTACATTAAAATCTTTAACTTTGATTTTTTCAGAAACTTCGTAGTTACCAAAGCTTAATGTTTTATCTTCATTTAAAATAATTCCTTGTTGTATTGCAGACATTTTTTAATCCTCCTAAATAAATTTTATAAAATAATTCGACATAATAAATAAAATGTATTATAATTATATCAAAATAGAAAAGATTTGTATATAAGAAAATATATAATATTTTGGGAGGACAATAGATGGCACTTGTTAGATTAGATAAATTTTTGTCTAATGCTGGTATAGGTAGCAGAAGTCAAGTTAGAGAGTACATAAAATTTAGAAGAGTATGGGTAGATGGTGTACCTTGTGTAAAGGCAGACACTAAAATAGATAAAGAAAAAAATATTGTAACATTTGACAAAAGAGTTGTATCCTATGACCAGTATGTTTATGTTATACTTAATAAGCCAAAAGGGGTTATATCTGCAACAGAAGATGAAGAGCAAAAAACAGTGATTGATTTATTAGATGAAAAATATAAAAAAATGAAGCTTTTTCCAGTAGGTAGATTAGATAAAGATACCGTTGGACTTTTAATATTATCTAATGATGGCAGATTTGCTCTTAATACATTATCACCTAAGAAGCATATAGAGAAAAGCTATTATGCTCATATTAATGGCAAAATAACAAAAGAGCATATTGAAAAATTTAAAGAAGGGGTTGTTATTAGTGGAGGATATAAATGTTTGCCTGCAAAATTAGATATAGAATACAGCGCAGACAACTTTTCTAAAGTTAATGTAACAATAAAAGAAGGAAAATATCATCAAATAAAAAGAATGTTTGAAGCTTTTGGAAAAAAAGTTGTTTATCTTAAAAGAACAAGCTTTGATGAAATAAAATTAGATGAAAGCCTTGAAGAAGGTCAATATAGGCTAGCTAATGATGAAGAAATGAAAGTTATAGAAAAATTTATCGAAAAATAGAAACTTTTTTTATTATTTT
Source organism: [Clostridium] colinum (assembly GCF_940677205.1). Classification (NCBI taxonomy): domain Bacteria; kingdom Bacillati; phylum Bacillota; class Clostridia; order Lachnospirales; family Lachnospiraceae; genus Tyzzerella; species [Clostridium] colinum. The sequence continues at coordinate 1,793,819 of NZ_OW712331.1, read as the reverse complement.
GCGTTTAAATTTTTGAAACAAAGTATTATTTTTAAAATAAAATATATTTAGGATTAAAAATAGGAGTTAGTATGTTTGAGCAAGAAGTTAAGAAAAAAAGTAAAGTAACACCAGGTTTACTTATTGTTTTTGGGATTTTTATAATGAGTATGGTTGTTATTATAAATAATAGTATAGTTGTCGAAAATTCTATTGAGCATATAAATACCTTTAATGAAGATAAAGAAGAAATGTAATTTGGTGTAGACAAAGTCTACACCTTTTGTCGTAATAACAAGATTATCACGATGATTATATTTTTTGTAAAAAGCCGATTTTCTTGTACAAGGACTAACTACTCTAAAAATCTATATTTTTACATAATACCTTGTGTTATGATTAGAATTTTTAAATAATTTAATAATATAAACTAAAATGTATTTTTTATTTGTTTTAATTTTAATTATCATAGATTTTTAATTTAATAAAATAGTTATTTATATTAAAGTAAAGCTAAAATATCTTTATATTATTAATGATTTTTATACTTTATAAAAATTTTAATTATAAGACTGAGATTTACTTTAATTTATTTAAAATTTTAGGCTATTTTTGTATGTAGTTTTTTAAGTTTGTATCAAATATAATATTTTAAAAATTATTACAATTGTTTACATATTATTAATATTTTATTCAAATTATATGTATATAATTTAAATATAGATTAAGAAAGATAATTTGGAGGTAGTATATATGAATAAAGATGATAATAATTTAAATAATAATATATTTGAAAACAAAGAGATTGTAGAAAATGAAGCAAACAAAGAAAATAACATTAATAATGTTGAAAATACTTTACCAGATATTCATATCATTAATAACAAAGAGCAAATAATAGATGATATGGAAATGAAAAAAGAAAACATAAAAGATATAATAAACAAAGAAAAATTAGAAAAAAAAGAAAAAGATAAAAATAAAAGAAAAAAAGCTACTAAAGTAATTTTAAAATCAGGCGCTATTGCATCTTGTTGTTTATTTTTAGGGGTTGGCATTGGAGCTGGAGCAGTTGTTTCTAAAAATTTTATTTCTAAAAGAGAACAATCTAGCTTTAAATTTGATACTAATGACCTAAAACAATCTAGCTTAAAAGATAATATTATACTTACATCTAACAGTGCATCATCTATATTTAAAGAAGTAGGAGACTCTGTTGTAAACATATCTACAAAAGTTTCAGGTGGATTTTTTGGGTCAAATTTACAAGATTTAAATTCGGGATCTGGTATTATTTATAAAATAGACGGAGATAAAGTTTATATAGTAACAAACAATCATGTCATAGAAGGGGCTTCTTATGTTACTATATCTGTTACTGGGGAAGAACAAGTGGAAGCTAGCCTTGTAGGTATGGACCCTAGCTCAGATTTAGCCGTTCTTAGTGTTAGTAAACAAGATATGCATAAAGCAGGTATTAAAAATATTACTGTTGCAAAATTTGTAAATTCTGATACAGTAGAAGTAGGAGATTTTGTTTTTCCAATAGGTAACGCCTTAGGTAGAGGTAAAACTATGACACAAGGCATGATAAGTGCCCAAAATAAACAAATAAATATAGACGGCAAAAATTTAACTGTTTTACAAACAGACGCGGCTATAAACCCTGGCAATAGCGGTGGCGCATTAATGAACACAGAAGGCGAAGTTGTTGGTATAAACACTGCTAAGCTATCTAGCTCGGCTATTGAGGGGATAGGCTATGCTATACCGTCTAATATAGCTATAGATATAGTAGAACAAATTATAAACAATGGTTATGTAGAAAGACCTTATTTTGGTATAATGGGTAAAAGTATAACAGAAAATACTAAACGTATATATGGTTTAAATGTAGATGGTGTTATAGTAGTAGAAGTAGAAGACGACAGTAATGCAGATAAAGCAGGGCTTAAACCAGGAGATATAATAACAAGCTTTAATGGTAAAGATGTAAAAACAGTAGAAGATTTATCAAGTGCTATTAATAGTTGTAAAGCTAATGATACTGTATCTTTTGATATAATTAGAGAAGGTAGCAAACAAATTACTTTAACAGTTGTATTAGCGCCTAACAATACATCATTTTAATATCTATTTAGCGTAAAATAAAATATACAAATTGTAAAAAATTTTAATATTTTTATATAAATTAAAAAAATTTTTAAAATTGTTCACATTTAATTCATATTTTATTCATTTATTTGATTTATTATATATTTATAGGGAGGAAACATTATGGACAATAATCAAAACTTGAATGAAGATAATAGTTCTAATGAACCTTATACATTTTATAAAGAAGAAATTAAAAAGCAAAAAAACATGCCAAAAAGCTTGAAAAAATTTATAATATACGTAGGTTCAGTTACTTTTTCTTTAATATTAGGTTTAGTTATTAGCTTTTCATATATATTTTTTAAAGATATAATTATCCCTAAATATGCTAATAATAGCATATTAGAAACTTCGGCAGATGAAGATGATAACAATATTATACAAACATCAAATGATTTGGTAAAAACTATAATAGAAAATATTAGACCATCTGTTGTAAGCATAACTACTTTAAATGATGATATAGATTGGTTTAAAGGAGTTGTACAATACGAAGACGCAGGGTCTGGAATTATTTTTCATAAAACATCAACAGATGTATTTATAGTTACTAACTATCACGTTATAAAAAATGCATCTACAATAGGTGTTGCTATAGATGATAACAAGCCAGTACAAGCTAAGATTATAGGAAAAGATGAAAACTATGATTTAGCGGTTATATCTATTAGTAGTAATGATTTAGACAAAGATGAAATGAAAAATATTCGTGTAGCACAATTTGCTAGCTCTGAAAATATTACTGTTGGAGATTATGTTATAGCACTTGGAAATACATTAGGCGAAGGCATTACTTCTACTTTTGGCATAATAAGCTCAACGTCTACTGACATAGTTTCAAACAACAAAAAATTAAATGTTTTACAAACAACAGCTGCTATAAACCCTGGCAATAGTGGCGGTGCATTAATTAACTTAAATGGTGAAGTTATAGGTATAAATACTGCAAAAGTTGCTAATAATACAGTTGAAAACATTGCTTATACAATAGGAAGTTCTGTTGCTATGCCTATTATAGAAAATATAATGAGTAATTTAAATCCAACAGCTTTAGGTGTTAGTGTTATAAACGCACAAGATAATGTAAGTTATGATGGAATGGCTGGTGGAGCTATAATAGCAAAGGTTGAACCAAATGGGTCGGCAGATAAAGCAGGACTTAAAGTAAATGATATTATCACAAGTATTAATGATGTACCTATACTTAGTTCTTCTCAATTAGTAGAAGAAATTAAAAAGTATAAAGTTTGGGACACTATTAAGTTAAAAATTATTAGAGATGGTGAGCTAAAATCTGTTAAAGTTAAATTGCTCCCAATAAAAAATTAGCTTATAAGTTTAAAATTGATATAGATACTCCTCTCCTAGCCCAAAAGGGCTAACCTCAAAATTCTCTCTTTTCTGAAAGACACTATTATATGTGTCTTTCTTTTTGTATTAATAATAATTTATTATACTTTTATATTATAAAATATTTTTATTAAATATTAGAGGTTATAGACAAAAAGTTTACAACCATTTAAAAAATAATAAGATTATTTTTTGAGGTACTGTATTAGAAAAAGCTGATTTCTTCACACAGGGGCTAAAGCCTCTATAAATTTAGCTTTTTACACAATTCGAAGTAAAGTATTGTTTTGTAATTAGAATTTTTATACAAAGTATAAAAATGAAAAAAATTAGTTTTAAATATTTTACCTTTAGGTTGAAATATTTTAATTAAATATTATATTTTTAGTATAAAATTTATATGAAATATTTATTTTATAAAAGTTATATTATATATTTTTAATAATTTATAAATTTTTATAGTAATTATTAATAACCAATCTAATGTAAAATAGTATATATAGTATAAATGCTTGAAAATATCCGTTTTTTATGTTAAAATTATTTAATAAAATTTATTAGAGAGTAGGAAAAAATTGTGAATAAACGAGAAGATGTAAGAAATATTGCTATTATAGCACACGTAGACCACGGTAAAACTACGCTTGTTGATGAACTTTTAAAACAAAGTGGTACATTTAGGTCTAATCAAGTTATTAGAGAAAGAGTTATGGACTCGGGAGATATAGAAAGAGAAAGAGGTATAACTATTCTTTCTAAAAATACATCAGTATATTATGAAGATAAAAAAATAAATATTGTAGACACACCAGGACACGCAGATTTTGGTGGTGAAGTTGAGCGTGTTTTAAAAATGGTAGACGGTGTTGTTTTGGTTGTAGACGCATATGAAGGCGCTATGCCTCAAACAAAATTTGTTTTAAAAAATGCTTTATCTTTAAAGCTACCTGTTGTTGTTTGTGTAAACAAAATAGACAAACCAGAAGCTAGACCAAACGAAGTTGTAGATGAAATATTAGAACTTTTTATTGAGCTAGACGCAACAGATGAACAACTAGATGCTCCTTTTGTCTTTGCATCTGCAAAAGCTGGTAAGGCATCTATGGACCCAGATAAAGCTATGGAAGCTAGTGATATGAAGTGTCTTTTTGATACAATAATAGATTATATACCAGCTCCAGAGGGCGATATGGAAGCCGGAGTACAAATGTTAGTTACTACAATTGATTATAATGAATATGTAGGTAGAATAGGTATTGGTAAAGTAGAAAATGGTACAATAAAAGTAAATCAAGATGCTTGTGTAGTAAACTTTAATGACCCAGAGAAAAATTATAAAGTAAAAGTAAATAAACTTTATGAATATGAAGGACTTGAAAGAGTTGAAGTAAAATCAGCAACAGTAGGGTCTATTGTTGCAGTTAGCGGTATACCAGATATTCAAATAGGAGATACTATTACCTGTATAGAAAATCCTCAACCTATTGAAGTTAACAAAATTTCAGAACCTACAATAGCTATGACATTTTCTGTTAATGATAGTCCATTTGCAGGGCTTGAAGGTAAGTTTGTTACAAGTAGACATTTAAGAGATAGATTACAAAAAGAACTTAACACAGATGTAAGCCTTAGGGTAGAAGAAACAGAAAGTGCCGATTCTTTTAAAGTAAGTGGACGTGGTGAGCTACATTTATCTATATTAATAGAAACTATGCGTAGAGAAGGCTATGAATTTCAAGTATCTCGTCCAGAAGTTTTATTTAAAGATGTAGACGGAAAACGCTATGAGCCTATGGAGATTGCTACAATAGATGTTCCTGAAGAGTTTGTAGGAAATGTTATAGAAAAGCTTGGAACAAGAAAAGGTGAAATGACAAACATGGTGCCATCTAAAGGTGGATATACAAGGTTGGAATTTAACATACCTGCTAGAGGGCTTATAGGATATAGAAGTGAATTTTTAACAGATACAAAAGGAAATGGTATTATAAATACTATATTTAATGATTATGAACCATACAAGGGAGAGATAGTAAGCCGTCCTCAAGGGTCTTTAGTAGCTTTTGAATCTGGTGAGGCCGTAACATATGGTCTTTATAATGCACAAGAACGAGGAGATTTATTTATCGGCCCTTCTACAAAAGTATATTCTGGTATGGTTGTTGGTAGAAATGCTAGAAGTGGTGATATGGAAGTTAATGTTTGTAAAAGAAAACAACTTACTAACACACGTTCTTCTGGAGCAGATGATGCATTAAAATTAACACCACCTATAAATATGAGCTTAGAAAAATGTATAGAATTTATTACAGATGATGAGCTTGTTGAAGTTACACCAGAAAATCTTAGAATAAGAAAGAAAATTTTAGATTCTAACCTTAGAAAAAAAGCAAATAAAAACTAATTTTTTTAAGTTTATATAATATTAAAATAGTTGAGTATAGCTTATTTAAAAATTTTTATAAGTTATCTCAACTATTTTGTTATCAAAATTTAAAAAAATTTATATTATATTATTTTAGAGGATTAGATTTTATACAATAAAATTGGATTTTTAAAATATTTATTATAACAAAATTAGGGTGTAGAAAAAATCTACACCCTTTATTTTATAATATATCTACATATTTAGGATTAAATTATAAAAATATAGTATTATATGAGTTATTTTAAAGCATTAAGTGTATCATCTATCATAATATTAATAGAAGATAAACCATTACCAACTATATACCAAGCTTCAGGATTTAACATTATTATTTTATTATTTTTTGCAGCATTTGTATTGTTAATTAATTCATTATTTAATGTAGATTTAGCATCTCCTTCACCACTAACAACCGCATTTCTATTTACAACAAATAATATATCAGGGTTAATTTGTGAAATATATTCAAATGATACTTCTTTACCGTGTGTAGTTGCTTCTTCGCCTTCTTTATATAAGTTTTCATCTGCTTGCTTAAATCCTAATACATCGTATATAAGACCAAATCTAGAGCCAGAGCCATATGCAGTTATTTTACCGTTATTTGTTAAAATAACTAATGCTTTTTCATTTAAATTTTTAATTTTTTCATTAGCTTCTTTAATTTTAGCTTCTATATTTTTAATTTCTTCTAAAGCTAAATCTTCTTTATTAAAGATTTTACCTATATTAGTTACATTATTTTTAAAACTTTCCATATAATTTTTATAGTCTAAATCTACATAAACAGTAGGAGCTATTTCATTTAATTTATCATAAAAATCTGCCTGTCTACCGCTTATGAATATTACATCTGGTTTAAATGTATAAATGCCTTCTAAATCTGGTTCTTTTAAGCTACCTGCATTTATACTATTTTCATATCCAGTCAAATAAGAAGGAACATTTTTTAACGGTAAAGCAAAGTCAGCTTCTACCCCTAATTTATTCATAGTATCTAATGTAGCCATATCAAATACTACTACTTTTTGAGGATTAGTTTTAACTTTTGTTTCTCCTTTTGAATGAGAAATAACTATTTCTTGTTCTACACTTTCATTTGTATTTTGTGAGTTTGCTTCAGTTGATGTATTGTTTTGTGGTTCACTTTTTTTGAAAAGCTCACAACCAAAAAGGCTAGATGCTAATAAAAATGTTAATGACAATGTTAATAATTTTTTCATATTTATTCTCCTTTATTTTAAATTTATTTATGAATAATATAGACATATATCTTGCCCATCTATATTTTTAACTTTTATATCCATACTATATATTTCTTTTAAAACAGGCTCTTTAATAATTTCTTCTTTTTTACTATTTTTTATTATTTTACCATCTTTCATTGCTATAATATGGTCGGCATATAATGATACAAAATTTATATCGTGTATAACAATTATAATTGTTTTACCCATTTCTTCGGCTAATTTTTTTACATTTTTCATTATTTTTACACAATGATGCATATCAAGATTATTAAGAGGCTCATCTAAAAATATATACTCTGTATCTTGAGCTATAATCATAGATATAAAAGCCATTTGTTTTTGTCCACCAGACAATTCGTCTAAATATCTATCTTGTAAATCTTCTATGCCCATATATTTTATAGCATTATCTATATGTTCTTTGTCTTCTTTTGTTAATTTTCCTTTAGAATAAGGAAACCTACCAAAGCTAACAAGCTCTTTTACAGTAAGCCTAATATTTAAATTATTAGATTGTTTTAATATAGATATTTTTTTTGATAAAGTATTATTATCCCATTTAGAGAGCTCTTTTTCATCTATATAGACTTCACCACTATTTTTAGATAAAGTACGGCTTATTATAGATATTAATGTGCTTTTCCCAGCACCATTAGCACCAATAAAAGCTATAACTTTACCTTTTGGAATATCTAACGAAACATTATCTATAATTGATTTTTCACCATATTTTTTTATTATATTTTTTAATTTTATCATTATTTTTTGGCCTCCTTTAATATTAAATATATAAAGTAAATACCGCCTATAAAGTTTATTATTGTACTAACTGTTGTATTAAAATTAAATACTTTTTCTACTAAAAATTGTCCAAAAACTAATGCAAAAAATCCTATTAATATAGCACAAAATATTCTATATGTATGTTTATATGTTTTCATAAGCTCCCTTGATATACTAGCTACTAATATACCTAAAAAAGTTATAGGACCTGTTAAAGCAGTGCATACAGATATTAAAACACTTGTTATAATAAGATTTTTTAATACAAATCTATTATAATTTATACCAAGATTTATAGAATGGTCTTTCCCAAGAGATATAACATCTAATTTAGTATAGTCTTTTATAGTAATTAAAAATAATACTAATATTATTAGTACACTTATGAAGAGTAAATCTTCATTTATATTAGAAAAACTTGCAAACATTTTACCTTGTAAAACAAAAAATTCGTTTGGATCTAGTATAACTTGCATAAAAGTTGACATACCACCAAAAAGATTACCTATAATCATACCTGTTAGTATTAAAAAATATAAATTTCTATTTTCTTTTAAAAACAAAATAAAAAATAATAGCAGAGAAAATAATATCATAAATCCAATAGATAAAAAATAATTAGTATATCCACTCATCATAGCTAAAGTTTTTGAACCAAAAAAATAAACTATAACTGTTTGTACAAACATATATAAAGAATCTAAACCTAAAACACTAGGTGTCAATATTCTATTGTTAGTTATACTTTGAAAGCTAACAGCCGAATATCCTATACAATAACTAGATATAGCTATTGCTAAAATTTTTGTAGCTCTTTTAGGTAAAAAATAACCTATATTATCTTTATTTATTCCTAAAAATAAAGATAATGAACAAGCAACTAATACTAATATTAGTAATATTAACAGTTTCTTTTTATTAGACATAATATACTTCCTTTATTATTTTTCTTTTTTAAATAATATAAATAAGAAAATAATGCTACCAATAACACTTATTATAGTGCTAACATTTATTTCATACGGGTAAATTATAACCCTTCCTAAAATATCACAGATTAATACAAATATAGCCCCAGTTATTCCTATATCAAAAATGGTATTTTTTATACTATCGCCTTTTGTCATAGAAACTATATTAGGTATAATAAGTCCAACAAATGGAATACTACCAATAGTTACAACTACTAGTGAGCTTATAAAAGAAACTATAATAAGCCCAATAGTTACTATTTTTTGATAGTTTATACCTAAGTTTATTGAAAAATCTTCTCCCATACTTGCTATAGTAAATTTATTAGCATACAAATAAGCAATTATTGCAAAAGGTATACCAAGATAAAGAATTTCATAATTACCTTTTATTACAGTGGAAAAGTTACCCTGTAACCAAGATGATATATTTTGTATAAGTTCATATTTATATGCTATAAAGCTAGTAATAGAAGAAACAACACTACCTAACATCATACCAATAAGAGGAACTATAATATTATTTTTAAATTTAATAGTTTTTAAAATAATCATAAATAAAAAGTTGCCACTTAAAGCTATTATAAATGCTATTATTATTTTAATTAATTTGTGCTCTCCACCAAAAAATAATACAGATATTAAAACTCCAAATTTACACCATTCCATAGTACCAGCAGTAGATGGGGATACAAATTTATTATTTGTTATTGTTTGCATTATAAGCCCAACTATGCTAAGACTAGCACCAGTAATAATAATAGCTAAAAGGCGAGGTAATCTACTAATAGTTATTAAAAATACATCATCTGGATTTTTAAATAATGCACCTATTAGGCTAAAATCTTTCACACCTATTTGTATAGAAACTATGCTTAAGGCTATAAGTAAAAAAATATATGTAAGTTTTTTATAGGTTTGTTTCATAATACCTCCATAAAATAAATAAAACAATTATAAAATTACTTATAGCTAACGCTAGTTAGTTTATCACAACTATATGTATTTGTCAATATAAATTTTATAAAAAAATTAAATTTTTAATCTTTATATATATATCATTATATGGTATAATTAAAATAATTTACAATTTAAGAAAAACTTTAACAGGAGGATTATTATGCAAATAATTTGTATATATTCTGGTGTTTCTCCTTTTGAGCAAAAGCTAGATTATGTTTTTAATATATTTAAAAATACTTTAAATGAAATAGGGGTTAAAGTAAGCACTTTAGATATAACAAAAGTTGATATAGGTTATTTTAATGGTATAAAGCAACCTATAATTGAAAACATATTTAATCATATGAAAAATGCTCAAGGACTTATATTTGCAACAACAGCACAAAGGTTTTCTATTAATGGTGCTATGCAAGTATTTTTAGAGCATATGGACTATAATTTATATAAAGATATTTTAAAAGATAAGCCTTGTACATCTATAATAACATCTTCAGATGGTAGCGAATATATGGCGGGGAATTATATAAACTTATTAATTGGTGCTTTAGGCGGAATAAATATTAACAATATATTAATAGGTAAAGAATATTTAAACAACATAGAAATATCTGATTCTAAAGAAATTATAGAAAAATATGCAGAAGATTTTTATAGAATAGTTAAACAAAATCGTAAATTTTTTATTGCTAATCCTTTTAAAGACAGCTATGTAAAAAAACAAGAAAATTTATTTGATTTTAACAAACAAGATGATATTATAACTATAGAAAGCCTTATGAAAGAAAATGAAAAACCAGTAAGAAATTTAACTGGTGTTCAAGTGGCAGATTTATATAAAAAAGAAATTGATAGTAATTTAGACCGACAAGGTATAAATAATGTACAAAAAAGTAACATTAATGAACTATTAAAGCAATATAAAAATGGGCAAGGATTAAACAATAATATACAACAACCTATTAATAATCAAATTAATCAACAATATTCTAATAATATTAATAACCAGTTTAATACTGAACAACCTATGAATAGTCAATTTAATAATAATCAGCTACAAAAAAATGTGTTAAACCAAGAAGATGATATAAACTATATTGCTAAGCTATTAGGACAAAAATATGAAGAGGAGTCTAACATACAAAAGCAATTAAATGAGTATGTTAAATATAACAATCAAAATGCTACTAATATATCAGCTAGCATAAACAGTTTAAAACAAAGGACACAAAGTTTATATCATTATTTTCAACCACAGCTAGCAAACGGAATAAATATTGTTATGCAAGTTAGTATATCTGGAAAAGAAAATTTTAATGTTTTCTTTACTATAAAAAATGGGGAATGTACTTGTAATGAGGGTATATATCCTTCAGCAGATGTTACTATTATATCAGATAGTATTGTTTGGGAAGAAGTTTTAGAAGGCAAGTGTACTTTACAAAAAGCGTTTATGTTAGGAAGATTAAAAGTTAAAGGAAATTTTGTAATTATAAGCAAATTTGAACAGTTTTTTAAAATTATTTAGTTATTTGGAGGAATTTTATGAAGTTTACTAAAATGCAAGGTTGTGGTAATGATTATGTTTATATAAATTGCTTTGAAGAAAAAATAGATAACCCTAATGAGCTTGCTATAAAAATGAGTAATAGAAATTTTGGAGTAGGCTCAGACGGGCTTATTCTTGTTATGCCATCAAATGTAGCAGATTGTAAAATGAGAATGTTTAATAGTGATGGGTCTGAATCTGAAATGTGCGGAAATGGTATAAGATGTGTAGGAAAGTTTGTTCACGATAAAGATATAGTAAAAAAAGACATAATAACTGTTGAAACATTAGCAGGTATAAAAACTTTAGAATTTTTTAAAGATGAAAATAATAAAGTTTTAGATGTTAAAGTAAATATGGGAGAGCCTATTTTTAGCCCAGAAAAAATACCAGTTATTTCAGATGAAGAAATAGTAAAAAATTTAAAGCTAAAAGCATTAGACAAAGAATTTACATTTACTTGTGTATCTATGGGGAATCCTCACGCTATTACTTTTGTAAATGATTTAGACAACTTTGATGTAGAAAAATATGGAGCTATATTAGAAACAAATCCAGCTTTTCCTAAGCGAGCTAACATAGAATTTGTAGAAGTTATAGATAAAAATCATTTGAAAATGCGTGTTTTTGAAAGAGGTAGCAAAGAAACATTTGCCTGTGGAACAGGAACTTGTGCAACTGTTGTAGCATCTTTTTTAAACGGAAAAAGTGATAGAAAAAATGTATTTGTAAAATTGTTAGGTGGAACATTAAATATATCGTGGAGTGAAGAAGATAATAACGTTTATATGACTGGACCAGCAAGATTTGTTTTTGAAGGAGATTGGCTTTTATAATGCTAAACCAAAAAATATTTAATATACTATTTGATTTTGGTAATAGACATAAAAAATTGACAATTTTTATTACTATATATTCTTGTTATTTATTTTTTATTATGTATTTAATAGGTTATGTATACATTTTTTTAAATTTTGAAAAATTTGGATACAAAACTTTATTAAAATATATATTTGTACCATTAATTACTATAATTATAGCAAAAATACTTAGAAAAAATATAAACTCTAAAAGACCATTTGAAAAAATGAATATAACGAGTTTAGTAGAACACAAAGGAGGAAACTCTATGCCTAGCAATCATTCTGCTAGTGCAATGGTTTTAGCTATGGCGCTTACATATATAAGCCCTAAATATTTTTTATTTTTCATTATATTGGCAATAATAACAGGTATATTTAGAATTATAGCTGGACTACATTATCCTATAGATGTTTTATTTGGATTTTTATTGGGGCTATTGATAGGTATTTTAGGGTTTTTTATCTTATTTTAAAAGAGGTCTTGTATGGATATAGAAATTGTAGAAAAAGTTTTGAAAGGCGATGTAGATGCTTTTTCAAATATTATAGATAAATATGAAAAAATGATTTATAACCTTGCTTATAGAATATTTAACAATGTATCAGATGCAGAAGACATAACTCAGGAGACATTTATAAAAATATATAAAAATCTTTATAAATGTGAAGGAAAACAAAGTATAAAAACTTGGATTTATACAATTGCTTATAATACTTGTATAGACGAAGTTAGAAAAAGAAAAGGTAAAAATAATATATCTCTTGATATGGAAATAGATGGAAAGGATAATAGCTTTTCTTTAGATTTTCCATCTAATGAACCTACACCAGAAAATTATCTTATTCAAAAAGAAGGAATTTTAGAAATAGAACAAGCTATAAATAGTTTAAATGAAGATAATAAAGCTTTAATATTTTTAAGAGACATAAAAGGGTTTAGTTATAATGAAATAAGTGAAATAATGGGACTTAATATAGGTACTGTTAAATCTAAATTAAACCGTGCTAGAAATACTCTTAAAAATATATTAAAAAATAATTGGAACAAATCTTAATAATAACCGTTTAAACTTATATATGTTTTATTTTTTAGGAGGAACAAATAATGGATTGTAGAGAAGTTTGCGATAAAATTTATGAATATATAGAACATCAACTTTCACAAAAAGAAATTATAGAGTTTGAAGAACATATGAAAAATTGCAAACATTGTCAAGAAGAATATTATGACTTAGAAAAAATTATAGTTAGACTTAAAAATATTAAAGATGTGGAACCACCAAAAGATTTAAAATATAAAATATTAGATAATATTAAAAAAGAAAATAAAAATAAATCTAAAATAGTTTATTGGAAAAGATATTCATATGCCGCAGTTACTATAAGTATGCTTTTTGGTGGTATGTATATGTTAAAAAACATAAATAATACTCCTATAAAAAATGATATTTATACTGCTACCAAAACATCTAGAAGTATAACAAATACAGAAACAATTATAGAAGAGAATAATCATATTCCTAATGTTGCAAATGAAGATAATATAAATGAAAATGCAATTTTTAACAATTCTAGAAGTATAGATAATAGTGAAAATAAATATTTGTACGATAAATTTATAAAAAAAGAAAATAACATTAATATATTTAAACACGATATAGCTTTAAATAAAAATGAAGTTTGTAATATATATTTTGAAAATAAAAGCGATAAAAGTATTAATTTATATGTAGAAGATATAGATGGTAATAAAGTTAGTGAAGATACTATAATTAATGGAAATTCTAGTGATAATATTGAGTTTTTTATTTTAGATGAAAATATAGAACAAAATGTATATACAGTTACTATTGACGGAAACGGAAAAGAAATTGAAGGATATTTTAAAATAGAAATTATGACTAAATAATTGTATTTATTATAGATTTATAATATATTAAAAAAGATTATACAAATAATTAGTGTTCATAACATCTATACTATTAGTGAATGTTAAAATAAAAAATAAAAAATTTTAAAAAAAGTATTGACAAATTACAAAATATATAATACAATAAACAAGCAGTATAAATGATGCTTGCTTATGGAGGATTACTCAAGTGGCTGAAGAGGCTCCCCTGCTAAGGGAGTAGGTCGTTAACGCGGCGCGAGGGTTCAAATCCCTTGTCCTCCGTAATTACCCTAAGTTATTACTTAGGGTTTTTTGTTATATATAATTAAAATTAAAGATAAAATAAAAAATAATTGAAACCTTATCTTAAAAATTTTAAGGAGTAAATAAAATGACAAATGATAAACTTATAATTAGAATAAATGAACTTGCTAATAAATCTAAAACAGTTGGTCTTACAGAAGATGAAATTAAAGAAAGAGATGAACTTAGAAAAAAATATATAGAAAATTTTAGATCTAAGTTTAAAACAGAAATATTAGATAATATTTATATAGTTGAAGAAGACGGAACAGAAACAAAACTTACAAAAGAAGATAAATAAATTTTTATATTTATGTATAAAACAAAATTATTTGTAAATAATAAATATTGTACTAATAAAATAAAATTTATTATTTATAAAAAAGTGTTGACAAGGTTAAAAAAATATGGTAGACTAACTAAGTCGCTAAAATAAAGCAAAAATGTAAAAAAAATGAAAAAAGTTCTTGACAATGTAAAAGACAAGTGATAAAATGATAAAGTCGCTAAAACGACAATAAATTGTAAGTCAAGTAAATAAAATAAAAAAAGCTTGACAAAAATGAAAAAAATGTTATAATAGAACAAGTAACTAATAAAATTTATAAAAAATGAGATTAGTTAAAGACATTATAAAAGATTGAACATTGAAAACTAAATAATCAAAAAGTGAATTAGACAACCCGAAAAATTCAAGTGAGAAAAAACACTGAAAAAGAGAAAAAGTCAGAGTAATCTGAGCGAATAAAACTTAAAGTTTAAGGAATTAAAATGAGAGTTTGATCCTGGCTCAGGATGAACGCTGGCGGCGTGCCTAACACATGCAAGTCGAGCGGAGTTTTATGGGAGCTTGCTTTTATAAAACTTAGCGGCGGACGGGTGAGTAACGCGTGGGTAACCTGCCCTATACACAGGGATAACATTGAGAAATTGATGCTAATACCTGATAAGCCAACAAGTAGGCATCTACAAGTTGGAAAAACTGAGGTGGTATAGGAGGGGCCCGCGTCTGATTAGCTAGTTGGTGGGGTAAAGGCCTACCAAGGCGACGATCAGTAGCCGACCTGAGAGGGTGATCGGCCACATTGGAACTGAGACACGGTCCAAACTCCTACGGGAGGCAGCAGTGGGGAATATTGCACAATGGGGGGAACCCTGATGCAGCAACGCCGCGTGAAGGAAGAAGTATTTCGGTATGTAAACTTCTATCGACAGGGAAGAAATAAATGACGGTACCTGAATAAGAAGCACCGGCTAAATACGTGCCAGCAGCCGCGGTAATACGTATGGTGCAAGCGTTATCCGGATTTACTGGGTGTAAAGGGTGAGTAGGCGGTTATGCAAGTCATATGTGAAATTCTGGGGCTCAACCTCAGGGCTGCATAAGAAACTGTGTAACTAGAGTACAGGAGAGGTAAGCGGAATTCCTAGTGTAGTGGTGAAATGCGTAGATATTAGGAAGAACACCGGTGGCGAAGGCGGCTTACTGGACTGAAACTGACGCTGAGTCACGAAAGCGTGGGGAGCGAACAGGATTAGATACCCTGGTAGTCCACGCCGTAAACGATGAGTGCTAGGTGTTGGGAAGAGATTCTCGGTGCCGCAGCAAACGCAATAAGCACTCCACCTGGGGAGTACGACCGCAAGGTTGAAACTCAAAGGAATTGACGGGGACCCGCACAAGCGGTGGAGCATGTGGTTTAATTCGAAGCAACGCGAAGAACCTTACCTAAACTTGACATCCCGATGACAATCTGTGTAATGCAGACTTTCTTCGGAACATCGGTGACAGGTGGTGCATGGTTGTCGTCAGCTCGTGTCGTGAGATGTTGGGTTAAGTCCCGCAACGAGCGCAACCCCTATTCTTAGTAGCCAGCATTTAGGATGGGCACTCTAGGGAGACTGCCGTGGATAACACGGAGGAAGGTGGGGATGACGTCAAATCATCATGCCCCTTATGTTTAGGGCTACACACGTGCTACAATGGCTGTAACAAAGTGAAGCAAGATAGTGATATGGAGCAAAGCACAAAAAAGCAGTCCCAGTTCGGATTGTAGTCTGCAACTCGACTACATGAAGTTGGAATCGCTAGTAATCGCGAATCAGAATGTCGCGGTGAATACGTTCCCGGGTCTTGTACACACCGCCCGTCACACCATGGGAGTTGGAAGCGCCCGAAGCCTGTGACCTAACCGCAAGGGAGGAGCAGTCGAAGGTGAAGCCAGTGACTGGGGTGAAGTCGTAACAAGGTAGCCGTATCGGAAGGTGCGGCTGGATCACCTCCTTTCTAAGGAAAAAGGGAAACTAATTCATTGATTATTTAGTTTTGAGTGTTTAAGTGTTAATTTTATAAAATAAAATTATATATTACCTTTAATAAAAAAGGTAGAATTAAATACTGAAAAATTTACGGTGACGATGCGTTTAGGGGAAACACCCGTTCCCATACCGAACACGAAGGTTAAGACCTAAACGGCTGATGATACTTGGTGGGGGACCGCCTGGGAAAGTAAGTGGTTGCCGTATTAAATATGGGCTTATAGCTCAGCTGGTTAGAGCGCACGCCTGATAAGCGTGAGGTCGATGGTTCGAGTCCATTTAAGCCCACTGGTAAGAAATTTTAATAATGTTTAAAATATAATATGGGGGTGTAGCTCAGTTGGGAGAGCACTTGCCTTGCAAGCAAGGGGTCACGAGTTCGAATCTCGTCATCTCCACTCGGTAACGAAAGTTACCAATTATTATTAATCTTTGTAAAAAGGTTATGTAAATTTGTACTTTGAAAACTGAATAGAAAACACAACGCGATAAAGTTTGAGAAAACGATATCGTGAGCCAGACAAAAATGTTTAAGAGGTAAAAGCAAGAAATAAAAGTTTTTCCGAAAAAAGATTTAAACAATATCTCGGTGAATAAATAAAGAAACCGAAAGGTCAAGCTAATAAGAGCAAAGGGTGAATGCCTTGGCATCAAGAACCGAAGAAGGACGTAGAAAGCTGCGAAAAGCCACGATGAGACGCAAACAGTCAGCGACTCGTGGATATCCGAATGGGGAAACCTAGCAGAGAAAAGCTCTGTTACTGCATACTGAATAAATAGGTATGTAGGGGGAACGTTGTGAACTGAAACATCTAAGTAGCAACAGGAAGAGAAAGAAAAATCGATTTCCTAAGTAGCGGCGAGCGAAAGGGAAGAAGGCCAAACCGACGAGCGTGCTTGTCGGGGTTGAGGACTGCATAATCCATTGACAAAGAATAGTCGAATTGTTTTGGGAAAGCAAACCAAAGAAGGTGAAAGTCCAGTAGACGAAATTTGGAGTCAGGAGGCAGAATCCAGAGTACCACGGGACACGAGAAACCCTGTGGGAAGCCGGGGGGACCACCCCCCAAGCCTAAATATTCCTTGATGACCGATAGTGAAATAGTACTGTGAAGGAAAGGTGAAAAGAACCCCGGGAGGAGTGAAAAAGAACCTGAAACCCTTTGTTTACAAACAGTGGGAGTTACAATAGTAACAACTGCGTACTTTTTGTAGAACGGTCCGGCGAGTTACATTTGCAAGCGAGGTTAATTAGTAAGAAGCTAAGAAGCCGAAGGGAAACCAAGTCTGAAAAGGGCGACAAGTTTGTAGGTGTAGACCCGAAACCGGGTGACCTATCCATGAGCAGGTTGAAGTTACCGTAAAAGGTAATGGAGGACCGAACTCGTATCTGTTGAAAAAGGTTGAGATGACTTGTGGATAGCGGAGAAATTCCAATCGAACCCGGAGATAGCTGGTTCTCCTCGAAATAGCTTTAGGGCTAGCCTTGTGTTAATCTACTGGAGGTAAAGCACTGAATTGGTGCGGGGCCTTCGCGGGTTACCAAATCATATCAAACTAAGAATGCCAGAAAGATGATGCACAGGAGTCAGACTATGTGAGATAAGTTTCATAGTCAAAAGGGAAAGAGCCCAGACCGACAGCTAAGGTCCCAAAGTGTGTGTTAAGTGGAAAAGGATGTGAGAATTCGAAGACAACTAGGATGTTGGCTTAGAAGCAGCCACTCATTTAAAGAGTGCGTAACAGCTCACTAGTCGAGAGTTTTTGCGCCGAAAATGTCCGGGGCTAAAACACACCACCGAAGCTACGGAATTGTACGAATGTACAATTGGTAGAGGAGCAATCTGCAAGGATGAAGCCAAACTGAAAGGAATGGTGGACGAAGCAGAAGAGAGAATGCCGGAATGAGTAGCGAGATATATGTGAGAATCATATAGGTCGAATGTCTAAGGTTTCCAGAGTAAAGCTGATCTGCTCTGGGTAAGTCGGGACCTAAGGCGAGGTCGAAAGACGTAGTCGATGGATAACAGGTTTAAATTCCTGTACTACTAATAATCAGAACTGTGGGGACACAGGAGGATAGGAAAACCGAGGAAAGGAAATACTCGGCTAAGCACAAAGCTGTGGATATGATGCAAATCACATATCTAAAGGTGAAGTGTGATAGGGAGTGAAGAAAAGTAGCGAAGTTTCTGAATCCACACTGTCAAGAAAAGCCGCTATAGTGTTATTAGTACCCGTACCGCAAACCGACACAGGTAGACGAGGAGAAAATCCACAGACCGACGGGAGAAGTGTTGTTAAGGAACTCGGCAAAATGACCCCGTAACTTAGGGAGAAGGGGAGCCTACGAGAGTAGGCCACAGAGAAGAGGCTCAAGCGACTGTTTAGCAAAAACACAGGTCTCTGCTAAACCGAAAGGTGAAGTATAGGGGCTGACACCTGCCCGGTGCTGGAAGGTCAAAAGGAGAGGTTAGGAGCAATCCGAAGCTTTGAATTCAAGCCCCAGTAAACGGCGGCCGTAACTATAACGGTCCTAAGGTAGCGAAATTCCTTGTCAGGTAAGTTCTGACCCGCACGAAAGGTGTAACGATTTGAGCACTGTCTCGACAACACGCCCGGTGAAATTGAAGAACCAGTGAAGATACTGGTTACCCGCAACAGGACGGAAAGACCCCATGGAGCTTTACTGCAGCTTAATATTGGGATTCGGTATTACATGTACAGGATAGGAGGGAGACTGAGAAGCCAGTACGCCAGTATTGGTGGAGTCGATGTTGGGATACCTCTCTTGTAGTATTGGATTTCTAACCTGCTTCTGTGATCCAGAAGAGGGACATTGTTAGGCGGGCAGTTTGACTGGGGCGGTCGCCTCCGAAAGAGTAACGGAGGCGCTCAAAGGTCTTCTCAGAATGATTGGAAACCATTCAAAGAGTGTAAAGGCAGAAGAAGGCTTGACTGCGAGAGCGACGGTTCGAGCAGGTACGAAAGTAGGACTTAGTGATCCGGTGGTAACAAGTGGGAGTGCCATCGCTTAACGGATAAAAGCTACCCTGGGGATAACAGGCTTATCTCCCCCAAGAGTTCACATCGACGGGGAGGTTTGGCACCTCGATGTCGGCTCATCGCATCCTGGGGCTGAAGTAGGTCCCAAGGGTTGGGCTGTTCGCCCATTAAAGCGGTACGCGAGCTGGGTTCAGAACGTCGTGAGACAGTTCGGTCCCTATCCGTTGTGGGCGTAGGAAATTTGAGAGGAGCTGTCCTTAGTACGAGAGGACCGGGATGGACGAACCGCTGGTGTATCTGTTGGTAACCAATGCCACGGCAGAGTAGCCAAGTTTGGAAAGGATAAACGCTGAAGGCATCTAAGCGTGAAGCCAACCTCAAGACTAGATTTCCATTGCCTAGTGCAAGTAAGACCCCTTGAAGACGACGAGGTTGATAGGCCTAAGGTGTAAGTACGGTAACGTATTTAGCTGATAGGTACTAATGGTCGAGTGCTTGTCCAATGATTTTGTTTAATTCTTTTAGTTTGGTTTGTGTTTTCTATCAGTTTTGAGAGTATAAACTCTAAAAATTTACGGTGATGATGCGTTTAGGGGAAACACCCGTTCCCATACCGAACACGAAGGTTAAGACCTAAACGGCTGATGATACTTGGTGGGGGACCGCCTGGGAAAGTAAGTGGTTGCCGTATTAAATAAGCCGATGTGGCTCAATTGGCAGAGCAGCTGACTTGTAATCAGCAGGTTGGGGGTTCGAGTCCCTTCATCGGCTTTGATTTCTTAATAAGGGTGGATTCCCGAGTGGCCAAAGGGGGCAGACTGTAAATCTGTTAGCTAGTCTTTCGAAGGTTCGAATCCTTCTCCACCCACTTTAACACTAAAAACTTATAATGACGCGGGATGGAGCAGCCTGGTAGCTCGTCGGGCTCATAACCCGAAGGTCGTCGGTTCAAATCCGGCTCCCGCAACTATTTTAATTAAACGGTAAAGTTACAAATAACTTTACCGTTTTTTTGTCGCCGAATAGGCTTGATTAAACCACCAGCATAGCTGGTGGTAGGTAAAAACTCTTATAGAAAAGTAAAAACCTCCTATGATAGAATATAATTGGTCTGGCAACCAAAAATAAAATCATAGGAGGTTTTGTGATGAAAGACATAAATAGTTTATTACGTTCTAAATGGAGATGCAAATATCATATAGTATTTGCACCAAAATATAGGAGACAAGAAATATATGGAAAGATAAAAGCAGATATAGAAAAAATATTAAGAATGCTTTGTGAAATGAAAGGGGTTAAAATAATAGAGGCAGAAGCTTGTAAAGACCATATACATATGTTAGTAGAAATACCACCATATTTAAGTGTCTCACAATTTATGGGATATTTAAAAAGTAAAAGTAGCTTAATGATATTTGATAGGCATGCAAACTTAAAGTATAAATATGGGAATAGCCATTTTTGGTGTAGAGGATATTATGTAGATACAGTATGTAGAAATCAAAATGCAATAAAAGAATACATAAAAAATCAATTAGAAGAAGATATAGTAAATGACCAAATAAGTTTAAAAGAATATATAGACCCATTTATGGGTATCCAGAGTAAGTAGGCAAAAAAATAGCCACTTTTAGTGGCAGCCAAGAAATAGTAATGTAATTGTCAGACCATTCAGTGCCTCTTTAGAGGCTTACAACAAAAAAAAGCCCTTATAGGGCTTACCACCCGTTAAACGGGTGGTTTTGATTGTACACAGAATACCATCTGTTCTACAGATGGTTCCAAAAAGGCTGTGCCTATAAGTAGAAAAAATAACCTCCTGTTGTAAAATATATATGGGATATCCCGAAATAAAAAGATGTAGAAGTAATAGAAGCATAAGTTTGTAAAGATAATATACATATGTTAGTAAGTATACTATCCAAATTGAGTATTTGAACATTTATGGGATATTTTATTCAAAATATAGGAGAAAATTATATGGATAAAAATTGTAAATATGATATATTATTAATTATATTACCAAAATTTATATATTTAAAAGTAATTTGATAATATTTGATAGATATATAAGTTTAAAATATAAATAAAGGAATAAAAAAGTAATAGAGTACATAAAAAATTAATTAAAAGAAGATTAAAGTATAAAAACAAACACTTTAAGGAGTTA
Source organism: [Clostridium] colinum (assembly GCF_940677205.1). Taxonomy (NCBI): domain Bacteria; kingdom Bacillati; phylum Bacillota; class Clostridia; order Lachnospirales; family Lachnospiraceae; genus Tyzzerella; species [Clostridium] colinum. Next base: position 1,771,840 of record NZ_OW712331.1, on the reverse strand, counting down.
TTTTTATATATAATAAGTAATGTTTATATTAATCTATTATTAATATAAACCACTTAATAATAGGAGGAATGTAATATATAAAATAAAAAATATTTTATGATATAATAAAGTAGGTCAATAATTAAAAATAAAATATCATAGGAGTTTTTATAATGAAATATATATTCTAAGTGGAGATATAAATTATATATAATATAATTTTTAATTTAAATCTTTATAATATATAAATAGATAGTATATATATATAATAATTAAATACTTATTTTTTATTATAATTTAACTAATTTTTATAATTGATAGATTAAAGTCAGGTTTTAAAGCCTGACTTTTTATATGTAAAAATAAAAAATAGAAAATAGGTACTCTTAAATTTAATATATTAAATTATACAAAATAAATAAAAAATAAAAATAAAAACTATATTAATTAGTATAAAATGTATATAAATAATTTTTGTTTATTTTTAAAATATCAAAAATAATAATTATATATTGACAATAATAAAATCATAGTTTATTATTAACATATACGTACAAGTTAAAAAGGAGGATTATTATGAGTAATTATATAGAAGAGTCTAAAAAGCTGTTAGAATATTTAGGTGGTAAAGAAAATATATCGGCAGTTACACATTGTATGACACGTATGAGATTTGTTTTAAAAGATACAGAAAAATCAGATAAAGAAAAAATAGAAAGTTTATCTTGTGTTAAAGGAACGTTTTTGCAAGCAGGACAATTTCAAATAATTATAGGTAATACGGTATCTCAATTTTATAATGATTTTATAAAAGTATCTGGTATAGAGGGTGTCAATAAAGAACAAGTAAAAGATGTAGCAAAATCTAATATGTCTCCTATACAAAAGTTAATGGCAAATTTAGCAGAGATTTTTTCACCTCTTATACCAGCCATTATTGTTGGGGGACTTATATTAGGATTTAGAAATATTATAGGTGATGTAAAGTTTTTTGAAGAAGGTACTAAAAGTTTGATAGAAATATCTCAACTTTGGTCTGGAATTTATAGTTTTTTATGGTTAATAGGTGAAGCTATATTTCATTTTTTACCTGTTGGGATAACTTGGGCTATAACTAAAAAAATGGGTACTACTCAAATTTTAGGTATAGTATTAGGTATAACTTTAGTATCTCCACAACTTTTAAACGCATATAGTGTGGCTACTGCTACAGAAATACCTTTTTGGGATTTTGGATTTGCAAAAGTAGAAATGATAGGTTATCAAGCACAAGTTATACCAGCTATTTTAGCAGGATTTGTTTTAGTATATTTTGAAAGATTTTTTAGAAAAATATCTCCTTCTTCAATATCTATGATTATTGTACCATTTTGTTCTTTAATACCTACAGTCCTTATAGCTCATACTGTTTTAGGGCCAATAGGTTGGAAAATTGGGGATATAATAGCTCAGTTTGTATATGCAGGTTTAACTTCTTCTATTAGTTGGTTGTTTGCAGGCTTATTTGGGTTTGTATATGCACCACTTGTTATAACAGGTTTACACCATATGACAAATGCAATAGATTTACAGTTAATGGCTCAATTTGGTGGTACTATGCTTTGGCCAATGATTGCTTTATCTAATATAGCACAAGGTTCGGCAGTTTTAGCTATGATATTTTTACAAAAAAATAATGAAAAAGAAAAACAAGTTTCTATACCAGGTTGTATATCGGCTTATTTAGGGGTAACAGAACCAGCTTTATTTGGTGTTAATTTAAAATATGGTGTACCTTTTGTATGTGGTATGATAGGCTCTGGCATAGCAGCAATTATTTCTATTACAACAGGAGTTATGGCAAATTCTATAGGTGTAGGCGGATTACCAGGTATATTATCTATACAACCTAAAAGTATGTTAATGTTTTTAATAGCTATGTTAGTAGCAATAATAGTACCGTTTTTATTAACTATTATTGCATATAAGAAAAAATATAAATTAGATAAAAAATAATAAGCATAAGGAGATTTTATAATGGATAATTTTAAAAAAAGTGTAGTTTATCAAATATATCCTAAATCTTTTAATGACTTTAATGGAGATGGAATAGGGGATTTAAAAGGGATTATAGAAAAATTAGATTATTTAAAGGAACTAGGGGTTGATTATATATGGCTAACACCTTTTTATAAATCACCTCAAAAAGATAATGGTTATGATATATCTGATTATTATAACATAGATGAGATTTTTGGAACAATGGAAGATTTTGAAAATCTTGTAAAACAGGCTAAAAATAGAAATATAAATATAATGCTTGATATGGTATTTAACCATACTTCAACAGAGCATCAATGGTTTAAAAAAGCATTATCTGGTGATGAAAAATATAAAAATTTTTATATTTTTAAAAATGGAAAGCAAGACAAACCACCTACCAATTGGATATCTAAATTTGGTGGTAGTGCTTGGGAATATGTAGAAAAATTTGATGAATATTATTTACATTTATTTGATGTTACACAAGGTGATTTAAATTGGGATAATAAAGAAGTTAGAGAAGAGATATTTAAGGTAGTAAATTTTTGGATAGATAAAGGTGTAAAAGGATTTAGATTAGATGTAATAAATTTAATATCTAAACCACAAATTTTTGAAGATGACAACATAGGAGATGGTAGAAAATTTTATACAGATGGCGAAAATATACACAAGTATTTAAAAGAGCTTAACCAAAATACTTTTGGTAAATATGAAGATATAATTACAGTTGGTGAAATGTCATCTACAACTATTGATAATTGTATTAAGTATTCTAATCCAGAAGAAAAAGAGCTATCTATGGTTTTTAATTTTCATCATTTAAAAGTAGATTATAAAGATGGTGATAAATGGACTTTAATGGATTTTGATTTTATGATGTTGAAAAAAATATTTGAAGAATGGCAAGAAGGCATACAAAAAGGAAATGGGTGGAGTGCTACATTTATGTGTAACCACGACCAACCAAGAGCATTATCAAGATTTGGTAATGACAAACAATATTATAAAGAAAGTGCTAAAATGTTAGCTACAACTATCCATATGATGAGAGGCACACCATATATTTATCAAGGTGAAGAAATAGGTATGACTAATCCATATTTTGATAGTATAGATAAATATAGAGATGTAGAAAGTATAAATTATTATAATATATTAAAAGAGCAAGGGGTAGAAGAAGAAACTATATTAGATATATTAAAATCTAAATCTAGGGATAATTCTAGAACACCAATACAATGGAATGATGAAAAAAATGCAGGATTTACTACTGGTACACCTTGGATACCTATCGCCAATAATTATAAATATATAAATGTTAAAAATGCTATTGATGATAAAGATTCTATATTTTATTATTATAAAAAATTAATATCTTTAAGAAAGCAATATGATATTATATCTGAAGGTAGTTTTAAAATGATTTTAAAAGACCATAATAAAATATTTGCATATACTAGAGAATATAAAAATCAACATTTATTAGTTTTAAATAATTTTTATGGTGAAACTATTAATCTTATTTTACAAGAAGATTTAATAAAAAACAAAGATAAATCTAAAATTTTAATATCTAATTATAATGAAGAAAATATACTACAAGAAAATATGATAATAAAACCTTACGAATCTATTGTGTATCTTATAGAAAATTGAGTATTTTAATAATAGTTTAAATATGGTAAAATTCTATTGGGTGATTTTATGAATAATAAATATTTAACTATATATAATGAATTATTAGAAAAAATAAAAACAGGTTATTATAAGCCAAATGATTTGCTACCATCTGAGAGTGAACTTATGAAAATTTACAATGTATCTAGAGATACTATAAGAAAGTCATTAAATATATTAACTCAAGAAGGTTATATACAAAAATCACAGGGAAAAGGTTCTTTTGTTTTAGATATAAATAGATTTACATTTCCAGTATCTGGTGTAGTTAGCTTTAAAGAGATTGGAAAAAAATTAGGTAAAACTTTTGAGACAGATGTTAAACAGCTAGAATGTATAATACCAGATAAATATATCTCAAAAGATTTAAATCTTAAAAAGAATGAAAAAGTATGGAAAATAATTAGAACTAGAAAAATAGGTAAAGAAAGTATTATTTTTGATAAAGATTATATTGTACAAAAATTTGTTAACAATTTAAACTGTGAAATTTGTAAAAACTCACTATATGAATATATAGAAAATGATTTAAATTTAAAAATATCTTATGCAAAAAAGCAAATAACTGTTGAAAAAAGTACAGAAGAAGATGAAAAATATTTAGATTTAAAAGAATATAATATGGTTGTAGTAGTAATAAGCTATACACATTTAGAAGATAATAATGTTTTTCAATATACAGAATCTAGACATAGACCAGATAAATTTGTTTTTGTAGACTTTGCAAGAAGAAATAAAATATAAATAAAAACCTAAATAGAATAAATTAACTTTATTATAATTAAAATTCTATTTAGGTTTTTAATATTATAAATATATATTATAGATTGTAGACAAAATATTTTATAATTAATTTTTTTGTTTTTATGCAAATCATAAAAATTTTAATCACAATAGAGGGCTTTTCCTTGTATTGTGTAAAAAGCTAGATTTTGTGTGAAAAAATTAGATTTATTTATACAGTAACCTTATAAGTCATAATATGTTTTTTCTAGATTAGCAAATTTTGTATATTGGGCAAGCCAACTAAGATATACAGTACCAACAGATCCATTTCTCTGTTTAGCAATAATAACTTCAGCTTGTCCTCTTTTTTCAGTTTCAGGGTTATAATATTCATCTCTGTATAAAAAACAAACAAGGTCGGCGTCTTGCTCTATTGCTCCAGACTCTCTAAGGTCAGACAACATAGGCTTTGGTGGTTTTCTTTGCTCTACGGCTCTACTAAGCTGAGATAAAGCAATAACAGGTACGTCTAGCTCTCTTGCTAATCCTTTTAAAGCACGAGATATAGACGAAATTTCTTGTTGTCTATTTTCATTTTTACCACTACCGCTCATAAGCTGAAGATAGTCTATAACAACAAGACCTAAATTTTGTTCTTTTTTTAGCCTTCTACATTTAGCTCTAAGCTCCGGTATAGTTATAGCCGATTTATCATCTATATATATAGGAGCTTCAGATAAAGAGCTAACGGCTTCTGCTATTTTATACCAATCATCAGACTGTATATCACCTGTTCTAAGTTTTTGTGCATCAACTAAAGCTTCTGTACAAATCATACGGTTTACTAATTGTTCTTTGGACATTTCTAGGCTAAATATAGCAGTTGTAACATTTTTATGTAACGCTGCATATTGGGCAATATTTATAGCAAATGCAGTTTTACCCATAGAAGGCCTTGCGGCTATAAGTATAAAATCTGAATTTTGTAAGCCAGATGTTTTCATATCAAAATCGGCAAATCCAGTTTCTATACCAGTAACTTTACTTTTATTTTTATATAAGTTTTCTATTTTTTCAATAGAAGTTTCTAAAACTTTACTAATAGGTGAAAAATCATCTAAATTATTATTATCACCAATACTTTCTACAATTTTTTCCGCTTTTTCTACTATATTTTCTATTGTTTCTGTGTTATCAAAAGTTAAAGCATTTATGTCTTTAGAAGCTTTTAGTATTTTTCGTCTTATGGATTTTTCTTTTACAATATCTGCATATTGTTTTGTTAAAGCACTTGTAGACACAATGTTGTAAAGTTGTACAATATATTCATAACCACCTACATTGTTAAGCATATTCATAGTTTCAAGCTTATTTTTTAATGTAATAATATCAACAGATTGATTGTTAGAATACATATCTACCATAGCATCAAATAGTATTTTATGCTCAGGACGATAAAAATCATTAGACTTTAAAAGCTCATAAGCTGTAGATAGTCCATCTATATCAAAAATCATACAGCTTATAAGCGCTTGTTCTGCCTCAAAATCGTTAGGTGGTATTTCTGGATTAATATTAGGATTTATATCGGACATAATTATACCTATTTTTGTTCACAAATAGTTACTTTTAATGTAACACTAACTTTTGGGTGTAATTTTACAGTAGCTTCTTTTTCACCTAAAGTTTTTATAGGGCTTGATAAAATAATTTTCTTTTTATCAACTTCTATGCCAGTTTGTTCTTTTAAAGCGATAGCTATTTCTTTGTTTGTAACAGTACCAAAAAGTTTACCGTTACTACCTAATTTTACACTTATTTGAAGATTTTTACTTTCTATTTGTTTACCAATAGCTACAGCGTTGTCATATTCTTCTTGTCTTTTGGCATCTTCAATTTTTTTTATGTTATCCATTTTTGTAAGATTATTTTTATCTGCCAACACTGCTAATTTTTTTGGTAATAAAAAGTTTTTAGCATAACCATCATTGGCATTTATTATTTGGTCTTTTTTACCTACACCTTTTACATCTTCAAGTAATATAACTTTCATTTATTCTTCCTCCTTAAAATATTCATCTATAGCTTCTTTTAGCATATCTATAGCTTGTTCTATTGTAACATTTTCTATTTGAGTTGCAGATATAGACTGATGACCACCGCCACCTAGCTTTTCCATTATAATTTGTACATTTATTTCACCAAAGCTTCTAGCGCTAATAGATATGATATTATCTAACTTACAAAGCACAAAACTAGCATTTATATTGTCTATATTTAAAAGCTCATCACAAGCTTGAGCAACAACTAAAAGAGGATTATCAATATAATCTTCTAAAACAGATATAGCTATATTTTCTCTATATTCTTTCATATTAGTAACAACATTTGCTCTAGCGTTGTAACAATCTAAGCTATTTTTAAATAATTTTTTAACCCTTATAGTATCTGCACCTTTTTTCTTTAAAAATGCTGCTGCCTCAAAAGTTTTAATACCAGTTTTAAAAGCAAAGTTTTTAGTATCTACTATTATTCCGGCAAGTATAGCATCAGCTTCCACTTGTTTTATAGGTATATTTTTATTAATATGCATAAGCATTTCTGTTATAAGCTCACAAGTAGAAGAGGCATAAGGCTCGTGATATGTTAAAACGGCATTTTCTATATAATCTACACCTTTTCTATGGTGGTCAAAAACTACAATTTTTTTAGCTTTATCTATAAGTTCAGGACATTCACAAAGATATGCTTTATATACATCTACTATTATAAGTAAAGTTTTTCTATTAACTAGCTTTAAAGCTTCTTCTGATGATATAAATACGTCTTTATATTTTTCATCTGCAGAAATTCTGTCATATAAATATGATACAGAAGAGGTAATATCGTTTAAAACTATTTTACATTTTTTTTCTAAAGCGGATACAATAGAATAAACGCCTATCCCTGCTCCCATACAGTCTAAATCTGTATATCTATGTCCCATAATAAGAACATTAGAGGCATCTTCTATAAGCTCAGTTAATGCGTATGCTTTAACCCTTGCTCGCACTCTTGAATTTCTGTTACCTTCTTTAGCATGACCACCAAAAAATTGATAGTTTTCACCAGATTTAATTACCACTTGGTCTCCTCCACGGCTAAGGGCAAGGTCTATAGATACTCTAGCGTATTCCATATTTTCATCTAAATTTTCTCCGTTTGTACCTATACCTATTGATAATGTAACGGGTATAGTATTTCCCATATCTATTTCTCTAATACTGTCTAATATATTAAATCGTTCTTCTTTAAGCTCATCTAGGCTTTGTTGAGATAATATAAGTATATATTTATCTTTTTCAAATTTTTTTACAACGCCTCCTAAGTCTTTTGCCATTTTTTTAATTTTTCTATCTACAATAGCAAGGATAAGAGGGTGTCTAAATTCTTCTAAAGAGTCTAAAACTTCGTCATAGTTATCAATTACAATTAAACCTACTGTTGTTTTATATTCATCTAATATTTTTATTTCAGTAAAAAATAAATCATAATTTTGTTCAGATTTTCTTACAATTATGTTATACCCTTTTTGATTAATGACACATTGTTGTTCTTCTTTATCAAAGTTAAAATTTTCTATTAAACTTTTAATATTACATTTTTCATCAACATAAGGTAAAATATTTTTTTCAAAAGTACAATTATATGAAATAAAAACGCCATCTGGTGCTATTTTTAAAACACTAAAAGGTATATTATCAAAATTTTTCATAATAAATCCTCTCTATAAAATCTTTATGAAAGATTAAGAACACAATTTTTCATATTATAATTTATTAAAATATCTTAAAAGCTCTTTAACATCTTCATTAAAAATATCTGTTTCATCTAAAACACCTATTTTTAGTTTTTTATTAATTTTTAAAAGTAAAGTTTCTGGGCTTATACCTAATTTTTTAGCTAATATATATATTAATATAGTTAAATCTGCAAATATTTCTATTTTATCTGCCTCTGTGCTATCTGGTTGTATAAAGCTATTGTGTAAATCAGAAACACCTGCTAAAATTTGCCCTTTTAATATTTCTATCATTTTAATATTTTTTGTAATATCTAACTGATTATCAAAATTTATCATAATATCCCCTCATAAAATACTATTTATTAGTCATAATAATATTTTACTAGTTTATGTATATTTTATCAAATATTATAAAAAACAAAAAATACCAAAATATATAACTTTTTAGCTTTTAGTAATATGTTTTTTTATTTTAGCACATTTTATTTCATTTTTCAACATTTATCTATTTTTAAATAGGCTAGATTTTTCTAAAATAGAATTTATTTGTCCACCTAATAAAAGTATTAAAGATACCATATTTATCCATATAACTAGTACAAATATACTACCTATACTACCATATATTTTAGAGTATCTAGAAAAGTTATTTATATATATATTAAACCCTTTAGATAATATAAGCCAACCTAAAACAGTTATTATAGCTCCAGGTAATATATTTTTTAATGAAACCTTTTTTGATATGGATATTTTATATATAACCAAAACCATAACAAGTAATATAGCACTAATAAATATATATAAAAATATACTATTTAGAAAATAAGGAATAAACTCTAATGGAGTATATTTTATTATAAGTTCTCCAATATAATCACTAAATATAAAAAGAAGTAAAGAACAGTTTACTAAAATAGCAAATATAAAAACTAACATAACACTTGTTCCTCTTTTTAAGATGAAGCTTCTAGTGTCATCTTGTTCGTATGCTCTGTTAAGCCCTTGTATTATAGAATTAAAACCAGTAGAAGCACTATATATTGTTACTAAAAAGCTAGTAGATAATAAGCTAACACTTTTTGTTTGGATAACTTCCTGAACAAATACCATTAAAATATTTTCTATTGGTTTAGGTAAAGTTTTACCAAACTCTATAATATATTTGCCTATATCAAGGTTAGAAAAACCTAATAAGGTCATAAGAAATATTATAAAAGGAAATATTGCTATAAGTAGTTTATATGTTAAAGCATTTGCCATTAACATAAGTTCATTTTCTGTTGTTTTTTTTATTAAAATTTTTATAAAGTCTAAAAATTTATTCATAACCTTCTCCTATTTTAAACAAAAGATAAAGTCTCTTATTATTTTAATTATATCATAATTATATGCAAATTAAAAGAAAGTATAAATTGATATTAACAAATTTACACTTTCTTTTGTATTTTTATATTACCCAATCAATCATAAGTTTTTTAAAAATATCATTTAAAGAGGCTTTTTTAATATCTTCTTCTGCCAAAATATCTATTCTTCCTATTTCGTTATTTTCATAGGTGTAGATAGCTTCTCCTATTTTTGTACCTTTAGTAATAGGTGCTTTTATGCCTTCTATCATTTGTATATCTTTTTTTATATCCGTTGAGGCTCCTTTTTTTATTACAAAGCTTGCAGGTTTTTCTAACACACCGTTTACTGTTGGTTTTTCACCTTTATATACATTTGTATAACCAATACTTTTACCTTCGTCATCACATTTTATAACTTGATAATTTGCAAAGCCATAGTCAAACATTTTTGCTACTTCTTGAAATCTAACTTTAGGGTCTGGAGCAGCCATAACAACTGCTATAAGAGAAAGACCGTCTCTTTCTGCACTTCCAGATAGACAATATAAGGCTTTTTTAGTAGAGCCTGTTTTTAAGCCAGTTGCACCATCATACATTTTTAAAAGTTTATTTGTGTTTGTAAGTCCAAATTCTGTTTCACCTTTTTGTGTTTTATGTGTAATAGTATCTTGCCATTTTGTTGTAAATTCTTTTATATCTGGATATTTTGTCATAAGCTCTTTACTTATTATAGCTATATCTCTAGCACTCATATAATGATTTGTTGTATCTGTATCAAGGCCACAAGCGTTTTCAAAATTGGTATTTTCCATACCAAGCTCTTTAGCCTTTTTGTTCATAAGCTTTACAAATTCTTCCTCCGAGCCAGATATATATTCGGCCATTGCTACTGCAGCATCATTAGCAGAGGCAATAGCTATAGATTTTGTTAGTGTTTTTACATCTTGTTTTTCCATAGGCTCTAAAAATATTTGTGAGCCCCCCATACTAGATGCATATTCACTAGTTGTTACTATATCATCCCATTTAATTTTACCTTGTTCTATAGCTTCATATATTAAATAAAGTGTCATTACTTTTGTAACACTAGCCGGAGATAGCCTTTCATCTGGATTTAGTTCGTATAGCACTTTTCCAGTTGTAGCTTCTATAAGAATTGCAGACTTAGCCGATATGTCTAAAGCGCTTTGTTGTTCTTTAGTTTGTTCTGTAGCAAGGGTTATAAAATTATTAGTATTAAATGTAAATATTAATAGCAATAAAAAGATTAATATTTTTTTATTCATAGTAATAACCTCCATAAAAATTACCTATAAATTTATGTTTTACTAAAATTTCATTTTTATTCATAATATAATTAAGTTTTAGTAATAAATAATTTTAAATCACTTATTTTAAATATGATAATATTTTTATAAATATGAATAATAAAATTTACAATAAGTTGACATATATAGGTGTATTTTATATAATTAATATAATATAATTTTATGGAGGAATTTATGAAAAATTTAGGTGTAAATGAAATTAGAAAAAAATATTTAGACTTTTTTCAACAAAAAGGCCATTTAAAAATGAATAGTTTTTCATTAGTGCCACAAAATGATAAAAGTTTGTTACTTATAAATTCTGGTATGGCACCTTTAAAGCCATACTTTACAGGTCAACAAATACCACCAAATAGAAGAGTTACAACTTGTCAAAAATGTATAAGAACAGGTGATATAGAAAACGTAGGAAAAACTGCAAGACATGGTACATTTTTTGAAATGCTTGGGAATTTTTCTTTTGGAGATTATTTTAAAGAAGAGGCTATCCCTTGGGCTTGGGAATTTTTTACAAAAGTTTTAGAGCTTCCAGAAGATAAGCTTTATGTATCTGTGTATCAAGATGATGATGAAGCTTTTGAAATATGGAATAAAAAAGTTGGAATACCAGCAAATAAAATAGTTCGCCTTGGAAAAGAAGATAACTTTTGGGAACACGGAACAGGACCTTGTGGCCCTTGTTCAGAAATATATTTTGATAAAGGCGAGCAATATGGCTGTGATAATCCTAATTGTTATGTTGGTTGTGATTGTGACAGATATATGGAAATATGGAATTTAGTTTTCACACAGTTTAACAGAGAAGAAGATGGAACATATACAAATCTTGCAAATCCTAATATAGATACAGGTATGGGGCTTGAAAGAATAGCAACTGTTATGCAAAGTGTAAATTCTATCTTTGATGTAGACACAGTAAAAGCTATTAGAGATAAAGTTTGTCAATTAGCTAATTGTAAATACGGCGAAGACAATAAAAAAGATATATCTATAAGAGTTATAACAGACCATATTAGGTCAGTTACATTTATGACAGCAGACGGTGTATTACCTTCTAATGAAGGGCGAGGATATGTACTTAGACGTCTTTTAAGAAGAGCTGCAAGACATGGTAAAATATTAGGCATAGATGATTTATTTTTAGCAGATTTAAGCAAAACAGTTATAGAAACATCTAAAGAGGCATATCAAGAGCTAGAAGAAAAGAAAGATTATATATATAAAATATTAACTGTAGAAGAAGAAAGATTTTATGCTACAATAGATACTGGTATGGAGCTTTTAAAACAAAAAATAAACGAATTAAAAGCTACTAATACAAAAACATTAAAAGGTGAAGATGCTTTTAAACTTTACGACACATATGGTTTTCCTTTTGACCTTATGAAAGAAATATTGGAAGAGGAAAATATGACATTAGATGAAGACGAGTTTTTAAAAGAAATGGAAAAACAAAAAAATAAGGCTCGTTCTGCTAGAGAAGAAGACACTTATATGGGAGCAAAAGAAACTATTTTCCATAAACTAGACCCATCTATGAAAAGTGAGTTTTTAGGATATGAAAATAATAGTATTAAAGATAGTAAAGTTTTAGCTATTATATGTGAAGATGAAATAGTAGAAGTAGCTAAAGAAGGACAAAAAGTAGTAATAGTTGTTGATAAAACGCCTTTTTATGCCGAAATGGGTGGACAAGTTGGTGATAAAGGTACTATACAAAATGATAACCTTTTAATAGAAATAAATGATACTACAAACTTTGGAGGCAATAAAATTTTACACTATGGTATTGTAAAAAAAGGCGAAGTAAAAGTAAATGATAGTGTTGTTTTAAAAATAGATGAAGAAGAAAGATTATCTACTGCTAGAAATCATACAGCAACTCATATATTACACAAGGCTTTAAAAGAAATTTTAGGCAATCATATAGAACAAGCAGGTTCTTTAGTTTCTAAAAGCCGTTTACGTTTTGACTTTACACATTTTGAGGCATTAACAAAAGATGAAATATTAAAAATAGAAAAAACTGTTAATATGTATATTTTAAAAGGTCTTGAAGTATGTATTAAAGAAACAGACATAGAAACAGCTAAAAAAGAAGGAGCAACAGCACTTTTTGGAGAAAAATATGGAGATATCGTTAGAGTTGTAAATGTTGGAGATTATTCTATCGAGCTTTGTGGAGGAACACATATTAAAAATTCTGCTCAAATAGGAAGCTTTAAAATAATATCTGAAAGTGGTGTTGCAGCTGGTGTAAGACGTATAGAGGCAATAACAGGGCTTAGTGCTTTAGATTTTTATGAAGAAAGAGAAAATATAATATTTAATATTTGTGAAAACTTAAAAGCTAATCCTAAAAATGTAGTTGCTAAATCTTTAGCTATAACAGAAGAAAACAAAAAACTTTTAAAAGAAATTGAAAGCTTAAAAGCTAAATTATCTTTTGGGTTATTAGATGAAATATTAAACCAAAAACAAAACATAAATGGAATAGATGTTTTAGTAACTAAAGTATCTAATATGGATATGGATACACTTAGAAATCTTGGTGATAAAATAAAAGAAAAATTATCAGATTATGCAATACTTTTATGTAGTGATAACAATGACAAGGTTAATTTTATAGCTATGTGTAGCGATAGTGCTATAAAAAATAATCTTAAATCTGGAGATATAGTAAAAGTAGCTGCTAATATTTGTGGTGGAGGCGGAGGAGGACGTCCTAATATGGCTCAAGCCGGAGGAAAAGACCCTTCTAAAATAGATGAAGCTATAAAAGCAACACTAGATTTTATAAAAGAAAAAATATAATATTTATGAGAAAATAACCGTGAAAAAAATAATTTTAGCTATATTAATTGCTATTAGTTTATTGTGATACTATTATACTAGTAATAAAATTTTATGTAAATTGGATAGATGATTATAAATTATTAAAATTTTTTAAAAAATAAAGATAATTATTAAATAGATAGTTGGTAATATATAATGTAATGTTTAGATTTAAAAATTAATAATTAATGTTTTAATAATTTTTATGACTTAATTTTGTGAAAAATTTATTAAAGGCATATTAGAAGTTTAAAAAATTATAAATAAAAGAAAAATTTAGAAATAATATTAGTAATATATATTGCCAATATTATTTCTAAATATAAAACTATTCAAATATATTTAATAAACTTAGAAAAGGTGATTTGTTATGAAAAATATAATTGAATACTTAGAAAATAGTATAAAAAAATATAGTAATAAAATTTGTATAAAACAAGATAGTGAGCAAATTACATTTAATGATTTAAGAAATAAAGCAAGAAAATTAGGTTCTTTAATAGGTAGAAAAAATTTATTTAAATCTCCAATAGTAGTTTTTATGGATAAAAGTATAAATGCTATTGTAAGTTTTTTAGGAGTAGCATATAGTGGTAATTTTTATATACCAATAGATATTGAAATGCCCTCTAATAGAATAAAAAAAATATTAAATACTTTAAATTCTAAAGTTATAGTAACAACTAAAGATAATTTTGAGAATATTAAATGCATTTCTGGAGAATATGATATAATATATATCGAGGATATAATAAATGAAATTGAAGATGAAGAATTATTAGAATATATTCAAAGCAAATGTATAGATACAGATTTACTATATGTATTATTTACATCTGGTTCAACAGGAGAGCCTAAAGGGGTAACTATTTCTCACAAATCTGTCATTGATTATATTGAGTGGGTTACTAAAACATTTAAAATTAGTGATAATGATATTTTTGGAAATCAAGCTCCTTTTTATTTTGATAATTCAATATTAGATATTTATTGTACTATAAAATGTGGTTCTACATTAGATTTAATACCTAAAAAATTATTTTCATTTCCTATAGAACTTTTAAATTATATTGAAAATAGAAAAATAAATACTATATTTTGGGTACCTACTGCTTTAATATATGTTGCAAATCTTAAAGCTTTAGATAAAGTAAATGTAACTACACTAAATAAAATACTATTTTGTGGGGAAGTTATGCCCAATAAGCATTTAAATTTATGGAGAAATAAATTTAAAGACTGCTTATTTGCCAATTTGTATGGACCAACAGAAATAACAGATGTATGTACTTATTATATTATAGATAGACCTTTTTCAGATAATGAACCTTTACCTATAGGAATACCGTGTGAAAATACAGATATTTTTATACTAAATGAAGATAATGAGTTAATTAATAATAGTTTTGAAATAGGAGAACTCTATATTAGAGGGACATCATTATCTTTTGGATATTATAATAATATAGATAAAACAAATGAAAATTTTATTCAAAATCCTTTAAATAGTTCATATAGAGAAATAGTATATAAAACAGGTGATTTGGTAAAATATAATGAATATAATGAATTATTGTTTGTTTGTAGAAAAGATTCTCAAATTAAGCATAGAGGATTTAGAATAGAATTAGGAGAAATAGAAGCTATTATAAACTCTGTTGAAGAAATAAAACAATGTTGTTGTTTATATGATGATGAACGTAAAAAAATTGTATTGTTTTACAGTAGTGATATAGATATTAATAATAGTACATTTAAGGATATTCTGCCAGAATATATGATACCTAATAAATTTATAAAATTAGATAATTTCCCATTAACTTTAAATGGAAAAATAAATAGATTAGAATTAAAACAATATTTTTAAAGAGGAGAAAAGCTGGTATGAAAGATAGAGTCAAAAAAATTTTAGAAGAAATAAATTCAGATATAAATGAAAATATAAATCTTGTTGAAGAAGGAATATTAGATTCTTTTGATATTATAAATATTATATCTACATTAGAAGATGAATTTAATATATCAGTTGATGCAGAAGATATAGTTAAAGAAAATTTTGAAAGTGTAGAAGATATAGTTAATTTAGTTGAAAGGTTAAACATTAAATAGATATGAAAAATACTATTGAAATTAGATTTTGTAATGAAAATGATATTCTAAATGTAATGAACTTTATTAAAGATAATTGGAATGAAAATCATATATTAGCAAATAATAAATTTGTTATGGAATATGAACATTTTTGGAATAATAAATTTAATTATGTTATAGCCTATGATAATTTAAATAATAAAATTTGTGGAATATGTGGAATAATACCATACACTAAAAATTATAATATTGATATATCTGCTGGTATATGGAGAGCTATAAAAACAAGTAATTTTTTAACTGGAACAAATATTTTAAAATTTATTCAAGAAAATACTAAATGTAGAAGTTTTTTATGTTGTGGTATAAATAAAGATACTATAAAGTTAAGAGAATATCTTGGGCATAAAATAGGTAAATTAAATCATTACTATAGATTAAATAATAAATCGGAGTATAGTATATGTATAGTTAACAATAAAAATATTATGCCTATAAAACAAAAAGATGAACTATATTTATTTGAAATATTTGAAATAAATGATATAAAAAATAAATTTGATATATATAAGTATAAAGATAGAATTACATTTAAAGATTGGGACTATATAGAACATAGATATTTTAAACATTTTAAATATAAATATAAATTTTTATGTATAGGGAAAAATGAGAATTTTATTAATTCTATTATTATAGCAAAAGAAATTATATTTGATAAAAATACAAAAGTTCTAAGAATAATAGACTTTATCGGAAATGAAAGTGATTTACCTAAAATATCACATCAATTAAACGATATTTTAGTTTCAAATGGTTATGAATATATAGATTTTTATTGTTATGGTATATCTAATGATATTTTTTATAAAATGGGATTTAATATAAGAGATGATGAAGATACAAATGTAATACCTAATTATTTTGAACCATTTGAGCAAAAAAATATTGATATATATTTTTCTATATATGTGGATAAAAATTATAAAAGTTTACCTATTTATATATTTAAAGGTGATGCAGATCAAGATAGACCAAATAAAATATAAAATTTAAGAGAGATGATATTTTATGGATTCCAATAATTTTAATTGTATAATAGTAGGAAATGGTATTCTTACTAAGTTATGCATAGAAATTTTAATTAAAAAATTTTTTAATATAATTTTAGTAGTAACATCTAATGAAGATGTCAAAGATTTTTGTAAATCTAAAAATATAAATATAGTTAGTGATAAGGATATAAATATTATAAAAGAATATGATTTTGATTACTTATTTAGTATAGTATATTTAAATATAATACCAGAAGATATTATTAATATAGCAAGAATAAAAGCTATTAATTACCATGATTCTTTATTGCCATCTTATGCTGGAGTTAATTCTACATCTTGGGCTATAATAAATAAAGAACAATATCATGGAATAACGTGGCATACAATGACTAAAGAATTAGATAAAGGAGCTATTTTATTACAAAAGCCAATAAAAATAGACAAAAAAGAAACTGCTTATTCTCTAAATTTAAAGTGTTTATATTCAGGGTTTAATGAATTTAAACACTTAGTTAATGATATTCTTAATAATAATTTAAAAGAAGTAAATCAAGATTTTACCTTAAGAAGTTATTTTGGAAAATATAAAAAACCTTTATATTGTGGAATCATAAATATAACTGATTATAATGATGTTAATCAAGTAGATTGTCTTATTAGAGGGTTAAATTTTGAAAAAATTAATAATATATTAGCTACTGCTAAAATTTGTATAAATAATAATTTTTATATAATAGATTCATATTATTTACAAAATGAAGATAATTTTGAAAATAATAATTATAAAATAATTTTAACTTTTAATAATAATTATATAATTATAGACAAAATAAGAGATATTTATGGAAATATTATAGAGTTAGATAAAGAATTTAAATTTGATAAATTTAAAAAATTATATGTACAAAATATAAATGAAAAAAATAATCTATTAAGTATAGGGAATTATTTTGAACAAATATGTAAATATGAAAGTTATTGGGTTCAAAAATTTAATAAAATAAAAAATATAAAAAATGAAATTTTAGAAGTAAATGATGAAATTTACATACAAATTAAAGAAATAATAAATTCTCAAAATTTAATAATAGAAGATAAAATAATTTTAGCTATAATTTTAGTAAATAAACTAATTTTTAAAAATAACACTATTTGTATAGGGTATGATATAAATTTTTCTAATTATAATAACTTATATTCAAACGTAGTTCCTTTTATTATTGAATTTGATAATAGTAAAATAAATATAAATGAAATTATATGTAAAATCAAAAAAGAAAAAGAAATGATTAAAGAAAATATAACATACTGTAAAGATATATTTTTTAGATATAAAGAGATATCTAAAAAACATGATAAATTTGAAATTAATATATGTAAAGATATTAGAAATATAAGCGGTAATTTTAATATTTTGATAAAACATGATAAATTTGAAATTATAAATTTTAATACTAATAATTTTATATCAAAAATCATTAATAAAATATTATAGAAAAAATAATTTATCTTAATATATTTCTTATTAATTGATTAAATTCTAAATTAGAATAATAATTAATTATAAAATATTGATCATTAGTATCTTAAATATATTAATAATAAATAGTATGTTTTATATAAGATATACTTACAATTAAAGTTATATATTCATAAATAATTATTTATAAAAGAAAATAAAATTTAGGAGAAAATAACCGTGAAAAAAATAATTTTAGCTATATTAATTGTTTTATCTGTTTATTTAGTTGGTTGTGAAAAAGAAGAAGTTAATAATAAAACTATAAATATGACAGAAGAAGACAAAGTTGCTTTATTTAATCTTATGGAAGAAAATATTGTTGGAGAATATGAAAGCGAAAATGGAGAAGTTTTTCAAGTTACCCCAGAAGGAAAGTTTTTATATGAAAACAATAAAGGTTTAGTTTCTTTAAAATACAATCTTATAGATGCTACAAAAGTGGAAGTTGTAGGTGCAGATGGTAAGGCAAAAACAGAAAATATTTATTTTGAAGATATGGGCGATAAATTTAAGCTAGAGTATAACAAAAAAACATATTATAGAGATAAATAAATATTAGTAACAATTATAGAATTAAAATTATACAAATTATAAAAACAATTAGCCACTTCTTAAAATAGAGGTGGCTAAAATTAAATAAAGTTTGGAGAGATTAACATTAATAATAAAGAAGATAATAAAACGTTAGCTTTTAAAACAAAAGAAATTATAAATAAATATGATTTTGCTTTTAAGAAAAACTTTGGACAAAATTTTTTAATAGATAAGCTTGTTTTAGATAAAATAGTGACTTCTGCCAACATATCTAGTGAAGATATAGTTATAGAAATAGGCCCAGGTATAGGTACTCTTACAGCTTGTCTTGCTAAAAATGCTAAAAAAGTTATAGCAGTAGAGATAGATAAAACACTTATTCCAATTTTGGAGGATACATTATCTAATTTTAATAATATTGAGATTATAAACGAAGATATATTAAAAGTAGATATAAATAAAATAGCAGAAGAAAATAAAAATTCTAAAATAAAAGTGGTAGCTAATTTACCTTATTATATTACAACACCAATTATAATGAATATATTGGAAAATAGGCTACCAATAGATAGTATAACTGTTATGATACAAAAAGAAGTGGCTTATAGAATGGAAGCAAAGCCGGGAACTAAAGATTATGGGGCTTTATCTGTTATTGTTCAGTATTTTTGTGAGCCTTATCTTGTTGCTAATGTTCCTAGAAACTGTTTTATGCCAAGACCTAATGTAGATTCGGCGGTAATAAGGCTTACAACATTAGATAAACCACCAGTAGATGTAGAAAATTTAGAATTATTTTTCTATGTTATAAAAGTTGCTTTTTCTCAAAGAAGAAAAACTTTATTAAACTGTATATTTAATGCAGAAAATTTTAAATTTGATAAAGAACAAATAACAAAAATATTAGAGGAAGCTTCTTTTGATGTAAATATTAGAGGAGAACGTCTTAATATAGAAGATTTTGCAAATCTTACAAGAGTAATAGAATCACACTTAAAAAATTGAAAATAAATGTAATAATTTTTATAGAAAAAGTTATCATTAATAAAATTTTCCTATCATATAATATTAATACACCAAAGATTAACTATATGAGAGGAGAATTTTATGAAAAACTTTTTTTATTTGACTTTATCTGTTATAGGTTGTTATCAGTTAGGTTATCTTATAGGTAAAATAATATTTTAAAATCTAAATTAGGTTGTAGACAAAGTCTACAACCTTTCAAAAAAATAACAAGATTATTTTTTTGAGGTACTGTATGAAAAAAGCAAGTTTTTATCCTGTAAGGGGCTAAAGCCAGCCCCCTAAAAACCTAACTTTGCGTATACGTAGGCAAAGCTACGTATACGATTAAAGATGAGAATGAAGAGTTCTCATGCTTTCAGCTTTTTTGTGTTAGTTCTATTTTGTCTACAACCTAAGACTATCAGTATAGATAGCCTAAAAGTGTATAAAATTATAAATATATAAAAATATCCATATTGAAAAGTTATTTAATATGGGTATTTTTATATATTTATATTAATTGTATATATAATTAAATAATAAAAATTGATAAATATAGTAATATATAAAAAAATATTTTAAAAATTTCTAAACTATATAGTAAATTTTACTATGTAATTTGACAAAAATAGTAAATAAAGTGTATAATATAGTTATTTTATAGATTTTATGAAGGGGCTTAATTATGAAAAAAAGAACAATTTTTTATAAAAAATTGATGATAAGCTATAATGTAATTATATTTAGCTTTATTCTTATTATAAATATAGTACTATTTAAAAATATACAAAAAAAAGACAATATATATAATCAGCAAATAAATAGACGAATGGTAAATAATGTAGTAAAAACTTTTAAAGATGCTGAAGCCCTTATAAGTGGATTTATGTTTGAACTATATAGTGATAATAAAATAATTGAAGATACAATATTTTTTTTAAATAATGATTTAAATACATATACAAAAAATAAATTAGATAAATTTTGTAAAAGTAATGATAGTTATTATAAGGGCATAGAATATGCAATTAAAAATTGTTTTTCTAGAAGTAATTTAATAGAAAGTATAGAGTTAGTATCTTATAATAATAATATATCTTATTTATTTGATAGGCAAATAAAGATAAAAGAGAGATATTTTTCTAATATTTCAGATGAAAAATTTTTACAAAGTGTAGAAGAAGAAGAGCAAGAGATATTATATATAAGAGATATAAATAATCCTTTAAATTTAAAAAAAGAAGGTATTATTATATTTAAATTAGATAAATTAGAAATAGATAAAATTATAGAAAGTTATGATAAATCATTTAGAATTTTAATTTTACAGAAAAATGGATTGATTTTATATGATTCTAAAAGTAATTATTTAAAAGAACAATCAAATTTTTTAGATGTAACAAAAATTTTAAATGCAAATAAAAATAATATAATAACAGAAAATATATCAAATGATTTAATTGTTTTAGGAACGTTTGAAAATATAAATTGGATTTTAAAATATAGACAGTTAATTTTTTATATTATTATAGTAAATTTATTATTTTTAGTAGCTTCTCAAATATTTATATTTAATCGTTTAAAAAATTTAAACAATAGATTAAGTATTATTTTAGATACAATGAAAAGTATAAATATAGATGATAAGCTAAAAAGAATACCACTTAATGTTCAAAAAGAAAAAGATGAGATATCTATTATATGTGAAAATTTTAATAAAATGTGTGATAATCTAGAAGAATACATAGATAAATATTATATAGCACAAATAAATGAAAAAAAGGCCGAAATGAAAACATTACAAAGTAGTATAAATCCACATTTTTTATATAATACTTTAGAGTCTATAAGAATGAAAGCAATAATAAATAATGATAAAGAAGTAGCTAAAATGATATATATATTAGCACATATTTTTAGAAGTCAGCTAAAAGAAAAGGATATAATAACTATAAAAAGTGAGCTAGAATATTGTAATAAATTTTTGGAGCTTTATAAGTTTAGATATGAAAATAAAATAATATATAATGTAAAATGTGAAGAAGAATTATTAAATAAAGAAATAATAAAATTTATTTTACAACCATTAATAGAGAACTATTTTGTTCACGGAATAAGGCTAGAAAAAGATGATAACAAAATATCTATAAAAATAAGTCATACAAAAGAATTTATAAATATAACAATAGAAGATAACGGAAAAGGTATATCAAAGGATAAGCTAGAAATATTAAAACAAAAAATAGAAAACAAGGAAAATGACCAACAAATGGTAGGAATTTTAAATGTAAACCAAAGAATAAAAATAAAATATGGTGATAAATACGGTCTATATTTAGAAAGTGAAGAAGAAAAAGGAACAAAAATAACTATAAAATTACCGTATGTTAACGAAAGGGGCTAAAATATGTATAAAACGATTATAGTAGATGATGAAAATCTTATAAGAGAAGGGCTTAAAAATATTATCGATTGGGAAAGCTTAAATATAACTATTTTAGATACGGCTCAAAATGGAAAAGAAGCTTTAGAAATTTTTAAGAAAAATCCAGTAGATATTATAATAACAGACATTAATATGCCTCTTGTAAATGGAATAGACTTATTAAAACAAATAAAGTATATAGATAAAAATGTAAAGTTTATTATACTTAGTGGATATGAAGATTTTACTTATGCAAAAGAGGCCATATCTATTGGTGTTGAAGCATATATATTAAAGCCTATAGATGAAGAAGAACTGTTAAAAGTATTAAAAGATATAGTAACTAAATTAGATGAATATAAAAATATTAAAAATATAAATATTAAAAAAGATATTATTTTAAAAAATATATTAAATAAAAAATCAACTAAAAAAGATTTAATAGATAGTAAAGAAAAAATAAATATAAAATTAGATGATAGCTTATATGTAGTAAGTACGTTATTAATAAAACAAGGTATTAATAGCATAAACTTTAAATATATAGAAAAAACAGAAGTTTTATATGACGATTATGGTAATTTAATACTTATAAATAGCTTTGATAAAAATACAGATTTAAATGAAATAAAAAAATTTTATGAAGACATATTAGAAGATATAAGAAATAAATATAATTATGATATTTTAATATCTGTTGGAAGAATAGTAGATGATATTAATATGTTAAATAAAAGTTTTAAAATTAGTAATTTAGTTAGAAAAAATATTTTAATATCTGGATTTAACAAATGCTTAACAGAAGAAGATTTATTACATAGTAGAGATATTCAGTTTGAAAATGAAATAAATGAGATAAGTAGACTAATAATAAATAATGATATAGAAGCAGTTAATAAGTATATAGATGATTTATTAGATAATCAAGGGTTAACACCAAAAAATATTTATAATTTTGCTACAAAAATTTTAATATTATATGATAATTTAAAAACAAGATTTAAAATAGATAACGAGGATAATTTAGGAGATAGTATAATAAATGTATTAAATTTAACTAAACTAGAAGAAATAAAAAAATATATAAAAGAAAAATTAGTTTATTTAATTGAATATATAGCAGATGAAAATATAAAATTAAGCCCTATTGTAAGGCGAATTGTAAAATGTGTAAATGAAAATTATAATAAAGATTTAAGTCTTAAAACTTTAGCATTAGAATATAATGTAAATACATCTTATTTAGGTCAGGTGTTTACAAAAGAAATAGGGATACAATTTTCAGATTATCTTAATAAAGTAAGAAACTCTGTTGCTAAAGATTTAATATTAAATACGAACAAGAAGATTAGCGATATATCAAAAGAGGTTGGATATTTAGATACAAGTTATTTTTATAGAAAATTTAAAAAATATTATGGAGTTACACCAGCCACTTTAAGAGAACTACAAAATTATTAACAGTAAAATTGCACAAAAAAAATTATTAAAATGAATATGCATAATATACAAAAGACAAAGTGGTATATTGTGCATATTTTTTTATTATTATTTTTATATAAAAATATATTATAATAACATAAAATTTGTACAATGAAACTAAAAAAAGTCAACTATTAATTAGCATTTAACTATGGTATTGTTTATATAAATAGATATTGAGTAAAAAAATTAATGAGGAGGGTATAAAATGGAAAATAGAAAAGGCAAAAAGCCAAAAGATAAAAATAAATCTTTTTTTAAAACGTTAAATAAAAATAAAGAATTATTATTTTTAACTTTACCAGGGACAATATGGTTTTTAATATTTGCATATTTACCAATGTTTGGTGTTTTAATAGCATTTAAAAACTGGAGTGTTCACGGAGGCTTTTTAGAAAGCTTAATAAAAAGTGAGTGGGTATGGTTTGATAATTTTAAGTTTTTATTCTCATCAAGTGATGCGTGGCTTATAACACGTAATACTATTTTATATAATTTAGTATTTATAGTATTAGGGATAGTTTTACCAGTAACTTTAGCAATATTATTAAAAGAGTTACATAACAAAAAATTGTCTAAATATTTCCAAACTTCTATGTTTTTACCTTATTTTTTATCCTGGGTAGTAGTTAGCTATTGTCTATATGCATTTTTAAGCCCAGACAAAGGATATATAAACAGTATAAGACAAAGTCTTGGTATGGATAGTGTATCGTGGTATACTGAGTCTAAATATTGGCCTTTTATAATAATTTTTATGAGCCAATGGAAAGGGATAGGATACGGTACGGTAGTTTATTTAGCGTCTATATGTGGTATAGACAAAAGCTATTATGAGGCAGCTCTTGTAGATGGAGCTAGCAAATGGCAACAAATAAAAAGTATAACATTACCATTATTAAAACCAGTCCTTATTATAATGTTTATTAACGCAGTAGGTGGTATGTTTAGGTCAGATTTTGGTTTATTCTACCAATTACCAAAAGATTCGGGAGCTTTATATCCTGTTACAAATGTTATAGACACATATGTATATAGAGGATTAATGAATTTAGGTAACATAGGTATGAGTTCTGCAGCTGGTTTATATCAATCTCTTGTAGGTTTAGTTTTAATACTTATAACAAATGGTATTGTTAGAAAAGTAGACAGTGAAAATGCATTCTTTTAAGATGGGAGGGAAACTTTATGTTATCAAATAAAATACAAAAAAAAAGTAAGAAAGCAAAAGAAGTTGAGTCTGAAAGCAAATTTAACCAAGTGAGTAAGCCAGTAAATTTTTTGCTAAATATATTGTTTTTCTTGTTGGCAGCAGCTTGTATTTTACCATTTTTATTTGTTGTTATAATTTCTTTAACTAGCGAAGAGTCATTAAGATTAAACGGATATAGGTTTATACCAGATGAATTAAGCTTTGAAGCTTATAAACATATTTTATCGTCTGGTAGTGATATATTAAGAGCTTATGGTGTAAGTATTATTGTAACAATAAGTGGTACTTTGTTAGGACTTTTAATAATGTCTACTTATGCTTATGCTTTATCTAGAAAAAGTTTTTCATATAAAGGTTTTTTTACAAAACTTATTTTTATACCAATGTTATTTTCAGGTGGTATGGTATCATCTTATTTAGTTATGGTAAACTTTTTAAATTTAAAAGATAGTATATTAGCTTTAATATTACCTCTTTGTGTAAGCTCATTTAACATAATAATACTTAGAACATTTTTTAAAACATCTGTGCCAGAGGCAGTTATAGAATCGGCTAGGATAGATGGTGCAAGTGAATTAAAGTTATTTGTAAAAATAGTTTTACCTATTGCTATACCTGGCATTGCAACAATAGGATTATTTTTAACATTAGCATATTGGAACGATTGGTTTAACGCTATGCTATATATAGAAAACCCAAATTTAATACCACTTCAATATATGCTTATAAAAATAGAAACTTCTATGGAATTTTTAGTAAAAAATGCATCTAGTATAGGTACAAGTGCAATAGAGGCTTCTAAAAATATGCCAACAGAAACTTTAAAAATGGCAATAGTTGTTATAACTACATTACCTATTATGTTTGCTTATCCATTTTTCCAAAAATATTTTGTAAATGGGCTAACAATAGGTGCTGTTAAAGAATAAGAAAGAGAAAAGGAGAAAAAATATGTATTATTTATTAGAAAGAATTAACAAAACTTGCGAAAATATAGCTAAAAATGTATATAGTCAAGAAATACCTTTAGAAAATTATAAATATATTGATGGTAATTATCATAACATTGATAATATAAAAAAGGTTGATGAAAATGAATTTAGAGAGTTTAAAACAGGAGATTTATGGGGCGGTAGAGATAAACATGGTTGGTTTAAATGTAGCGTAGAAGTGCCTAAAGAGTTTGAAGGAAAAACTATTGCTTTAAATTTTCATACATTTACTGAAGGTTGGGACGCAACTAACCCACAATTTATATTGTATGTAAATGGAGAACATATACAAGGGTTAGATATTAACCATAAAGAAGTAATATTATCTCATAATGCAGTTGCAGGAACTAAATATGAAATAGATTTACACGCATATGCGGGTATGTTGGCAGATAAATTAGCTACATTACACGGTAAACTTGTAGTTATAGATATGGATTCTAGAGAATTATATTTTAATTTAAAAGTACCAGCAGATGTATGTAAAGAGCTAGACGCAAACGATAAAAGAAGAATAGATATGATTACAGTTTTAACAGAGGCTTGTAACATAGTAGACCTTAGACAACCAAAAAGTGAACTATATAATGAAAGTGTTAAAAAAGCAAATAAATTTTTAAATGAAAAATTTTATGGAGAGCTTTGTGGTCATGAAGATTGTATTGCTACTTGTGTAGGTCATACTCATATAGACGTTGCTTGGCTTTGGACTGTTGCTCAAACAAGAGAAAAAGTGGCAAGAAGCTTTTCAACTGTTTTAAAACTTATGGAAGAATATCCAGAATATATATTTATGTCTTCACAACCACAATTATATAAATTTTTAAAAGAAGATTATCCAAAAGTATATGAAAAAGTTAAAGAAAAAGTTAAACAAGGTGTTTGGGAACCAGAAGGAGCTATGTGGCTTGAGGCAGACTGTAACGTTACATCTGGTGAATCTTTAGTAAGACAAATTTTACATGGTAAAAGATTTTTTAAAGAAGAATTTAATGTAGATAACCAAATTTTATGGTTACCAGATGTTTTTGGTTATTCGGCAGCATTACCTCAAATACTTAAAAAGTCGGGTATAAATTATTTTATGACTACAAAAATATCTTGGAACCAGTTTAATAAAATACCTAACGATACATTTATGTGGAAAGGTATTGACGGAACAGAGATATTTACACATTTTATAACAGCTACAAATCCAGGAGAACCTAAAACATCATTTAATACAACTTATAATGGCCACATACAAGCAGATGCCGTTATGGGAGCGTGGAGAAGATACCAAAACAAAAATATTAATGATGATGTATTAATCTCTTTTGGTTGGGGAGATGGTGGCGGTGGTGCTACTTTAGAAATGCTTGAAAATGCAAGAAGATTTGCAAAAGGTATACCTGGTGCTCCAAAAGTAAAAATGGGTACATCTTTAGACTATTTTAAAAGATTAGAAAATAAAGTAAAAGATAATGATAAGCTAAAAAAATGGAATGGAGAACTTTATCTTGAATATCATAGAGGTACTTACACATCTATGGCTAGAAATAAAAGAGATAACAGAAAATGTGAAAATCTTTATACTTCGCTAGAAAAATTAAGTGCTTTAAATATGATTTTTGGAGAAGAATATCCACAACAAGAGATAAATAAATCATGGGAAACTATATTATTAAATCAATTCCACGATATTATACCAGGGTCTTCTATTAAAGAAGTGTATGATGTTACAGAGGTAGAATATAAAGAGCTTTTAGAAAAAGGTAATAATATCTTAGAAGATAATATTAGAAAAATTTCTTCTAAAATAAACTTAGAGGATAAGAGTGTTGTTGTAAATAATACATTAAGCTTTGAAAGAAGTGATATTGCCACATTTGATATTCCAGAAGGATTTAAAAATGTAACAGTATTAGATGAAAATAACAATAAAATTAATTGTCAAATGACAAGAGATAATAAAGTTATATTCTTTGCTAAAAATATACCAGCTAATGGATATAAAACATTTAAGCTTGTAGATGAAGAAAGTGAAAAAATTGTATTAGATTGCAGCAAATCAAACATAGAAAATGACTTTTTCAAAATTGTTTTAGACGAAAAAGCAAATATTAAATCATTTGTGCATAAAAAGTCTAACAGAGAGTTATTAAAACAAGGTAGAGTAGGTAATGAGCTACAAGCTTTTGAAGATAAACCTATGTGCTTTGACAACTGGGATATTGACATTTATTATAAAGAAAAAATGTGGCTTGTAGATGATTTACAAAGTGCAGAAATAATAGAAAATGGTCCAGTTAGAGCAACTTTAAAAATAGAAAGAAAGTTTTTAACATCTACAATAACTCAATATATGCATATTTATAAAGATATTGAAAGAGTAGATTTTGAAAATGTTGTTGATTGGAAAGAAAAAGATGTATTATTAAAAGTATGTTTTCCAATAGATATTAACACAAATGAAGCTACTTATGAAATACAATATGGTAATATAAAAAGACCTACACATAATAATACAACTTGGGATATAGCTAGATTTGAAGTTTGTGGACATAAATGGGCAGATTTATCTGAAGAGGGATTTGGTGTATCTATGTTAAATGACTCTAAATATGGCCACGATATTGTAGAAGGAGATATGAGACTTACTCTTATTAAATCTACTTGCGACCCTAACCCAGATGCAGATAAAGAGATACATTACTATACTTATTCTATTTATCCTCACATAGGTGATTGGAGAGAAGCAAACACAACTATGCAAGCGTATAATTTAAATAACCCATTAGTTACAGTTGTAGAAGATGCACATAATGGTAGCTTAGGAAAAGAATTTAGCTTTATAAACATAGATAAAGAAAACGTAATGATAGAAGTTATTAAAAAAGCAGAAGATACACAAGATTTAATAGTTAGAGTTTATGAGTATCATAATAAAAGAACTAATGCTACATTAAATCTATTTAAAGATATAGAAAAAGTTTTTGAAACTGACCTTATGGAAAATAATATTAAAGAATTTGATTTTAACGAAAAGCAATTTACATTTGAAATTAAACCTTATGAAATTAAAACATTTAAAATTAAATTAAAATAGTTTTAATATAAAAAGTACAAAATGGTAATATAACTTACCATTTTGTACAAAAATAAGAAAAGGAGTGTTTAATATGTTGTATAAAAAAATGAAAAAACTTGTGGCTTTAGCTTTAACAGTAGCTATTGGGGCAACTACATTAACAGGTTGTGGTGGTAGTAAACAAAGTTCGGCTAATGCTTCTAATGGAGATGTTGTAACTTTAAAATACTATACAATAGGTGCAGAGCCTAAAGATAAACAAGTAGTATTAGAAGAGGCTAATAAATATCTAGCAGAAAAAATTGGTGTAAACCTTGATATGACATATATTGATTTTGGTGATTACACTCAAAAACTTGGTATAATAATTAATTCAGGCGAACAATTTGACTTAGCTTTTACTTGTTCTTGGGCAGGAGATTATCTTGGTAATGCTAGAAAGGGTGCATTTTTAGATTTAACACCTTATTTAGAAACAACAGGAAAAGATATGTATGAAGCTATAGATGAAAGATTTTGGGAGGGTGCTTCAATAGATGGTAAAATATATGCAGTTCCTAACCAAAAAGAAATTTCTACTCTTCCTATGTGGGTTTTTACTAAAGAATATGTAGATAAATATAATATTCCTTACCAAGACCTTCATACTCTTGAAGATTTAGAACCTTGGTTAAAAGTTATTAAAGAAAATGAACCAGATGTAGTACCTTTATATATTACAAAAGGATTTTCACCACCACAATATTTTGATTTTATTGTAAGTCCAGTTGGTGTAGAGATTGGTGATGAAACCTTAACTGTTAAAAATATCTTTGACACTGAAAAAATGGAAAGCACTTTAAAAACTTTAAGAAAATATTATCAAGCAGGCTATATAAACGGTGATTCAGCTACAGCTAAAGATGATAAATCTATAAAAAGACTTGTAACAAAAGGTGATGGTCAACCTTATGCAGAAGTTTTATGGAGCAAAGATTTAGGGTATGAAGTAGTATCTAGTCCTATTAT
This sequence comes from [Clostridium] colinum, assembly GCF_940677205.1. Classification (NCBI taxonomy): domain Bacteria; kingdom Bacillati; phylum Bacillota; class Clostridia; order Lachnospirales; family Lachnospiraceae; genus Tyzzerella; species [Clostridium] colinum. Next base: position 1,741,731 of record NZ_OW712331.1, on the reverse strand, counting down.
GGACGGTATAGTAACAAATGATTCTACAACAGGGTCTATGATAGCTATTTCTAACAATTCTAAAAATAAAGAAAAAGCAGTAGAATTTTTAAACCTTTTAAATACAGACTCATATATTAGAAACTTATTAAACTATGGTATAGAAGGAGTTCACTATACAAGAGTATCAGACAAAGTTATTAAATTAGACCCAGAAAAATCTAAAGCATACTCTATCCCATATTTTGCAGGTGGAAACTTATTTATAACAGATACTTTAGATAACGAACCAGCAAACAAATGGGAACAATTTAAAGTATTTAATGATAATTCACAATCTTCACCATTATTAGGGTTTAAATTTGATACTACACCAGTAACAAATGAACTTGCGGCTATAAATAATGTTATGGAAGAGTTTAAAGCTACCATTTATAGCGGGTCCGTAGATATTGATGAATATTTAGCTAAGCTAAAAGATAAATTAAAAGCACAAAAAATAGATAAAGTTATTGAGGAAGCTCAAAGACAATTAGATGAATGGAAAAATGCTCAATAATTAAGTTTATAATAATACCACCATTTTAATTTTGGTGGTATTATTTGTAAAATTAACATTTTTATATTAAGGAGATTTTAATATGGAACAATTAAAATATCGTGAAATATTAAATCAACAGTTTAAATCATATACTGGCAAGCCTATTAAATTTAAAAAATATGATATATACGAAAATAACGTATATATAGATTTTACTAACTGTATGATTACATTATCTTTTTATGAAGAAGGTATAGTGAAAATATTTATATCGGATAAATATGAACAAGCTAAACCAACAGGGGCAGTTTGTTATAATAAAATTTATAAGGATATAAGTTTAGATATAGAAGAAAATAATATTATAATAAAATGTGAAGAAGGCTATGTTTATTTAGATAAATATACAACAGAAATAACATTTTTAGATTTAAATAAAAATATTATTTGTAAAGATTTTCAACCAAGCTTTATAGATGAAAATGGACATATATTTGTAACCAAACAAAATGATGCACTTGCTTATTATGGGTTTGGAGAAAAAGGCGGAGAGCTTAATAAAAAAGGGTGTTATATAGAAAATTATAATACAGATGATCCAGAAACAGATGATAATTCTATAATGTATTATAAAACTATACCTTTTTATGTAGCATTAAAGCAAAATAGTACATATGGTATATTTTTTGATAATAGCTTTAGAAGTTATTTTGATATGGGAAAAAGCTATAAAGATAGAATTTTCTTTGGAGCTAATGGTGGTCAGATACAATATTATTTTATATTTGGAAAAAACATAAAATATGTAATTAGAAGATATACTTTATTAACAGGTAGAATGGATATGCCACCTTTATGGAGCTTAGGATATCAACAATGTAGATTTAGTTATTTTTCTAAACAAGAGGTAGAAGAATTAATAAATACTTTTGAAAGAAAAGATATACCAATAGATGTAGTTTATTTAGACATAGATTATATGGATGGGTTTAGAGTAATGACCTTTAAATCTCCAGAATTTGATGGAATAGGGGATACTATATCTAGCTTTAAGGAAAAAGGGATAAAAACAATAACAATATTAGACCCAGGGGTTAAGGTAGATGAAAATTATGGTGTATATAAAAGAGGGTTAGAAGGCGGACATTTTACTAAAACATTAGATGGTAAAGTTTTTGTTGGGGCAGTTTGGCCTAATGATAGTGCTTTTCCAGATTTTTCTAATGAACAATGTAGAAAATGGTGGAAAGATGAATTAAAACAATTTATTAATAAATACAGCATAGATGGAATATGGAATGATATGAACGAGCCTTGTGTGTTTAACAATGATTATAAAACTATGTTAGAAAGTTGCTTGCATAACAGTGATTATGGAGTTATTGAGCATAAAGAATTTCACAATAGATACGGGTTTGAAATGAGCCGAGCATCTTGTGAGGCACAAAAAGAGCTAGCGCCTAATAAAAGAGGATTTTCTATGACAAGAGCCACATATGCAGGGGGACAAAGATATTCTTCTGTATGGACAGGAGATAATATGAGCCTTTGGCAACAGCTTAGAATGTCTATTACAATGAATTGTAACCTTGGGGTTAGTGGATTTTCTTTTGTAGGTAATGATGTATCTGGCTTTGGGTTAGATAGCACAGAAGAGCTATTTATAAGGTGGAACCAGCTAGGAACATTTTTACCGATATTTAGAAATCATTCTAATATGTATACAAGAAGACAAGAGCCGTGGGCTTTTGGCAAAAGAGCAGAAGATATAGCTAAAAAATTTATAAAACTTAGATATGAGCTTATGCCTTATTTATATAATTTATATTATCAATCACATAAGCTAGGGCTTCCTATATTTAGACCTATGGTTATGGAATTTGAAAAAGATATAAATGTTTTAGATTTAAAAGAACAATTTATGTTTGGAAACTTTATGCTAATTGCTCCAGTTGTATATGAAGGGGAAAAAAGAAAACTTGTGTATTTACCAAAAGGTAATTGGTATAACTATTTTACAAATAAAAAGTTTGAAGGTGGAAAATTTTATAATTTACAATGTGAGTTAGAAGAAATTTTAGTATTTGTAAAAGAAGGAGCAATAATACCAATTTATGAAAAAGAATATAAAAATACTAAATATAGACCTAATGAAGTAACATTTAAGGTGTATGGAGATAACGCTAAAACATTATATTATTATGATGATGGCGAAACTAATGATTATTTAGAAGATAAATATAATTTATGTGAAATAAAATTTGAAAATAATGAACATAATATTAATTATATACATAAATCTATTTCAGAAGAAAAATTTAAATTTAAAAAGGAGATTTAAAAAATGACAAAAATAATTGGAAAATCATTACCAAATATACCATGGCAAGAAAAACCAGAAGGATATACAATGCCCGTATGGAGATATAGCCAAAATCCTATAATAGGAAGAAGAGCAATACCTTCTTCTAATAGTGTATTTAATAGTGCCGTAGTACCATTTAAAGATGGATTTGCAGGTGTTTTTAGATGTGATAGTAAATCTATTAGTATGGATATATTTGCAGGGTTTAGTAAAGATGGTATAAATTGGGAAATAAATCATCAGCCTATTAAATTTGAAGGTGAAGACGAAGAAATCTTAAAAAGGGAATATAGATATGACCCACGTGTATGTTATATAGACGAAGACAGTAAATATTATATCACGTGGTGTAACGGTTATCACGGGCCAACAATTGGCTTAGCTTATACAACAGATTTTAAAACATTTCATCAATTAGAAAATGCCTTTTTACCATATAATAGAAATGGAGTATTATTTCCACGTAAAATAAATGGCAACTATGCAATGGTTAGTAGACCAAGTGATACAGGACATACACCTTTTGGGGACATATTCTTTAGCCAAAGTCCAGATTTAACATATTGGGGTAAACATAGATTTGTTATGGGTACAGTTCCAGGAGATACAAGTGCGTGGCAAATAACAAAAATAGGCCCAGGCCCAACACCTATAGAAACAGATGAAGGTTGGTTACTTATCTATCACGGGGTTATAAACACTTGTAATGGATTTGTTTATCGTATGGGTTGTGTTTTATTATATATAGATGAACCGTGGAAAGTGAAAATGCGTTCTAAAGATTATATTTTAGGACCAGAAGAATTGTATGAATGCGTAGGAGATGTACCAAACGTTACTTTCCCTTGTGCAACCTTGACAGATGCGGATACAGGTAGAATATGTATATATTATGGTTGTGCCGATTCTGTTACAGGTATTGCGTTTACAACAGTTGATGAACTTATTAATCATATGAAAAATAATCCTTTATAAAATAATTAGGATATATAAAACTATTTAAATTGAAGGTTGTAGACTTTGTCTACAACCTTCAGACTGTAGACAGAATATTTTATTATTAATTTTTTTATTTTTATGCTTTGCATAAAAATTCTAATCACAATACTGGGCTTTGCCTTGTATTGTGTAAAAAGCTAGATTTATAGGGGCTTTAGCCCTTGTGCGAATAAATCAGCTTTTTTTCATACAGTATCTCAAAAAATAATAAGATTATTTTTTTGAGAGGTTATAGACTTTGTCTACAACCTTTAACTATATATCATTTTTTATATATTCAATTATTTTATCTTTTAATATTTTACCAGCAGTATATGGTGCAACTCTAGCAGGTAAACCAGGACAATATATAGCCTTTAAATTTAAAGTTCTTGCAAACGTATAGTCTACTCCACCAGGAGCTTGTGCTAAATCTATTATTACAGTATCTTTATTAATTTTTGATAATATATTTTTATCTAATATCTCATAAGGTATAGTATTAAAAATAAAGTCATATTTATCTATTTTACCAGTTATATCATATAAATTAATAGGATTTAAACCATATGCATTTATATACGCTAAATCTTGAGGTTTTCTATATGTTACATCTATATTAGCCCCTATACCTTTTAGCATATTAGCTAAAATTTTTCCACATCTTCCATAGCCTAAAACTAAACATTTACTATCAAATATTGTTTTAAAGCTTTCTTGCATAGCTGTTTGTATTGCTCCTTCAGCAGTTGGAATAGCATTTAATATAGCGATAGAATCATCTTCAAAAAAATCAAATACTTTTATATTATTATTTTCTAAAAAATTAATTCTATCTTTACCAATAACTCCGCCAAAGAATATTTTAATATTATTATTAATAACTTTTTCAAGCAATACATCAATATTTAAAATTTCATTATCAACATTAAATACTGTGTTATTATCTTTTGTAAAAGGGATAGGAACTATTAAAATATCTATTTTTTTTAAAAATTCATCTAAACTTTTTATATTATTTTCACTTTCAATGTGCTTGTTATTATATACATATACTAAAAGATTTTCATCAATTAACATTTCATATAAAAATTTATATCTAAAATCTCCACCCAATATACCAAGTACCATTTTAACATCTCCTTTCTTATCTATATTATGCATAATTGTTAAAAAGCTTTACAATTAAGATGATATATTTTATCAATATTTGTAAGTAAAAACTATTGTTTTTATAAAATATATGATATAATATTAATATACAAAATATGGATTTTAAGGAGAAATTATAAAATGAAATGTCCTTTTTGCTATAATGAAGATACTAAAGTTATAGATACTAGGAGTATGGAAGATAATACTATTATTAAACGAAGAAGACTTTGTGAAAAATGTAATGAAAGATTTAATACATATGAAAAATTAGATATGATACCAATATCTGTTGTTAAAAGAGATATGACAAGAGAAAGGTTTGAATCGGATAAACTTTTAAAAGGTGTTTTGTTAGCGTGTAATAAAAGACCTATATCTACTAATGACATAGAACAAATAGTTAAAGAAATAGAAAATAAAATATACACTAGCAATAAAAAAGAAATAAACAGTAAAGACATAGGCGAAATGGTTATGGAAAAGTTAAAAACTTTAGACCCAATAGCATATGTAAGGTTTGCATCTGTATACAAAGAGTTTAAAGATATAGATTCTTTTATGGAAGAAGTGGGAAAGGTGTTTAAAAGATAAAAATATATTAAAATAAATATTTTTATAAAGTTATGTTATATTTAATTTGTAAGGCTAAATATATCATATTTTACCTGTATACATACCCATACTATATAGTGTATAATATATATGTAACTTAAAATTAGGGGGTGGTTATAGGTTATGCGACAAACTAAAAAAGTGCTTACAGAAAAAGAAGAAATATATGAAGTATACTGCAATATGTGTGGCAAAGCGATACAAAAAGATAAGTTTGGCAAATTTTGCGAATATTTATCCGTAGATAAACAATGGGGATATTTATCTAGCCTAGATGGGCAAAAGCATAGCTTCGATTTGTGTGATAGTTGTTATAAAGACATAGTTAGTAAATTTAAAATAAAAGTATTAGATGATGAATATTAAAAAAATAGGTAATAATAGTAAAAATTATACTAATAGCATTTTAATAAATTTTAGTTGATTTTTACTATTATTATGTATATTTTTAATGGTAAATATTTCATACAAAATAAAATTAGAAAAGGTGTTATTATGAAATATAGTGAAGAATTAGAAGTACAACTTATAGATAGATTAAAAATTATTTTAAAAGAATTACCAGATATTTGCTCAGATTTTTTTATATCTATTGCACAAACTACATCTATAAAAACTAGATTAGGATATGCATATGATTTAAGGATTTTTTTTGATTTTTTATGTGAAAATGTAAAATATTTTAGAGCTAAAAACATTTTAGACATAGAAGCTAAAGATTTAGAACAAGTTAGTTATAAAGATATAGACAGATTTTTAGATTATATATCATATCATCAACGAGAAAACATAACAAAATTAGGTAAAACAATATCTATTAGCCGTATAAACAATGAAAAAGCTAAAGCAAGAAAGCTGTCTGCTATTAGGCGTATGTTTTATTATTTTTATAAAGTAGGGGAAATAAGCTCAAACCCAGCAGAGCTTGTAGATATACCAAAAATACATCAAAAAAATATTATATATTTAGATAAAGAAGAAATAGAAACATTATTAAATGCAGTAGAAAATGGTACAAAACTTACAAAAAGCCAACAAAAATATCATAACTATACTAAAAAAAGAGACTTTGCAATAATTTGCCTTTTATTAGGTACAGGTATGCGTGTTTCAGAGTGTGTTGGAATAAATATTGATGATGTAGATTTTTATACAAAGGGTATAAAAGTTTTAAGAAAAGGTGGAAATGAAAGTATTTTATATTTTGGAGAAGAAGTGTACGAAGCTCTTAGTGATTATTTAGATGAAAGAGAGGGAGTAGAGGCAATAGAAGGACACGAAGAGGCTTTATTTTTATCTATGCAAAGAAAAAGAATAAATATTAGAACAGTTCAAAACTTAGTTAAAAAATATTCTAAAATAGCAACACCTTTAAAAAATATATCTCCTCATAAGCTTAGAAGTACATATGGAACGGCACTTTATGAAAAAACAGAAGATATATATCTTGTAGCAGATGCTCTAGGTCATGCAGACATAAATACAACTAAAAAACACTATGCTAAAATGCATGAAAAAAGAAGAAAGCAAGCAGCACTTGTAACAAAGCTTAGAGATGATAAAGAATGAAATATATTAATACTTGTATAGTAAAAAAGTTTGATATAGGTGAATTTAATATACCGCTTCCTAATTTTTATACTACTTATAAAGAAGAAACAAAAATATCATATTTATTGTTAAACTATATGTACTATAAAATATATAATAAATTTTTAGATGTGAAAAAAATATATAGAGATGAAAATGGTAAGCCTAAGTTTTTAAATGAAGACATATATTTTAATATTAGTCATTCTAAAAACTATGTGGCTTGTTCTTTAGCTCCAGTTAATATAGGTATAGATATAGAAGAAGATAGAAGTATAAAAAATAAAATATTAAACAAAATTATTAATATAGATGATAAAGATATGAAACCAATACAAATTTGGAATATAAAAGAAGCGTATAGTAAATATTTAGGTATAGGCTTAAAATTAAAGTTTTGTAAAATATCAATAGATGAAATTAAAAAAAATGTTAATTTAAGTAGTTCTAAATACAATATAGAAAATAGTATATTATATTTTAGTTTATGTTATAATAAAGATGAAAACTTATCTAATAGTTTAACATTTTTAAATAAAGATAAATTAATTGATTTTTATAAATTGACATAATATAACTTTGTTGATAAAATTATAAAAATAAAATTTTGTTTTTATAATATTTTGATTTATAGAAAGGGTGTGTTATTTATGGAAAGAGAAAATCTTTGGAAAGTTTATGATGAAAAACAACTAGATGAACTTGAAAAAATTAACTCTAAGTATAAAGAAATGTTAGACATAGGAAAAACAGAACGAGAATGTGTTGAGCTTACTATAAATCTAGCTAAAAAATCAGGATATAAAAATTTAAAAGATATTATAAAAGATAATATTAAATTAAAAACTGGTGATAAAGTATACTGTGTGTGTATGGATAAGGCTATTATTTTATATCAAATAGGAGAAGAACCTATAGAAAACGGTATGAATATATTAGGAGCACATATAGATTCACCTCGTATAGATGTTAAACAAAACCCTATTTATGAAGATAGTGAACTTGTATATTTAGATACACATTATTATGGTGGTATAAAAAAATATCAATGGGTAGCAATGCCTCTTGCTATACACGGTGTTGTTGTAAAAAAAGATGGAACAAAAGTTAATATAAATATTGGAGAAAAAGATGAAGACCCTGTTTTTGTAATAACAGATTTATTAGCCCATTTATCTAGAGAGCAAATGGACAAAAAGGCAAGAACTGTTGTGGAAGGGGAAAACCTAGACCTTTTGATAGCAAATAAGCCTTTAAAAGGTGAAGAAAAAGACGCTGTAAAGGCAAATGTTTTAAAGCTTTTAAAAGATAGTTATAATATAGAAGAAGAAGACTTTTTATCAGCAGAGTTAGAGATTGTTCCAGCAGGTAAAGCCAGAGATTGTGGAATAGATAAAAGTATGATTATGGCTTATGGACAAGATGACAGAGTATGTGCTTTTACATCTTTAATGGCTATGCTTGAAGATAAACCAGTTAAAAGAACATCTTGTTGTATATTAGTTGATAAAGAGGAGATAGGTAGCGTTGGAGCTACTGGTATGCACGGAAAATTTTTTGAAAATAGCTTAGCAGAGGTTATGGACAGAATGGGAGAATATTCTGAATTAAAACTTAGACGTACTTTAGAAAATTCTAAAATGTTATCTTCAGATGTTAGTGCGGCTTATGACCCATTATATGCTAGTGCTTATGAAAAGAAAAATTCGGCATATTTTGCTAAAGGTCTTGTATTTAATAAATTTACAGGCTCTGGTGGAAAAGGTGGGTCTAATGATGCTAATCCAGAATATATAGCACATTTAAGAAATATTATGGATAAAAATAATGTTAATTTTCAAACAGCAGAGCTTGGTAAAGTAGACCTTGGAGGCGGCGGAACAATAGCCTATATACTTGCAAACTATGGTATGCAGGTTATAGATAGTGGCATAGCAGTATTATGTATGCACGCTCCTTGGGAGGTAACGAGTAAAGCAGACATATATGAAGCTGTAAGAGGATATAGAGTATTTTTAGATGAAGTTTAAAATTATTTTATAAGGCAAACGAAAAAGAGTATATTTTAACCTAAAATATGATAAATAAATTTGTCATAAAAATTAATTGGGTTTAAAATATACTTTTTTTATAGAAAAATAGATTATAAAATAATTTAAATTTATTTTTAATACTTAAATATTAATATTTAAATAAAAGATAACATATAATATACAATCTTTATAATGGTGGTTATTAAATATGAGAAAAAAAGCATATTATAGAAGAAGTACAAAATATAAAAAAGATTATAAAAAATTAAAGTATATGTTATTTTGCATAGTTATAATAGTAATGTTAGTATTATTTTTTACTAAGTTTAATAATAGACATAAACTAAATGTATCATTAAATAATTTAGCTTCTTTTAAAATATCATCAGAAAATATAATACAATTACAAGAAGTAGCTAAAAAATATAATTTAGATTTTGCAGAGATGATTACATATTATGGGATAGAAAATAATTTTTTTGATAATAAAGATTTAAACATATCGAGTATTGAGCAAGATTTTATTATTAATTATGATAGTATAAAAAATAAATATAAAAAGAAAAGCATAGACCCATACTATAATTTAATAAAAAACATATTACAAGATATAAAAAGTTTTCCTATACCTTTAGAGCATAGCAAAAATTATATATATGGAGATAGTTATGGAGCAGAGCGAACATACGGTGGAAAAAGGAAACATACAGGTACAGATATTATGGATAGGGAAAATATGGTAGGTAGAATACCTATAATAAGTATGACAGATGGAATTATAGAAAACATAGGTTGATAAGCAGATATAATAAGACGTAAATAAGTAAATAAATCAATATAAAATTGTACAATATGTATAAATAATATTATTATTTTTATATAATTTTATTATAGACATTGTATATTTTTTATGTTAATATAATAATACAAATAAGGAGATATTACAAAGGTTTGTTACTGGATATAATATCGTCAGGCAAGACCTATGATACTAATTTTATTTTAGTGCCATAGGTCTTTTTTGTTATTTTAGGAGGATTTTGATGAGAATAACTAAAATATTAAACAATAATCTAGTTTTAGCAAAAGATAATAAAAATGAAGATATTATTGTAAAAGGTAAAGGGATAGGGTTTCATTTTAAAAAAGGAGAAGAAATAAATCCCTTACAAATAGAAAAAATATTTTATCCAGAAAATACACAAAATAGCGTAGAAATTCAAAAATACTTATTATCTATACCCTATGATATTTTAGATTTTGTACATAAATATATTGATAATGTAAAGAATAAGTTTAATTTAAAATTAAATAATAGCATTTATATATCTTTAAGCGACCATATTTTTGGAACTATAAATAGATTTAAAAAAGGTATAAATTTAAAAAATGTTTTGCTTATGGATATTAAACAGTTTTATACTAAAGAATATGAAATAAGTATAGATATGTTAGAAAAAATAAATGAAATATTTAATGTAAATTTACAAGAAGATGAAGCCGGATTTATAGCACTACATTTTGTAAATGCTCAAGAAGGAAATGAAAAAAATGATAATTATAAAATATTAAATATAATAAATGACATTCAAGAGATAGTAAAAAAATATTATAAAGAAATTATTTTTGATGAAAATAGTTTTTATTATCAAAGATTTTTAACACATTTAAAATATTTTGCACAACGATATTTACATAAAGAGCTTAAATATGATAATGATAAAAAATTATTTGATATTATTTGTAAACAATATAAAGAGGCCTATGGTTGTGTAAAAATGATTTATATTATGATGCAAGAAAATTATGGATATGAACTTAGTGAAGAAGAAATGATGTATTTAACAATACATATACAAACAAATGTAGAAAAATCTACAAAAATATAAATACAATTACAATGGTTTGTTACTGAGATATATTATATTATCAGGCAAGACCTTTATATAATATTTTATTATTTAAAGGAGGTAATTTGTTATGAAAAAAGACTATAAGCAAATAGCAGAAAATTTAATTAGTTTGATGGGAGGTAAAAATAATATTTTAAAAGTATTTCATTGTATGACAAGGCTTAGATTTTATGTAAAAGATAAAAGTCTAATAAAAGAAGATGAAATAAAGAAAATAAAAGAAGTTTCTGGTATAAATTGGCATAAAGACCAATTTCAAGTTATAGTAGGTAACGAAGTAAATGCTGTTTATGAGGCACTTATAGAAAAAGGTTTACCTAGTGATGATAATAGTAGTATAGATTTTTCACAAGATAAAAATGTTTTTTCAAAAATAATAGAAGCTATTACAGGTTGTATGACACCTATGATACCTGCACTTACAGCAGCTGGTATGATAAAGGTTGTATTAACACTTCTTACAACTTTTAACCTTGTAAAGACAGATAGTAGTACATATCAAGTTATATCATTTGTTGGTGATGTTGCATTTTATTTTATGCCATTTTTAATAGCAGCTAATGCGGCAAAAGTATTTAGAGTAAATCAGTCGCTTGCACTTATTGTTGCTGGTATATTTTTACACCCAAATTTTACACAGATGATAGCTTCTGATGCACCAATTACATTATTTTCTATACCTATAAGTAAAACAATTTATGCTTATTCTGTAATACCAATTATTATGATGGTTTGGATTATGTCGTATATAGTTAAGTTTGTAGATAAAATAACACCTAAAATGGTTAAATTAATATTACATCCTACTTTAGTAATATTAATTAGTGCACCAATAGCATTAATTATTATAGGGCCTTTAGGAGGAATTATTGGTAATGGATTAGCTATACTTATAAACTTTTTATCTGCAAAACTTGGATTTGTAATAGTAGGTATTTTATCGGCAGTATTTCCATTTGTTGTTATGACTGGTATGCATCACGCACTTACACCAGTTGGATTAAATGCTATTGCAACAGGTGGGTCTGATAGTTTAATATTTGTATCTCAAGTATGTTCAAATATTGCTCAAAGTGGGGCTTCTTTTGCAGTTGGGTTTAAATCAAAAAATCAAGATATGAAACAATTAGCAACAGCTTCTGCTATATCGGCTATTATGGGTATTACAGAACCAGCATTATATGGTGTTACATTAAAACTAAAACGTCCAGTTGTGGCAGCTTCTATTGCAGCAGGTGTTGGAGGTATTGTTGGAGGTATTTTACAAGTATCTTTATATATATCACAAAATTCAATTTTAGCCATACCAGTATTTATTGGTGATAAAGGTATGACAAATCTTTTATATGGATTAATTATGATATTAATATCATTTGTAGGAGCTTTTATACTTACTTTAGTTTTTGGATTTAAAGATGAAGAGAAAAAAAGTGATGATATAATAGAAAATAAAGAGACAACAAAATTAGTTGAAAAAATAGAAATTTTAGCTCCTATATCTGGTATTGTAAAAGATTTAAAAGAAGTACCAGATAAAACATTTTCAGAAAAAGTTTTGGGAGATGGAATAGCTATTATACCTACAGATAATAAAATATATGCACCAAATGACGGAACAGTTGTATCTATTATGGATACAAAACACGGAATAATATTTAAAACAAAACAGGGTGTAGATTTATTAATTCATATTGGGTTAGATACAGTAAATTTAAAAGGTAAATATTTTAAAACTTATGTAGAAAATAATATGAAAGTAAAGGCTGGAGATTTACTTGTAGAATTTGATTTTGATAAAATAAAAAGTAAAGGTTATAATTTGATAACACCTATAATTGTATCAAATATAAATGATTATATAAAAGCAGTGCTTATGGTAGATTTAAATGAAAATATAGAAAATAAAGATATATTATTGACTATTGTTTAATTGGAGGTATTATTATGAATAATAAAAAAATGCCATTAAATTTTTTATGGGGTGGAGCAACTGCTGCAAACCAATATGAAGGTGGATTTGATAAAGACGGAAAAGGGCTTTCTGTTGCAGATGTTTTAACAGGTGGAAGTGTAGATAAAGAACGTAGAATTACTATACCCAAGCCTTTAGATAACGAATTTTATCCAAACCATCAAGCAACAGATTTTTATAATCATTATAAAGAAGATATAGCACTATTTGCTGAAATGGGATTTAAGGTTTATAGGTTTTCTATTTCTTGGTCCAGAATATTTCCTAATGGAGATGAAGAAAATCCAAATGAGAAAGGGTTAAAATTTTATGATAAAGTTATAGATGAGCTAATAAAATATAATATAGAACCTCTTGTTACAATATCTCACTATGAAAATCCTTTACATTTATCTTTACAATATGGAGGTTGGAAAAATCGTAAATTAATAGATTTTTATTTAAACTTTGCTAAAGTTTTATTTAAAAGATATAAAGGTAAAGTTAAATATTGGTTAACTTTTAATGAAATAAATATGTTAACACAACCTTTTGGAGCTGTTTTTTGTGCAGGTATGTTAGATGAAAAAGATAATAATGAAGAAACTAGATTTCAAGCTATGCATCATCAATTAGTAGCTAGTGCTTTAGCAGTAAAAATGGGGCATAGTATAGATAGTGAAAATAAAATTGGTTGTATGTTAGCTTATCATAATGCATATCCATATACTTGCCACCCAAAAGATGTATATTTTTCACAAAAATATTGTCAAATTCATAATTTTATAGCTGGAGATGTTCATATAAGAGGGGCTTATCCAGGGTTTGCATATAATTATTTTAAAGAAAATAATTTAAATATTAAAATACTTCATGAAGATATAAATATATTAAAAGAAGGTACAGTAGATTTTATTAGTATTAGCTATTATTCTAGTAATTGTGTTGGTTTAACTACAAAAAATGCAGAAAAAACAAATGGTAATGGAGAGCAAAACATAAAAAATCCATGCTTAGAGGCTTCTCAGTGGGGTTGGCAAATAGATGCTTTAGGATTAAGATATGTATTAAATCAAATTTATGATAGATATCAAATACCTATTATGATTGTAGAAAATGGACTGGGAGCTATAGATGAAATATCTAAAGATGGGAAAATACATGATGATTATAGAATATCTTATATGAAAGAGCATATAGAACAAATGAAAGAAGCAATTGCTGACGGGGTTGACCTTATAGGTTATACTTGTTGGGGTTGTACAGACCTTGTTAGTGCATCTACTGGTGAGCTTAAAAAAAGATATGGACTAATATTTGTAAATAAATTTGATGACGGCAGTGGAGATATGTCTAGAAAAAGAAAAGATTCATTTTATTGGTATAAAAAAGTAATTGAAAGTAATGGAGAAGATTTAAATTAATATAATTTATAAAAAGCTAAAAGTATATTTTTAAATACTATTAGCTTTTTTATTTTTATAGTAATTATTTTTATATAAATATAATAAAAATAAAGTGAGGGATTGTGTACAATTAATAAAGATATTTTGGGAGTGTTTAGTATGAATAAATTTAAAACAAGCCTTTATTTAAGGATATCTAAGGAAGATGATAAAAATAATGAAAGTGAAAGTATTATAAATCAAAAAAATATGCTTATAGATTTTGTAAATAGTAAAGAAGATTTAGAGCTGGTATCTATAAAAATTGATGACGGATATAGCGGGGGTAATTTTGACCGACCAGCTTTTAAAGAATTAATGGAAGATGTAAAAAGTAGAAAAATCAATTGTATAGTAGTTAAAGATTTTTCTAGATTTGGTCGAGATTTTATTGAAGTTGGAAAATATTTAGAAGAAATATTTCCTTTTATGAATGTACGTTTTATATCTATAAATGATAATTATGATAGTTTTAAAAATGAAGATAGTATGGATAGCTTGATAATACCATTTAAAAATTTAATTAATGATTCATACTTAAGAGATATTTCATTAAAAGTAAGAAGTAGCCTTGATATTAAAAGAAAAAATGGAGAATTTATAGGGTCTTTTGCTACATATGGATATTTAAAAGACCCTAATGATAAACACAAACTTATAGTTGATGAAGTTGCTGCTAAAGTTGTTAGGGATATTTTTAAGTATAAAATAAATGGATTAAGCGCCGATAAAATAGCTAAAAAATTAAATCAAAATGGTGTGCTTTCTCCTATGGAACATAAAAAGAAAATAGGCTTAAATTTTAACACAGGATTTAAAAAAAATGTAAAATCTTTATGGACTGCAAAAGCTATTTTTCGTATATTAGAAAATCCAGTATATATAGGCACACTTGAACAAAAAAAATATACAACTCCAAATTATAAAATAAAAAAAGTTGTATCTGTACCAAAAGAAGAGAGGATAGTAATAGAGAATAACCACCAGCCTATTATAGAAAAAGAAATTTTTGAAAATGTACAAAAATTAATGCTATTAGATACAAGGATAGCACCTAATCAAGAAGAGTTATATTTATTAAGTGGTATAGTAAATTGTGCAGAGTGTGGTTCAAATTTAATAAGAAAAAATAATGGAACAAAAGCTAAACCATATATTTATTATGTTTGTAATAATGCAAAAAACAAAATGGGGTGTATTGGAGCTAATATTAAACCAAACATATTAGAAGATACAATTTTTAAAGTTATAAAAAATCATATAGATAGTATTATTAATTTTGAAAACATAATAAATGTGATAGACAATTTATCATATACAGTAATAGAAATGAAAAAAATAGAGGAACAAATTATTATAAAAGAACGAGAATTAATCAAATATAAAAATATTAAATTAAAACTATATGAAGATTTAAAAGAGGATATTTTAACTAAGCAAGAATACGAAGATTTTAACATTTCATATACAAATAGAATAGAAGAAACAAAAAAGTTAATAGATAAATTTAAAAATGAAATTGAAATAATAAAAAATGGGCAAGATAATAATCAACTTTTTATACAATATTTTAAACAATATAAAAATATAGAAAAGTTAAACAGAGGAATAGTTGTAAATTTTATAGAAAAAATAGAAGTACATAATGATAAAACAATAGATATTTATTTTAAATATAAAGATGAATTTAAAATATTAAAATAAATTATAAAAGAGCGAAGAATTTAACTTCGCTCTTAAATTTTTATTTACGTTTAAAAATATTTTTAATTCTATCCATAATAGTTAGTGAGTGGAACATTTTATTTAATGGTATATAAACATTTATAGCACGTAAAACTTCTTTAGGTTGTTTAGCCGAAAAATAATAAGTTTTATTATTATTAAGAGTTATAGCAAAACGTTGTATCCATTTATTTTTTAACATAACAGATGCAGTAATATAGTTTATATTAGACCATTTTATTTGGATACATTTTTTAGGGTTAGCATTATTATAAAATTCAAAACCAGCATCACCTATCATAATTTTGCCATAGTTAGGTAAAATGCTATAAAAAATTGCATCTTTTACTAAATCAACTTTAGAATTTAAAGATTGTACCATAAATGAACCTCCGTTATGCTATAATAAACCAATTAAATGACCAACTATACCTACTATAAATAAAGCTACAATGATTAAGATAGGAGAAACTTTTTTCTTTAAAAGTTTGCAACAGAATAAAGTTAATAATAACGCGGCTAATCCTGGTATTAAGCTATCTAAATTTTCTTGAAGTGTTGTAACTTTTGTGTTAGTAAGAGAAAGACCAGCGTTCATTTGCTCAAGAGCGACTTTTATACCTTCAGAACCAGCAGGCAGGCTACTCCAGTCTATAAATGCACCACTTGATAATTGAACCTCAGATATAACAGGTGCAAAGTTTATAGATACCCAACGTTGAACCAATGCACCTAAAACAAACATACCTAAAATAGAGGCACATTTTGTAACTTTTTGTAATAAACCACCAGATAAGTCATCGGCTATACGAGAACCAGCACGATATCCAAATTCTTGAGTATAAACCATAAACCACCATCTAAGAATATTCCATACTACAAAGAATAATATAGGGCCCAAAATATTACCAGATAAGGCAATAGATGCACCTAAAGCACCAAGCATAGGTCTAACAGTAAACCAGAATACAGGGTCACCTATACCAGCTAAAGGACCCATCATACCAACTTTAACACCTTGTATAGCGGTATCATCTACAGGGCTACCGTTTGCACGCTCTTCCTCCAAAGCAAGAGTAACACCTAATATAGGAGAAGCAACATATGGATGAGTATTAAAAAATTCCATATGACGTTTTAAAGCTTCTGTTCGACCTTCTTTTGTAGGATATAATTTTTTAATAGCAGGAATCATAGAATAAGCCCAACCACCGTTTTGCATACGTTCAAAATTCCAAGAACCTTGAAGGAAAGTGGAACGCCAAGCAACTTTCATTCTATCCTTTTTACTTAGAGTAATTTTTTCAGACATATAGTTTTCTCCTTTCAAAATTAATAATCATTTAATATATCATCTAATGGGTCGCCAGTTTTTGGACTACCACTACCTTTTGAAGAACCATTGTCTAATAGATATAAGTATATTAAAGCTATAGCCATTGCTATTACACCAAGTCCCATTAATGTTAATTGTGGGATAGCGGCTAAAACAAAACCAATAGCAAAGAAAGGCCAAACTTCACGTGTTGCCATCATATTTATAACCATAGCATAACCCACGGCAACAACCATACCACCACCTATACTCATACCGTCTGTAAGCCAAGTTGGCATACTTTCTAATAAGTTTTTAACAACGTTTGCCGGAACAAATAATAAACATACTGCAGGTATTACAATACGTAAACCTTGTATTAATATACCTAAATAATGGTACATTTCAACACCTTTAATGTTACCTTTTGCAGCCTGTCTATCCATAGCGTGTACTATAGGTACAGATATTGTACGAGCTAAAATAGTTAAGAATAAACCAGCTATAGCTAAAGGTATTGCTAAAGCTATTGCAGTATCTACACCCTTAACACCTTGCCCACTTAAAACTAATATAATAGCAGATGCAACTGAAGCTAATGCAGCATCTGGAGCAACAGCAGCTCCTATGTTTGCCCAACCAAGAGCAAGCATTTGTAGAGTACCACCTAAAATAACACATTCTGTAACATGACCTGTTGCTAACCCGATTAATGTACAAGCAACAAGCGGTTGATGAAATTGAAATTCATCTAAAATACCTTCAACACCGGCCAAAAATGCTATAATAACAACTAAAATTATTTGATATAACTCCATATTAGTCACCACCTTATTTATTTTTTAGAAAGCTCTAATTTTGCTTTTTTCAAATAATCGTCCATATTAGCACGAGAATCGTTAGGAACTTTACGTACATCAAATTTTACACCTAGTTCTTTTAATTTTTCATATGTTTCTATGTCTTTTTCATCTAAAGATATAGCTTTGCTAACAACAACTTTACCAACAGTATGAGCCATAGAACCTATGTTTATTTCATCTAATTTAACTCCGCCTTCAACAACTCTAAGAACGTCTTGAGGATTTTCAAATAGTAGTAGAGCTTTAGTTTTACCAAAACGAGGGTCTTCTGCTATTTGTAGTAACTTAGATATAGGAATAACATTTGCCTTAACGCCTGGAGGTGCTGCTTGTTCTATTAATTTTTTACGTAAATTATCTTTTGATACTTCATCAGAAACAACAATAATTCTGTTAGGTGAAGTTGCTTTTGTCCAAGCAGTTGCCACCTGTCCGTGTAACAAACGGGTATCTACACGAGCTAAAACATATTCTATACGCCCACTTGTAGGTAAATCAACCATTTGTTGTGTTGTAGGGGTTGTAGATTTTTTAGGCATTAATGTTTCTGGACATATTTTAACTCCATCTTTACCAGACTCTAACACTTGAGTTGCTATTTCTTGTGCACTATCCATATAAGTTGCACAACTGCAAACCTCAATTAACATAGGTAAATTTAAACCAGTTAAAATAGCCCTTTTATCTTCATATCCAGCTAAAAGGCTACTAGCTTGATTAAAAGGTGTGCCACCCCATAAATCAACTAAAAATAAAATATTTTCTTTATCTGAAAAAGAATTTATAGCTGTTTCGAGCTTTTGTTTAAGGTCGTCTGGACCTTCGCTTGGCATTAATGTACAAGCTTTAATATTTTCTTGCTCTCCAAATACCATAGAAGCAGATTGAAGTATGCCCTTTGCAAATTCCCCATGTGTTGCAATAATAACTCCTACCATACCACTATTCCTCCCTTCTAAAATAATTAATATTATATAATTATATATATTTATATATACAGGGTCAATTGTCATTTTTTATAAAAAAATTATGATAAAAATGTTAAAATTGCACTAAAAATTGATTAAAAATACATAAAATATTAATAAATTATCTTTTTTAGAATAATTATGATAATTACTAAATATATTAATAAATAAGCTATAAGGAGGGGTTATGTGGCTAGAAAAAGTAGAAAAAATATACAAAAAAAATTGGACAATCAAATATATAAAGTAGGTATATATACTAGATTATCAGTTTTTAATAATACTAAAAATATAGATACAATAGAAAATCAAAAAAATATAATTTTAGACTATATAAGAAATAAAGAAGAGTTTGTATTAGCAGATATTTATGAAGATAATAATAAAACAGGAACTAATTTTAAAAGAGATGAATTTGAAAGACTTTTAGAAGATATAAAACAAAATAAGATAAATTGTGTTATAGTAAAAGATTTATCACGCTTTGGAAGAAACTATGTAGAATGTGGAAATTATATTGAAAAAATATTTCCTTTTATAAATGTTAGATTTATAGCTATAAATGACAATTATGATAGTAATAATGAAAATACAAAAGAAGCATTAATAATGCATCTTAAAAATATAGCAAACGAAGTTTATGCGAAAGATATATCAAAAAAAATTACTACTGTATTTAGAGAAAAACAAGAAAAAGGAGAGTTTATAGGCAGTTTTGCATCATATGGTTATTTAAAAAATCAAAATGATATAAATAAGCTTGTTATAAATGAAGAAACAGCCCCTATTGTAAAAGAAATATTTGATTTAAGGCTAAAAGGATATGGATATACAAAAATTGCAAATATTTTAAATAAAAAAAACATTTTATCACCTTATGCTTATTTATATAGTAAAGGTTTAATTAAAAATGATAAATTTAAAGATAGTAAATGGATTGATAAAAGTATAAAAAATATACTAACAAATCAAGTTTATATAGGAAATTTAGTACAACGGAAGTATAAAACTGTATCTATAAAAAATACAATATTATCTAATGAAAATGAGCATATTATAGTGGGAAATACTCATCAACCAATAATACCTAAAGATATGTTTATTAAAGTACAAAATATAAATAGTAGAGCAAATGAAATTTATAATAATAACAAGAAAATGCTAGATAAAAAAGAAAATATATTTAAAGGATATATAAAATGTGGTGAATGTAATAAAAATTTGATAAGAAGACAAAAAAGCAAAAAAACTAAATATGATATAAGTCTGTATGATTTTTTTGAATGTAAATATCATAGCATAAATAATTGCAAGTTTAAAACAATAAAATCAATTTATATTGAAGAAATAGTTTTTAATGAAATAAAAAATCAAGTAGAATTATTTATAAACTTAAAGGATATATCAAATTTAAATAAAAATAATTTATATTTAGAAGAAAGTATGTTAATTAAAAAAATTAAAGATATTGAAAATGAAATAATAAAATTAAAAAACTTTTCTAAAATAATATATGAAGATTACATAAATAATATTTTATTAGAAGATGATTATATTTTTAATAAAAATATGTATTTAGAAAAAGAAGAAAATTTGATAAAAACTAAAAATATATTAGAAAATAAGCTAAATTTGATAAAAAATGATTTTAATAAAAAAGGTAGTTATTTAAGTTTTAAAGATAAACAAGTATTAACAAGTGATATAATAAAAATTTTAATAAAAAAAATTGTTGTATTTGAAAATAAAACTGTACAAATATATTTTAATTATAAAAAATGTATTTAAAATATTTTAAAGTTTTAAATTGTCATTATGGTGGAATGAAAAAGGAGGATACAGAGTAGGGATAAAGGCCAAAAGTGGTAACTATTATTATTATGCTCATTTAGATAGTTATGAAGAAGGGATTGAAAAGGGGCAAAAAATATTAGCAGGTAATGTCATAGGGTATATGGGAAATACAGGGTATAGTAAAATTGAAGGAACAAAAGGTAATTTTGAGGTTCACCTACATTTAGGAATAGAAGCAGAAACTACACTTACTAAAGATGAATTTTGGATAAATCCATATCCATTTTTAAGTTTAATAGAAAATAATCAAAAAAATGAAAGCAAAAGTTAAAATATTTAAAAACTATTGACACAATATAAAATATATGTTATATTATATTGGCAGTCAATATTAGCGGATATGGCGGAATGGCAGACGCGCTAGACTTAGAATCTAGTTCCTAGGAGTGTGGGTTCAAGTCCCACTATCCGCATATAATAGAAGCTAGTACCTTTTAGGTACTAGCTTTTTAATATGTAAATATGCTATATACATAAAAAAGATTTTTATAATTTAGTAGAAAATAACTTATATTTGTAAAATATATAATTTTTTAATTTAAAATATAATAAAAAATGTTAATTTCTACTATTGAAATAGAAAAATAAAAGAGTATAATATTAAATAAGAAATAAAGTTTAAAGGAGGCTATAATATGTTACAACGATATATTTGTTTGATTATAATATGTTTTTTAAAGCACGTTAAAAGTAAAGTTGTAAAAAATTTAGTTTATTTATCTTTTATATTAAATATTATTGCAAAACTTAGTACTACATATGAAAATAGCATAATGATAACATCATATATTTTATATTTTATATCGATAATTATACTTTTAAAAGAAAAAATTCTTTCAGATAGTAACGAAGCATATAAACCTTTAAAATTTATTTTTATAGGATTTGGTATTTTTAACTTGATTTTTAGTGTTTTATGTTTAAACTCTAGTGATATTTATGACATTTATTTACCTTTGATAGGAGCTTTTATGTCTATCTCAGTATCTTGCTTTGATATAAAAGAAAAAGCTTTAAAATAGTAAAAATATATTACAAACCCACCAGTTTATTTGGTGGGTTTATTAAAATTAATGATTAATAATAATATTTAATTTAAAATATTAATCCAATTTTTAAATATTTCATTTATATATGAATAAAATGTTTTTTTATCAATATCTTTTTTTGGTAATATATTAGTTTGTGCTACAAGGCTATTATTAATATATATATAAGCAACACCTACTTTTTCATCTTTTTTTACAGGTGCATTTAAAGTTTTTATATAATCTAATTTAATAGATATATTATTTTTTTCATCTTTAGATAAAGGTAAAACAATATCATCTTCATAGTATAAAGGCATAGTATTTTCTTCACCTTTTATAATAGATATAGTGTCTGTACAGTCATCTTTAGATAGTATTTTTTCATAAGAAAAATTTTCAAATCCATAGTTTAATAGAGTTTTTGTATCTACCCATTTTTGTTTTTTTCCTTTTTCTCCCCAGCCACTAGCTAATACAACAGATATAAGAGTCATACCATTTTGTGTAGCAGAGCCAACAAAACAATGTCCAGCTTTATTTGTAAAGCCTGTTTTTACACCATTAGCTCCTTCAAATTCGGATAAAAGTCTGTTTTTATTTATTACATCATAAGAAGACATATTAGTTTTAAAACTAACTTGTTTTGTATTTATAATATCTACAAACTGTTTATTATTAAGAGCATATCTTGCTATTAAAGACATATCATATGCAGTGGAATGATGGTCTAAAGCATCTAACCCATTAGGTGTTCTAAATACTGTATCTTTTGCACCTATATCTTTTGCCTTTTTTGTCATATTATTACAAAATGTATCTACATCTTTATCTATATGTTCTGCTATTGCTACAGCAGCATCATTAGAAGATTGTAACATTAATGCATATAGCAAGTCTTTTAGTTTTATTTCTTCATTTTCTTTTAAGTTCATCTTTACTGGAGGAGCTTTTGTAGCATTTTTACTAACTTTAACAGTATCTTCTAAATTTCCATTTTCTATTGCAAGTATAGCAGTCATTATTTTTGTTGTACTAGCCATAGCCATTGGTTCTGTTTCATTTTTTGCAAAAAGAACTCTACCAGTTTCATAGTCCATTAATATAGCACTTTTTGCGTCAACTTTAACGATTTTTTCTTTATTATCTGCCAAAACTATATTGTTAGATAAAATAAAAAAAACTAAGAAAAATATTATAAATTTTTTCATTTTAGTAACTCCTTTATAAATTTATAAAATTATTTTTCCCAGTTTTTTATATTATATTAAATTTATTTAGTTATTTATTTAAGAAAAAGAAACCTAAAACTATTATACCAAGTATAATTCTATAATATCCAAATACTTTAAAATTGTTAGTTTTTATATAGTTTACTAAAAATTTTATAGCAAATATAGAAACAACAAAAGAAACAATTGTTCCAGATAATAAAACTTGTATTTCTAGAGGGCTCCATTCAAAGCCAAATTTTAAGACTTTTAAAAGGCTAGCACCAAGCATAACAGGAATAGCTAAAAAGAACGTAAATTCTGTAGCTACAACTCTAGATGTACCAATAAGCATAGCGCCTACTATGGTAGCTCCAGACCTAGATGTACCAGGTATTAGGGCTAAAACTTGAAAAAGTCCAATAAAAAAAGCAGTTTTGTAAGATAAAGCATTTAATGTATTTACTTTAAAAGATTTATCTTTATGAACATTTTCTATATATATAAATAGTATACCATAAACAATTAACATAGTAGCAACGGTTGGATAGTTATAAAATAAAGCGTCTATTTTGTCATCAAATAAAATACCTATTATTCCAGCAGGTATACAAGCAAATATAACCTTAAACCAAAGGATAAATGTTTGATGCTTTTGTCTTTTTGTTTTACTAGGTGAAAATGGGTTTAGCTTATGAAAATATATAAATATAACAGCTAATATAGCACCAAGTTGGATAACAACAAAAAACATTTCTTTAAATTTATCACTTAAATTAAGGGATAAAACTTGTTCTACTAAAATCATATGACCAGTACTACTAATAGGCAACCATTCAGTTATACCTTCAACAATACCTAAAAATATAGCTTTAAAAATTTCTATTAGATTTTGCATAATCTACCTCCTTTATAAAAAGATATTTTTATTAACGTAAAAACTTTCCTAAATTATACAATAAATTTATATATATTTCAAATAGTTTGTTATCATTTTTATAAAATTTAAATAGCTATTGACAAATAACGATTAAAGATAAATAATATATATATAAATTAAAATATAGGCTTAACATATCTAGAGATATGACAATAAGGAGAGTTTTATGAATGTAAATAATGTAGAATTGACGGCAGTTTGTGGAAGAAAAGACCAATACCCTAATACAGATTTACCAGAAATAGCCTTTGTAGGAAAATCTAACGTAGGAAAATCTTCTCTTATAAATTGTATGGTAAATAGAAAATCTTTAGCAAGAACAAGCCAAAACCCTGGAAAAACAAGAACTATAAATTTTTATAACATAGAAAATATAGTACATTTTGTAGATTTACCAGGATATGGTTATGCTAGAGCTTCTAAGTCTGAAATTGAAAAATGGGGCAAAATGATAGAAGAATATCTTTTAGAAAGAGAGCAATTAAAATCTATAATATTATTAATAGATATAAGACACGAACCTAGTAATAATGATAAAATAATGTATGATTGGCTAAAACATTATGGGTATAAAATAATAATAGTTACTACAAAAAGTGATAAATTAAAAAGAAGCCAAATAAATAAACATTTAGCAGTAATAAGAAAAAGTCTTGAGCTTGATAAAGAAGATATATTACTTCCTTTTTCTAGCCAAACTAAAGATGGAAGAGAAAATTTGTGGGATATTATAAAAGATATTATAAAATAGAGGTGATACTATGACAAAAAAAGGGAATAATGTAATAGGTATACTTTTTATAATTTTAGTTATTTTTATTTTAATAGGTTTTTTTGTTTTTTCTAGCATTAATAGTAATGATACAGCAGGATATTTTGATAAAGAAGATAAATCTGTTGCAAAACCAATATATGAAAAAGTTATGAGCATAAGTGAAGAAAATTATCCTAAAACACCAGAAGAAGTAGTTAGTTTATATACAGAAGGATATAAGCTTTTATATGGAGATAAAATAAAAGATATGTCAATAGTTTCTAATATATTAGAAAAACAAAGAATTTTGTTATCAGATGAAATAATATCTAAAAACTCTTTAGAAGAACAAACAAATAATGTTTTAGCTAGCATAGAAAATTTAAAAGAAAATAAAGTAAAAATAACAAGTATAGAAGTTAAGCCAACTATGTATGACCCAAGAAATAATAATATAGCATATGTAAAAGTTGATAAAAAAGATAATCTATTTCAAACTTATTATTATCTTTACTATTTAAAGATAGAAGGGGATAAATGGAAAATAACTGGTTGGTATAATACAGATGAAAATTACAATATTATAAATAATAAATAAAAAAATAGCCACTTTAAAACATAATTTAAGGTGGCTATTTTTTTATTTATTAAATTTATTATATAAAATTTTGTATAATTCATACGTAGCTAAAACATCTGACATAGCTCTATGAGCATTTGGATTTGATATGTTAAAATGATTACATAAAAAAGCTAGATTGTATTTTTTTAGCTCTGGAAATAAAGTTTTTGTAACAGAAACAGTATCTAATGCAGAGTTTTTAATATCAAACCCTAAATTATTTGTATTATGAATTAAAAATTTCATATCAAATTTTGCATTATGTATAACTAGTGGTAAATCTTCTAAAAAATCAAAAAAATCTTTAAAAATATCCTCAATAAAAGGCTTATTTTTAACCATATCATTTGTAATATTAATTTTACTGGATATAAAAGGTGGGATAGTAGTTTTGGGATTTATAAGTGTATCAAATTTATCTTTTATATTATTATCTATTATTTTTAAAGCACCTATTTCTACAATTTTATCATTAATATGTGATAAACCTGTTGTTTCAAAGTCTAGTACAATATAATTTTTAAAATTTGGGTTAGATATAGTTGTAAATATAATATTTTTTTCTGTGTTATTTTTTATAGTTTTTGATTTATTATATACAAAATAATCTGTATTTTTTAAATCAGATTTTTTTATTAAGCTATTTAAAAAATCTTTATTCATAGATTAAAAACTCCTAAAAAGACCTATTACTTTTCCTAAAATAGTAACATTTTTACATATTATAGGTTTGTATAAATCATTTTCTGGTTTTAAAATTACAGTATTATTTTCTATAAAAAATCTTTTACAAGTTGTTTCATCATCTATTAAAGCTATAACTATATCTCTATTATTAGCAGTAGACTGTTTGTTTACTAAAACTAAATCTCCATCATGTATACCAGCATTTATCATACTATCTCCAAAAACTCGTAGCATAAAAGCATCATTATTTTTTAAATAGGTAACAGGGATAGGAAAATAGCTTTCAATACTTTCTGTTGCAAAGGTAGGTAACCCAGCAGATACATCGCCTAATATAGGTATATTTACTAATTCTTCATAGTAGTTATTATAAAAATTTTTTTCTAAAATTTCAATATTTCTATTTTTTGATTGTTTTCTTTTTATATAGCCTTTTTTTTCTAAGCTTTCCAGATGAAGATGAACAGAAGAAGTAGAAGAAAGGCCAGTTGCTTTACAAATTTCTCTAATAGATGGAACGACACCATTTAGTTTAACTTGAGTTTTTATATAATCTAAAATAAGTTGTTGTTTTTCTGTTAATGGTTCCATTTTTCACCTCCATAAAATGTATAATATATAAATATTTTATCAGTATTTATCAAAAAGTAAAGTATTTTATAAAAAAAAGTAAAATTAATGAGTTTGATTTAAGTTGATAAGAGTATATGTATTAAGTTATTATATATATATACATAAACTAAGGAGGAATAAAAGTGAAAATAGAGTGTAGTAAAATTAATAGAACATTATTAGTTAAATTATATGGAGAAATAGACCATCATTATACAGAAGATATAAGAGATAAAATAGATAGAGAATTTAATAAACAAGGTTGTCAAAATATGATTTTAGATTTTGAAGATATAAATTTTATGGATAGCTCTGGTATAGGAATGATTATAGGAAGATATAAAATAGTACAAGAAAAAAATGGTAAAATATGTGCATTTGGTTTAAAAGATAATGCCAAAAGAATATTTGATATGTCTGGGCTTAACAAATTAATAAATTGTTTTGTAACAAAAGAAGAGGCTATAAATAGCATATAGGAGGAGAATAAAAAATGCAATATAGTAATAAAGTTAGTTTAATATTAGATGCTAATTCTAAAAATGAGGCTTTTGCAAGAATAAGCGTTTCTGCTTTTGCTACACAATTAGACCCAACTTTAGAACAGTTAGATGACATAAAAATGGCAGTATCTGAAGCCGTTACTAATGCTATAATACACGGCTATGAAGGGATAGAAAATGGCAAAATACATATAGAATGTAAAATATTAAATGACACATTATATATAGACATAGAGGATAAAGGAAAAGGAATTGAAAATATAGAAAAAGCTATGGAACCACTTTATACATCAAAGCCAAATATGGAGCGCTCTGGAATGGGTTTTACTGTTATGGAAACATTTATGGATAGTATAGAGGTAATATCTAAGCTAGGTGAAGGTACAAAAGTTTGTTTGGCAAAAAAAATAAATAAAAATTAGTGCAAGGAGGTTACCTAATGAATGGTGATATATTAGAGCTAATAAAACTTGCACAAAACGGAGACGATAAAGCGGTAGAAATAATAATAGAACAAAATTCTGGGCTTATATGGAGTGTTGTAAAAAGATTTTTAAACAGAGGATATGATGCAGAAGATTTATTTCAGATAGGGTCTATTGGGCTTTTAAAATGTATTAAAAAATTTGATACTAATTATGAAGTAAAATTTTCTACATATGCTGTACCTATGATTATGGGTGAGATAAAAAGATTTTTAAGAGATGATGGGTTAATAAAAGTGTCTAGACCTTTAAAAGAAATAGCTACAAAAGCTAAATATATGAGAGATACTCTTACAAAAGACAATAATGAAGAACCTACAATAAATGAGCTTGCAATAGCTATAGATGTATCGGTAGAAGATTTAGTTTTAGCCTTAGATGCAGATAGAGAGGTAGAGTCATTATATAGTACAGTTTATCAAAATGATGGAAAAAGTGTATATTTGATAGATAAGCTAGAGCTAAAAAATGATAACCAAGAAAAAATAGTAGATAGCATTGTTCTAAAAGATATAATAGAAAAATTAGACCCAAGAGAAAAAACAGTAATAAATCTTAGATATTTTGAAGATAAAACACAAAGCCAAGTTGCTAAATTAATAGGTGTATCACAGGTGCAAGTTTCTAGAATAGAGAAAAAAGTATTAGCTAAAATAAGAGAAAAATTTGGATAAAATATGCCTAAATAAAATATATAAAGTAAGGTTAGTTTTATAGATTAAAAAAGTTATAACTTAGCAACTAGCACATATATTTTAATATATAATGTACAAAGTAAACAAAATTAAAAAAAGATATTAAACATATGTTGACTTTTTGATATTCAAAGGTTATATTAAATATAAATTGATATTAATTTTTTAGTTTATTTTTACTAATAT
Organism: [Clostridium] colinum; assembly: GCF_940677205.1. Classification (NCBI taxonomy): domain Bacteria; kingdom Bacillati; phylum Bacillota; class Clostridia; order Lachnospirales; family Lachnospiraceae; genus Tyzzerella; species [Clostridium] colinum. The sequence continues at coordinate 1,712,721 of NZ_OW712331.1, read as the reverse complement.
AAAAGATAGCTGAGGTGATTTTTTGACTAAATTTTATGAGCAATTTATAACAAAAGATTATGGAACATTGCCTAATGCTATAAATATTGTAAGCAAAGCTATATTAATAATAGCAGTAGCTATTTTTGCAATATTTGGATTTGTAGGAATATTTTTGGCTATACCTGTTTTTTTATTATTTATACTAATAGAAATTTATATGGTTAAAAAATTTTTAGAATATGAATATGAATATTATGATAGAGATATAACTATATCAAAAATAATGGCAAAAAGAAAAAGAAAAGTTATCACTACAATAAATGTTACAAATATATTAAAAGTTACTAGTGTAGATAGTTTAGGCAAAGATGAAAAATTTATAAGATGCACAATAAAAGGGTTAAATCTTAAAGAAGTTATAATTTTTATTAATGATAAAAACAATAAAAAGGTTGGTTATCTTGTTGGTTTAGATGATAAAATGTTATCTATATTAAAAAAGGATAATCCTACATTGTTTAATTATATTTAAAATAAAACATTTAACTAACTTATATATTTGGGAGGTAAAATATGGCAGGATTAAGACTTAAAAACATAGTAAAAAAATATGATAATGGATTTGAAGCAGTTAAAAATTTTAATTTAGACATTGAAGATAGAGAGTTTATAGTTTTTGTAGGGCCTTCTGGTTGTGGTAAATCTACTACACTAAGAATGATAGCAGGGCTTGAAGAAATATCTAGCGGTGAGCTTTACATAGGGGATAGAATGGTAAATGATGTTGCACCTAAAGATAGAAACATAGCTATGGTTTTTCAAAACTATGCATTATATCCACATATGACAGTTTATGATAATATGGCCTTTGCCTTAAAGATTAGAAAAACACCTAAAGAAGAAATAGATAGAAAAGTTAGAGCAGCGGCAGAAATATTAGATATAGAGCATCTTTTAGACAGAAAACCAAAAGCACTATCAGGAGGTCAAAGACAAAGGGTTGCTATGGGTAGAGCTATTGTTCGTAGCCCAGAAGTATTTTTAATGGACGAACCTTTATCAAACCTTGATGCTAAGCTTAGAGGGCAAATGCGTATAGAAATTGCTAAGCTTTATCACGAGCTTAACACAACATTTATTTATGTTACACACGACCAAACAGAAGCGATGACATTAGGAACTAGAATAGTTGTTATGAAAGATGGAATTATTCAACAAGTAGACTCTCCAAAAGAAATATATGAAAATCCACAAAATATTTTTGTTGCAGGGTTTATAGGTATGCCACAAATGAACTTTTTAGATGCTTCTATCATAGAAAAAGATGGAAAAGTATTAGTTAGTGTTTTAGGTAAAGAAATTGAATTATCTAAAGAAAAACAATCTATTTTAAAAGATGATGGATATATTGGAAAAGATGTTATTTTAGGTATTAGACCAGAAAATATTAAATGTATTATAAATAATATTACTCCAGATGGAAATACAGTATTTAAATCTAAAATAGAAGTTTATGAAAATTTAGGAGCTGAAACATACCTTCATATAGAAGAAAATAAAAAACAAATAATTATAAAAACAGCTACTGTTGACAATGCACCTACATCTGGTGAAATTGAATATATGTTTGATTTAAATAAGGTTTATCTTTTTGATAAAGATACAGAAAAAACAATTTTTAATAAAAAATAAAATAAAAAGGCTAAAGGAGTTAATATTCTTTAGCCTATATTTATTTTATTGTTAAAATAATTTTTAAAAAATATGATAAAATTTAAAAATTTTACAAAAATTTTACAATATCTATACTATATATTGATAGTAAGTTAATATTAATTAAGATATAATTAAGAAAAAATTAAATAATTTTTGGAGAGATAAATTATGAAAAAAATATTTAAAATTTTATTAATACCAACGTTAATTTTAACTATGTTAGTTGGGTGTACAGGAGAAGAAAGTAGTAATATTAATGACAGTTTAAGCGGAACAGTTACTATTAATGGCTCCACATCTATGGAGAAACTTACTAATTATTTAGCAGAAGTTTTTATGCAAAAACACCCAAATGTTTTTGTAACGGCACAATTTACAGGGTCTAGTGCAGGTATAGAAGCCGTTGCTAATAAAACAGTAGATATTGGTAATTCTTCTAGAGCTTTAAAGCAATCTGAGCTTGATAAAGGTGTTGTAGAAAATGTAGTAGCCATAGATGGTATTGCAATTATAACACATTCTAAAAATAGCGTAGATAACTTAACTTTAGACCAACTTAGAGGTATATACGAAGGTACAATAAAAAATTGGAGTGAAGTTGGTGGCGAAGATGCTGGAATAGTTGTTATTGGTAGAGAGGCAGGGTCTGGAGCTAGAGGAGCTTTTGAAGAAATTATAGACCTAGAAGATAAATGTAAATATTCACAAGAGATAGATTCTAACGGTGCCGTTGTAGGTAAAGTAGATTCTACACCAGGGTCTATAGGTTATGTTTCTTTAGATGTTATACATAATTTTACAGTTAAGCCTTTACAAATAGATGGGTTTGAACCAAGTGTAGAAAATATAAAATCTGGAGATTATGTGCTTTCTCGTCCATTTGTTATGGCAACTAAAGGAGAAATATCAGAGCAAAGACCAGAAGTACAAGAAATATTTAACTTTTTAAGCAGTGAAGAAGGAAAATATTTAATAGAAAAAGTAGGACTAATTAGTTTAAATTAACTTTTACTAAGAAAATTATAATAATTTTAATATACTATTTTTTAAATATTTTATATCGACAGAAAGGTAAAATATTATGAATACAAAAAAACAAGAAAGTATTTTTTCTGAAAATAAAAATAAATCTATTTTAGAAAAAAGTATGTATATAGTATTTTTAGTGTGTTCTCTAGTAGCTATTATAGCAGTATTTGCTATAACAATTTATATGATTATATCAGGTACACCAGCTATATTTAAAATAGGTATAAAAGATATGCTATTTAATACAGTTTGGAAACCAACAGCAGACATACCGTCTTTTGGTATAGCATATATTATTTTAACATCTATTATAGGTACATTTTTATCAATAGTTATAGGTGTTCCTATAGGAGTTCTTACTGCAGTGTTTTTATCAGACATAGCAAATAAAAATGTATATAGATTTATAAAGCCTTGTGTAGAGCTTTTAGCAGGTATTCCATCTATAATATATGGGTTATTTGGGCTTTTAATTATAAACCCTATTATATATAAAATAGAATTATTTATATTTAAAAATGACCCTAATCATAAATTTACAGGTGGTGCAAATTTATTAGCGGCTATATTAGTTTTGGCTATAATGATTTTACCAACAGTTATAAATGTTAGCGAAACGGCATTAAAATCAGTGCCTTTAAGCCTAAAGCAAGCATCTTTAGCGCTTGGAGCTACACGTATGCAAACTATATTTAAAGTTTGTATACCAGTTGCAAAGTCTGGTATAATAACAGCAATAGTTTTAGGTATTGGTAGAGCAATAGGTGAAGCAATGGCAATAGTTTTAGTATCTGGAAATTCAGTAAATGTACCACTTCCTTTTAATTCTGTAAGATTTTTAACAACTGGTATAGTGTCTGAAATGTCATATTCTTCAGGTTTACATAGAGAAGCATTATTTACAATAGGACTTATATTGTTTGTGTTTATAATGGTTATAAATATAGTTATAAGTAAAATATTAAAAAAGGAGGATAAATAATGGAAAATAGTATTTATAATAAAAAATCTAGACCTTTAGATAATATTTTACTTGGGTTAATATATTTATCAATGTTAATAACTGTATTTTTATTAGTATCTATAATAGGTTATGTAACATACAGAGGAATTTCAAAAGTTAATTGGGAGTTTATATCCACAGTACCTTCGGCAATTAATGAAACATTTGGTATATTAGGTAATATAATTAATACACTTTATATTATAGTTATTACATTATTAATAGCTTTACCAATAGGTATAGGAGCGGCTATATATTTAAATGAATATGCTAAAAATATGAAATTTGTTCGTATTATAGAATTTACAACAGAAACTTTAGCAGGTATACCTTCTATAATATATGGACTTTTTGGTATGGTATTTTTTGGCATAACACTAAAGCTAAAATTTTCTATATTATGCGGTAGTTTAACTTTAACAATAATGATTTTACCTTTAATAATAAGAACAACGACAGAATCTTTAAGGACTGTTCCAAAGGGGTATAGAGATGGTGCAATAGGTATGGGAAGTACAAAATGGTATATGATAAGGACTATTATATTACCTAGTGCATTACCTGGTATAGTTACAGGTATAATACTTGCTATGGGTAGAATAATTGGAGAATCTGCGGCATTGTTATTTACAGCAGGTAGTGTTTATTTATTACCTAGAAACTTATTTACACATATATTTAATTCTGGTGGAACACTAACAATACAAATGTATCTTAGTATGTCTAAGGCAGAATATGATAATGCATTTGGTGTAGGATTTGTTTTATTATGTTTAGTATTTTTACTTAACATTATAACTAAACTTATATTAAAAAAGGGTAAAAATAATTAATGAAAGAGGAATAAAAATGGAAAATAATATAAAAATTTCTGTTGAAAACTTAAATTTATATTATGGTGCTCACCACGCACTTAAAAATATAAATATGAATATAGAAAAAGGTAAAATAACAGCTTTTATAGGGCCTTCTGGTTGTGGTAAATCTACATTCTTAAAAACTCTTAATAGAATGAATGACCTTGTTGAAAATGTAAAAATAGAAGGCAAAGTATTATTAGATGGAGAAGATATATATTCTCCAAAAGTAGATACTACATTGCTTAGAAAAAAGGTTGGCATGGTATTTCAACAACCAAACCCATTTCCTATGAGTATATATGATAATATTGCATATGGACCTAGAATACACGGTATAAAATCAAAAGCTATTTTAGATGAAATAGTGGAAAAAAGTCTACAAGGTGCGGCTATTTTTGATGAAGTTAAAGATAGGTTAAAAAAACCAGCTTTAGGTCTATCTGGTGGACAACAACAAAGAATTTGTATAGCTAGAGCATTAGCTGTTAAACCAGAAGTGCTTTTAATGGACGAGCCTACGTCTGCTTTAGACCCTATATCTACAATAAAAATAGAAGAACTTATGTTAGAGCTAAAAAAAGAATATACCGTTGTTACAGTTACTCATAATATGCAACAAGCGGCAAGGGTATCAGATTATACTTCGTTTTTCTTAGTGGGGGAAATGGTAGAAATGGGAACAACAGATGATATTTTCTCAAGACCGAGAGATAAAAGAACAGAAGATTATATTACAGGAAGATTTGGATAAAATAAATTGTTATAGTATTTTAATTTTAGGAGGGGTAATATGTCTGCTAGACTTGGATTTCAACATGAAATAGAAAATTTAAATGTGGAACTTATAAAAATGGGAGCTTTAGTAGAAGAAGCAATAGAAAATGTTATAACGGCATTTAAAAAACAAGACCATAGCTTAGCTAAAGAGATTATAAAAAAAGATAGAGAAATAGATGATATGGAAAAGGCAATAGAAAGCCATTGTCTTAATTTAATATTACGTCAACAACCTGTTGCAAAAGATTTAAGAATAGTATCTACTGCCTTAAAGATGGTTACAGATATGGAGAGAATAGGAGACCACGCCTCAGACATAGCTAGTATAATTTTAAAAATGGACGCAGACCACGTTTTTGAAATAGTAGAACATATACCAGAGATGGCTATGCTTGCTAAAAAAATGGTAAAAGGGTCAATACAAGCTTTTGTTGAAGGAGATACAGAGCTTACAAAACAAATTATAGAAATAGATGACCAGTTAGATTCTCTGTTTAAAAAAGCTAAAGCAGAAGTTATTGAAATGCTTAAAAAATCTAACGATTTATCAGATATGTGTGTAGATTTTCTTATGATAGCAAAATATTTTGAAAGAATAGGAGACCACGCAGAAAATATTTGTGAATGGGTAGAATTTAACGAAACAGGAGAATATAAAAACAGAAGAATACTTTAAAAATATAATTTAATATATAAATTTTATTTAATACAAATAAAAAATAAAGCCTCATATATTTTGAGGCTTTTAGACTGTAGACAAAATAGAAATAAAACAAACTTTAAAGCGGAGAGTATGAGAACAAAGAGTTCTCATCTATAATCGTATACGGGGTAAAGCTAGGTTTTTAGGAGGCTTTAGCCCCTTGCACGAGAAAACTTAGCTTTTTTCATACAGTAGCTCAAAAAAATAAAAAGATTATTTTTTTGAAAGGTTGTAGACTTTGTCTACAACTTCAAAGCCTCATATATTTTGAGGCTTTGTTTTTACTTATTTATTTTTCTCTAAGTTGTGCTTGTAATTTTTCTTCTAATTCTTTTAATATTTTTTTCATAGGTGGATTAACTTCTTCATCTGTTAAAGTTTTTTCATTAGACCTAAATAAAATACTATAAGCAACAGATTTGTAGCCTTTTTCTATTTGTTCGCCTTTATATACATCAAAAAGTTTAACTTTTTCTAAAAGTTTACCACCTTTAGATTTTATTATTTTTTCTATTTCTTTTACATTTATTTCATCTTTAACTACCATAGCAATATCTCTTTGTATATTTGGAAACTTTGGTAAAGGTTTATATGATATGTTAAAGTCTGCAAGTTCTATAAGTTTATCAATATAAACTACTCCAAAATATACTTTAGTTTCTATATCATAGTTAGATGCTACTTGTGGATGAATTTCACCTACATATCCTACTTCTTCATTTTTATTATCTGTTATACTAGCAGTTCTACCAGAATGCATATAAGGTAAAGTCTCTAGTGGGCTATATTCTACTTTTTCTATAATGCCTAATTCATCAAATAGGTTTTCAAATACACCTTTAGCATCATAAAAATCTATATTACCATACATAGCAATAGTTAAAACTTCTTTTTCTTCTGGTAAATCTTTAAGAGGTAGCTCTTTTGGTAAGTATATTTTACCTATTTCAAATAAATAAGCTTCTTTATTTCTTCTATTATAATTTGTAGAAATAGATGTAAGCATAGCGTTTAAAGTAGAAGTTCTCATTATGCTAAAATCTTCGCCTAATGGATTTGATATTGTAACAGTATTTCTAAGGTGGCTATTTTCTTCTATATTTAGTTTATCAAAAACTTTAGGGCTTTCAAATGAATAAGTTAATGCTTGGCTAAGTCCACAAGAAATCATTGTATTTGTTATTTTTTCTATTATTGTTTGTTTATAAGTCTTTTTGCCAACTGTTGGTGTACCTGTAGATAAAGTTATATCTATGTTGTTATAGCCATAAAATCTTGCTACTTCTTCTGCAATATCTGCTTCTGTTTCTAAGTCTGGTCTAAAAGTAGGTATTTTAGCAGTTTTACCGTCGGCTTCAACTTCTATTAAAGATAATATATCTATCATTTCTTTTTCAGAAAGGTTTGTACCTAAAAGTTTATTTATCCTTTGGCTATCATAAGAAACAGTTAGGCTTTCACGTTTTTTAGGATAAAAATCTAAATGACCTTTTAACACTTTACCACATTGTAACATATTTATTAGTTGGCAAGCTCTGTCTAAAGCTAAAACAGATAAATTTGGGTCTAAACATTTTTCATATTTACTAGAAGCATCTGTTCTAAGTCCTAGTTTTTTTGCCGTAAGTCTTATATGTGTTCCGTTAAAATTAGCAGATTCTAAAAGAATAGTTTTAGTATCATCTGTAATCATAGAATTTTCTCCGCCCATTATACCAGCAAGGTCTATTATTTTGTTTTCATCTTGTATAACAAGCATTGTTTCATCAAATTCTCTTTCTATACCGTCTAAGGTAACAAGTTTTTCTCCTTTAGTAGCATTTCTAACTATAAGTTTTTTTCCTTCTATTTTATCATAGTTATAGGCGTGCATAGGTTGACCAAGTTCAAGCATAACATAATTAGTTATATCAACTATATTATTTATTGGGCGTATGCCGGCAGAAGTTAGTCTATGTCTAAGCCATTGAGGAGAAGGTTCTATTTTTACATTTTCTATAATACGGCAAGTATATCGAGGGCAAATATCATAGTTTTTAATATCTATATCTATCATATTTTCCATAGTTTTTTCTTCTTCTACAACAGTTATTTTAGGCATATTAAAAGGTTTTTTAAAAGTGGCAGCGGCTTCTCTTGCAAGACCTGTTATGCTAAAACAATCAGGACGGTTAGATGTAATTTCAAATTCTACAACATCTTCTTCTATTTGTAATATTTCTTTAACACAACTTCCAAGAGGATATTCTTTATTAAAAATATAAATACCATTTTCTGGTGCTTCTGGATAGTCACTTCTTGTATAGCCTAATTCTTCAACAGAACAAAACATACCGTTAGACTCTACGCCTCTTAATTTACTTCTTTTTATTTTTAAACCATTTGCAAGAGTAGCACCATCTAAAGCAGCAGGTACATATGCACCAACAAAAAGGTTAGTAGCACCTGTTACTATTTGTATAGGTTCATTTTGCCCTATATCTACTTTTACAACTACTAGCTTATCTGCATCTGGATGTTTTTCTATCTTCAAAACTTTTGCAACAACAACTTTTGTTATATCTTTACCTTTATTTTCTACACCTTCTACTTTAGAACCAGATAAAGTCATTTCATCACAAAATGTTTTTATATTACAATCTATATCAACATAATCTTTAAGCCACGACATTGGTAAATTCATTTTTTATACCTCCTAAATTAAAATTGTTGTAAAAAATTAATATCATTTTCAAAAAGTAATCTTAAGTCGCTAATAGCATATTTTTGCATAGTTACTCTTTCAAGCCCCATACCAAAAGCAAATCCACTATATTCTTTAGGGTCAATACCTGCCATTTCTAATACTTTAGGGTGAACCATACCACAGCCTAAAAGCTCTATCCAACCACTATTTTTACACACTCTACAACCATTACCGCCACAAGCAAAACAAGAGGCGTCCATTTCTGCACTAGGCTCTGTAAATGGGAAATGATGCGGTCTAAATCTTACTTTTGTGTTACTACCTAAAAGTTCTTTAGCAAATACAGTTAATGCTCCTTTTAAATCTCCCATTGTTATATTTTTATCTATAACAAGACCTTCTAATTGATGAAAAACTGGAGAATGTGTAGCATCTACTTCGTCTGAACGATAAACTCTACCTGGAGCTATTATTTTTATAGGCATATTTTTATTTTCCATAACACGAATTTGAACAGGAGAAGTTTGTGTTCTAAGAACAAAATCTCCAAGCCCATTTACATAGAATGTGTCTTGTTCATCTCTAGCAGGGTGATTTTTAGGTATATTTAAAGCTTCAAAGTTATAATAAGCCGTTTCTACTTCAGGACCTTCTGCTATTTCATAGCCCATACCTATAAATATATTTTTAATATCATCTATAACTTGTGTCATAGGATGTTTATTACCTAATTTTTTAGTTTTAGCAGGCATAGTAACGTCTATTTTTTCTTGTTTAAGTTTAAGCTCTTGTTCTTTAGCTAATAAAGTTTTTTTCATAGTATCTATTTTTTCTTCAATATGTGCCCTTACTTCATTAGCAATTTGACCTATTATTGGTCTTTCTTCAGCAGATAAAGCTCCCATACCTTTTAATATGCTTGTAAGCTCACCTTTTTTACCAAGAATCTCTACTCTTATTTGTTCTAAATCTTTTAAATCATTTGTTTTGTTAAGTTTTTCTATTGCTAAATCTTTAATTTGTAATAACTTTTCTCTCATTTTTATGCTCCTTTCAAAATTTTAACAATTAAAAAAGCCCTCGCCCAAAAGGGACGAAAGCAACTTCCGCGGTACCACCCAAATTTGTAAAATAAATTTACACACTTTTAGACGTAACGTGCCTTAAACGTATCTTTTTAATGAGAAAAACTGTTCAAAAGATATACTCCAGCGTGAACTTCTATATTATTTTATCTTAAAAATGCTTTCAGCCACGGCATTTTCTCTCTAAAAGAACCATAATATATACTTTCGCTTTCACAGTATTTAAAATATAAATAATTATATCATAATAGAAAATCTTGTCAAGGTTATTTTATTTACTAGTTTTAATTATTTATGTTATATTTAGTATATTTTATGATTAATAAAATAATAACTGTTAATAATATATACATAATTTTAAATTATATGGAGGATTATAATATGAATTTAAAAGGTACTAAAACAGAACAAAATTTATTAGTAGCATTTATAGGAGAATCTAAAGCCAGAAATAAATACACATATTATGCAGAAAAAGCTAAAAAAGAGGGATATGAACAAATAGCTAATATATTTTTAGAAACAGCTAATAATGAAAAAGAACACGCTAAAATATGGTTTAAACTACTTTATAATGGGATACCCAATACTATAGACAACCTTAAAGATGCTGCTAATGGAGAAAACTATGAATGGACAGATATGTATAGCCAAATGGCTAAAGAGGCAAAAGAAGAAGGATTTGATAATATTGCTAAACTTTTTGAAGAAGTTGGTAAAATAGAAAAAGAACATGAAGAAAGATATTTAGCATTATTAAAAAACATAGAAGAGGGAAAAGTATTTAAAAAAGACCAAGAGGTTGTATGGCAATGTGGCAACTGTGGTCATATACACAAAGATAAAAATTCACCAAATGTTTGTCCAGTATGCTCTCATCCACAAGCATATTTTCAAGTTTTATCTAAAAATTATTAAAAAATAAAAGCCTAATTTAAATAAAGTTAAATTATATAAGGTGTAGATAAAGTCTACACCTCTTTTAAAAAGTTAAAATTGTATCTTATAAAAAAATTAATTAACACTTAGTTGTTTTTCTTTTTCATCTAATAAGATAGATTTGAAAATAAAATGTAAATAAGCAATTATAATACCTACATAAATAAAAAATGGAAGAGGCATTGATAATATAAATAAGCATATTTTTAATAAGTAAGGCACAGTATTAACATATACAGTAAGTTTAAATATATTAGACATTGTAAGGTTTATTTTATAAAAATTAGCTATAAATTTTACTAAAAACATAAAAAATAATAATGAAATTATATCTAAAATAATAAATATTGTAAAAACCAAAATAAAGGCAAATATGTTAGCAAATTTTATTAAAGGTTTTATATTTACTAAATCAGATTTTTTAGTAATATTTAAAGTTTCTAACAGTGGAGCTACAGGAAGATTTACATTTAATGTTGAAGATATGATATTTGTAGGTGTTATTTTTAATATCATATTTTTACTATCTTTTTTATCTTCATCTGTTATTTTATTATTTTCTTTTGTGTCAAAAATGAAAGTTATGTCTAATGGAGTAGAAACTTTACTATATTTATCAAAAATTATTTTATTATTTTCTACTTTAAAATTTGGTATATATTTTTCTATAAAGTTATCAAATCCTCTAGTTTTTAAATAATATGATATGAAAGGAGAAGATGAATATATAGCATTAGAAAATATTATAAAAAATAGAGCATAAAAAATAACTTTAGAAAGTCTAGTTTTTAAAAGCTCTGGATATTTATCAAAATCTAATATTGAATTTTTTGCTTGTTTAAAAATATACATTTTTTCACCTCAAAAGTTATAATTGAACTTTATTATAACATATATACTTTTTTTAGGCAACTTATAAAATAGTGTATAAAATAAAAATATTATATGGTAAAAAATTTAAAAAATAAAATTGACAAAAACTATTTTTTTTTTTCAATTTTTACGATATAATATACATAATGTATAAAATAATTTTTATAAAGACTTAGGAGGTTAAACAATGAAAAGGATAACGGCAAAAATTTTACTATTTGTTATTATAGTAAATGCTATGTTAGCTAATATAACATTAAATATTTTTGCAAATAATGCTAACGTTAATGCTAGAGCTAAAAGTGCAGTAAATTTTGAATGGAACAAAACTAGTACATTAAATGAAAAACTAGACGTAGTAAATAGAGATTCCAATTCAGATGAAGTATTTTTATCTTGGGATATAGATAAAATAGGAAATACAAATAATACAAGTGGAACTTATACATTAACTTATCCTATTGCAGATGATAAAGAGATAGAATTTAAAGTAACAAGGAAAAATGATAAGTCTCAAATTACATATAAAGTTAATGGTGAAAATACAGTAAATGAAGGAAATAAAAAATTATATATTTATAAGGAAGGGTCTTATTTATTAGCAGATAACAAAAGCTTTCCAGAGAGTAATATATTTAAATTAGATTCAGTATATAAGACAGGAAAAGCAAGTAAAGTTTCTTTTGAAATAGGAAAAACAGGAGGAGCAACTTTTCAATATGAAGGTAACACTATAAAGTTTTTATGGAAAGATGGCAAAATGTATTTTGTTACAAATGGTGTTAAAAGAGGAAATATATATCCCTTTAAATTAGAATATACTACTAATGGTAACAATAAAGAAACTGAAGAGAAAAAAATATCTTTAGGTATAGATACAGAAGAAGGCTTTGAAGTAAAGCCTTTTGCAAATAAAGATGATAAAAATGACAAAGGTAAAGAATTAATAGACCAAACAGGAGCTAGACCTATAACAGAATATCCAGGTGGAAAAATTGTAGGGGTAGATATTACATTTAATACATTAAAAGAATGGAAACCAAATAATCAACCACCTAATGGCAATAAAGGAAAATATGAGTTTGAAGATAATACTAAAGCTACAGAAATGATATTTAACATAGGCCACGCGGACCCAACTAAAAAGCTACAATTAAAAATAGCAAATATTTATAGTGATAATAATATTACTATAACAAATAACAATCAAAATGTTAATGGCAAAATTACAGCTACATATAAATATGATGATAAAACTCATACAGGTACAATTACTTTAGAAGGCTTAGAGGCTAGCACTCTATATAGTGATATATCTATATCTACTACAAGAGCAGATAGTGTAAAAGATGAAAATAAATTTGAAACTATTGAAGTACCTTTACCAGTAGGTACAATTTATACATATCCTGCTTATAGAATAGTAGCATTAGGTGCGTCAGAATATTATTTAGAGCTTGAACCATTTAAAGTATATGATGGATACTATAGAGTTTCTCAAGGTTCACAACAAGATACGCTTAGTTCTTGGTATGATTATGCAGAAAAAAATAAAGGTAAAGATAAAATTTTAATACCTGTATCTTTAGATGCTTCTGCACCACAAGAAAAGTTTTTTAAAATAGATTTTAGCTTTACACCTTTTAGTTTAGCTCCTACTACTAATAAACAAAAAATTACATCACAAATATTAAAATTTAAACCATATAAAGAAGATATAGTTTTAGCTACACCTAAAAATTTAAAAGTAGTAAAAGCTAATATCGTTAAAAAAGATAGCGACCCAGAAAATCTATTTTTAACTTTAAAATGGGATATAGACTATGAAGAAGTTTTAAAAATTTTAATGGAACAACATAAACCAACAGATGGTTCTAAATTTAATATAGACTATACTTTTTATAAAGGAGCACAACCAGATAAAGTTGATGATGAACTTTTAAAAGTAAATCTAGAATTTGAAGGAAATGGTTCAAATAAAATAAAATATACAATTAAAAATGGTAAAGATAATCATAACATAGAAATAATAAATGAAGATAATAAGACTTTTACTAGTGAAAGAACAGAAGTTATTAATGGTAAAAGTAAAAAAATAGTAGAAGCAAATGTAACATTTAAAATACCAGTATCAGAAAAAGGTGCCAATGACCAAAAAATATTAGAATATTCTAATACGTATTTTTTAGCTACTAAGGCAGAGTATACTATAAAACCTGCTATAGGAGCAGAAAATAAATATGAAACTGGTTTATCTTTACCAGTAACACTTACTTTAAATGGTATTGAAGATATAGAAGTACCTGCTCCACAAAATATAAAAGTAGATGAAAAAAGTGTAAATGAGAAATCTTTTACTATAGAATATGACACATTAAAATATGAAACAGAACAAGATTTATTATATAACTATAATGAAATTATGTTAAAAACAATAGGTAGATACCTTAAAGAAGATTCTATAAAATATGATTTTTACATTACACAAAGTAAACAACTATTTGATGAGCTTGTAAAATATTCTAAAGATGAAGAAATACCAGAAAATATAAAAAATAAAATAAATAAATATATTAATAGTACATCTATGTCTGCTGAAGGTATAACTATTGATTTTAAAACAATCTCAGGTGAAAAAGGATTAGTATTAGATACTTTAAGACAAAAAGGCATAGTACAAATATCTGGCATAAGTCAAAATAAGGATATGTCTAGACAAAAATTAAATTTTAGTGGTTTAGATGAAAATGAAACATATTATATTATAGGTAGAACAAATGTTATTCCTTATGAGAAAAAAGCTGGAGCTAATGGAGCTAACGGAGAAGAACTTTTAAAAGAAAAATTAGATTATTCTAAATTTTCAAAATTAGTTACAGTTACTACAAGAAAAGATGGAGACACACCTTCTGAGGATGATAAAGTGCCACCAACACCTACTAAATTTGAGGCACAAAATATAACTTTAAATTCTGTAAATTTAATTTGGGACAGAGTTAAAGATAATCTTAAAGAAGATGAAGAACAAAAATCTACATTAGAATATCAGTTTATTAAAGTAAAAGGTACTCAGTTACCAGATTCATTTTTAAAATCGAAATATAGCTATGAAAAAACGTGGGAAAATTTATCTAATGTAAAAAATAAAGAAGGTTTAAAAACTAATCAAAATAAATTATATGAGTTTGATACTAATAGTAAATCATTTTCTAAAACAGAAGCTTCCAAAGATAGATATGAATATGTTAATTGGCAAGGGTCTGAGGGAAATATATTAGATAAAACTTTAGTACCAAACCAAGTATACTTTTATTATATAAGAACAGTTAGAATGGTTGGAGACGAAGAAAAAGCTTATTCTATTTGGGTACCACTCACTTTTACAACAAAAAATACTACAGGGCCTAAAAATCTTAGAGTAGAGCCAAAAGCAGAATATAACAAAAAAAGTGAAGTTGTTATAAGCTTTGATATACCTAAAATGGATACAAAACTTATTGGCACTGAATATGATTTACAATATTCTATAAAAGAAGACTTAGGCGATTGGAGCAAAGATACAACAATGCCTAAAGATAAACTTACTTTTAAAGATAATGATGACGGTAAAACTATGAAAGTAACATATAAAATAACAGGTTTAAAATCTGGTAAAATGTATACAATAAGGGTTAGAATGTTAAATAAACCTTTAAATGCTCCGTCTATATATTCTAATGAAGTAGAACATAGAACAGATTCTGATAATGCAGATAACGATTATGACCAAGATGTTAATAATTGGGAAACAAACTTTAAAGATAAAATAGAAGAATTAAAAAATGAACCATACTGGTTTGGTAAAGACACAAGCTCAAGTACACTAGTATATTACAGACCACAATATTTTGACAAAGTTATTTCAACAACAAATAACAGTATTATAGACCTTGCATTAGGTAAAGGTGGAAATTATAAAGAATATTATTTACCAGCAAGTGCTGTTATAAAAGCTTTTGATGAAAATAAAGGGTTTAGAGTTTCATATAATGATGCAGAGGTAATATTTAGTCCTAAAACTATAAATCCTTATGATAATGATGTTATTAAAAAAATGGCAGAAAGCATAAAATCTAAAAATTCAAATATATCTGATTATTTTATAAAATTAACAGTAGATTTTAAAAATAATAAATATATTATAGATGGTTCTGATAGTATTAGCCCTTCAGCAAATATAACTATAAGTGTTGTTGGCACTAAAAATAAAATTGTAAATTGGGACCAAACAATGCTTAACTATATAGAAGAGCTTTTAAAAACAAAAGAATTTTCAAAAGAAGTTAAAGACAGAATAAGTAAACTTATAAAAGACAAAACAGATAATAAAATAATGGTACAAGAAATAGCTAAAATAGTTGATAGCTTTAAATCAAAATTTGGCAATGAGCTAACAAAGAGTTTAAACAATTTATCAAGAAAAACAGAACATATTCAGTATTTAGCAGGCGATATTATATTTGCTTGTAAAGTTAACACAGGTATTTCTGTTAGTGGTTATAAAAAATCTCAAGGAAACTGGATAAGCATATTAGCTAGAGATTATTTAGGTAAAAAAGCTATATATGTAAAAGAAACAGGCGAATATATATTTGCAGGCAAAAAACTTGTAATTAATGGTGTAGGTAATTTACCTAATGGTAATAAAATTACAGAAATAGTTATAAAATATGGCTTAGATGACTATTTAGGTAAAAATGGAAATATTAATTTAAGAGCACCTATAACAAGACGTACTACAATAGGTTCATTAGCTAGAGTAGCAGGTGCAAGCAAAACACAAGACCCAGTAGAATTTTTCAAAACAAAAAATATTACATTATCTAACAGAAATTTAGATAATAACATTACATCTGAAGAGGCAGTTTATCTCATAATGAAAGTATATGAGATGAAAAGCGGAACTAAATTAGAAACTGTAAAAATAAGAAATTATAAACTAACACAAGACATTAAAAATATTAATACAAATTATAAAAAATCTATACAAGTGGCATTTGAAACAGGCATATATAATAACCCTAATATGAATGCAAAAGGAACTATTAGTGTTCAAGAATTTTTACAAAGCCTTGTTAATATGTCTACTATGTTAGGTATTTAGGAGGTTTACTCTATGAGAGCTAATCTAACAAAAAGATATGTTAGTTTTTTAATGTGTGTTATTATGCTTATTGGTGCTATGCCTTTAAGCATAATGGCAACACCTCAAAAACATGTAAAATTAGAATCAATAAAAGCTATAAATAATGTTAAAGACCCACAATATGATTTTAGGATAGAATGGAAAAATCCAAGCCCTTGGACAGACTCAGGTGATTTAACTCATGACCCTATAGGATTTAAGGTAATGGAGCGAGAGGCAAAAGGTGGAACTTTTAGCAATATAGAAACAATAACTAATAAAGATGCACAAGGACATGATATTAAAAGAAGTAAATTAAATTCTGGTAGTATATATGAATATAAAATTTTACCATATCATACACATCAAAATCAAAATGGAACTACATCAGAGGCTCCTTATGACACAACAACACCAGAAGAAACAGCTCTTTTTATGACAGATATAAAAGTAGATGCAACAGGTTATGGTAACACATTAGAGGTTACTTTTGATAATCCTACTTATGATGGAAAAAATATCTTCTCAGGATATAGGATATATTATGAAGCAGGCGGTTCACAAGTAAAAGAATTTAATTCATCTATAAATGTTGACATAAATAATAAAGATTTAGTACAAAGTAAAGATACTACTAGAAACGTTAATAGATTTACTTATAAAATAACAAATGATAATATAAAGCCTTCTAATATATATGCTGTAAAAGTAGAACCTTTATATAACAATGCTGAAATAAGAACTAACGACTCTACTCAAATTTTAATTAATGATAAATATAAAAAAATAACTTTTAATACAAGACAAAGAGTAGAATATAGAACAAATGATGCTTATGTTTCTATACCTTTAAATATACTAGAAGATGGTAAAGATTATCTTAAGTTACAATGGGGAGATATAAGTGGCTTAATTACAATAGGCGATATTAAAAAAATAGAAATTTTATCTGGTACATCTTCAGATAAAATAGAAAATATAATAGGGACAATACACGGACCAACAGATGTACAAAATATAAATACTGCTAGAATAACAAAACCAACTAGAACTACATATTTTAAAATAAAATTTTATGTAGGCGGGAAAAATAGCAATCTTAGTGATGCAACAATAGTAGAATCTTTAATAGCTATGTATGACCCTTCTATTGTAAATGTTACACCAAATAAACCTAATATATATCCTAAAAATAATATAGTAAGCAACAAAAGTGTTATAGATTTATATTGGGATACATTTATGAGGCCAGCTTACAATAAAGATGAAGAAGCAAATGTAGGCGATGATGGACTTTTATTTGATACAAATGTAGTGTATGATGTTTGGATAACAGATTCTTTAAAAAATCTTGACAAATTAGGATTACCTAAAATATTGGATAAGGCAAAAGCTACAGAGATTGAAACAACAAACATAAAAGATGTTAAAAATAAAGTATTTTATAAACAAATAACAGAATATGTTACTGTTGATGCAACAGGGGCTTTTGTAAAAAAAACTTTAGAAGAAAACAAAACATATTATATAAGAATAGTAGCTACAAAGCCTACAAGTAATGGATTAGGTTTATTGGCAGTGCCGGCTAATAGTCAAATATATGTGCCACCAGCTGGAGATATATCAAGACCAAAAGCATTATCAAAGCCACCATTTAGAGTAAAAAAAGATGAAAATGGTAATGATTTGATAACACAAAATAATATTACTGTTGAATGGAATACAAATTGGTTTGAAGTTTATGATAAAACAACTGGAACATGGAATACTAATGTAGCACTTAGAGATGGTAAGCTTGTTTTTGGAAAAGATGTAAAAGATACAGACAAGATAATACAGTTTTATAACAAAAAAACAGAAGAAGAAGCAAGACTTGAATTTTCTAAAGCAGGATATACTAATACAAGTGATTTAATAATTAGAAATATGGATATATCATCTAAAGATATACAATATGAGATGATAGTAACACCTTTTGATGAAATAAACCAAAGTGGTAGTTATGAAAAATATTTAGAACAATTATTACAATCTGAAGATGATAAATGGCAAAAAATTTCTCCAACTATTACAGAAGAAAATTATGCCGAATATTCAATTGGTGATTTAAAAGAAAATACAATGTATGCTATTTTATTAAGACCTTATAGAATACTTACAGGTGGTAAAAAAGATGCATATCCTACATATCTTTTAGTTACAACATTACCTAAAGATACAAATATAGAAATAACACCAACTATACCAAGGTTATATGAAGTTGGAAAAACAGATACATCTATAGAAGTAGAATGGGAAAAAGTAGCAAATACTGTAGTATATGAATTAGCAATAGATGAAAATATAATAGATGACCCATCATCAGCTAAAATGATTATAGATAGTGAGAATATAAAAAAGAATGCACTTGCTTATAATAAAGATGATGGTAGAGAGTTTTTAAAATATAATATAAAACCACTTTTTCCAGATACAGGCTATTATATTTGGATTAGAGCTATTGTAGAAGATACTAAAAAAGCTTCAGATTGGTCTACACCTATTTATGTTAGAACAAATAAGCTTTCAAAACCACAACCACCAAGCGGATTTGGTTTAGCATCAGAAAAAAGTATTGCTACATATAATACTAATAAAAATACAGACTATAAGCCTATAAGTGATAAATATTTAGTTTTAGAGTGGCTTAGAGACCCAGAAGATTTAGTACAAGATGCTAAAGCAGATACAAAAGATTCAGTAGAGGCTTTATTAGACCCAAATCTTAAAAAAACTTATATGGCAAAATTTAATAATTTAATACCTAATAGATATTATTATACAAGAGCAAAAACAAAAGTATATGTATCTAAGGGTACAGATGGTACTATTGAAAAATTATATAGCTATATAATTCAAGTATCTCCTAACGAAGATTTTAAAGATGTAATTGAAATAGAGATACCAACAGTACAACCTAAAGGGAATAAAGTTTTAACAGAAGAATCTGAATGGACAACTGTTCTTAGATATAAAACAAAATTTGCAACAGATGGAACAGGAGATTATGACGGTAATATAATAGATGACTTATATCCATTACCGACAGAAGATTTTGAAATATTATATGATTATCTTACAAAAACATTAACATATAGATTTAGAACTAATAAAAAAGATGTAAATGGTAATGATGATAATTTAGTAGACCAAAGATTTATAACAAAGCTTATTAATAATCAAGTTTATAATTATAACATAGACCTTACAAGTCATAATGGTTATACTATAAAAAATAGAAAAGTGGAAATACCATATTCTATAATATCTGCTTTTGAACAAAGAAAAATATCTCTTAGCATAACAACAGGTGGAACAAGATTTACATTAAATCCAGGATTTTTAAATACTCAAGAAACTAAAAATATAAGTAAAATGGGTATGAATACAAACGTTGTGATAGATATTTTACAAAATCCAGATGGATTACCTACACTAAAACATAATCAAACTTATGGAACAACACCAGAGTATATCAAAATAGGAATTAATAATAACGGAATTTATACACCATTAACTTATACTGGCTCCGATATGGATATCTTTTTAAAACTTAAAAATAGAAGTTTAACATTAGATAAAAGTGTAGGTGTATATAGAAATATTAATAATAATAACCTTTGGGAAAGAATACCGTCTACTTATAGTAGTGAAACAGGTATGCACAATGTAAAAACTAATAGACTTGGTAAATATACAACTATTGCAACAGGAGTTAATCAAACTAATGTAGGTGGAAATAACAATGTAAATATACTTACAAATGTTAATAGCAAAATAGTATTTACAGATTTAAATAATGTAAACACTAAAAATCCTATATCTGTTGTACAATTTAACAACATAGTTGCAGGTGTGGCTAACGGTAAAAAGGAAATAGCTATAAATGAAGATTTATCTGGAAAAGATTATCAATCTTTAAAAAATTCAGGTATGTTATTACAAGGGGCTGTTGTTGGTAGAGAAGCGGGTATTAACACTTTAGTAAAGCTTTATGAAATGAAGACAAAATCAAAATATGAAGCTGTAAATAATATTAATACTACACCTTACAAAGATATAAAAAATGCTAATAAAGCATATCAAACTAACCTTATAAAAGCAGGGGAAATAGGTTTTTATGGAGATGCAAAAACAGTAAATCCTAAAAATGTAATGACAATAGAAGAAATGCTTTATATGGTAGATATTATACTTGCAGATTGTGGATATTAATAAAAAAAGAAGTAATCTATTATAGATTACTTCTTTTTTTATTAATATATTAACATATAATTTTATAAATTGTTAATAAGTTTTATAATTTTCAGAAAAGTTATTAACATTATTATAAGTTAGTTTCATTTATATCAGAGTTTTTGTCTTCAACTTCTTCATTTTGCGGATAAGTAGGTAATTTTTTTTCAGGAAAATAGTTTTCAGGGAACAATGCCCTAAATTCATCACCTGTTATTTTTTCTTTTTCTAAAAGTAAATTAGCCGTAGAATGTAAATAATCTAAATTATCTAATAATATTTTTTTAGCTTCATCATAGCAAGAAGATATTAAAGTTTTAATTTCTTCATCAATAGAATAAGCTAGGTTAGGGCTTATTTCTTTTTCTATAAATTCTATAGGACCTAAAGAGCTCATACCATATTTTACAACCATACCTCTGGCTATTTTAGAGGCACGTTCTATGTCATTAGAAGCACCCGTTGTTATGTCGTTAAATATAATTTCTTCAGCTATTCTACCACCAAATAATACCATTATTTCTTGTTTAAGATAATTTTTAGAAAAATAACCTTTATCAACAGGAAGATGCATTGTATAACCACCAGCACCACCAGTAGGTATTATAGATATAATATGAACGGCGTCCATAAGAGGAAGCATTTCTGTAATTATGGCGTGGCCTGCTTCGTGATAAGCTGTGATAGAACGTTCTTCTTGGCTTATTATACGGCTTTTCTTTTCTGTACCAACACCAACTTTTATAAAAGCTTTTCTTATTTCTTTCATAGATATAGCTTGGTTACCTTTTCTAGCAGCTATAATAGCCGCTTCGTTTAAAAGGTTTTCCAACTGAGCACCAGTAAAGCCAGAAGTTGTTTTAGCAACTTCTTTTAGATTAACATTTTCATCTAATTTTTTTGTTTTAGAATGTACTTCTAAAATTTCTTCTCTACCTTTAACATCTGGAGCGCCAACATATATTTGTCTATCAAATCTACCTGGTCTTAAAAGAGCAGGGTCTAAAATGTCAACACGATTTGTTGCCGCAATAATAATAATATTTTCATTAGCAGAAAAACCGTCCATTTCTACAAGTAATTGGTTAAGAGTTTGCTCACGTTCATCGTGGCCCCCTCCAAGTCCAGAACCACGTCTTCTACCAACGGCATCTATTTCATCTATAAATATAAGACAAGGTTTATTTTTCTTTGCTTCTTCAAACATATCACGTACCCTAGAAGCACCAACACCTACAAACATTTCTACAAAGTCTGAACCAGATATACTAAAAAATTGAACACCAGCCTCACCAGCAATAGCTCTTGCAAGTAAAGTTTTACCAGTACCAGGAGGTCCAACTAATAATATACCCTTAGGTATTCTAGCACCTATATCTCTATATTTTTTAGGGTCTTTTAAAAAGTCTACAATTTCTTCTAAATCGTTTTTTTCTTCTCTAAGACCTGCAACATCTTTAAAAGAAGCAGTTTTTTGGCCTTCTGTCAAAAGTTTAGCCTTATTTTTACCAAAAGATAAAGCTTTACTTCCACCACCACTGCCTTTAGTTTGTTGTATTATCATAAATAAAACAAATATAATAACTATAGAAACTATAATTATAGGTAGATATGTTACTGAAAATAAGCTAGGCTTGCTAGGTTGGTATGTTTTTATAAGCTGTGCACCTTTTTCAGAAGAATGTACAGTTTGCATAAATGCAGACATACTAGGAATAGGAATATTTTTGCTATATCCATCATTAAAATATACAATAGCAGATCCTTTGTCAAAAAGTTCTTCATTTGTTTTTATACTTATAGATTTTATATTAGAAACATCATCATTTTTTATATCGTTTACTAAATTACTATATGTATAATCATAAAATTTTTCACTTTGGTGTAAATTTATATTTTTATACATCATAAGAGATAAAAATATAAATGTTAATATTAATATATACATTAAAAATGTTTTAAACATAGTATTTTTATTCAATGAAAAACCTCCTCTGTTATAAAATATTTAAAAATTAATTTTAAAAATATTATTCTTCATCTAAATGAAGTATACCTATATAAGGTAAATTTCTATATTTTTGGGCATAGTCTAAGCCATAGCCCACTATAAAAGCATCTGGTATAGTAAATCCAATATAATTGGCATCAACATCTATAATACGTCTGCTAGGCTTATCTAATAATGTACAAAGTTTTAAACTAGCAGGATTTTTTGATTTTAAATAATCTATAAGATAACTTAAAGTTCTTCCAGTATCAACAATATCTTCTAACAAAATAACATGTTTACCTTCAATAGAAGTTTCTAAGTCTTTATTTATAGTTAGTTTACCACTAGACACAGTGCCTTTACCATAGCTAGATACATCTATAAACTCAAATTCTACTTTTTGATTTAATTTTTTTGCAATATCTGTCATAAACATTACACCACCTTTTAAAACACATACAAGTGTAATGTCTTTATCACCATAATCTTTATTTATTTCTTTTGCTATTTCAGATATTCTTTCATTTAACTGTTCTTCTGTGATTAATATTTCAATTTTTTCACTCATTTAATTTTCCTCCCAAATATGTAAATAAACAGTATTATTAAGTTTATTAGAGCTATATTCATTACACAAACAAAGACCTAAAATACCAATAACCTTATCTTCACATATTAAGATAGGGTATAAATCTCTTTCATTACTAGGTATTTTGGAATCTATAAAAATATTTTTTATCTTTTTTGTCATATTATTTATATAGATTTTATCACCATTATTTCTTTGTCGTATAAATAAGATGTCTTTAATTTTATCATAATTTAAAGAAATAGTATATACTTTTGTTGAAATATTTAAAATATTTTTAGATAATAGTACATTTTTATTCAATTCTTTAATGTATATTTGTTTTTCTAGCTCTATTTTATATTTATAAGAAATATCTTTTTTTGATGGTATAATATTTTTACTAATTATTAAATCATTATACTGTTTATATACGTATAAATTATTAGGAAGGTTTATTTTTTTACCTGTTTGCTTTTTTAAAAGGCTAACAATCATATTTATATGTTCATAAGATAAATTATATAATTCCTTATTAAAGTTTGAAAGGCATAATCTTAAAATTCTTTTTTGTAAAACTAAATCAAAAGTTATTAATTTATCTATTTTTAAAGAAATTTTATTATTATTTTTTTCTATTAAACAATCATCTAAAGCTTTTTTTGTAAGGCCATCTAAAAAGTTATTTTCATCATAAAAATTTTTAGACATATTAGATAGAGTATCTATAATATTTGGATTAAAATTTTCTTTTAAAAAAGGTATAAGGTTTAACCTTATTTTGTTACGAGTATAAATATCCATACTATTAGTAGAATCATTTCTATAAGATAAGTTGTTTTTGTTACAATATAGTTCTATATCTTTTCTTAAACAATCTAAAATAGGTCTTATTATGTTATCTCTTTTATAAGCTATGCCACTAAGCCCTTTTGTTCCAGTCCCTCTAAAAAAACGCATAAGCATTGTTTCTGCGTTATCATCTTTATTATGAGCTATTGCAATTTTAGTTGCATTTTCGTCTTCTAACACTTTATTAAAAGCATAATATCTATACTTTCTGCCGGCTTCCTCTATAGATAAATTTTCTTCTTTAGATTTAGCATATATATCAAAATGAAAAACTTTAATAGGTATATTAAGGTTATTACAAAAATCCACTACAAACTTATTATCTTGGTCCGATTCTTCTCCACGCATACAATGGTTTATGTGAACTGCTGTTATTTTTAAATTAAATTTTTCCTTTATACTATATAAAAAATGTAACATACATATAGAATCTGCTCCACCAGATACCCCAACTATTATATGGTCATTATTACATATAAGATTGTGGGTATATATAGTGTTTAAAGCTATTTTTTCTAACAAATTATCACCTCTTTATAATAATGTATTATAATTATAATACAATTTTTATAAAAGATAAATAATTATATATAAATTTGATATATAAGATAGCATATAAAAGCTATAGTAAAAAATATAGAAACATTTAATATATTATTATAAAATTTTATACTTTTGTTATTAGGCTTATTTTTAGAAATATTTTTTGTTATAGTTTTTTTATCAGGTATAGTATTAATTTTATCATAAATTTGGGTGTTAGTTTTATTATATTTTTTTGATATATATTCATTTATTATTTTTTCGGCCTCTAAGACAAGATTTTTTGGTATATTTTCTTGTTTATTTTCTTTTACTATAAATATAACTTGGTCATACCAATTAGATTTATTCCCACTTATAAGTATAACTTTCTTTTTTTCGTTCATAAAAAACCTCCTATATTTAGATAATTTAATTATTAACAAAAATTAGAAAGATATACTTATATAAATAAATTTAACTCCATATTCTAGCTACAAGTATAGTTATATCATCTTTAATATTATCTTTATAATTTTCTTTAGTTTTTTCAAAAATAGCATTAGCTATGTCTTCTGGGTTTGTAGAAGTATTTTTTAATAAAATATCAATTATCCAATGTTCTTTGTTAATTATAGCATTAGTAGAATCTATAACCCCATCTGTAAACATAACTATTATATCACCATCAGATAGCTTTTTCTTTCTTATTTCTGGTTCTACATTATTTAAAACACCAACAGGTAAAGAGGTAGATTTTATTATATCTACTTTATTATTGTGTAAAATAAGGGTAGAAACAGCTCCTATTTTTAATATTTCACAAAATCCAGTATATAAATCAATAGTACACATATCTAAGGTAGCAAAAGTATCTTTTGAAGATTTTAAAAATAAAACAGAGTTTATCATATTTATTGCTAAATCTTTAGAAAAGCCAGCTTGTAAAAAATCTTCCAAAAGCTCTATTGTGGCAGTACTTTCTATTTTAGCTTTTTTTCCAGAACCCATACCATCAGATAAGGCTAAAAGATATGTACCATTTGGTAAAGATAAAAAAGAGTGGCTATCTCCAGATTCACTAGACCCGTCTTTTTGTGTAGTAATTGCGTAGCTACTGACCCTGAATTTTTGTTCTTCTACAAGAGATAAAGAGCATACACTTTCATTATTTTCTTTTGTAACTATACATTCATAGCAAGGTTTACACATTTTTCTACCTAACACTTCATTAACTATCGGGACAATAGTTTTTGTACATTTATTAGGAACATAACAAGGGTTTACTTTTAATAATACCTCTAGCTTACCTTTGTTATTTTCTGTAATAATAACATTTTTTGTAGGTATATTATTATTTTCTAAAGCATATTTAATTTTTGCCTCATAATTTTCTTTAAATGAAACATCTTCACATAAATTTTTTGATAAATCATATATTATACTAGATATACCAGTTAATTGTTTTCCAACTAGTTCACGACTTTCTATAACTTTATTTTTCCACGCTAAATTTAATTTATATATTTCAAAAGTTTTATTCAAAACATCTATAAATTGATTAATATTTATACAATTATTTATAAATTCTGGAGATATAGAGTTTTTTTCTATTTGTCCTGTTTTTTCATAAATGTTTAATATAGAAAATATATTTTGATATGTACTATAAAAATTTTTTTCCCAACAAAAAACTTTCATTTGACAGTTATTACACATTTTGCTAGCTACTTCATCTATAAGATTTGATATATCTTGTTGGTCTAGGTTAGTCTTTTTTTCTGATAAATTGTAAAAAGTTTTTGAAAGTTTTTCAAAAGAATTTGCATATTTATTAAGTTTATCACTTGTTAAAATTTGTAGTTTTTCTGTATATGTAGTAGCAGACTCTAATTTTAGACTATTATTAAAACTAATATTTGCTTTTATATTACAATTTATAGTTAAAAATAATATATCACTACCTAACATAGAAAAGAGCAAAACATTATCTATTAAAGATACATTTATCATAAGGCTTAAAACATATACACATAAATTAAAAGTTAGGGCTAAAAAAAACTTACCTTTTTCTCTTACAATACTTGATAGTATAGAAGAAATAGTTAAAATAATTATTATATCAGCATTTAAAGAGTTTGTTATAAATAATAAAAAGCTAGATAGTATAGAAACAATAGAGCCAACGGCACTACCATATATATAGGAAACAAATAAAAGTAATGTTATAATAAAAAAATATGTAAAAGATATTGTGCCTAAAAAAACATCTGAAGAGCCACATATAATAGAGCCTATAAATATACCAAGGCTTATTATATCTTCGTTAGACATTACATTTTTATTTTCTTTTTTTATATATTCTATACTTTTATTTAATATAAAACACATACAAAAAGTAAGAGCAGTTTCTAGTATAGCTAAAACTAGATAATACATAGAAAATCCATTTAAAATACATATAATTATACCTGATATAAAAATAGAAAAGCTACATAAAATCGCTTTAAAAACAATATTTTCTTTATATTTATTTTTATAAAAACATATATTTATAAAAAATAAAATTATTAGACATATAATATATTTTGTTATGTAAAAATTATTAGTTTTGCTAAAAAATCCTAAAAATGTAAATACTAAAGCTAAGTTAAATATTTTGCCGTTTAATAAAAGACAACCTAAATAAGCAATAGCAATAGGGTTTAACATATGAAATATACTAACTCGTCCGATAAAGAAACCTAATATTGACAAAATAATAAAAATAATATTTAATCCTAGTATTTTTTGATTGGTGTATTTTTTAAAATATTTTTCCATATTTTTACCTCCTTTAATATGCTATATTATAAAATATTATTACTATAAGTTTTGTCATTTTTCTGTATTTATATATAAAAATAATTTGACAAAAAATAAAAAAAATATATATAATAAATGTAAATAGTATGTTAATTGAGGTAATATTATGTTAAAAAATATAATTTTTGAAGATAATTACATTATTGTTGTAAATAAACCTTTTGGTATGTTATCTTGTCCAGATAAAAAAAGTGTAGAAAAAGATTTATATAGTATTATAAAAGAAGAAAAACAATGTAAAGATTTAGCAATAATAAATAGATTAGATAGAGGCGTAGGTGGCATAGTTATTTTTAGTAAAAATAATAAAGTAACAACAGTGCTTACTGAATATATGAAAAATCATACATTTAAAAAGAAATACTTAGCTATTGTTTGTGGTGTAGCTAAAAACGAGGATACACTTATAGATTGGCTTATGAAAAATCAAAGGCTTAATATATCAAAAATAGTTAATAAAAATAGTAGTGGAGCAAAAGAAGCGAGGTTATCTTACAAAAAAATATCACAAATAGAGGTAGATAAAAATACATATAGCTTAGTGGATATAAATTTAGAAACAGGAAGACATCATCAAATAAGAGCTCAAATGGCTAATGTTAATTTACCTTTATATAATGATACCAAGTATAACAAAAATATAAAAAGAAAAGTAGGAAATAAAAACATAGGTTTATTTTGTTATCAAATGGAATTTAAACACCCGATAACAAATAAGCACTTAAAATATACTATATATCCAACAAATGAAGAAATGTTTAAAAAATTTCATAATTTATATAAATAATAAAAAATACTAGCTAATATATTAGCTAGTATTTTTTATTATTTATTACTTTTTAATAGGGTCAGAATCTGATTTATAAACTTGACCTAATTCTTCAATACTATAAATTAAAAATGATTTTAAATCTTTAATATCTTGTAAATTTAAATTATCATCGTTAAGTCTTTGTTTTACATATTCTCTTGCTATAACAAAATTATTAAATCTACTTTCTATATGAGTATTAAATAAAACATAAGACGTATCAATAATTTTATCTGAAAATTCAACCATTTGGTTTAAACTTTCTAATTACTTTTCAAATTCACTACGCATAGTAATTAATTTTATATTTCCCCAAGCACCATGATTATTACCATCACCTTTTGGAACATTTACTAATTTAATACTTTTAGTACCTTCTGGTATTTCTACACAGATACTTTCATAATTATCTTTCCAGCCTAGTATAGAAGATTGATAGATTAATGTAGAATCTGCATAAACCTCAAATTGTACTTTACCGTAATGACCATAACTTTGATTATCTCTTACATTTTTATTAATTCCTACATTTGCCTCAAAATATTTAACATCTTTATTTTCAACGTTATATTCTATATATGTGCTTTCACTTCCAAAAAGACCATTTTGATAAGGAACCTCTTTACCATTAAGATACAAAGATACATCTTAGCTTTTTAAATTTCCAGAAGTTTTTTCTAAATCGTTAATAGAAGTATACTTGCCATCAACAACTTGAACTTCAACTTCAAATTTTACTTTATTACCATCTTTATTTGAAACTTCATATACAACTTTATAGGTACCCGTAACCTTATTATTTACGTTATTTTCTATAATATTAATATCATTGCTTAAATCAGAATCATATATGTCTCCAATGTCTTCAACATAATCTAAAGGATTAAATACTTTACCTAATGGTAATATTATTTTTGAAGGAGTTTTTATCCAAACACCTGGATAAGTTCCCCATTTATAAGGTATACATTCTTTTTCTAAAGTTGACATTATATGATATGTATCGTAATGATAACGTTCACTAACTTCTCCTCTTAAATACCAATTTTGGACACCCCAAGTAGTATCCATTAAATACCACTTATTGTCTATATTTACATAATTCCAAGCATGTGGACCACCAGCAAATCCATTAACCCAAATATTTTCTATACCTAATTTTAATAAAAGGTATTCAAAGCCTTTTGAATATCCACCACATATAGCTTTTTTATTTAAAAAAGCACCTCTTAAATCACCTGGAGAACCAACATTTTCATAAACTAAGCTAGATGCAAATTCTTTTTGTACAGCTTGTATTATTTGATATATAGTCATATCATCTTTAACAACACTTAAAATTTTATTAGCTTCTCTATCTATTTTTGATAATGTTTCTTGATATATATTACCTTCTGCCATACCATTTCCAATATAGCAACATCCCACGCTTTTTTACCTTCTTCATTTAATATTTTTCTAGCATAATATAAATCTGGATTAAATCCTTTATTAACATTAAAATTTTCATTTTCTATACTAGTATAATTAATATTATTATTAATATTATTATTTATATTAGCATATATAGAATATGTATTATTTAATAATAAGCTTGTAGTAATTAAACCTAATGCTAAATTTAATTTGAAATTTTTTTCATAATTTTTCCCCCAATGATAATATTTATTATACTAATATTATAAAGCTTTATTTTTATTTTTCAATACACATTATAGATAAAAAAAATTATAATCAAAATATAAAAATATACAATAAATATAAATATATTGCAAGAAAATGTAAGTTTAATATAAGAATAGTATAAATTTTATATAAATTAGTGTAAAAAAATACCAAAAATAACAATTTTTATATATAGTAAATTTTATACTAAAAAAATAATTTATTTTTTGATAAACTTAATATTGAAAATTAAAAAAATTTTTTTTAAAATAAAAATTAACTTATCAATCAAAAAGGTGGTATTTATGAAGAAAATTGTTGAAGTATGCTGTGGAGGATATTATGATGCAAAACAAGCATTTTTAGGTGGTGCAGATAGAATAGAGCTTAATAGTGGGTTATTTTTAGGAGGTCTTACGCCTTCTATTGCGTCTTTAGAGCTTATAAAAGAAGAATTAGAATTAAAAACTATATGTATGGTTAGGCCAAGAGGTGCAGGATTTTGCTATAATGATGAAGACAAAAAAGTAATGTTTAAAGATACAATATCTCTTTTAAAAGCTAATGCAGATGGTATTGCATTTGGGTTTTTAGATGAAAATAAAAATATTGACATAGAAAATACCAAAAAAATGATAGATATAATAAAAAGTTTTGATACAAAAAGAGAGGTAGTTTTTCATCGTGCTTTTGATTGTGTATCTAACCCTTATGAATTAATAGAACAATTGATAAATTTAGGTGTAGACAGGCTTCTTACAAGTGGGTTAAAAGATAAAGCACTAGATGGTATAGGTTTAATAAAAGAGCTAAATGATAAATACGGTGATAAAATAGAAATTTTAGCAGGTAGTGGTATAAACTATCAAAATGCTAGAGAGTTAATTGAAAAGACAGGAATAAACCAAATACATAGTTCTTGTAAAGATTTTATAAAAGACAATACAACATCAACTAAAAATGTAACTTATTCATATTTAAATAATGAAGATAAATATGACGTTGTATCTTCTAAACTTGTTAAAAAACTTGTAGAAAGCGTAAAAAATGATTAAAAAATTTTTAGGCATTGTTTTAGCTATATTTTTTATAGTATATTTAATTTTTACTATAATAACTATAAATATGCTAATTTATAAAATTTTAGGTATAAAATATAATAGCGTTATTTCACTTTTTTACTTTGTTTTAACTATAAAAATTTTATCTTTACCATTAAAAATTTTATTTGTTAAATTATCTAAAAAGGTTGTTAATAAAAAAAAGTTATTATTTTGTATAGTTTAATTTATAGTTTTATTTTATATTTAATTTTTTATATAGTTGATATGTTTAATTTTAATGTATATGCAAAAAATAATAGTATAATAGCTATTATCATTATTTCATTATTTTTTAATATAATAAGAATTTTTAGCAAGAGAAAAAATAAGTTTTTATGACTTGTTTTTACGGTGTAGATTTTTTCACTTTAAGATATTAATAAATACTTTATGATGTATAATTTAGCAATAGTGCTGACAATGTTATTGGTTTAGTAATAGCACAAAACTTGTAGGTATGGTGCTATTACTTTTTTAATTTTTACAATAATATTTATTTTTATAAGTATAAAACATTGTCGGCTTGTAAGTAATACCACTTGCTATTAACTAGCCTTATTATATTTTATCTTATTTTGTTAATTTACAATTTAAAATATTTATATATTTGTAAATTAACAAAATAAGATAAAATAATAATTTCTTTATTTTGTTGTATAGCATAGTTTAGTGTATTTTTTGTTCCACTTTTTTCTATATTTAAGTCATAAACCCCTAAAATTATATTAGATTTATCTACTAAATATTTATTTCTTTTAAAATAACAATCTGTTGTATAACTTTCTTGTAGTTTAATTGTTTTTGTACTATTATCAATTATATTTTTAAGCCTTAATTTGTAGCTTTCATTCCATTTTTCACAATGATTATTAAAAGGTAAAACACAAAATAATTTTATATCATTATATTTTTTCATTAATTGTAAAACTATTTCGGCACACCATATATCAACTCCCATTGCACAACCTGTCAAAAAATATTTCACACCATTTAGATATAAATTTTCTATTTCATCTATTAGCTTAGCTTTTATTCTAATACAATCGATATGTTCTTCATCATATTTAAAGTTAAATTTGTTAGGTCTATGGCCTGTAAATGAACAAACTTTATTCATATTAAAGCTCCTTTTAAAATAAATATAATTTTATGCACTTAAAATAAGTGTATATATAACATTTTACATCATTTTGCACTTAAAATAAAGTCATATATTTAAAAAGGAGGATTATTTTATGAGTAAAGGAAAACATATAAGTATTCGTATTGATGATGAAATGCACTATAAATTAGGTTATATTTCAAAATATGAAGGTCGTTCTGCAAATGGACAAATTAAATATTTATTAAATAAATGTATTTTGGAATTTGAAAAAGAAAATGGTAAAATAGAATTTGTTGATAAAGAATAATAACGTTTTATAAAAATATATATTTAGATTTAAGATAAACTATATAATAAAATTAACTAAAAATTTGATTTTTTTAATTAAACTTTAATATTATATTTAAAGTTTAATTTATTAAGTATATACTATATAAATAAAATTACTTATATTAAAGCTTTTTTTAATAAAAATAATTTTTGTTCGTCAATAATTCGTCATTTTTACAATATATTATATATATATGTTATAATTTGGTTAATAATGCGTCAAAATATATAAAAGGAGCTTTGTTTTATGAAAGATAATTTACCTAGATATACTTTAAGAATTAGTAAAAATTTATTAAATAAATTAGATTATATAGCTAAATATGAAGTAAGAAGTAAAAACAAAGAAATTGAACAATTAATTAAAAAGCGTATTTTAGAATTTGAAAAAGAAAACGGGAAAATAGAATTTAGTGATGATACATAGAGTTACTTATGTTATATTAAAAATGACAAAGGAATAAAAATAGATAATACAAATCATAAAACTAAAGAAAATGTTACCCAATATATATAAAATATAATTAACAAAAACATATTAAAGAAATATAAAGAATATTGCAAAATAAATAATTATATTGTATAATTTATTAGAGCTAATCTTAATAAAGGGTTGTTAGCCCACTAACTCCTAAAGGGTTAGGGGGTGGTGCTATGAGTACATATGAAACAATAATGATAATATTAGCATTATTAAGTTTAATTGTATCAATAATTAATAGTACAAAAAAATAACAGCCCATGTGTCCGCAAAACTGTGGCTGTTATTAAATAAAAACAGTAGTGGGCTAACAATTAAGATTAGCTTTTCTTTATGTATATTATATCATACAATATGTACAATGTAAATACTTAAATAAAAAATAAAAAGTCTAGAAATATAGTATATACAAGTGTATGTTAAAAGATTTATAAAGATAAAGAGTAGTAGTATTTTATAAAGTTTTATATTTAATCAACTACATTAAAAAAAGCCGATTTTTAAAATTTTAAAAATCTGGCTTTTTTACAACTTAAAACAAAGTCTAACCTTGTTATAATTAGTAAATAATTTTAGGTTTAGTCTATTTTTTGCATATTTTCAATAAGCTTTTCATTTGGTGTTATATATGCCGTTTTATTTGTTTCATATATAACCATACCAGGCTTTGCACCGTTTGGTTTTTTTACAAACTTTTTAGGTGTATAATCAACAGGTACAAGGCTAGAATTTGTAGCTTTGCTATAATATGCGGCAAGGTTAGCTGCTTCATTTAAAGTAGAGTTTGGTATTTCCTTGCCTTCAGATACAACTATAACGTGAGAGCCGGCAATATCTTTAGTGTGAAACCACATATCTAAAGGTTTTGCAAAACGTAGTGTAAGCTCATCATTTTGTGTGTTGTTTTTACCCACGTATATATGAAAACCATCTGTTGATATATAGTGTAGAGGCTTAGCTTTTTTATTATTTTTTTGTTTGTTATTTTTACTATTTTTTTGACGTTTTAAAAAACCTTGTTCAGAAAGTTCTGTTCTTATTTCTTTTATGTCATATTCATCTGTACAGGCATTAACAGAAGATAATACACTTTCTAAATATAAAAGTTCTTCATTATTTTGTTTAATTTGTTCTTGTAAAGCTACAAAAGTTCTTTTTTCTTTGTTATATTTTTTAAAATATTTTTGGGCATTTTCGGCAGGTGTTAAATTTGGGTCTAGTCTTATTTCTATTTCTTCAAAATTTTCAGAATAAAAGTTGTTTAATGTAACTTTTGTCATACCCTTTTTTATAGCATATATATTAGAAGTGATAAGTTCACCATATAATTTTAACATATCTCTATTTGCTATATCTTTTAAAGTTTTTTGTTGTATATCTTTCTTTTTAGCACAACGTTCTATGTTTTGTGAAATAAGCCTTTTTAAATCTTGAGATTTTTGATTTAATCTATATGTTAAGTCTTTAGATTTATAGAAAAACTCTAAAAGTTCAGATATAGAAGAAAATATTTTTTTATCTAAACCTTTAAAAATGTTAAAATCGAAAACAGTAAAATCTAATACAGTTTCATTTTCGTTATAAATTATTTGTGGGTTAAATTTTTCTTCTATATTTAATGTAATAATGTTATTAAAAGCCTTATATAGCTCATTTAATTGGTCATCTAAAATTTCATTTGTATTTGCAGAGCAATCTATATTAGCATTATTACATATTTCAGATGCTAATATAGGGCTTATACCATTATAAGATTTATATATTAGTTGTTGAGTTTTTGTAGGCATAGAGTTTTTAAATATAGCCATAAACTCATCAAAGTTTGTTTTTAATGGATTTTTTTTATTTTGAGCAGGAGGCAAAACGTAAGTTCTATTAGGCAAAACTTCTCTTACAGAGCTTTTATCAAATGATATATGCTTAATAGATTCTAATATATTATTTTTATCATCTATTAATATAATATTACTATGTTTGCCCATTATTTCAAACACTAATGTTTTTACTGAATAATCACCAAGCTCATTTATAGATTCTACGTGGATATTAACAATACGTTCAAAGTTAGGTTGAGTAATATTTATTATTTTACCGCTAGAAAGGTGTTTTCTAAGAACCATACAAAAAAGAGGAGCATTAATAGGGTTTTCCTTTTGTATAGTTGTAAAATGTATCCTAGGGCTAGATGCGTTAGCAGTAAGTAAAAGTTTGTATGCAGTACCTTTATTTCTTATTTGTAAAATTATTTCATCTTTTTCTGGTTGATAAATTTTATCTACTCTACCACCCATAATATTATTTTTTAGTTCATAAATTATATTTGAAATAGCAAAGCCATCTAAAGCCATAAAGTATCCTCCTTTTAACGATATTTTATATTATAACCTTTAGTTAGATTTTTGTAAACTTAAATATATAATATAAGCAAAAATGTAGAAATTAGTATTAAAAATAATATTTAACTTGAAGAAATAAACAATATAAAGTATACTATATATATAATAATGATTAGTTGTTGAAAGGAAGATAAATTTATGAAACTAGGTATAGTTGGTTTACCTAACGTTGGTAAAAGTACATTATTTAATTCTCTTACACAAGGTGGAGCAGAATCTGCAAATTATCCATTTTGTACAATAGACCCTAATGTTGGGATTGTACCTGTTCCTGATGAAAGATTAGAAAAATTAAGAGAAATATATGACTCTAAAAAAGTTTTACCAGCTGTTATAGAATTTGTTGATATAGCAGGGCTTGTAAGAGGTGCAAGCAAAGGTGAAGGACTTGGAAATAAGTTTTTATCTCATATTAGAGAGGTAGATGCTATTGTACATGTTGTTAGATGCTTTGAAGACGGAAACATAGTACACGTAGATGCTTCTGTAAACCCTGTTAGAGATATAGAAACTATAAATCTTGAGCTTATTTTTTCAGATATAGAAGTTATAGATAGAAGAATATCAAGAACATCAAAAGCGGCTAAAGCCGATAAATCTTTACAAAAAGAGCTTAATGTTTTAGAAAGATTAAAGAAAAGCCTTGAAGAAGGTACAGTTGCAAGAAATATAGAGCTTAACGACGATGAAGAAGTAAATTTTGTTAAAGAATTAAATCTTCTTACATTTAAACCAGTTTTATATGCAACTAACGTAGCAGAAGAAGAACTTGCAGATGATGCTAAAAATAATCCATTTGTAAATGAAGTAAGAAATTTAGCTAAAGAAGAAGGCTCAGAAGTGTTTGTTGTTTGTGCTAAAATAGAAGAAGAAATAGCAGAGCTTAACAACGATGAGAAAAAAGAATTTTTAGCAGATTTAGGTTGTGAAACAAGCGGGCTTGATAGACTTATAAGCGCTAGTTATTCTCTTCTTGGGCTTATAAGTTATTTAACAGCAGGTCCTCAAGAGGTAAGAGCATGGACAATAACTAAAGGTACAAAAGCACCTCAAGCAGCAGGTAAAATACATTCAGACTTTGAAAGAGGATTTATAAGAGCCGAAGTAGTATCTTACGACGACTTAGTAAGATTAGGGTCTTTAACACAGGCTAAAGAGCAAGGTCTTGTAAGAAGCGAAGGTAAAGAATATATTGTTAAAGATGGAGATGTTATATTATTTAGATTTAATGTATAAAACTTTTAAAACAGTCTAACAAGGAGGTATATCCTATGGGAACACTTGTTTTTATATTAACGATAATTGGTTTAGTATCTTTAATTTTTGAGCTATTAGCACCAGGATTTGGTATATTTGGTATAATAGGTATTATTTTAATGATTTTATCTTGGGGCATAACTATTTTTACAATAAATTTTGGGTTTATAATAGTTTTATTAGAAATATTTTTAATTACAATATTTTTAGCTTTTATAATAAAAAAATTAAAAAATACTCAAATATATTCTAAATTTATTTTATCAGATGTACTATTAAAAGATAAAAAAGATATAGGAAATATGGAACAATTTGTAGGTAAAGAAGGCATTTGTAAAACAGACCTTAGGCCATTTGGAAATGCCGAATTTAATGGAATAGTTTTAGAAGTTTTGTCAGATGAAGGATATATAAAAAGTAACTCTTTAATAAAAATAACAAAATTTGAAAATAATAAGCTTTATGTTAAATTAGTAAATACTAACTAAGGAGGTAATAATATGCAATTTGTATTTTTTTCTATACTATTTTTTATAGTATTTATAGTAATTGTTATAACACTTAGTTTTATACCTGTTGGCCTTTGGATATCGGCTTATGCAGCAGGTGTTAAAGTTAGTATATTCTCTTTAATAGGTATGAGGCTTAGAAGAGTACGACCAGATAGAATTATAAAACCTTTAATAAAAGGGACAAAAGCTAGCTTAGATATAAATACAAACCAATTAGAATCACATTTATTAGCCGGAGG
This sequence comes from [Clostridium] colinum, assembly GCF_940677205.1. Classification (NCBI taxonomy): domain Bacteria; kingdom Bacillati; phylum Bacillota; class Clostridia; order Lachnospirales; family Lachnospiraceae; genus Tyzzerella; species [Clostridium] colinum. Next base: position 1,674,930 of record NZ_OW712331.1, on the reverse strand, counting down.
TAAAGTTGATAATGTGGTAGATGCATTAATAGCAGCTCATAGAGCTAATCTAGAGCTTTCTTTTGAAAAAGCAGCAGCAATAGACTTAGCAGGTAGAGATGTTTTTGAAGCAGTTAGAATGAGTGTAAATCCTAAAATTATAGAAACTCCTTGGATATCGGCTGTTGCAGTAGACGGGATAGAAGTTAAAGTAATTGCTAGAGTTACTGTTAGAGCCAATCTTACAAGACTTGTAGGCGGAGCAGGAGAAGAAACTATTGTAGCACGTGTTGGAGAGGGTATAGTTACCACTGTTGGTTCGGCAAAAAGCCATAAAGAAGTGTTAGAAAATCCAGATAGAATATCTCAAGTAGTATTAAGTAAAGGGCTAGATTCTGGAACAGCTTTTGAAATATTATCAATAGATATTGCAGATATAGATATAGGTAGAAATATAGGTGCTCATTTGCAAATAGAACAAGCAGAAGCAGATAAAAAAATAGCTCAAGCAAAAGCAGAAGAAAGAAGAGCTTTAGCTATTGCTATGGAACAAGAAATGAAAGCTAAAGTTGTAGAATCAGAAGCCCTTGTGCCAAATGCTATTGCAGAAGCATTAAGAAAGGGTAATTTAGGTATTATTGATTATTACAACATAGAAAAAACTAAAGCAGATATATCTTTAAAAGAGAGCATTAGTAATATGAATTTTGAGGTTGGGGTTAAAGGTAGTAATAAAAATAACTAACATAAAATAAAGAGAAAATGAGAAGGTTTATAGGAATGAATAGAATTAAGAAAAATAAAAAGCTAAAAGTTACATTTTTATATTTTTTTAGAATATGTGTTATATTGGCTATGATATTACATTTATTATTTAGCATTTTATTTTTTGCAGATAATATAAAAATTTTAGGTATTTTTAATATATTTAGTGTTATTTTATATTTAAGTTTAACTATTTATCTTAACTACAATAAGGACAGTATAACTTTGGCTACAATTATAACTTTTTTTGAAGTTTGTTTACATATGTTATTATGTATATACTTTATTGGGTGGCAAGGGGGATTTTATGTTTATCCATTATGTATGATACCAGCTATATATTTTGTTACAATAAATGTATTAAGAAAAGAAATATATGGACATATAATAGTTGGCTTGACATTTATTATTTATCAAGTTTCTAAAATATATGCAGGTTCTAGAATTGCTACCTTTCAACAAGAATTTATGTATTTAAGTGAAGTTTTGTATACATTTAATACAGTATCAGCAAGTTTTTTATTTTCTTTTCTTACATATGGCTTTTTATCAGAAATGAGAGATATACAAGAAGACTTGCAATGTAAAAATAAGATATTAAAAAATATTGTAAATATAGATACATTAACAGGTATTTACAATAGAAGAGGTATGAATGAAAAGATTAAGAGGCAAATAGAACAATTTAAATATGATAACAAAGTTTTTTCTATTGGTATTTGTGATATAGATAATTTTAAGAGAATAAATGACACCTATGGTCACGATTGTGGTGATATAATATTAAAAGCAATAGCTGATATATTAATAAACAATAGCAAAAAGTACAATATAAAAGTTTGTAGATGGGGCGGAGAAGAATTTTTAATTTTAATAAAAGATAATATATTATCATCAAATAAAATTTGTGAAAGTATTTTAGATGATGTAAGAGAATATTGTTTAAATTATAATGATGAATCTATAAAAGTTACTATGACAATAGGATTAGCAGAATTTAATAATGAAAATGATAAAATAGATAAAGTTTTAAAAAATGCGGATATAAACCTTTATAAAGGTAAATCATCTACAAAAAATTGTGTCGTACTAAATTAATATTTATTTAATGAAAGAGTGGTATTATGGAAAAATTAAAGTATATGGTTAATAAAATAGGAAAAAATATGATAAAAAGTTCTAAAGATATAATAAAAAATACTAAACTTTCTATGCAATTATCATCACAAGAAGAAAAATTAAAAAATATTTATATTGATATAGGAAAAAAAGTATATGAAATATATTCTTATGGTGGTAATATTGGTGAATTTTTTGATGAAAAGTATAAACAAATACTTGATATAGAAAAACAAATATTAGAGACTAAACAAAAAATAGAAGAAAATAAAAACATAAGTAAAGCTTCAGATACATATATAAAAGATATACCTTCTAAATTATCTAGTGTAGAAGAATGTAGAATATGTAGAGCTTGTGGGCAAAAAAATGATATTAACAATAAATTTTGTTTAAATTGTGGTAGGGCTTTATAAGGAGATAATATATGAATAATAATATGAAAGATGAAAACTTTACTTATACTTTAAAAATACGTAAAAATAAAAATGGCTTAAATTTAGTTAATATATGTAAACGATGTAACACACTTAATAACATAAAAAATAAAAAATGTATAAAATGTATGAAAAAATTGGTTTAGATTAATAAAACAATAACTAACATATAATATTTTTTAATAAAGGTTTTAAATCTTAATATGATAAATAAAAGCAATTTTAATAGTTTTATAAGCCATATAAATATTGTATGTTAGATTTTTTTAAAAAAGTTCTTAGCACTCATTGACAAAAGTGGCTAATAATGATATTATATAATAGTAATAAATTTATAGTATTAAAGGGGGATTTTTATGCTTTGTGAAAAATGTAAAAATAATAATGCTACTATTAAGTATACCCAAAATATAAATGGTTTAAAAGTAGATTACAATTTATGCGACTATTGTTTTAATAAAATTAAAAATAATAACAACTTTATAGATAATTTTTTTAATAGTTTTTTTTCTAGCAACATTTTTGCAGATGAATATGAAAAAAACTATAGGTGTAACGTATGTGGCAATACTTTTGAAAAATTAAAAAATACTGGAAAAGTAGGTTGCAGTAATTGTTATAATGTTTTTAGGGATAAAATAGATATTATGCTTAATAACATACAAGAAAAAAATGTCCATATAGGTAAAAATCCTAAAAATTTAGAAACCTATAAACCTAGTGTAGATACTATAAAATTATTAAAGCAAAAGCTAAATATTGCTGTAGAAAAAGAAAATTATGAAGAAGCTATAAAGATTAGAGATAAAATAAAAGAAATTGAAAGAGGTGAGCTTTAATGTTTTGGTATGAAGAAAAGATTGATGATAACATTATTATATCAAGCAGAGTTCGTCTTGCAAGAAATCTTAAAGATTATCCTTTTTATTATGCTATAAATGAAGAACAATCTAAAGAAATGATTGAAAATATAAATAGAGCAATATTTAATGATAGATTAAGTACAAAAAACTATTTTGAGAAGATAGATTTTGATAATCTTGATAAAGTAAAACAATATACAATGTTAGAAAAATATATTGTAAGTAATAATTTTTTGGAAAGTAATAAACCAAAAGCTATAATATTAGAAAAAAATAAAAATATTAATATTATGATAAACGAAGAAGACCATATAAGAATACAAGCTATAAATAGTGGCTATAATATAGAAAAATGTTTTGAAGAGGCAAATAGGATAGATAATCTTCTTGAAGAAACATTATCTTATGCCTTTGACAAACAATATGGCTATCTTACATCTTGTATCACTAATTTAGGAACAGGACTTAGAGGGTCTTTTATGTTGCATATACCTATGTTGGAAAAATATGGATATATTCAATCTATTGCACAAAATATAGCTAAATTTGGTATGACCTTAAGGGGTATGCACGGAGAAGGTAGTAAAGCCTTTGGTGCTATATATCAAATATCTAACCAAATAACTCTTGGAAAAACAGAAAAACAAATATTAAAAGATTTACAAAATATAACTCTACAAATAGTAGAAAGAGAAAATAGTCTAAGAGAAAGTTTAAAAAGTGATAAAAATATAAATATAGAAGATAAAATCTCTCGTTCTTATGGTATAATAAAATATTGTAAACAAATAAAGTTTGAAGAAGCTATGGAACATTTATCTAATATATGGCTTGGTTTAGATATTGGTATAATAGATAATAATCTATGCGATGTAAATATTTATAATGTTATGATGAACATACAATCTGCTAATATTATAGATAGATATAAAATAAACGAAAAAGAAGATATAAAAATATACAGAGCAAAATATCTTAATGAAGTATTTAATAAATAGGAGGGTTTTATATGCAATTAAAATTTACACAAAAAGCAGAAGATGTAATAAACTATGCAGGAAAAAGTGCTTCAGATTTTGGGCATAACTATATAGGAACAGAACATTTATTACTTGGTTTAGTTTATGTTAAAAATAGCATTGCCTCTAAAGCATTGGAAATGAAAAATGTAAATTATGACAATGTTAAAAATGAAATAATAAATCTTGTTGGTCAATCTAGTTTAAAAGGCAATATATCTTCAGATGCTTTTACACCACGAATGAAAAGAATATTAAATAGAAGCTGTGATGAAGCTATTAATATGAGTACAAATTATATAGGAACAGAACATATATTAATAGCACTTATAAAAGAGTCTAGTGCTTTATATGGAGATAGTATAGCTATAAAAATATTACAAAATCTTAATGTAAACCCACAGGCATTATATGATGATATATTAGTTATGCTTGGAGAAGGTGAAAACAGTACGGGTACTCCTATAAATAGAAGCTCTAAAAATAGTAATAAAAGCAATAATACACCAACTTTAGATAAATATAGTAGAGATTTTACAAGCCTTGCAACAGAAAATAAATTTGACCCTATTGATGGAAGAAATGTAGAAATAGAAAGAGTTATACAAATATTATCTAGAAGGACAAAAAATAACCCTTGTCTTGTAGGTGAACCAGGAGTAGGTAAAACGGCAATTGTAGAAGGTCTTGCCGAAAAAATTGTAAAAGGTGATGTTCCAGAAATATTAAAACATAAAAGAGTAGTATCTTTAGATATTGCATCTGTTGTTGCAGGGTCTAAATATCGTGGTGAATTTGAAGAACGTATCAAAAAAATTATTAAAGAAGTAAAACAAAGTAATAATATTATTTTATTTATAGATGAAATACACACTATAATAGGAGCAGGTGGTGCAGAAGGAGCAATAGATGCCTCTAACATTTTAAAACCTTCTCTTGCTAGAGGAGAAATACAAATAATAGGAGCTACTACCTTAAACGAATATAGAAAGCATATAGAAAAAGATGCGGCTTTAGAAAGAAGATTTCAACCAGTAAAAGTTGAAGAACCGTCAGAAGAAGATGCTATTAAAATGTTAAAATGTTTAAGAGATAAATATGAAGTACATCATAGTGTAAAAATTACAGATGATGCTATAATATCTGCCGTTAAATTATCTAGTAGATATATAACAGACAGATTTTTACCAGATAAAGCAATAGACGTATTAGACGAAGCTTCATCTAAAGTAAGATTAACTACATTTACAATGCCACCAGAAATTAAAAAATTAGAAGAGCAATTAATAGATTTATCTAAAGAAAAAGAAGAGGCTATAAAAACAGAAAACTATGAAAGAGCAAGCCAAATAAAAATAAAAGAACAAGAAATAAGAACTAAATTAGATGAAGAAAAAAATAGTTGGAAAGATAAAAATGGAAATGAATCACAAGTGGTAACACCAGAAGAAATAGCAGATATTATATCTGGTTGGACTGGTATACCAGTTAAAAAAATGCAAGAAGAAGAAAGCCAAAGACTAAAAAATATGGAGAGTATACTTCATAAAAGAGTTATTGGTCAAGAAGAGGCTGTTAAATCTATAGCTAAAGCTATAAGAAGAGGAAGAGTAGGGTTAAAAAATCCTAAAAGACCTATTGGTTCATTTCTGTTCTTAGGACCTACTGGAGTAGGTAAAACAGAACTATCCAAAACATTAAGCGAAGTATTATTTGGTGATGAAGATTCTATGATAAGGGTTGATATGAGTGAGTTTATGGAAAAACATAGCGTATCTAAACTTATAGGGTCTCCTCCTGGATATGTTGGATATGATGAAGGTGGTCAAATAAGTGAAAAAATAAGAAGAAAACCTTATTCTGTTGTTTTATTTGATGAAATAGAAAAAGCTCATTCAGATGTGTTTAATCTTTTATTACAAGTTTTAGATGATGGGCATATAACAGATTCTCAAGGTAGGAAAGTAGATTTTAAAAATACTGTTATAATAATGACATCTAACGTAGGTGCTAGAAGTATAACAGAGAATAAAAAACTAGGGTTTACTGCTTCTGAAGAACAAGTTAAAAAATATGAAGATATGAAAAAAAATGTTATGGAGCAAGTTAAAAAGACATTTAAACCAGAATTTTTAAATAGAATAGATGATATTATAGTATTCCATACATTAAATAAAGATGAAGTTAAAGAAATATCTAAAATAATGTTAGATGAACTTAAGCAAAGAATAAAAGATAACTTAAATATAGAAATAACATTTACAGAAAAAGCTATGGATAAGCTTGTTGAGCTTGGATATGACAATAGCTATGGAGCTAGACCACTTAGAAGAACTATACAAACTAACATAGAAGATACTTTTGCAGAAAAATATCTTGATGAAGATTTTGCAAGTGGTGATAGTATAACAGTAGATTATACAGAAGAGTTTGTATTTAATAAAAATTAATTAAAATTTATAAAAATACCCTTAGTATTGTTTTAATACTAAGGGTATTTAGGTAGTGTATGAAAAAGGTTAATTTTTTTGTACAAGAGCTAAAATTTCTATAAATTTAGCTTTTTGCAAAAAATATAAAAATGAAAATATTACGCTAAAATATTTTATCTTTAGTATGAGATAGTTTTATATTTATAAAGTATTAAACATTATAAACAGTTTTATATAAAATTTTTACTAGATTATTAAAATTTTCATCATCTAATTTTTTAGAACACATAATATGAAGTCTTGTTTTATCATCTCCTATATTATATGGAGGTTGATAGTATAAGTTTTGATGAAATATAAAACCAAAACTTTCATATAATTTTATTCTTTTTTTGTCTATTTGGGTATGAGGTGGTTCTACCTCTAAAAATTTATCACCTTCTAATTTTAAAAAATCATTAAAAATTTTTGTTCCTATTCCAGAACCTCTCATTTTAGGGCATACTGCAAAATGCTCAACAAATAAAAGATTTTTATCTAGTTGCCAATAGCTTAAAAACCCTAATATTTCGTTATTTTCTTTATAGCTAATTATATGATATTTATCATTATTTAAAAGTTGTTTTTGTCTTTTGTATCCTCTGTGTAAAAATGGTTCAAAAGAATCTTCTAATATTTTATAAATTTTATCAAAATCTAAATCATTCATATATTAACCTCCTAATATAAATATATTTTATAGTAAAAATTAAAAAAAGTCTAACCTAATTTTTAAAAATATGTATAAATAAAAAATAGTGGTAAAAGCTAAAGTTATAAACAAAAAATGGGGAGGCGAAATATTGTATATAGATAAAGACATAGACAAAAATATAAAATATTTAGACACAAGATTTAAAGATTTTGGAGATATAGTAAAAAGAAAGTTTCCAGTTGGAGAAAATAGAGAGACAAATTTATATATAAGCTATATAGATGTAATGACCGATAGAGCTTTTATAGATGAGCTTATGGACATACTTATGATAGATTTAAGACAAGTAAGACCAAATGGAAATGAGCTTAAAGAAAATATATTTGAGGCTTTAAAAAATGGAGGCATAGCAACTGCAGATTTTTTTGAAGAAACAGATTTTGAAAAAGTTATAGATGAAATATTAGCGGGAAATACATTATTATTAGTAGATGGATTTGATAAAGCTATTATTTTATCTACAAAGGGGTTTCCTAGAAGAGGCGTTGCTACGGCAGACACAGAAGTAGTTGTACAAGGCTCAAAAGAGGCTTTTACAGAAACCTTTAGAGTAAATACTGTTCTTATAAGAAGAAGAATAAGAGATACTAATTTAAAATTAAAACAAATAAGAATAGGAAAAAGAAGCAAAACAGATATTGGTATAATGTATATGGAGGATATAGCTAGACCAGAAATATTAGAAGAAGTAGAAAAACGGCTTAATATGATAGATATAGATGGTATATTAGATAGTGGATATATAGAACAATTTATAGAAGATGATTATAAATCACCTTTTCCACAAATGCAAATGACAGAAAGACCAGATAAGGTAGCATCGGCTCTTTTAGAAGGTAGAATAGCTATTGTTGTAGATAATACACCTTTTGTAATAATTGTTCCTACTATATTAGCTAGTTTTTATCAATCATCAGAAGATTATTATCAAAGATGGGAAATAATGAGTTTTGTAAGGATTATAAGATATATAGCAGGAGCTTTAGCAGTATGTTTACCAGGGCTATATATAGCAATAGCAGTATATCACCCCGCTATGATACCTATGGAGCTTATTTTAAAAATGGCAGAAGCTAGGCAGACAGTGCCTATACCGGCAGTTGTAGAAATAGTTTTAATGGAGCTTGCCTTTGAAACTTTAAGAGAAGCAGGTATAAGGCTACCTTCGGCAATAGGTAGCACCCTTGGAATAGTTGGAGGTATAATAATAGGACAAGCGGCAGTAGAGGCAGGTTTAGTTAGTCCAATAGTAGTTATAGTAATAGCGCTTACGGCTATTTGTAGCTTTGCTATACCAAATATTGCTCTTGTAGCAGGGTATAGGCTTACTAAATATTTTATAATTTTATTATCATCATTATTAGGATTTTTTGGATTTTGGCTTGCTATATTAATTTGTCTTATACATCTTGTAACACTAAAAAGTTTTGGAATACCTTATTTATATCCTTTTGTATCTGTAAAAGAATATGGGCTTAATGACATTAAAGATACATTAGTAAAGTTACCTATATTTATGCTTAGAAAAAGACCTATTTTTGCTAAAGATAGTCAAAAAACAAGGTTAAGTTTATCTAAAAATAAAAAACAGGACATAAATTAAGGAGGTAGCTATGTTTGCAGAAAATAACTTTATAACTATAAGACAGTTAAAATTACTTTTAATACTTGATATTTTTGGTATGGGTATAACTATTTTACCTCAAAGAGCAGTAAAATTTGGAGGGCAAAATGGTTGGGCACTTATTTTAATAGGCTTAATTTTTTCTATATTTTTTTTAACGATAATAAATGAAGTAGCAAAAATATATCCAGAAGATAATTTTGTAGATTATACTTGTAAAATTTTAGGTAAACCACTTGGAATATTAATTAGCTTTGGGTTTATTATAAAAATAATGATTGGTGTTGCAATGGAAGTAAGAATTTTTTCTGAAATATTAAAAGAAATAATGCTTTTTAACACACCTTTTTGGGTAATATCTTTTAGTATGCTACTTTTAGGCTCATATATGGCAAGCAAAGGATATGAAGCTAGAGGGCGTATAGCAGAAATACTTATTTTTATTGTATTTTTACCTTTGGCATTTGTATTTTTTATAGCAGTTTTTGATATAGACTTTTCAAATTTAAAGCCCTTTTTTAAAGAAATTAAGCCGATAGAGGCCTTAAAAGGCGGGGGCTATATGCTTTTTTATTTTACAGGGATAGATTTTATATTTTTAGTTTATCCATATATTAAAGAAAAAGAAAAAATAAAAAAGGCTACGATAGGTGCTATAACAATAGTAGGAATAATAATGACTATTATAACGCTTATAACGATAGCTAGGTTTGGGAAATATGATATTATGCATCAAATGTGGCCAGTGTTGGAGATAATGGATACGATAGACTTACCAGGGTCTTTTATAGAGCGTCAAGATGCTTTAATAATGACATTTTGGATAATATCTATTTTTATGATGGTTAATGCAGGAATGTTTTTTTCATCTTTAATATTTAAAGATGTAGCAAAGGTAGGCACACATACAACATTTATATGTATATGTATACCAATAGTATATTTTATATCTTTTTTACCAAGCAATATAACTGTTGTATACAAAATAATGGATATATTTTATTTTACATTTGGCGTTTTTTATATAGTAATCTTACCAATACTTTTATATGTAGTAGCTAAGGTAAGGGGGTTAAAAAGTGAAAATATTTAAAACTATATTTATTTTATTATTTTGTAGTGTATTTTTAACCGGTTGTTTTGATAAAGTAGAGCTAGAAGAAAGAGCAATTGTTTTAGCAATAGGTATAGATAAATATAACGAAGAAAGTGATACAAGTATAGAAAAAACAGGAGAAGAAAAAAGATTTATTGTATCTTTAGCTATGCCAGAAGTACCTGAAGGTGAAAAAACGGGCAATACAGAAAAACAAGCCGACCCTATGAGCAAAGATAAACAAGAAAATAGTATAAATGAGGCAGTAAAAATTGCCGAAGGTTCGTCTGTTGCATCTACAATGGAGCTAATTGACACATATATGAGTAAAAATTTATATTATGGTCATACAAAAGTAGTTGTTTTAGGCAAAGGAATATTAGAAGATGATGTATTATTAAAAGAAGTGATAGATTCTTTAGAAAGAAACAATGAAATAAGCCGAAAAATTATAGTGTTAGGAACGCAAGGCAATGCTAAGGAAATTTTACAAACTATACCTAAAGATGAAAAAATGTTAGGTATATATATAAATGACTTTTATAAAAATAATAAGAAAAATTCTTTTTTTACTTACAGAGTAGATTTGGAAGATATTATACAACAGTTGCTATCAACAGGAGATACAGTTATTCCTAATATACAGGTTATAGATAAAGATGTAAGGTTAAGTGGGTTAATTGCATTAAAAGATAGTAGGTATATAGGATATTTAGAAGACGCTACAACAAAAGGAATTTTATGGCTAATAGATAAAAATTCTTTAGGAGAAATATCTATACCTTTTGAAAAAGCATATGTATCTACTTCTATATTTAAAAAGAAAGTAGAGAAAAAGTTTTATGAAGAAAATAATAAAATAACTTGTCAGTTTTTAGTTAATCTAGAAGGCAATATATCTGAATATTATTTGGGTAAAAACATAATGATAGACACAGAAAAATATAAAATGATAGAAGATGAAATATCTATTTATGTAAAAAAAGAGATAGAAAATGCTATTAATAACATTAAAAGTTTAAATATTGATATAATAGGTTTAAAAGAGCTTATAAGAAAAAATGAATATAACTTATATGATAAGTATAATTTAGAAAATAATAATATTTATGATTATGTACAATTTGATATAAAATGTAATACAAAAATAAAAGGCTCTGGAAGTATAAAATAAACAAATGATAATATGAGGCAATATAATAAATATAAGTCTCATATTATCATTTTAACTTTTATATAAAGTCTAAAAAATTTTGTTTTAATTGTGATTATTTATTATTATATCTACAATTTTATTAGCAAGTTCAAATTTTGTTAGTTTTTCAAAAGATATATAATCATCTTTTGATATTAGTGTAGCTATATTTGTATCTACATTAAACCCTGCACCTTCTTCTTTAAGGTTATTAGCTACAATATAATCTAAATTTTTATTAATAAGTTTTGTTTTAGAATTTTCTAAAAGATTTTCTGTTTCCATAGAAAATCCACATAATATTTGGTTAGAGGGCTTGTTATCTCCTAAATATTTTAAAATATCTTTAGTTTGTTTTAGCTCTAGGTTAGGGCTATTTAATGTATGTTTTTTTACCTTTTCATCATAAAAATTTACAGGTGTAAAATCAGATACAGCAGCCGTCATAAAAATCATATCAAAATTTTTATGTATGTCTTTAAATATATCAAACATATCTTGGGCAGATACAACATTTATAATATTAGTAAACATAGGAGGCTTTACAGAAGTTTTTCCACACACTAATGTAACATTAGCACCTTTTAACATACATACTTTTGCAAGGGCAAAGCCCATTTTACCGCTAGATGGATTTGTAATATACCTAACAGGGTCTATATATTCACAGGTAGCCCCGGCAGATATTAAAATATTTTTATTTAATAAAGTTTTTTCAAAAGCTAATTCTTTTAAAATATGTTCAAATAAAATGTCAGGTTCAGGCATTTTTCCAACGCCTGTATCATTACAAGCTAAAAGCCCAACGGCAGGTTCTATAACATCAAAATCGTAATATTTTAGCTTAGATATATTATCTTGAGTTATTTTATTTTCATACATATTAGTATTCATAGCAGGAGCTATTATTTTTTTATATTTTGATGCTAAAACTGTTGTAGTAAGCATATCATCGGCTATACCATTTGCCATTTTTGCTATAATATTTGCTGTAGCAGGAGCTATCATTATAAGGTCTGCTCTTTTTGCTAAAGATATATGTTCTACATCATAATTAGCTTTTTTTTCAAAAGTATCTACAACACATTTGTTACCACTTAAAGTTTCAAAAGTTAGGGGAGATATAAATTCGGTAGCATTTTTTGTCATTATAACATTTACATTAGCACCACATTTTTTTAACATACTAACAAGATTTGCAACTTTGTAGCAAGCTATACCACCAGTAACTCCAATTATTATACATTTTCCTTTTAACATAGTAATTCTCCTTAGTTTTTTTTATATTTTATCATAAAATAATTAATTTTAACACATATTAGTTTTAATATTAGATTTAAAGATAAAATATTTTATACTAATTTTTATGCAAAGTATAAAAATTATAATCACAAGATGGGACTTTGCCTTAGATTTTGTAAAAGTCAGATTTTTAGGATATTTAGACCTTTTTTAAAAAACTTGCTTTATTCATACAGTAAATCATTGTGATAATTTTATTATTATAACGAAAGGGTGTAGACTTTGTATATAACCTTAATGTATTAAAATTTTTAATATATATTAAAAAATTTTTAAAATTATTTTTGTAAAAATCTTGATTAATTAAATTTTATTTTGTATAATTAGTCTTACACAAACAATTTTATATCTTTATGATATTAATGTCTTAACGTATATCAATATGTGGAAAAAATATATTAATTTTGGAGGATAAAAAAGAAATGGGAAAAGCCTTAATTATTGGTGCTGGTGGAGTTGCTAGTGTTACAGTTCATAAATGTTGTCAAAACCCAGAAGTTTTTGAAGAAATTTGTATAGCTAGCCGTACAAAGTCTAAATGTGATGCTTTAAAAGAAAAGCTTGATGGAGGACGCACTAAAATATCAACAGCTCAGCTTGATGCCGACAATGTTGATGAAATTATTGCTTTAATTAATGAGTTTAAGCCAGATGTTGTTATAAACCTTGCATTACCTTATCAAGACTTAACTATAATGGACGCTTGTCTTGCTACAAAAGTACATTATGTTGATACAGCTAACTATGAGCCACTTGATACAGCTAAGTTTGAATATAAATGGCAATGGGCTTATAGAGAAAAGTTTAAAGAAGCTGGTATTACTGCTCTTTTAGGTAGTGGTTTTGACCCAGGTGTTACAGGGGTATTTTCTGCTTATGCCTTAAAACACCATTTTGATGAAATACATTATATAGATATTTTAGATGCAAATGCAGGAGACCACGGTTATCATTTTGCTACAAACTTTAATCCAGAAATAAATATTCGTGAGATTACATCTAAAGGAAGATATTTTGAAGATGGAAAATTTGTAGAAACAGAGCCTATGGAGATTAAAAGAGTTTATAATTTTCCAGAAATAGGAGAAAAAGATATGTATCTTTTATATCACGAAGAGTTAGAATCTTTAGCTGTTAATATAAAAGGTATTAAAAGAATAAGATTTTTTATGACATTTTCTGAAAAATATTTAACTCATCTTAAAGTTTTAGAAAACGTAGGTATGACAAGTATTGAGCCTATAAATTTTGAAGGAAAAGAAATTGTACCTATACAGTTTTTAAAAGCTATATTACCAGACCCAGCTAGTCTAGGGCCTAGAACAAAAGGTAAAACTAACATAGGTTGTATATTTAAAGGTATAAAAGATGGTAAAGAAAAAACTTATTATCTTTATAATGTTTGCGACCATCAAGAATGTTATAAAGAGGTTGGTTCTCAAGCTATTTCTTATACAACAGGTGTTCCAGCTATGATTGGAGCTATGATGATTATGACTAAAAAATGGGACAAGGCAGGTGTGTATAACATAGAAGAATTTGACCCAGACCCATTTATGGAAGAGCTTAATAAATGGGGCTTACCTTGGAAAGAAAGCTTTAATCCAGATATGGTAGATTAATTGTTTTATAATAGTTTTTATTTATATTTTTAGTATTTTTAGCTTTTTAACAATAAAATTAGTTAAAATACTCGTTGTGATAATTTTGTTATTACGACGAAAGGGTGTAGACAAAGTCTACACCCTCGTTATTTAAATAAAATTAAGGGACTCTATTTTTCAATTTAAAATTTATAAATGGGTTTATTTTTTTAATTTTAAAGAAGAAAAATATTAAGAGTGCCTGTTTTTGAATACAAAGTATTTAAAACCTTGATTTATTAAATTATAATTTAATTTTATATTATTAGCTATATAGATATAATGATTTGAAGGTGAAATTTTGAATATTGAGTTTGAAAAAGTTACAAAACAAAATAGAAGAAAAGCATATAAATTAAAAGTTTTTAAAAATCAACAAAAGCATATAGAAACAGTGTATGATTGTATAAAAGAGGCCAGAAGATGTAAATGTTGGAAACCTACGATTATAAAAATAGATAATAAATATGTAGGATTTGCAATGTATGGTCTTTTTAAAAATGAAGGTAAAAATGGTAGAGTTTGGCTTGACAGATTTTTAATAGATAGAAATTATCAAAATATGGGATATGCTAATTTAGTTTTACCTATTCTTCTAGAAAAGATAAAAAGTGAATATAATTATAATAAAATTTACTTAAGTGTTTATGAAGATAACTATATAGCTATTAAATTTTATAAAAAATTAGGATTTAATTTTAATGGAGAAACAGATATTAACGGAGAATTGGTTATGTTTAAATTTTTTAAGGAGGAAAAATGAATATAGATTTTAATAGTTTGCAAACACCTTGCTATGTTGTAGATGAAAAATTACTTAGAAAAAATCTTGAAATATTAAAATATGTACAAGATAAAACAGGAGCAAAAATTTTGCTTGCAACAAAAGCTTTTTCTATGTTTTCTACATTTAATATTGTAGGAGAATATTTAAAAGGGGTAACTTCTAGCTCATTATTTGAAGCAAGGCTTGGATATGAAGAAATGGGAAAAGAAGTTCATATATATGCTCCAGCTTATGTAGAAAAAGATTTTGATGAAATTTTAAAATATAGCGACCATATAGTATTTAATAATTTTAATCAGTATAAAAAATATAAAGATAAAATTAAAGAGTGTGATAAAAAGATAGAAGTAGGTATAAGGATTAATCCAGAATACTCTGAAATAGAAACAGATTTATATAACCCTTGTTTTACAAATTCACGAATGGGTACTACGTTAGAAAATTTTGAAAAAGATTATATAGATGGGCTAGATGGTTTACATTTTCATACTATGTGCGAACAAAATTCAGATACATTAAAGCGTACATTAAAAATTGTAGATGAAAAGTTTGGAAAATATATTAAAAATATGAAATGGTTAAACTTTGGTGGAGGTCATCATATAACTAGAGAAGACTATTATTTAGACACACTTATAGAATGTATTATGTTTATAAAAAATAAATATAATATAGATGTATATCTTGAGCCTGGAGAGGCAATAGCATTAAACACAGGATTTTTAGTATCAACTGTTTTAGACACTATGAAAAATGGTATGGACATAGCTATTTTAGACACATCGGCTACATGTCATATGCCAGATGTTTTAGAGATGCCTTATAGACCTAAAATAATAGGTGCAGGAGGCCCTAATGAATATGATTATACTTATAGATTAGGTTGTCCTACTTGTTTATCTGGTGATGTTATAGGAGATTATTCTTTTAAAAAACCTTTAAAAGAAGGAGATAGATTAGTTTTTTGTGATATGGCAATTTATTCTATGGTAAAAAATAATACATTTAATGGTATAAATTTACCTTCTATATATTTTAATACAGAAAAAGAAGGTATAAAGCTAATAAAACACTTTGGTTATGAGGATTTTAAAAATAGATTATCATAGTGCATAAAATATTATATAATATTTTATATAAAAATGTTGAAAATTGTCAGAGATTATGATATAATTTGCAAGAAATAAATTTTAGGGGTAGTTTTTCCGGTTTTGCAAAATTTGTGGAAATCAAATACCAGAAGATAGTAAAGTATGTCAAAATTGTGGAGCTAGATAAGATATAGTAGTTGATAGTGGAAATTTAGGATATTTTTGCTTAGGGTTTTGTATTCCAATAGCAGGTCTTGTGTTATATTTAGTATGGGAAGGGAAAAAGCCAAAAACAGCTAAAAAATGTTTAATTGGATTTTTAGTATCTATTTCATTATCAATTCTATTTTACATATTTTATATTTTATTAATTGTTTTAGGTGTGTTGTTTAGTGCTTAATATAAAAAGGTATAATTTATTTATACCTTTTTTACTAATGTTAAGTAAATTATAAACTTATATAAAATTAATTGTAATTAAATTTGTTAAAAATTATTTAAGGTGGAATATGTATAGTAAAATAGAAAAATTTTTAAAAATACTTTTTATGTGTCATTGTATGCCAGATAGGTCTTTTTTTTATAAAGGAAAGCAGTTTCCTATTTGTGCAAGATGTACAGGACAACTTATAGGAGTTATAGTAGGTATAATTTTTATAGTAAAATTAAAAGATATTAAAGGAATATATATAATATTATTAACTATGCCACTTATATTAGATGGATTTATACAACTTTTAACAAACTATGAAAGTAATAATATAAAAAGGGTAATAACTGGGTTTTTACTCGGAATAGTAATTATAGCTATTTTGGTAAAATTACATTTTTTTGCAGTTAAAATAGCCTTTGAGATGGTAGAAAAAATACAACCAAGTAATGCTATTATAGAAAAATACGAACATATAGTTAACTAATATCAAACTTAAAGATAAAACAAATACTCGATTTTTATTATGAAAAAGCCAGATTTTTAGTAGTATAATCTTTTATGCTATTAAATAGGCTTTTTTATATTGGTTTAAAACTTAAAAAAATGAATATTTATCTTTTAAAACAGTTTATATAAAGCTTATACTATAAATTAATATTTGATTATTAATATATAAAAATATTTAAAAAACATTGTTTAAAAATATAAAAAGTGGTATAATTATACTTAATGTACAATTTATAAAAATATTAATTTTAGATTGGATACGAAAGGAGAAATATATGTATAATACGTACTCTACAACATTAGCAGGTAGAGAGCTTTCTGTCGAGATAGGTAGAGTAGCTGAACTAGCTAATGGAGCAGCTATTGTTAGATATGGAGATACAGTTGTTTTAGTAACTGTTACTGCATCTGAAAAAACAAGAGATGGTATAGACTTCTTCCCATTAAGTATAGACTATGAAGAAAGATTATATTCTGTTGGTAAAATACCAGGAGGATTTATAAAAAGAGAAGGTAAACCAACAGAAAAAGCTATTTTAACTTCTCGTCTTATAGACAGACCTATTAGACCATTATTTCCAAAAGATTATAGAAATGATGTTGGTCTAGTAGCAACTGTTTTATCTGTAGACCAAGATTGTAGCCCAGAGATAGTATCTATGATAGGTTCATCTATTGTATTATCTATATCAGATATACCGTTTAATGGACCAACAGGTGCTGTTATGGTAGGCCTTATAGATGGTGAATTTATAATAAATCCAACAGCAGACCAAAGAGAAAAAAGTGATTTATCTTTAACTGTTGCATCTACAAAGCAAAAAGTAATGATGATAGAAGCTGGTGCAAATGAAATAGATGACGAAACAATGTATAATGCAATTATGCTAGCTCATCAAGAAAATATAAAAATAGCAGAGTTTATAGAAAATATTGCTAAAGAAATAGGGAAAGAAAAACATAGCTATGAAGAGCATAGTGTAGATAAAGATTTATATAGCAATATAGTAAATATTATTACAGATTCTAGAATGGAAAATGCAGTATTTACAGATTTAAAGCAAGTTAGAGACGAACAAATAACAGCGCTTAAAGATGAAGTTATAGAAAAGCTTTTAGAACAATATGAAGGTGAAGACCAAGAAGGATATATAGTAAAAATAAATGAGGCTATATATAAATATGAAAAAGAAACTGTACGTAGAATGATTTTAAAAGACCATAAAAGACCAGACGGACGTGGGCTTGAAGAAATTAGAAAACTTACTGCTGAAGTAGATATATTACCAAGAACACACGGTTCGGCTATATTTAGTAGAGGACAAACACAAGTTCTTACAGTTACTACATTAGGAGCTATAAGTGAAGCTCAAAAATTAGATGGTTTAGACGAATTAGAAGTATCAAAAAGATATATACATCATTATAATTTTCCAAGCTATTCTGTTGGAGAAACAAAACCATCTAGAGGTCCAGGTAGAAGGGAAATAGGACACGGAGCTTTAGCAGAAAGAGCACTAATACCAGTTATACCTTCTGAAGAAGATTTTCCATATGCTATAAGGCTTGTATCTGAAGTTTTAAGCTCTAACGGGTCTACATCTCAAGCTAGTGTTTGTGGGTCAACACTTTCTCTTATGGCAGCTGGTGTACCTATAACTAGACCTGTGGCAGGTATATCTGTTGGTCTTGTTACTGGTGATACAGATGATGATTTTGTTTTATTAACAGATATACAAGGTTTAGAAGACTTTTTTGGAGATATGGATTTTAAAGTTGCAGGTAGTCATAAAGGTATTACTGCCATACAAATGGATATAAAAATAGATGGATTGACACCAGAAATTATTAAACAATCTTTACAAAAAACAAATGAAGCTAGACAATATATATTAGATGAAGTTATGCTTAAAGCTATTAAAGAGCCTAGAAATGAACTTTCTAAACACGCTCCTAAAATAGCATTTTTACAAATAGACCCAGAAAAAATGGCAGATGTTATAGGGCCTAGAGGTAAAACAATTAATAAAATATTAGAACAAACAAATGTTGATAAAATTGATACAGAAGATGGAGGAAGAATTTTTATTTCATCTCCAGACCAAGATAAGATAAATAAAGCTTTATCTATTATAAAATCAATTGTTAAAAATCCAGAAGTTGGAGAAATATTTACAGGTAAAGTAGTAAGAATTATGAATTTTGGTGCTTTTGTAGAAATTGCTCCAGAAAAAGAAGGACTTGTTCATATATCTAAACTTTCTAAAGAAAAAGTGGCAAAAGTTGAAGACGTTGTTAATATTGGTGATGATGTTATAGTAAAAGTTACAGAAATAGATGAACAAGGCAGAATAAATTTATCTATTAAAGATGCTTTAAGCTAAAAATTAGTTTAAAATATAAATATTTAATAATAATTAAAAGTGATATTTACATTAAATTTTAAATATCACTTGTTTTAGTTTATTTATTAATGTATTTATAAAAATTTTATAAGTTTAGTTTTACTTGTTACATATGATATTTAGTTTTTATAGTTTTTAAAAAAGAAAAAATTAAAGGATATAAAAAAGTGTATAGTTTCTAACTTTAGACAAAATATTTTATGAGTAATTTTTTTATTTTTATGCTTTGTATAAAAATTCTAGTCACAATATGGGGTTTTGCTTCGTATTGTGTAAAAAGTTAGATTTTTAGCCCTTGTGTAAATAAATCAGATTTTTTTGCGATACTGTAGATAAGGTATACAACCTAAGGCTATAGAAAAAATTTATAGCCTTGTTTATATTAGTTATTTATTTGCATTATAAACATTACAAATTTCATATTTTAAATCATTTTCACTTGCTCTTATTTTTAAATATTTATAATTATTTAAATTATTAGGGTCAGAATTTGTCAAGCCATTTAATGTAATATATCTAACACCGTCTTTAACAAATATATTTGATTTATCTGAAACAGCAGATACAACAATTACATTTTTATCTGTTTTATCAACAAATTCTTTTAAAATTTTGTGTAAAAGTTCGTTTTCTCTTTCACCTTTAAGACTGTTATTTTGGTCCCATATATTTTTATCCATAGTTATGAGAATATTTTTTTTGCTTTGATTTTCTAAATAACTTTGAAGCCATCTCCATTGGTCTGGGCTTTCTGTTCTCATAACACCACTTTTTGTAGCGAGATTTATAATAGATAAATAATTTGTATTAGTGGTAGTGTATTTATTATTCCAAGATATAGTAGAAACACCAGTGTTTATATCTTCTAAGTTAGTTGGACCTGCAAAAACTAAAGCTCTAGCGTTATTTTTCATAACGTTTATACTATCTTGTAAAACAGTTTTAGAATTAGGGTTAGATTTAGTTGCTGTTTGTCCAAAAACATTTATATCTTCTTCTACATTAGTAGGTGCAACTTGGCTTATAGGCTGATTTAAATAATCTTTATAAGAATTTATAAGTTGTCCACCGTCTGTTCTTTTTGTCATAGCATTTATTCCATCTATATATACAGTACCACTTTCTTTAGCCGTTGTGCTTTGTGTAGCAGCATATATTTTATCAATTCTAATAGGATAAGCAACATTTGAAGGAATAGCAACATTTGCAGTAACCCATTCATTAGAGTTCATTTCATTTAATATAGGTAAAATATATTCTTTATTATTATTATCTTTTAAAACCATTTTTAACATATTGCCACTAGCATCGCCTTTTACTTGCATTTGGATTGAAGTTGGGCTATTGTTTAATATTATTGGCTGTTTTTCAAAGCAAACATAACTAGCTTGAGGGGTAGGAACATTTTCTTTAAAGTTATAGCTTAATAAAAGGCTATTTTTCCCGTCATAAGCCACAGAATTTGTTATACCCGCACCACCAGATACTGTTTTATCTGCTGGGAAATACATCATAAATAAATTTCTGTTTTCTTCAAATGAAGTAACAGGGCTAGGGGTACTACCAATAGCAATAGTTATAGAGGCAGTAAGACCATTGTATGTTGCAGTAAGAGTAGCTAATCCTTCTGCTTTAGCATAAAATTTATTATCTTGAATATATCCTAAATTTTGATTATCTACTGTCCAAGATACTAAGGAAGAATCTATTGCTTTAGAAAATCCATCTTTATTTATAGCATCTATAGAAAGAGAAGTGTTTTCGCCAATAGAAAGAGAACTTTTACTAGCTTTTGGTATTATAGAGCTAAATCCTTCTACAGATTCAAAAGTAACTTGTCCAGTAGCTCCATTTGGATAAGTTGCATTTATAGTTAAATTTCCTGCATTATTGCATAAAAAGTGATTACCATTTATAGTACCATCTGTTTCATTATTAAAAGTAAATGTAACTTGATTAGGGTCTATATTAACAGGGTTTTTATTAGCATCTATACCAGTTACTTTTAAAGTATAAGTTAATCCAGATATTATTGCATCATCTTCATTTTTATCAATACTTACTAATAAAGAAGCGACATCACCCGTAGTATTTGTGCTTTTAACACCTATTGCATTAGGAACAAGTCTAGGAGATTTTTCTGAAACATTGTTTACTATTTTAACCGAACTTTCACCTTCTTCTCTTAAAGCAACAGTTGTAGAGCCACCACCATCAAGATGTATAGCATCATATGCACCATATTCTAATAATATGTTAGCCATTTCACTATGCGTAGCACCAACGCTTTGTCCACGTCCATCTACGGCAACAAGTATAAGTTTATTTTTTTCTTTATTTACACCAACAGCACTACGAGGTTGTTTAGAATTTGGAGAAATAGCCAAACCTGTAGAAACAGGTGAGCCATTTCTTAATATTTCGCCACCGGCAGAAATACCAGTTAAGACTTCTGATATATTTTTATTTTCTCTAAAAACAAATTTATAACTTTCTGTAAATGTAAGATTATCACCTACATTAAATGAAGCTAATTTTTCAGAAGCAGTAGCTTTGTCCATAACTATTATATATCCATTTTCAGGTATTTCTACAACTTCTCCAGCGCCAGCTTTTTTTGTAATTTTTTTATTTTCAACAACTATTTTAAAAAGGTCTTTTCTTCTTTTATCTAAATCTTGTGTATTAGTTATTATAGTTCTATCAAAATATACTGGTTTTTTAAAATCTGTTATTTTATTTTTAGCTTGTAGCTCTAATGAAATTTTTTCGTTATATAATCTTAAATTAGATTTTATATAGTCTATAAATGCATTACCATATCTATCTAAAAAAATTCCAGCATATTTGTTAGATGAGGCATTATAATAGTTTTGAGCTTCATTAACATTTCCATCTACTATTATTTGTCCCATACTAGAAGTAGGGTTACCAGAGCCAAAAAAATCGGCATTAATACCAGCAATAGCGTTATTTTCTTTTACAAGTGTTTCTACATTTTTTTTAACTCCGTGTTCTGTTGTAGAATCTAATATCTCAACATCTATATTAGGATTTGTTAAATCTATTGTTAAAACATAAACATCTTTCCAACCAGACTTATACAGACGTTCACTTTTTTCATAAATAAGTCCATCTGTAAGAGTTTGTATTTCTTTATCTGTATATAAAAGATTAGTATCTGCAAAAACACTTTTAGGTATAAATGTAGATAAACTTATAGCTAAAGCTAATGTAGATATTAAAAATTTTCTTTTCATAGTTACCTCCTATTTAGTTTATTATTAAGATTTTGTTTTACTGTTAGAGCTAGTTTCAACTTCTTCAGAAGTAGAAGAGGTAGTAGTTTCTTGGTCTGGATCTGTGTTTCCATAGAAAAACTCATTAACAATATCTTTTGTGGTATTAGGGTCAAAAACATAATAAGATAAATTATCTATCATTTGTGGAGAACCTGGCAAGGTCGCTGATTTCATTTTATCTGGATTAATATTTTGTATACACCCCATATATTTAGGGAAATTTGATATACTAAAATCTGTTTCTACATATTTAATAAGATTTAAAGCTATTTCTCCTAAATTATTCATAATAGTTTCCTTGTTTAAAACTTGTGCAACAAATTCTTTTATAAATTGTTGTTGAACTTCTACTCGTTGTAAATCTTGTCTAGCATAGCCTTTTCTAAAACGAACTAAGCCTTCTGCGTCATCACCGTTTAATAATTGACGTCCTTCTTTAAGGTTTATATATAAATTTTGAGTTGGGTCACTATATTTAAGTCCACCTTTTGGGACTTCAAAATATATACCTCCAACAGAATCTACAATATTTTTAAAAGCCTTTAAATCTACCTTTACATAATAATCAATTTTTATGCCAAGCATATCTTCTATACTACTTTTTAAAATATCCATACCACTACTTTTAGTATAAGCATATACAGAATTAGCTTTCATATGGCTTGGCGCACCTCTATTTACACTACGAAGAGTTTTAAGTTTATCACCAGTAAAGTTTATGTATGTATCTCTAGGTATAGAAAGTAAGTTTATTTCTCCAGTAGTACTAATAAAACTAGCAACCATTATAACATCTGTTAAATTTTCTGCTTTATCTACGCCAGTTATTAACACATTTGTTCTAACAGGGGGAGTAAAAATACTTTTAGACTGTTGCTCAGATTGTTGTTTTATTTCTTTATCTGTTATAAGAGCAGAGCTCCTTTGTTTTAAAGGGTCATAAGCAGGTTCGGCATTAAAAAATTTATAGCTTAAAAATATAAGTAATAAAGCTATAAAAAAAACACCTAAAATACTAAAAAATATATAAAAAAACTTTTTTTTATATT
Organism: [Clostridium] colinum; assembly: GCF_940677205.1. Classification (NCBI taxonomy): domain Bacteria; kingdom Bacillati; phylum Bacillota; class Clostridia; order Lachnospirales; family Lachnospiraceae; genus Tyzzerella; species [Clostridium] colinum. Next base: position 1,651,128 of record NZ_OW712331.1, on the reverse strand, counting down.
TAATATCCAAATTTTTCATAAGTATAAACTCCTAAAATGTTAATTGAATTAAAGTATAACAAAACATATTTATTTTTTCAAGGTAAAAACATTTTTTTTAACAATTTATTAAAATTTGTAATATATTTGTAATGTATAAAAATTTTTTTTATAATTATAAAATAGAAATTTATGTAAAAAATTAAATTTGGTAAAATTTTTTAAAATTATATTGACAAATAAATAACAATACTATATAATATAATTGTTAAATAAATATCAAACAAATGTTGGATTTTATGAATATTAAAATCTAAAGTTTTATAATTTTATTTATTTTACATTATTTATCTTTAGATTATAAATATATTATATCATTTTAGGAGGAAAATTTTATGGCTAACAAAAAGCAACCTATAACTATTGTTAATAGTGAAGAAACTTTAAAAGCAAGAATGAAAGAGCTTAAAGAAGCTCAAAAACAATTTGCTACTTATACTCAAGAGCAAGTAGATGAAATATTTGCAGCTGCAGCATTAGCAGCTAACAAACAAAGAATTTATCTTGCTAAAAAAGCTGTTGAAGAAACTGGTATGGGTATTGTAGAAGACAAAGTTATTAAAAATCACTATGCTTCAGAATACATATACAATAAATATAAAAACACAAAAACTTGTGGTGTTTTAAGCGAAGATAAATCTTTTGGTACAAAAGTTATTGCAGAGCCTATTGGTACAATAGCGGCTGTTATACCTACTACAAATCCTACTTCTACTGCTATTTTTAAAACATTACTTGCTTTAAAAACTAGAAATGCTATTATAATAAGCCCACATCCACGTGCTAAAAATGCTACAATAGAAGCGGCTAAAATTGTTTTAGATGCAGCTGTTAAAGCTGGTGCACCAGAGGGCATTATTGGTTGGATAGATGAGCCATCTTTAGAGCTTACAAACCAAGTTATGGCAGATGCAGATATTATATTAGCTACTGGTGGACCTGGTATGGTTAAATCTGCTTATTCTTCTGGTAAGCCTGCTCTTGGTGTTGGAGCTGGTAATGTTCCTGCTATTTTTGATGAAACAGCAAACGTTAAACTTGCAGTAAACTCTGTTATACACTCTAAAACTTTTGATAATGGTATGATTTGTGCGTCAGAACAATCTGTTATTGTTCACGAAAAAATTTATAAAGAAGTTAAACAAGAGTTTATAGATAGAGGCTGTTATGTATTAAAAGACAGTGAAATACAAAAAGTTAAAGATACTATATTAATTAAAAAAGGTAATGCTTGTGCATTAAATGCAGACATAGTTGGTCAACCAGCATACAAAATTGCTGAAATGGCAGGTATTAAAGTTCCTAAAGAAACTAAAATATTAATAGGTGAAGTTACATCTGTTGACCCATCTGAACCTTTTGCACACGAAAAATTATCTCCTGTTTTAGCTATGTATAAATTTAAATCATTTGACGAAGCTTTACAAAAAGCAGATACATTAGTTAAAGACGGTGGTTATGGACACACTTCTTCTATTTTTATCGATACATTAGTTGGTAAAGAAAGATTAGACCAATTTACAGCTATGATGAAAACAGGACGTATTGTTGTAAACACACCTTCTACTCACGGTGGTATTGGTGATATTTATAACTTTAACCTTGCTCCTTCATTAACACTTGGTTGTGGTACTTGGGGTGGTAACTCTGTTTCTGAAAACGTTGGTGTTAAACATTTAATCAATACTAAAGTAGTAGCTGAAAGGAGAGAAAATATGCTTTGGTTTAGAGCTCCACAAAAAGTTTACTTTAAAAAAGGTTGTTTACCAGTTGCGCTTGATGAGCTTCAATCTGTTATGGATAAAAAGAGAGCGTTTATTGTTACAGATTCATTCTTATTTAAATCTGGTGTTACAAAACAAATTACTGATAGATTAGATAATATGGGTATTAAACATGCTACATTCTTTGAGGTTGAGCCAGACCCAACTCTTGCTTGTGCTAAAGCTGGTGCTGAAGCTATGAGAGCATTTGAACCAGATTGTATTATAGCTGTTGGTGGTGGTTCTGCTATGGACGCTGCTAAAATTATGTGGGTTATGTATGAACACCCAGAAGTAGACTTCTTAAATATGGCTATGAGATTTATGGATATTAGAAAACGTATATATACATTCCCTAAAATGGGTGAAAAAGCATACTTTATTGCAGTTCCTACATCTTCTGGTACAGGGTCTGAGGTTACACCTTTTGCCGTTATTACAGATGAAACAACAGGTACTAAATATCCATTAGCAGACTATGAGTTACTTCCTAATATGGCAATTATTGATGCAGACTTAATGATGAGCCAACCAAAAGGATTAACAGCAGCATCTGGTATTGATGCATTAACTCATGCTTTAGAAGCATATTCTTCTATTTTAGCTACAGACTATACAGATGGTCTTGCTCTTAAGTCACTTAAAAATATCTTTGGATATTTACCACGTGCTTTTGAACAAGGTGAAACAGATGTTGAAGCTAGAGTTAAAATGGCAGATGCATCTACTTTAGCTGGTATGGCATTTGCTAACTCATTCTTAGGTATTTGCCACTCTATGGCACACAAATTAGGTGGTTATCATCATTTACCACACGGTGTTGCAAACGCATTATTAATAACTGAAGTAATGAAATTTAATGCTTCTGAAACACCTACTAAAATGGGTACATTTGCTCAATATGAATACCCTAAAGCTATTGAAAGATATGCAGAAATTGCAGATTTCTTAGGCTTAAAAGGTAATAACAATAAAGAAAAATTTGAAAGCCTTATTAAAGCTATTGAAGAATTAAAAGGTAAAGTTGGTATCAAAAAATCTATCAAAGAATATGGTATTGAAGAAAAAGTATTCTTAGATTCTCTTGACCAAATGGTTGAAGATGCTTTTGATGACCAATGTACAGGAGCTAACCCAAGATATCCTCTTATGAGTGAAATGAAAGAAATCTTCTTAAAAGTTTACTACGGTAAATAATTTAAGTAAGTTTTATATATCAAATGTTAAAAAAGAGTGTAGACTTTGTCTATACTCTTTTTCAATTTAAGATAAACTAAAATTTTTTATAGCCTATTTACCATTTTTAGTGATAGAAAAATATAAACAATTAAAATATTTTACAAATAAGAAATAGAAAATTTACTAATAGAAAAATTATAAACTATATATATGTTTTTATAATAAATATATATATAAAATACTTAGATACTTATAAATTAAATTATGATTTATTTATAGTGATAAATTTTAAAAATTTATCATTAATCTTAACAACAACCAATCTTGCTTTATTCATACAGTAACTTTTTAAAATAATTTTATACAAAATTAAAAATTATTTTAAATATATAAATATCATCTTTTAATAACATAATAAAATAAAGTTATATTTAGAAAGATTAGAAAGTTTATAAAATAAATTAAAAAAACCTAAAGAATTAAATCCTTTAGGGTTAATTTTTAATAATAAGTATATTAAAAATAAATTATTGTTGGTTAGTTCTACCATATTTTTTGTTGAATTTATCAACACGTCCACCAGCGTCAAGTAAAAGTTTTTGGCTACCAGTATAATATGGATGACATTTAGAACAAACCTCAACACGAATTTCTTCATTTGTAGAACCAGTTACAAACTCGTTACCACAGTTACATTTTACCTTAGCTTGAAAGTATTCTGGATGAATTCCTTCTCTCATTGTAAAACACCTCTTTCTAAAAAATTGAGATACATTTTGGCATCTCTATATTAACATAACAAATAGATTATAACATAGCTAATTATACATTGCAATAACTTTTACCATTTTTTTAATTTTAAAATTTTAATAATAAATTATTTTTTTAATATTTAAATAAAATAGTACATATAATATAATATTTGTGTTAAAATATACATAAGATTTATTTTTGTTAAATTTTTATAATTTATAGGCTTAATATATTAGAAGAATGAAGAGAAAATATTTTAGACTAATTTTTTATAAAGTATGTAAAAAAAATAATCTTGTTATTTTTTTGATATTGTAGACAAAGTCTACAACCTAGATATTAAATATTGCATTTTTTTTGTAAAAATGGTATGATATATTGAATAATAATGAAATAATGTAAATGGAGGATACTATGATTAGAACAAGGTTTGCACCTAGCCCTACGGGGTATATGCATATAGGAAATCTTAGAACAGCTCTTTATGAATATTTAATAGCAAAATCGGAAAATGGAAAATTTATACTACGTATAGAAGATACAGATCAAGAACGTTTTGTAGAAGGAGCAACAGATATTATTTATAAAACGCTTAAAATGGCAGGGATTAACCACGACGAAGGCCCAGACGTCGGTGGAGAATATGGCCCATATATACAAAGCCAAAGAAAAAATAATTATTTAGACTATGCTAAGCAATTAGTAGAAAAAGGTGAGGCCTATTATTGCTTTTGTGATAAAGATAGGTTAGATAGCTTAAAAGGAGAAGAGGGTATAGCTAAATATGATAGACATTGTATATCTTTATCTAAAGAAGAAATAGAAAAAAATTTAAAAGAAAATATACCTTATGTTATTAGACAAAAAATAAAAGAAGGTAAAACTACATTTGTTGATGAAGTATACGGTGAAATAACAGTAGAAAATGAAGAAATGGAAGACCAAATATTAATTAAATCTGATGGTTTACCTACATATAATTTTGCAAATGTTATAGATGACCATTTAATGAATATAACACATGTTGTTAGAGGTTCAGAGTATTTATCTTCTACACCAAAATATAATCTTTTATATGATGCTTTTGGTTGGGATATACCTACATATATTCATTTGCCACCAGTTATGAAAAACCAAACAGAAAAATTATCTAAAAGAAATGGAGATGCCTCTTTTCAAGATTTAATAGAAAAAGGATATTTACCAGATGCTATAGTAAATTATATTGCGCTTTTAGGTTGGTCTCCTTCTACTAATCAAGAGATATTTACACTAGACGAGCTTATACAAAATTTTGATGTAAAAGGACTTAGCAAGTCTCCAGCTATATTTGATATAGTAAAACTTACGTGGGTTAATAGTGAGTATATTAAAAAAATGGATTTTGATAAGTTTTTTGAAATGGCAGAGCCAGTTTTAAAAAGTGTTATAACAAAACCTTATAATCTTAAAAAAATAGCAGAACATATAAAAACTAGAATAGGTACTATAAATGATATAATAGATATGGTAGACTTTATAGAACAATTACCAGAATATAGCACAGAACTTTATATACACAAAAAAATGAAAACAGATGAAAGCATATCTTTAAATGTGCTTAAAAATATATTACCTGTTTTTGAAAATCTACAAAATTGGGATAATGATAGTATATATAATGCTATGATGGAGCTTGTAGCTAAAATGGAAGTAAAAAATGGTATAGTTTTATGGCCAGTTAGAACAGCTTTATCTGGAAAGCCTTCTTCTCCTTGTGGAGCTAGTGAAATGGCAGAAATTTTTGGTAAAGAAGAAACTTTATTAAGAATAAAAAAAGGTATAGAAAAACTTTCATAAATTATGGAAAAATTAAAAGAAAGCTTTTTTACAAGAGACGCCCTAACGGTAGGGCGTGAGCTTGTAGGGAAATATATTGTTAGAGAAATAGATAATGAAAAAATAATAGTAAAAATAACAGAAACTGAAAGTTATTTAGGTGATATAGATAAGGCTTGTCACGCATATGGTGGTAAAATAACAAATAGAACAAAAACTTTTTATATGAATGGGTCTACTATATATGTTTATTTAATATATGGTATGTATTATTGTTTTAATATTATTACAGATACAATAAATAAGCCTTCAGCCGTTTTAATAAGAAGTGCTGAGCCGGTAGAAAACATAGAAAAATTAAGTATGTTAAGATATAATAAAAGTTATAATAAGCTTAGTTTATATCAAAAGAAAAATTTTTTAAATGGTCCTGGTAAACTTTGTAAAGGGCTTAAAATAGATAAAACTTTTAATGAAAAAAGTATATTATCTAATGAAATATATATAGTAGATAATAAAGATTTTAATATAAATTCTGTAAAATGTGGCAAAAGAATAAATATAGATTATGCAGAAGAAGCAAAAGATTTTTTATGGAGATTTTATATATAGCTTGGAGTGAATTTTTTAGATGCAAAATTTTAAAAATATAAAAAAATTAGGTATTATGGGTGGGACATTTAATCCTGTACATTATGCACATCTTTTATCTAGTAGTTATGCTTTTGAAAGATATAACCTTGATAAAGTAGTTTTTATACCAACAGGTGAGCCACCTCATAAAAAAAATATTAATATAGCTAGTGGGCAAGATAGATATAATATGTTAAATCTTGCTATACAAGATAATCCTAATTTTTTTATATCAAGCATAGAGATAGACAGACATACAACAACATATACAATAGATACATTAAGACAGATAAAATCTATGTGTGACGAAAATGTAGAGCTTTATTTTATAACTGGTACAGATACAATAAATCAAGTATATAATTGGAAAGATACAGAAGAAATTTTTAATTTATGTAGATTTATAGTTACAACAAGACCTAAATATATTTTAGATGAAAATACTAAAAATTTAATAAATAAATATAAAGATAAAATATATTTTTGTGAAACACCAATGCTTGAAATATCATCTAGCAATATAAGAAAAAGAATAGAGCAAGAAAAAACAATTACTTATCTTTTACCAAAAAATGTAGAAGAATATATTTATAAAAATAGCTTGTATAAAACAGATTTTTTAAAAAAATATGAAAAACAAATAAATATATTAAAACAAAATCTTAATGAAAAAAGATTTTATCACTCTATACAAGTTGCAAAAGAGGCTAAAAGTCTAGCAATAGAACATAATGAAGATAAAGAAAAAGCATTTTTAGCAGGTCTTGTACATGATTGTTGTAAATGTTTTTCTTTACCTAAAATATATGAAGCTTGTGAAAAGTATAATTTTAAATTAGATGAAGTTTTAAAAAAGCAACCAGACTTAGCCCATAGCTTTTTAGGATATTATGTAGCAAAAGATATTTATAATATAAAAGATGAAAATATATTAAATAGTATAAAATATCATACTACTGGTAAAAAAAATATGTCTAATCTTGAAAAAATAATTTATATAGCAGACTATATAGAGCCTACTAGACCTTATTTTGAGGGAATATATAAGGCTAGAGAGCTTGCTTATAAAGATTTAGACAAGGCTATGGCATATATATTAGAAAATACTATACAATTTAATCTTAAAAAGGGACGTATTATACATCATTTAAGTATGGAAGCATACGATTATTACAAAAATTAGGAGGGAAAAAATGAACAAAGAACAAGTTTTTGAAGCAGTAAAAGTAGCATACAAAGCGTTAGATGATAAAATGGGAATAGATATAAAAGTAATAGATATAGCTAATTTATCACCTATTGCAGATTATTTTGTTATAGCAAGTGCTAGCAATTCAAGTCAGCTAAGAGCTATGGCAGATGCAGTAGAAGAAGAGCTACACAAACAATGTAATATACAAAAAACACATATTGAAGGATTTCAAACAAAAAGTTGGATTTTATTAGATTTTAGTGACATAGTAGTTCATTTATTTAATGAAGAAGACAGAGAGTTTTACAATATAGAAAGAATTTGGGCAGATGCTGAAACAATAGATGAAAATATTTTGAAATAAAATATTGCTAAGGAGGTATCTTGTTGAGCAAAACAAAATTTATAAAACAAGCAGCCATATTAGCAATAGCTAGTCTTTTAGTTAGGTTATTAGGGTTTTTATATAGATTACCTTTAACTAATATGCTAGGAGATGAAGGTAATGGTATATATAGTGCAGGATTTTATCTATACAACTTTTTTTTAGTTATGAGTTCGGCTGGATTGCCTGCGGCTATATCAAAAATAGTTTCTGAAAAAATAGCGTTAGAAGAGTATAGAAATGTTAAAAAAACTTTTAAAATAGCTCTTATTTTAGCATCAACAGTAGGGCTAATATTTGCAATAATTATGTTTGTATCTGCTAGATTTTTTTGTAAGATAATAGGTAGCCCTAATAGTTATTACACAATATTAACATTAGCTCCAACAGTTTTTATAGTGTCTGTTATGTCAGTTTTTAGAGGTTATTTTCAAGGGCTTGGAACAACTGTGCCAACAGCTTTATCACAGGTTATAGAGCAAATATTTAATGCAATTTTTAGTATATATTTAGCATATATTTTAGTTAAAATAAGTTTGCCTCTTGGGGCGGCAGGTGGTACAGCCGGAACTGGTATAGGTGCTTTGGCAGGTCTTATATATATATTAATAGTATTTTTTAATAAAAAGAGATATATAAATAGAAAATTAGCAAAAAGGACCCATAAATATAGGATAGAAACAAATAAAGAAATAGCTATAAAAATAGTAAAAACAGCTACTCCTATTATTGCAGGTACGGCTATTTTTAGTATGACAAACCTTATAGATATGCAAATGGTAAATAGTAGACTTTTGGCATCTAAAGCTTTTACAGATAGTCAAATAACGGCTTTATACGGTCAACTTACAGGTAAATATGTAACACTTACAACTTTGCCAGTTTCTATATCTACGGCACTTGCTACTGCCGTTTTACCTAGTATAGCTAGTAGTATGGTGCAAAAAGATAAAAAAACAGTTAGAAAAAAAATAGATATAACACTTAGGCTTACTATGATAATATCTATTCCAGCGGCTATTGGTATGGGAGTGTTGGCAGATGAAATATTGCTTTTATTATTCCCTAATTATTATGACGGTGGAAACCTTTTAAAATGGGGAGCATTAAGCATTATATTTTTAGCACTTTGCCAAATAATAACAGGTATTTTACAAGGTATTGGCAAAATGACAACACCAGCTAAAAATGCTTTAATAGGGTCTCTTATAAAAATACCTATAAATTATGTTTTAATAGCTATACCTAGCATAAATGTTATAGGTGCAATAATAAGTACAACGGTATGTTATATTGTAGCATCTATTTTAAATTTTAGAGCATTAAAAAAAGCTACTAAAATAAGACCAGATTATAATAGTATATTATTTAAACCAATGTTAGCATCTATTGTTATGGGTGTAGTTTGTCATTTTTCTTATAAAGGTCTATTTTATATAAGTAATAATAACACTATATCCACTTTATTTAGTATATTTATTGCAATGATAGTTTATGTTGTTAGCTTAGCTATTATAGGTGGTTTTAAAAGAGAAGATTTAATGTTGTTACCTAAAGGAGAAAAATTTATAAATATTTTATCTAAATTTAAATTAATAGATTAAAAATAAACTTTATTAGTATATAATAGGTTGTAGACAAAGTCTACAACCTTTCAAAAAAATAACAAGATTATTTTTTGAGGTAGTGTATGAAAAAAGTTAATTTTTTTGTATAAGGGCTAGAGTATTAAAAATTTAGCTTTTTGCACAACCCAAGGCAAAGCTTTGTTTTATGATTAGAATTTTTGTACAAAGTATAAAAATTAAAAAAATTAATTCAAAATATTTTGTCTTTAGTTTGACCTTATTAGTATATAATTCTAATAAGGTTATTTAATATATACACATAATAATTATATTTTTGAAAAAATTTTGTATTAATATAAAAACTATGATAAAATGTAAGTTAGGTAAAAAATTATGATAATAAGTAAATTTAAGTATAAAAATTATTTTAAAATTTAGAATGGGGATATAAATGGTAGATGTTATTAAAATAGAAGGTGTAGTAGAAAATATTATATATTTTAATGAAGAAAATGCATACACTGTTTTTACTATTTATTCTGAAGACTATGGAGATATTTTTTCAGAAGCAGAAATAGTTTGTGTAGGGTATATAGGAAATTTAAATGTTGGTGAAAATATATCATTAAAAGGTATGGTTGTAAATCATTCTACTTATGGAAAACAATTTAAAGTAGAAAGCTATGAAAAAACTGCACCTAAAACAGAAAAAGGTATAGAAAAATATTTAGCATCTGGTGCTATAAAAGGTATAGGCAAAACAATAGCAGAAAGAATAGTAGCAAAATTTGGTGTAGATACTTTAGATGTTATAGAAAGAACACCAGAAAAGCTATCTCAAATAAAAGGTATAAGCCTAAAAAAAGCCATAGAAATAGGTGAGATATTTTTAGAGCAAGAAGAGCTTAGAAAAGCTATAATTTATTTACAAAACTATGGGATATCATCTATTTTTGCTATTAAAATATATAAACATTTTAAGGCAAATACAATAGGTATTATAGAAACAAATCCATATAGATTAGCAGATACAATGTTTGGAGTAGGATTTAAACTTGCAGATGAGATAGCTCAAAAAGTAGGTATAGAAAAAGATTCTGAATATAGAATAAAAGCGGGTATAAAGTATGTATTAAACCAAAATTCAAATATTTATGGTAATGTGTATTTACCACAATCTATGTTGATAGAAAGAACAAAAGAACTATTAGAATTATCTGAAGATTTAATAGAGCCTAGTTTGTTTAATTTACAGATGGAAAGACAAATTTGTATTGAAAATAAAACAGATGATAATATGGTATTTTTAAATTCTTACTATTATGCTGAAAGTTATGTAGCTAAAAAGATATTACAGTTAGCTAAAAATAAAGAAATATATAATAAAAAATATGAACATTGGATAGAAGATATAGAAGCAGATAATAATATAATTCTTGCAGATGAGCAAAAACAAGCTATAAGAGAGGCTATGATTAATGGTGTATTAGTAATAACAGGTGGTCCTGGTACGGGTAAAACTACCACTATAAATTCTATTATAGCAATGCTTAAAAATGAAGGATATGAAATAGAGCTATGTGCTCCAACAGGAAGAGCCGCTAAAAGAATGTCTGAGGCAACGGGAATGGAAGCACAAACTATACATAGACTTTTAGGTATTAGCTTTTTTGAAGATGATAAAAAAAGACAAGTTTTTGAAAAAAATGAAGATATGCCAATAGAAGCAGATGTTATAATAGTAGATGAATGTTCTATGATAGATATATTATTAATGAGTGGTTTATTAAGAGCAGTAGCAAATGGGACAAGGCTTATATTAGTAGGAGATGTAGACCAGTTACCTTCTGTTGGAGCAGGTAATGTTTTAAAAGATATTATAAATAGTAATTGTGTAAAAGTAGTAAGACTAAATAATATATTTAGACAAGCTAAAGAAAGTGCTATTGTAACAAATGCTCATAGAATAAACAAAGGAGAATATCCTATATTAAATGAAGAAGATAAAGATTTTTTCTTTTTAAAACGTCATAATATAGAAGATGTAATTACCACTATTATAGAATTAATAACAATTAGACTTCCTAAATTTTTAGGTATAACAGATTTAAAAACTATTCAAGTTTTATCGCCTATGAGAAAATCACCAATAGGTGTAGATAATCTTAATACAGTTTTACAACAAGCTATAAACCCTTATAGTGTAGATAAAAATGAAAAAGAATTTAGAAATATTATTTTTAGAGAAGGCGACAAAGTTATGCAAATAAAAAATAATTATAGTATGACTTGGGAAATTATAAAAGATAGTAAATATTTAGATAATGGAGTAGGTGTATTTAACGGTGATGATGGAATAATAACTAAAGTAGATAACAAAAATGAGTATATAGAGGTTGTATTTGATGATTATAAATATGTAAGATATAATTTTACACAATTAGATGAATTAACGTTATCTTATGCTACAACTATACATAAGTCTCAAGGGAGTGAATATAATGCAGTTATAATGCCTATACATAGTGGAGCACCTATGCTACTTACAAGAAATTTATTATATACAGGTGTAACAAGAGCAAAAAAGATGGCCGTTATTGTGGGAATAGAAGAAACACTTAAAAAAATGGTGGATAATAATATACAGGTAAATAGATATACATATTTAAAAAATAGGATAATAAATTTATCACAATTTATATAGAATAAGTATGTTATTAAAAATTTTAAATAAAATACTAGATTTTCTATATCCTAATAAGTGTATATTTTGTGAAGAAGTTATGCCTATGGGTGAGGAAGAAAGTATTTGTAAATATTGTTATATGAATATAAATTTTATATGTGATGATAAAGAACCTAATTTATCTGTATTTTATTATGATGAAGCAACCAGATTTTCTATATTAAGGCTAAAATATAATAATCAAAAACAATATGCTAAAGTTTTTGCTAAAATAATGTATAATAAATTAACTAAAATAGATTTAAATAAGTATGACTTTATAATTTGTGTTCCTATGCATAGCAAAAAGAAGAAAAAGAGAGGATATGACCAAGCAGAAGTTATAGCAAAAGAATTATCAAAACTAACTAATATACCTTTTGAAGAAAATAACCTTATAAGAACTAAAAATACTTTACCTCAAAGTAAAGTATCCTTTGAAGATAGATCTAAAAATGTAAAAGGAGTTTTTAGAGTTATAAATCCAGATAACATAAAAAATAAAAATATTTTACTTATAGATGATATTTATACAACGGGAAATACTATAAATAATTGTGGAAAAGAGCTTAAAAAGGCAGGTGCAAACAGTATTTGTTATTTTACATTAGCAAAGGTAGATTATAATAAAGATTTAGATGATGAATATAACACATAAAATAATGTTATCAACATATAAATGTTGAAAACTATATATTTATTAACATTTTATCAAAGTTATTACTATATTTTGGTATGTTGATTATTGTGGATATGTTAAAAACTCTGTGGATAGTAGATAAATGGCTTTTTTTAACAAAATAATTATTGTAGATAAATAAATATAAAAACTATATTTAGTGTTAAGGGAGAAATTATGGAGCACAAAATAAGATATTATAATGCAAATAAGTTTTTTAGAGAAAAGTTTGGAGAAAAAATTATAAAAATATCTTTAGATGGAGGATTTACCTGTCCTAATAGAGATGGTAAGTTATCTTATGGAGGTTGCATATTTTGTAGTGAAAAAGGTTCGGGAGATTTTGCAGGAGATAGACATTTAGATATAGAAGAACAATTTAATATAAATAAAGAAAAAATGTCTAAAAAATGGAAAGATGGTAAATATATAGCTTATTTTCAGGCTTTTACAAATACTTATGCACCGTTAGATTATTTAGAAAAATTATTTACAAAAGCATCTACATTATCAGATGTTGTAGGTATATTTATAGCTACAAGACCAGATTGTATAACAGAAGATATAGCAAAATTTTTATCAAAGCTAAATGAAAAAATATATGTTTGTATAGAATTAGGGTTTCAAACTTCTAAAAAAGAAAGTATAAAATTAATAAACAGATGTTATAATAATGATGTATTTGAAAATTGTGTAAAAATGTTGAATAAATATAAATTAGATGTTATTGTCCATACTATTTTAGGTTTGCCCTATGAAAGTAAATTAGATATGTTAAATACTATAAAATATGTATCACAATTTGATATAAAAGGCATAAAACTTCAACTTTTACACGTAATACAAGATACAGCCCTACATAAACTATATAAAGCAAATCCTTTTAAAATTTTATCTTTAGAAGAATATGTTGATATAGTTGTGTCGTGTATAGAAATTTTACCACCAGATATAGTTATACACAGAATAACTGGCGATGGAGATAAAAATACATTAGTAGAGCCTAAATGGAGTTTAAATAAAAAATTAGTTTTAAATAGTATAAATAAGGAGCTAAATATTAGAGATACATATCAAGGTAAATTTTATATTAAATAAATTATCGACATAATAAAAAATTTATTGTATAATAATTATAACTATAAAAAATTAAGAGGTGTTATGATGAAAAACTCTTCACAGTTAGCAGAAAGTAAACTTATAATAATGTATATGTTACATAAAATAAATTTACCTATGTCATTATCCTATATACAAGAGTTTGCTTTAACTTATGAATATATGGATTATTTTTCTCTTTCTAACTATCTTAGTGAACTAGCAGAAAGTGAATATATTATTAAAAATGTAGAGCATAATAAAACAACATACACTATATCAAAAAAAGGATATAAAACATTAAATCTTTTTGAAAATCTTATACCTAATTATATAAAAGAAAAAATAAATGAATATGTAGCTCTTAATAAAAACCAAATAAAAAAAGAGCTTGATATAGTAGCTAATTTTACAGAAAATAATAATGAATATACAGTAAAATGTGCTGTTTATGAAAATAAAATGCCACTTATGGAAATTAGCTTAAAAGTAGCATCTAAAAAATATGCAAATACTATATGTGATAATTGGAAAAAAGATGCATCTAAATATTATTTATCATTTATGAAAACTTTATTAAATGATGATAAAGAATAAATGATTAAATAAATAAAATAGGTTGTAGAAAAAGTCTACAACCTATTTTATTTATTTATAAATATTAAACATAGACCAGTAATGAATAAACCAAAGGCTAATACATATCCCCACCAAGGGATAATAAGCACTAAAAGCATACCAAATCCTATAGAGGTTAATATTATACCTAAAAGTTTTGATAGAGTAATAACATATCTACAAGGTTTTCCCATTTTATCAGCTCCTAAATATATTTATATAATATATTCATATAAATATATTTTTGTACTAATCTATTATTACATCAATTTTACTATTTAAAAAAATTTCATCACTAGATACAAAACAATCATAAGCTAAAATATTTACATTATTATCTTGTGCATTTTTTAAGCTTTCATAAAAATCATAATGTGTTTTTTTATTAGGTTCAAAATATTTTACATTTTTTAATTGTATAATAAATAATATATATGTTTCATATCCATCTCTTTTAGCTTCAATCAATTCTCTTATATGTTTTATAGCTCGCTCTGATGGAGCATCTGGAAATCTAGCTATACCATTTTCTTCTAGAGTTACTCCTTTTACTTCTATAAAGCCTTTTTCACCAGTATTTTTTTCAAAATATATATCAAATCGTGAATTTTTATATTTAACCTCTTGTTTTAAATATGTAATATCTTTTAAATCAGGTATTAATCCTTTTTCTATTGCTTCTCTGGCTACATAATTTGGTATTTGACTATCTATATTTATTAATAAACTTCCTTTTTTTACGCATATAAGAGAATATTTAGTTTTTCTATTTATATTATTATTTTCTTCTACATAAATGTCTGTTCCTTTTATTAATAATTCTTTACATCTACCCGTGTTTTTTACGTGACAAAGCTCTATTTTGTTATTTATTTCTATTTCTGCAATAAATCTATTTTTTCTATTTATAAACTTAGCATATTTTATATTATTATATTTCATATGTACTCCTTTATATATTTATATAAAAATAAAGAGAGATTTGAGAACAAATTCCTCTTTATTTTTACTTATTAACTTTAGTTAAAGTGATACTTTATTTTCTATAAAAATAAATTTTTGTTTAAATTTTTATAAAAAATAATAGTTATATCTTTTTTGGATAATTTTTTATCCTTAAAGGTTTATTTACCTGTTAATATTAGACTGCGTATTGGTAAGCTTAGCGTATAAAGTTATACAGTATAAACCAGAAAGACCAACTAAAGCGTAAACAATCCTACTTACAAGAGAATCCATACCACCAAATAATGTTGCTACTAAGTCAAATTTAAAAAATCCAATAAGCCCCCAGTTTATAGCTCCTATTATTACAAGCGTAAGAGCAGTCCAATCCAAAGGTTTGGTTTGCATAAAAGTACCTCCTAACAAATAAGAATGTTTATAATAGCATTAAGCTATTACTTTTAGTTTACCCAATTATATTAAATTTATGTTAAATTTTTTTTACATTATATTTTTATATCGTCTACTCTACCTACTAAAGATATACTCATTTTATCCATATCAAAAACAGTATCTATTAAGGTATCTATATCTTCTTTTTTTATTGAGTCTACTTCTTTTATTATTTCATCAGGAGTTTTAATTTTATCTATTAAAATTTTAGACCTGCCAATACTTGACATTCTATTAGAAGTGCTTTCTAAGCCCATTATATAGTTACTTTTTAATTGTTCTTTAGTTTTTTCTATTTGTTGGATTGTTAATTTATTTTTTTTAAGAGAATTTAGTTCTGTTTTTATAATATCTAACGTTTTTTGCAGATGAATTTTATTAAGACCTACATAAATATTAAAAAGTCCGTTATTTATATAGTTAGAGTTATAAGAATATATAGAATATGCAATACCATTTTCTTCTCTTACTTTTTGAAAAAGTATAGAGCTCATACCACCACCTAAAATGGCGTTTAATAAGCTCATACTATAATTATATTTGCTTTTTAACGATATACCTTCAAAACCAATATTAAGATGAAGTTGTTCTATGTCTTTAAATATTTGAGCTTTTGATGGTATATAAATATACTTTTTATCTGCTTCTGTGCTAGCTTCACCAGTTGGCATATGTGATACTTTTTCTTTAATTTGTTTTAATACGCTTTCTTTATTAAAGCTACCTGCTATAGCTATTACAGTATTTTTTGCCACATATTTTTTATTTAAGTAATTAATAAAATCATCTCTTTTAAAATTTTCTACATTATATTTAGTACCTAGTACATTATTTTCTAATGGTGTATTTTTCCATACATTTTTTTGAAGCTCTGTAAAAACAACATCATCTGGGCTATCTTCATACATATTTATTTCTTCTATTATAACTTTTGATTCTTTTTCTATATCGATATCATCAAATTTAGAATTAAAAAGCATATCTGTTAAAATATCTATTGCTTTATCTATATGTGTGTCTAATACTCTAGCATAATAACAAGTGTATTCTTTAGATGTAAAAGCATTTAGCTGACCGCCTATATTATCCATTTCTTCTGCTATATCTTTAGATGTTCGTTTTTTTGTACCTTTAAATAGCATATGTTCAATAAAATGTGATATACCATTTGTACTTTTTGTTTCATTTATAGAACCATTTTTTATAAATATACCTAATGATGTGGAACGAACAGAATCCATTTGTTCCATAACAATAGATAGTCCATTTTCTAATTTTATTGTATCAAACATAAAATGCTCCTTTGCTAACTTATAATACATATATTTTACCCTAAAAACTATATATTACAATTAAACTATATTGTGCTTAATAAATTATTATTTTATAATAAGTATTTTTTATTTATTTAGGTATAAAAATAATAATATTAAAACATATTTTAAAAGTATTATAACATAAAATTTGATGATAAGTTATAAAAAATTAAAATATAGACTTGAAGTTTATAGCGTTTTAATATATTATAAATATAGAATATTTATTAATAGATTTAATTGTACATAAAATAAATATAATTTTAAAGGATATATACATATGTTTCAAGATGACTTACTTAATAAAATAAATGAAAAAATGCCTATTTTGAGCAAAGGTCAAAAAAGGCTAGCTTCTTTTATATTAGAACATTATGATAAAGCCGCTTTTATGACAGCATATAAGCTAGGAGAAGTAGTTGGTGTGAGTGAGTCTACTGTTGTAAGGTTTGCATCAGAAATGGGATTTGATGGCTATCATAAAATGCAAACTGAATTAGAAGCTATAATTAAAACAAAACTTACTGCTACACAAAGAATGAAAGTTTCTGCTGAGCAAATGTCTAAAAGTAATAAAGATATTTTAACTAATATATTAGAAAAAGATGCAGAACGTATTAAATATACATTATCAATGCTAGATAAAAATATCTTTGAAGAATGTGTAGAAAAAATATTAAAAGCAAAAAAAGTATATATAATAGGAGTTAGAAGTGCCAATTCTTTATCATCATTTTTAGCTTTTTATCTTAACCTTATGGTAGATAATGTAGTGTATGTAAATTCTTCTACGGCAACAGAAATATTTGAACAAATATTTAGAATAGATGAAAAAGACGTTTTAATAGGCATTAGCTTTCCTAGATATTCTAGAAGAACTATAAAGGCTATGGAATATGCTTTTTTAAAAAAAGCTACAACTATTGCTATAACAGATAGCAAAAACTCTCCACTTGTCAATTTTGCGACAAATAGCCTTATAGCAAGAAGTGATATGGTATCTTTTATAGACTCTTTAGTAGCACCTTTAAGCGTTATAAATGCTTTGCTTGTTGCTATTAGTGTTGCTAAAAAAGATGAAGTTATAACTACACTTGAAAATCTTGAAAATATTTGGAGTGAGTATCAAGTGTATAACTATCAACCAAATAAAAACTTTTTTAGGTGAAAATATGAAAAATACAATAGTTATAGGGGGAGGGCCAGCTGGTATGATAGCCAGTGGCTTTGCCGCTAAAAATAGTAATGTTATACTTTTTGAAAAAAACAAAAAATTAGGAAGAAAACTTTTTATAACAGGCAAAGGAAGATGTAATCTTACTAACGCTTGTGATGTTGAAGAGCTTATACAAAATACTATTGGAAATCCATACTTTTTGTATAGTGCTTTTTATACATTTGATAGCTATGCTACAATGAACTTTTTTGAAGAATTAGGAGTAAAAGTAAAAGTAGAAAGAGGTAACAGAGTTTTTCCAGTTTCTGAAAAGTCTAGTGATATAGTTAAGGCACTTACTAGATTTATGGAAAATAATAAAGTTGATATTAGATTAAATTCTAAAGTTGAAGACTTAATATTAAAAGATAATAAAATAGTTAAAGCTATTGTTAATGGTGAAGAGATAGATGTAGAAAATGTAATAATAGCAACAGGTGGTTTATCATACCCAGTTACAGGGTCTGACGGGGACGGATATAAATTTGCTAAAAAAATGGGACATAAAGTTACTAAATTATATCCTTCTTTAGTTCCACTTAAAATGAAAGAAAAATGGTGTCAAGACTTACAAGGGCTTAGCCTAAAAAATGTGGAATTACATATTTTTGTAGATAATAAAAATGTTTATCAAAATTTTGGAGAAATGATGTTTACTCATTTCGGTATAACAGGTCCATTAGTTTTAAAGGCTAGTAGAAGCCTTGTTGGAAAATATAATAGTAAGATAACAGGATATATAGATTTAAAACCGGCATTATCAGAAAAAGAGCTTGATAACAGAATTCTTAGAGATTTTGAAAAATTTATAAATAAAGACTTTAAAAATAGTTTAGATGAATTATTACCACAAAAAATTATACCAATAATTATAAAATTATCTAATATAGATGAAAATAAAAAGGTTAATTCTATTACAAAAAATGAAAGAAAAACTCTTTGTAATATTATAAAAAAACTACCTATAACAATAATAGGAGATAATGGATATAACGAAGCCGTTGTTACAGCAGGTGGTATTTGTGTAGATGAAATAGACCCAAGTACAATGAAATCTAAAATAATAGATAATTTGTACTTTGCAGGAGAAGTAATAGACGTAGATAGCTACACAGGAGGGTTTAATCTTCAAATAGCGTTTGCAACAGGTTATTTAGCTGGTAATAATATAAATAGTTAGGAGAAGTGTATGAATATTTATTCTATTAGAGGGGCTATAACGATAGAAGAAAATACAAAAGAAAATATTGTTATAAATACAGAAAAATTATTAAATGAGATAATAGAAAAAAATAAAATAGATAAATCAAATATTGTAAATATTATTTTTTCTGCAACAAAAGATATAACAAAAGCATATCCAGCTGTTGCAACAAGAAATATTGGTTTAACAGACTGTGCTATTATGTGTTTACAAGAGATGGAAGTAGAAGATAGCCTAAAAATGTGTATAAGAGTTATGATAACAGTAACAAATATAAATAAACAAGATTTAAAACACATATATTTAAAAGGGGCAAAAAAATTAAGACCAGATATAGCTTTAGATAATACTAATTTTACTGTGGCTATAGATGGTCCAGCAGGGTCTGGAAAAAGTACAGTTTCTAAGATTATATCTAAAGAGCTTAATTTTATATATGTAGACACAGGTGCTATGTTTAGAACAATAGCTTTATATTGTTTAAAAAATAACATAGATTATAATAATGAACAAAATGTTAGTATATCACTTGACAATATAGATATATCATTAAGCTTTGAAAATGGTATCCAACAAATATATTTAAATGATGAAAATGTTACTGAAAAAATAAGAACTCAAGAAATAGCTAAAGTTGCATCTATTATTGCAAAAATATTTTCTGTAAGAGAAAAGCTATTAAATATACAAAGAGAAATAGCTAAAAATAATAATGTTATAATGGATGGTAGAGATATTGGTACAAATGTTTTACCAGATGCTAATGTAAAAATATATTTAGATGCAGATATAGACGAACGAGCTAAAAGAAGATGTGAAGAATTAGCTATAAAAAATGAAGAATTTGAATATAATAAGGTTAGACAAGGTATAATAGATAGAGATAATGAAGATAAAAACAGAGCAATATCTCCTCTAAAAAAAGCAGATGATGCCATAACTATTAATACAACTAACCTTTCAATATATGAAGTTTCCGATTTAATTATAAAAATAATAAAAGATAATATAAAGTAGGTGAAGATATGTTTTATTATATGGCAATGGTTGGTCTTATAATCTACACTAGACTAAAATTTAAAGTAACAGTAAAGGGCAAAGAAAATGTACCAAAAAAGGGTGGTGTAATATTTTGTTCAAACCATTCTAGCAACTTTGACCCAGTTATTGTATGTAGCAGTATAAATAGAAAAATACACTATTTTGCAAAAAAAGAGCTTTTTGCAACTAAGTTTAAAAACTTTTGGATGCATCAGTTAGCAGCTTTTCCAGTTGATAGGGAAGGAACAGACATAAATGCACTAAAATTTAGTATAAATCTTTTAAAAAATGGAGGAGCTTTAGGTATTTTTGCTCAAGGAACAAGGGTTAAAGAAGGTGAAAGCGCCGAAGCTAAAAATGGTGTATCACTATTTGCTTTAAAAAGTGGTGTAGATGTTGTACCTATTGGTATTACGGCCAATTATCAAAATAAAGGTAAAGTAATAGTTAATATAGGTAAGCCTATTTCTTTTGAAAAATATAAAGGGCAAAAACCAAAAACAGAGCTTTTAAATAAAATGACAGAAGAAATTATGCTAGAAATAGAAAAACTAATAGATGAAAACAAATGATATAGAAAGGGAAAAAATGGAAATAATACTTGCGAAATCTGCTGGTTTTTGCTTTGGGGTAAAATTGGCAGTAGACTGTGTGTATGATAAATCAAAAAATGATAAAATATATACATATGGACCTATTATACACAATAAAAATGTAGTAAAAGACCTTGAAAAACAAAATGTAGAAATAATAGAAACATTAGAAAATGATATAAATGGTAAGGTAATAATACGTTCTCACGGTGTACCGCCTAGTGTATATAAATTATTAGAACAAAAAAATATAGAATATATAGACTGTACTTGTCCATTTGTAAAAAAAATTCATAAAATTGTTGATGAAAATTATAAAAATGGTAAAAATATTATAATTATAGGTAATAAAAATCATCCAGAAGTAATAGGAATAAATGGTTTTTGTGATAATACAGCTTTAATAGCAAATAGTATAGAAGAATTTAATAAATTAAATATAGAAAAAGACAAAGACTATATATTAGTTTCTCAAACTACTTTTGATATTACAACTTTTCAAAAGCTATTAGATATAATAGACAATGATAAAATAAAAGTATTTAATACTATATGTAATGCTACTAATGAAAGACAAAAAGAGGCTTTAGAATTATCTAAGAAAGTAGATTATATGATAGTTTTGGGTGATAATAATAGCTCAAATACACAAAAATTGTTTGAAATTTGCAAAAAAAATTGTGAAAATACTTATTTATGTGAAAGTATTAAAGATTTACAGTTGAATATTTTGAAAAAAAATGTTAAAATTGGTATAACTGCTGGTGCATCAACACCACCAGCTATAATAAAGGAGGCTTTAAATAAAATGAGTGAAATGGAAAATATGTCTTTTGAAGAAATGTTAAATGAAAGTTTTAAAACATTACATAGTGGTAATGTTGTAAAAGGAAGTGTCATAAGAGTTACAGACAATGAAGTGTTTGTAAACCTTGGATATAAAGCAGATGGTGTTATAGAAAAATCAGAATTTTCTAACGACCCTAATGTAGATTTAAAAAGCGAAGTTTCTGTTGGCGACGAAATAGATGTATTTGTTGTAAAAGTAAATGATGGAGACGGAAATGTAGTTTTATCTAGAAAAAGATTAGAAATGAGCAAAGGCTTTGAAGAATTAGAAGAAGCATTTAATAATAAAACAGTATTAAAAGGAAAAATAGTAGATGTTATAAAAGGTGGACTTATAGCTAATATTAATAATGTTAGAGTATTTGTTCCTTCTTCACAAATATCAAATAAATTTGTTCAAGATTTAAATAGCTTTAAAGGCCAAGAGCTTGACTTTAACATTATAGAATTTAACAAAGCTAAACGTCGTATAATAGCTGGTAGAAGAGAGCTTGTTCAAGCTATGGAAGATGAAGCTAAAGCTAAAGTTTATGATAATATTAAAGTTGGCGATAAAATAGAAGGTAATGTTAGCCGTATTGTAGATTTTGGTGCATTTGTAGACCTTGGTGGTGTAGATGGTCTTATCCATATATCTGAACTTTCTTGGGGAAGAGTTAAAAAAGTTAGTGATGTATTAAAAGAAGGCGATAAAGTTACTGTATATGTTTTAGAAGTAGATAAAGATAAAAATAAAATTTCTCTTTCTTTAAAAGACGCAGAAAAAAATCCTTGGGTTTTAGTTAAAGACAAATATAAAATCTCAGACATAGTAGAAGGTAAAGTTGTACGTATTGTAGATTTTGGTGCATTTGTAGAGTTAGAAGAA
The DNA here is from genome assembly GCF_940677205.1 of [Clostridium] colinum. Classification (NCBI taxonomy): domain Bacteria; kingdom Bacillati; phylum Bacillota; class Clostridia; order Lachnospirales; family Lachnospiraceae; genus Tyzzerella; species [Clostridium] colinum. Next base: position 1,628,193 of record NZ_OW712331.1, on the reverse strand, counting down.
GGCGTAGATGGTCTTGTTCATATATCACAAATTTGTCAAAAACATATTGCAAAACCAGAAGAAGCCTTATCTATTGGTCAAGTTGTTAAAGCTAAAATTACTGAAATAGATGCAGATAATAAAAAAATTAGCTTAAGCATTAAAGAAGTTGATAGCTTAAAAGATGAAAATAACGAAGAATAATAAAAATTTTTAAATTTATAATATGAACAAAGATAAAATATTATTTTATCTTTGTTTTTACTATGTTTAAGATTAATTTGAATATTTATAAGATTAATAATAAAAAAATATATTTATAATCTTTAGTTATAGTATTAAAAATTAATAGTTTAAAATATAAATATATTTTATTTATGTTTAGTATTATTTTTATGATTATAATGTTATAAAATACTATTATTAGAGGTGATTTTTTGAAAAAATATACGTTTTTAAATTTAGCAACAGATATTTTAGAAAAATCTGATAAGCCTTTAACCACTATTGAAATATTAGAAAAATCTAAAAAAGAAGGACTATTTGATAAGGTTGGAAGCAATGGTTTAACCCCAGAAAAAACTTTATCAGCACAATTAGTTAGTGATATTAAAAAAAATGAAAATAGTAAATTTATAAAGGTTGATAGAGGATTATATTTTTTAAAAGATAAAAAAATTGATAAAAATATTAATTGTGATATAGACATAGAAAGTAATGAAAAAAATAAATTTAATGAAAGAGAGTTACATTTATTATTATCTACATTTGTAAATTTAGATGAACATTTTAAATGTTATACAAAAACTATATATCATGAAAAATCTAAAAAAGATAAAAAAGGTTATAATAAATGGTTACATCCAGATATTGTAGGGGTATATTTTCCTTTTGAAGATTATGATGATGCTACATTAAAAATACAGTCGGATTTTAAACAGAATACATATAAATTATACTCATTTGAATTAAAAATAGATTTAAATTTTAGTAATTTAAGAGAATATTATTTTCAAGCAGTATCAAATTCGAGTTGGGCTAATGAAGGATATTTAGTAGTATTAAAGATGAGTAAAGAAGAATGTCTTATTGATGAGCTTAGAAGATTAAATAATGCTTTTGGTATAGGTATAATTGAGTTAAACCCTGAAAATATTTATGAAAGTGAAATAATTTTACCAGCTAAAGAAAAAGTTAATCTAGATTGGGATACAATAGATAGATTAGTTTGTGAAAATAATGATTTTAAAGATTTTATTAATAATATTTTAGAAGATATAAAACTTAAAAAAATTAAAAGTAAATATGATAGAGTAAAGACAGATGAAGAAATAAGAGAATATTCTAAAGAAAAAGGGATAATTTAAAATTTTTATATAATAAATATATTATACTTTATAAAAAGTGGGGTTGAGATGGCTAGTTTTATTATTAATAAAAATATAAATATTAGAAAAATAGTAAAAAGTATTTGATTTATATATAGTTGTATTAAAATATAAGACTTTAAGATTATAATATAAAAAATGAAAGTTGCTTATTTTTAAACAATTTGTTATAATTTATAAAAAATTAACAAGCTAACTTTTGAGGAGTTATTATGGTATTTGAAGATAGAATACAAAAATACAAAAATAAACTTAATAACACAGAAAATATAATTGTGGACTATATATTAAAAAATAAAAATGAAGTTTGTAAATTGACGGTAAAAGAGCTTGCATCAAAATTATATTTAGCACCCAATAGTATTATGCGATTTTGTAAAAAGTTAAATTATACTGGTTTTTCTGAAATGAAAATATTATTAAAAGAAGAAATAGACAAAAGATATATAAGAACAAAAAATAATAGTCTAGAAGATAGTATTTTTAACACAATAAACCTAATAGATAAAGATATAATTGAAAAAACAGCATATTTATTAAAAAAATCTAAAGAAATAATTATATATGGTAAAGGTCAAAATATTTTAATAGCAGAAATTTTTTACAAAGAGTTAAAAATAGTATTAAATAGTGTATTATTTTTTAATCAAAGACATGAATTAATATATAAGATACACGAATTAAATAAAAATGCAACTATTTTTCTTATAAGTCAAAGCGGAGAAACACAAGAGTTAATAGAAATTGCACAAATTGCAAAGCAAAAAGAATGTAACATAATATCATTAACTAATATTGGTAAAAATACTTTACAAACTATGTCAGATATAAATTTATATTGTTATTCACAAATCATAAGTTTAAATAATTATGAAATACAGAACAATATTTCTTTTCTTATCATATTAAGAGCTATATTAGAAAAGGTTATATTAATTGTGTAAAAATACACAAATAATCTTAAAATGTTTTTATTGTTGTATATATATAATAAAAACATTTTTTTTTATTACAAATAATATTTTTTGTAATAATATAACAATATAAATATAAAAAATATTATTTTAGGAGGAAATAGTTATGAGGTTAAGTGATATTACAAATGAAAATCTTGTATTTATTAACCAAAAAATTAAAACTAAAAAAGAAGCTATAGAATTTTTGGTTAATAAGCTAGATGAAAGCGGAAAATTACATTCTAAAGAAGAATATCTAAAGGCAGTATTACACAGAGAAACTCTTTCACCAACAGGGTTTGAAGGTGGACTGGCAATACCTCACGGCAAATCCAATGCAGTAAAAGAAGCATCTTTTGCTGTTATGACAGTTGATGGAGCTATTGATGATTGGGAAAGTCTAGACCCAAATAATTGTGTAAATTTAATATTTTTACTTGCTATACCAGAAAGTGAAGCAGGTGATACACATCTTAGAGTTTTATCAGAGCTTGTAACAAGGCTATCTAATGAAAACTATAAAAATAATTTATTAAAATCCAAAACTCCAAAAGAATTATATGAAAAAATAGATGAAGATAAAAAAGAAGAAGTTGTAGAAAATATACAAAAGCTAAATAAAACAATACTTGCTATAACAGCTTGCCCTGCTGGTATTGCACATACTTATATGGCGGCAGATGCTCTTGTAAAAGCAGGAAAAAAATTAGGAGTAGATGTTTATGTAGAAAAGCAAGGTGCAAATGGAATAGAAGACCAACATACTCCAGATTTAATAAAAAAAGCAGATGCAATAATATATGCAACAGATGTAGCACCAAAAAATACAGAAAGATTTAATCATCTTCCTAGCCTTAAAACAGCAGTTGCACAACCTTTAAAAAGAGGCGAAGAGCTTATAAAAGAAGTCTTAGAAATAGCAGAAAAACAAGGTAAAGGAGAATATATAGAAACAACAAATATAGAAGAAACAAATAAATCATCTTTTAAAAAAGACATAAAATCGGCAATACTTACAGGTGCATCCTATATAATACCTATAATAGTAGCAGGTGGGATGATACTTGCAGCGGCAGTTTTAATATCTCAAGCTTTTGGGCTACAAGAGTTATATAACCAAGAAGGTTCTTGGCTTTGGCAACTTAGAAAGCTATCTGGTGGTATGTTAGGCACATTAATGACACCAGTACTTGTAGCTTATATGTCATATTCTTTAGCAGAAAAACCTGGGCTTGGACCTGGATTTGCAGCTGGTATAGCCGCAGATTTAATAGGAAGCGGTTTCCTTGGAGGTATGGTTGGCGGTTTAGTAGCAGGTTATACAATTAGGCTATTAAAAAAATATATACCAGCAAAAGGTACTCTTGCAGGATTTGTTAGTTTTTGGGTTTATCCTGTTTTTGGCTCACTTATAGTAGGATGTATAATGTTATTTTTAATAGGAAAACCTATTGCATTTTTAAATAATTCTTTAATAGACTGGTTAAATGGGTTAACAGGTGTTAATGCAATAATTTTAGGAGCTATTATTGGAGCTATGGTTTCTTTTGACTTGGGAGGACCTATAAATAAAGCGGCTTATACATTTGCTATTGGCTCTATTGCAAGTGGTAATTTTGTTCCTTATGCAGTTTTTGCATCTGTAAAAATGGTTTCTGCTTTTGGTATTACATTTGCAACTCTTTTTAATAAAAAAATATTTACTGATTCTGAAAAAGAAATTGGTAAACAAACGTGGATATTAGGTCTTGCAGGTATAACAGAAGGTGCAATACCTTTTATGATAGAAGACCCTATAAGAGTTATACCATCGTTAGTTACAGGGTCTGCCGTTACAGGAGCTATTGTTGCATATTTTAACATTGGGCTTCAAGTTCCAGGTGCTGGTATATTTTCTTTAGCACTTTTAGAAAGTAATATGTCTACTTTATTAGAAGCTTCTATATGGTTTTTTTCAGCAGTAATAGGTGCAATAATATCAGCGATATTATTAATAATAACTAGAAAACAAAAAATGAAAAAAATTACACAATAAAAAGGGGGATAATTTATGAAAAAAGTACACATAGTTCCACATATGCATTGGGATAGAGAATGGTATTTTTCTACAGAAGAGTCTAGAATTTTACTTATAAATAATATGGAAGAAATTTTACATATGCTAGAGAATAATGATGATTATCCTTTTTATGTATTAGACGGTCAAACGGCAATTTTAGAAGATTATTTTGCTGTTAAGCCTGAAAATAAAGAGAGGATAAAAAAACTTGTTCAAAAAGGTAAATTAATAATAGGACCTTGGTATACACAAACAGATGAAATGGTAGTAGGTGGAGAGTCTATTGTAAGAAATTTATTATATGGTATAAAAGATTGTGAAGAGTTTGGTGATTATATGAAAATAGGTTATTTGCCAGATTCTTTTGGGCAAACATCACAATTACCTCAAATATTAAATGGGTTTGATATAAAATATACTATGTTTTGGCGTGGTTGTTCTGAAAGAAAAGGAACTAATAAAACAGAATTTTATTGGCAATCAGATGATGGGTCTAAAGTGTTAGCACAGATTTTACCTTTAGGATATGCAATAGGTAAATATTTGCCATTAGAAGAAGAACATCTTAAAGCTAGAATGGATAAATATTTTCCTGTTCTTGAAAAAGGGGCAACTACAAAAAATTTAATATTGCCTAATGGGCACGACCAAATGCCTATACAAAAAAATATATTTGAAGTTATAGAAAAGCTTAAAAAATGTTATCCAGATAAAGAATTTTTCTTAAGTAGGTATGAAAATATATTTAACGAACTTGAAAAAAATGAAAATTTAGACACAATAAGTAGAGAATTTTTAGATGGCAAATATATGAGAGTGCATAGAAGTATTTTTTCTACAAGAATGGATATAAAAGCCCTAAATGCTAGGATAGAATCTAAAATAACTAACATTTTAGAGCCACTTGCAACACTTGCTTATAGCTTAGGGGTTGAATATCATCACGGTCTTATAGAGCTTATATGGAAAGAAATAATGAAAAATCATGCACATGATAGTATTGGTTGTTGTTGTTCTGATAAGGTTCATTATGAAATTTTAAATAGATTTATATTGGCTGAAGAAAAAACAGATAGATTAATAGATTTTTATAAAAGAAAAATAACAGATGCTATGGGCTTAGATATAACTCTTGATAAATTAGTAGTATTTAATTTATTGCCATATAAAAGAAAAGAAAAAGTAAGAGCTACTGTTATAACAAAAATGAAAAAATTTATGCTTTATGATGAAAACAATAAATATTTAGATTTTGACGTTATATATAAAGAGGAAATAGATGCAGGTATTATTGACAGACAAATAGTACATTATGGTGATTATGAACCATTTATGGAATATACATTAGAGTTTTTAGATGAAATACCGGCTATGGGATATAAGTGTTATTTTATAGAACAAAGTGAAAATATGAACGAAAATCAATATGAACAATATACAGAAGTAGATAATGATTTTTATAACATAACAGTAAATAAAAATGGTACATTAAAAATATATGATAAAAAATTAGATAAAATATTTGATAACGTATTACTTATAGAAAATGGAGCAGATGCAGGAGATGAATATGATTTTTCACCACTGGCTAATGAAAAACTTATTTTTAATAAAAATGTTAAAGCAAAATCAGAAATAACAAAAAATAGATTTAATAATACAATAAAAATAAGTTATAAGCTAGATGTTCCTAGTGATATAGAAAGTAGGAAAAAGGGTGATTTAAATAGCTATATAAATTTTGATATAGTAGTAGATATACCTAATGATAAACCTTTAATTGATGTAAAATTTGATATAACAAATAATGCAAAAGACCAAAGAACAAGAGTTTATATACCAACTAATATAGCAGCTAAATTTTCTATATCAGATAATCAGTTTGGATATATAAAAAGAGATGTAGTAGATGATGCTATAAATGTATGGGAAAAGGAAAACTGGAGTGAAAGACCAGATGCTATTTATCCTATGCTTACATTTGTTGGAGTTTGTAATGAAAACAGTGGCATAGCTATTTTTACAAATAGTACAAGAGAATTTGAAATAGTGGGGGATAAATATGACACAATAGCAATAACATTATTTAGAAGTGTTGGATTTTTAGGTAAAGAAGAATTAGTAAGACGTCCTGGTAGACCATCTGGTATAAAATTGCCTACACCAGATTCTCAAATGATAGGCAATATAAAAATAAATTTTGCAATTACAACACATAAAGGCGGTACATTTGAAGCTAAAATACCTGCATTTGCTAAAGAATATTTAACACCTTTAGTAACGTACAATAAAATGCCATATAATGCTATGAAATTAAATCAACCTGAAATTAATACACCTTATAGTTTTAGCTTGTTTGAAGCAGATAATAAAGACTTAGTATTAAGTATTGTTAAAAAAGCAGAAAAAGAAGATAAAGTTATAGTAAGAATGTATAATCCAAATGAAAAAATAAATAATACAAATTTAGTATTTAATAAAAGTATAAAATTAGCAGAAGAAGTTAATTTAAATGAAAAATATATTAAAAAAGCAGAAATTAAAGATAATATTATTTGTGTTGAATGTAATAAAAATAAACTTAAAAATATATCTGTAAAATTTTAAGTAAGTATAAAAAGTAAAAATATTTTTAATTAATTTAAATAAATGTAATAAAAAAATAGCTCCTTCATATAATTAAACAGGTTAGTTTTTAGGAGGAGTTCTTTTTTGAAACCTTATATTGAGCAAAGAGCCGTTGATGTGGCTAATTTTATTATAAATAAAAATGCAACTGTTAGAGAAACGGCTAAAAAATTTGGTATTAGTAAAAGTACTGTACATAAAGATGTTACAGAACGATTGTTAGCTATAAATCCAAACCTTGCTAATAAAGCTAAAAAGGTTTTAGATCTTAATAAGTCTGAAAGACATATAAGAGGTGGATTGGCAACTAAAGAAAAATATTTATCAAAAGGTGTTGGTATATATATAAAATAGTGTTTTTATATTAAATAAAAGTCTTTAAAGAGTTAATATATTCTTTAAAGACTTTTAAATTTATATTTAAATTTATATTTAATTTTTTAAGTTTATTTTTTTTGATAAAAAGATATATAATGTACAAGCTACAAAAACAGAAAATATATCAGCAAAAGGCTGTGCCCAAACAACACCATTTAAGCCAAAAAACATATTACCTATTATTATGGCAGGTACAAATGCAAACCCTTGCCTACAAAGAGAAACGGTAAGAGCAGCACCACCTTTACCCAAAGCTTGAAATGTAGACATAAGTATAAATTGTATACCAAGTATTGTGCAAGGAAACATACTAGCTTTTATAAAATATGAACCATAATCTACAACTTCTGGTGGGTTACTTAAAAATATCTTTACTATAGGTTCTGCAAATATAAATGTTACTAAAAATATAGTAGTACCAATAATTATAGACCATATCATAGCAAATTTTATAGCGTCAGTCATTCTTTTATAATTTTTTGAGGCAAAATTATAACCTATAAAAGGTTGAGAAACCTTGAGCTAAACCTAATAAAAGCATAATTGCTATTGTATTAACTCTACCAGATATACCAAGAGCAGAAACAACAGTATCACTATATGATGCTCCAAAATTGTTTAATAAGATATTAGCAGCACTTATTAATATAGTATTTATAGATACAGGAATGCCAATTGAAAATACATTTTTTATTATATTTAAATTAAATTTAAAATCTTTTATATTAATAGATAGACAAGTCTTTTTAAATAAGAAATAGTAAAAATAGTATATACAACTAGCTATATTACCTATAATAGTAGCTAAAGCAGCACCAGTTACTCCCATATCCATATTTAAAATCATAATAGGGTCTAATATAATGTTTAAAATCGTACCTATCATCATACCTATCATAGATTCTTTAGATGCACCTTCTGCCCTAACTATACCACTAAAAGCTGTTTGTAAACATATAAAAGGAGAGCCTATTGCTAAAATTATTAAATAAGATTTAACAAAGTTGTATGTATTTTCGCTAGTACCTAATAATATTAATAGTGGATTTATAAAAAATATAATACTAAATGTACATAGTAAACCAATAAATATAGAGGCATAACAACTAAATGAAGTAACAGTTTTGATTTTTTTATATCTTTTTCACCTAATAGTCTAGATACGTAGGAACCACCACCTATTGCAAAAATATTACCTAAAGACATAAGTAGCATAGATATAGGTAAACACAAAGTAACGGCAGCAACTTGATTTTGGTCTTTTGTTTGAGCCACAAAAAAAGTATCTGCCATATTATAAATGATATTTATAAGCATACCCAACATAGTAGGTAAGGCTAATTTAGATATTGCTTTAGGTATAGGATATTCTTCAAAAAGTTCTTTATTCATTTTTTCACCTCGTTAATATCGTTAAATTAATGTGAAATATAGATTTATTTTGGATTTTATTAAAATTATAATAGAAAAATAAAATAAAAAGATAAAAAATATAAAAATTTTTAATATTATTTAATTTTAAGAGTATTTAAAACAATAAAAAAGGCTATAAATAGCCTTTTTAACCAGAATGCCGGTGCCCTCTTTTGACACCTAGCTAGGCTAGGTGGGTTTCCGCATAAAAGAACTTTGCCTTCCTCTGCCCAAAGGGAATTAGCTTGAGGCCTGGCATTATTCTTTTAGATGTAGGAATCCCGTATAAGAAATGTAGGTTCAAAATAAAGGGTAAACGTACATCCCAGAAATACTTTACAAATATTATAATATATTATTTTATAAAAATCAATAATTTATTCTTGATAAATTCAAAAAATAATATATAAAATAATAATAATAATTTTATATATTTATATTAAATGTAATATTATTATATAAAATAACTAATACTTTTAATAAAAAAAATAATAAAAATTTATAATTATTGTTTATTTTTTATAATTATTATTTGAAATAATATTTTAATTAAATTTATGTTTTTTATTTTTTAAAAAGGGAAATATAAACATATATATTTTATACTTAAGAGGAGGACATAATGGAAAAATTTTTAGTAGAACAAAGTTTAAACATAAAAGGGGATGTATATATAGAAGGAGCTAAAAATTCTTGTTTACCTATATTAGCAGCATCTATACTATCAAATGGAAAAATAACTATAAAAAGAGTTCCTTTTTTATCAGATGTAAATGTAATGTGTAGCTTATTAGAAGATTTGGGTATAGGTTTAAAAAAAGATATAAAAAATAAAAGCTTAGATATAGATACAAGCAATATATTTAATAAAGATATTTGTTATGAGCTTGTAAAAAAGATTAGAGCTTCTTTTTTGTTAGCAGGACCTTTACTTGCTAGATTTGGTAAAGTATCTATACAAATGCCTGGAGGTTGTGCTATAGGCGTTAGACCTATTGATTTACATTTAAAAGGGTTTAAAGCTTTAGGAGCAGATATTACACAGGAGCATGGTATAATAGAAATAGAGGCAAAAAAAGGTCTTATTGGTACAGAAATATATTTAGATTTTCCTAGTGTTGGTGCAACAGAAAATATAATAATGGCAAGTGTATTGGCAAAGGGAGAAACTACAATATCTAATTGTGCAACAGAACCAGAGATTGTAGATTTAATAGATTTTTTAAATAAGATGGGTGCAGAAATAGAGGGTGGAGGAACAGAAACTATAAAAATAAAAGGAGTAGATAACCTTAATAATTGTACCCACACAATAATACCAGATAGAATAGAAGCTGGTACATTTTTAGTGTTAGGAGCAGCAACAAGAGGAGAAATTAATATTTTAGACATTAATTGTGAACACTTAAAAGCAGTAACATCTAAGCTAAAAGAAATAAATGTGGAAATAGAAGAAAAAGATAATAAAATAAAAGTTTTTGGTAAAAATATATTTAAAAATGTAGATATAAAAACTATGCCGTATCCAGGGTTTCCAACAGATATGCAACCACAATTTATGAGTTTTATGTGTATTAATAAAGGTACAAGTATTATAAATGAAACAATTTTTGAAAATAGATTTATGCACGTTTCTGAGCTAGGGCTTATGGGGGCTAATATTAAAGTAGAAGGTAATAGTGCAATAATAAATGGTGTAGATAAAATAACAGGCTCTAAAGTAAAAGCAACAGATTTAAGAGCAGGGGCTGCACTTATTATAGCAGGGTTATGTGCAGAAGGTATGACAGAAATAAGTGATATATATCATATAGAAAGAGGATATTACAATATAGAAGAAAAAATTAAAAATATAGGAGGTAAAATAAGAAAAATAAAAGATAACTAAAAAATTATTAGTTTTTATTGTATATTAGTATTTAAAAAAGATTTAATTATGCTATTTTGGATAATAATAAATTTATAAAATAATTAAAATAAAGAAATATTAGATATATAATAAAAAAACGAGGTGGTTATTTTGAAAAAAATAAAACATAAAGGTTTAATATATTTTTTATGTATAGCTATAGTATTATTTTTTAGAGAAATGTATTTTGCAGTAGCATATTTATATAACATATGCTTATCACGAACTAATAAAGTTGCTATGATGAAGTTATTAGATATAAAAAAGGAAACAAAAATTGTTTTAGATGATTTTGAAGAAGAAAAAGATAAAATAGAAAAATGGTTACAAAATACATTAGTTAAAGGATTAAAGATAAAGAGTTTTAAAAAGACAACATTATTTGCTGAATGGTTTATTAATAGTGGAAACAAATGGGTTATTGTTTTACACGGATACGGTGCTAACGGAAGACTTATGTATTATGTAGCTAGAAGATTTCATAAAAAAGGATATAATGTTTTAGTACCAGATTTAAGAGGACATGGTATTAGCGGTGGCAATTATGTTGGTATGGGTTGGCACGATAGATTAGATGTTATTAATTGGATAAAAGAAATTATAAAAATAGATAAAAATGCTAAAATAGTATTATATGGAGTTTCTATGGGAGCTAGCAGTATACTTATGGCTTCTGGAGAAAAGCTACCTAAAAATGTAAAATGTATTATATCAGATTGTGCTTTTACTTCGGCTTATGATATTTTCAAACATCAGCTAAAAAACTCTAAAAAAGTTCCTGTTTTACCTTTTATGTATATAATAAATATTTTATGTAAAATAAAAAATGGATATTCTTTAAAAAAGGCTTCGGCTATAAACCAAATAAAGAAAAACAAACTACCTATATTTTTTATACACGGAGCAATAGACAATTTTGTTCCTACACATATGGTTTTTGATTTATATAAATCGGCTAATTGTGAAAAAGAATTAATGATTGTAAATAACGCAGGCCATACTGTTTCTGAAATGGTAGAAAGAAAAATATACTGGCGTAGAGTATCATTATTTTTGGACAAATATTGTTAAACTATTAAAAATATGGTAAAATATTATATAAAATGACTTGATATATTTTTTATAATAAAACATATATTAAGTTAATTTTTAATAATTTATATATTAGGTTGGTTTATTATGAAAATAGAAGTTTTTTCTGAAAAAGAAACAAAAAACATAGCATATAATATGGCTAAAGAAGCTAAACAAGGTGATATATATTGCCTTTGTGGTGATTTAGGCACTGGTAAAACACAATTTAGTAAAGGATTTTCTAAAGGGCTTTTAATAGATGAGGATATTACAAGCCCTACATTTACTATTGTAAATGAATATAGTCAAGGAAGGTTACCATTTTATCATTTTGATGTGTATAGAATAAACGATATTGAAGAATTATACGACATAGGGTATGAAGAATATTTTTTTGGAAAAGGAGTTTGTCTTGTTGAATGGGCAGAGCTTATAAAAGATATTATACCTAGAAATGCTATATGGATAAAAATATCTAAAAATCTTGAAAAAGGAGAAGATTATAGAATAATAGAGGTGATTAAAAATGAATATACTAGCTATTGATACAAGCGGGATAGTAGCATCAGTTGCTATTGGAAATGATGAAAAAATATTAGGTGAAATAAATTTAAATTATAAACAAAACCATTCTGTAACGATTATGCCTATAATAGATAATCTTTTAAAAATGTTAGATATGGACATAAGTGATATAGACTATTTTGCTTTTTCAAGAGGACCGGGGTCTTTTACAGGTCTTAGGATAGGAGCCGCTACTATAAAAGCTATGGCACATACACTTGATAAAAAGATTATCCCTATATCAACATTAGAAGCTATGGCTTATAATATATTAGATACTAATAGATTTATTGTACCTATTATAGATGCTAAGGCAGAGAGAGTTTTTACTGCTATATATGAAAACAATAAAGGTTTATTAGAGCCTATTTTAAAAGAAGAAGCAACAACTATAAGAGAACTTTTACAATATATAGTAGATAATAATATAGAACCAGTATTTTTAGGAGATGGAGCTATAGCTTATAAAAATATTATAAAAGAATATTTTGAAGAAGATAGTTTTGCTCCTATATCTTTAAATATGCAAAGAGCAAGCTCTTTAGTAAGCCTTGCTATTTTATATGAAAAAGAGAATAAATATGTAGATTATAATAATTTAGAGATAGAATACCTTAGAAAACCACAAGCACAAAGAGAGCTAGAAGAAAGGGAAAACAAATAATGATACATATTTTAAAAATGACAACAGAACATATAAAAGATGTACATAAAATAGAGGAAGATTGCTTTTCTATACCTTGGAGTGAAAAATCTTTTTATGACGATCTTACTAAAAATAAAATGGCTATTTATATAGTAGCACAAAAAGATAATGAAATAATAGGATATGGCGGTATGTGGCACGTTATAAACGAAGGACATATCACAAATGTGGCCGTAAAAAAGGAACATAGAGGAAAAGGTGTAGGAGATAAAATAATAAATTCTCTTATAGATATAGCCAAGGAAAAAGAAATGATAGGTATAACACTTGAAGTTAGAGTAAGCAATAAAATAGCACAATCTATATATAAAAAAAATGGATTTGTTATGGAAGGTATAAGAAAAGAATATTATGATGATAACAGAGAAGATGCTATTGTTATGTGGAAACATTTATAAATATAAAAATAAAACTGGAGGTATTAATTTATGGTTAAAGAACTTAATTATAAAGAGCTTAAAGGTATATGTGATATAAAACTAATAGAAAAATATGAAAATATACAACCAGATAATAATATTATAGGACAAAAAAAAGCAATAGAAACTTTAGAATTTGGGCTTAATATAAAAAATAAAGGGTATAATATATATGTTAGTGGTCCTATTGGTGCTGGTAAAACTACATTTTCTAAAAAATATGCAGAAAAATATGCTATTAACCAAAAAACTCCAGATGATTTAGTATATGTTTATAACTTTCAAAATCCTAAATGCCCTAAAGCATTATTTTTAAAAGCAGGGCTTGGCAAAGAATTTAAACAAGATATAGATGATTTAATATATACTTTAAGTGTAGAAGTGCCAAAAGCATTTTCGTCTAAAGAATATGAAGATGAAAAAAATAAAATTATTAAAGATTATAATTTAAAAAGAGAAGATATTATAAAAAAAATTACAGAATTAGCTAAAGAAAAGGACTTTGGTATAAAAAATTCTAACACAGGTATATATTTTATGCCTATTATAGACGGAGTAACCATATCTGAAGAAGAATATGAAGACCTAGAAGAAGAAACAAAAAATATTATAAATAAAAAATCAGATGAATTGCAAGAAGATTCAAAAAAAACAATGAAACTTATAAAAGACATAGAAAAAACTACTAAAAAACATATAGAAAATATGGAATATAATTTAAGTTTATTTACCGTAGGTTACTATATAAATCCAGTACAATATAAATATAAAGATAATAAAAATGTTACACAATATTTAAAAGAGTTAAAAGAAGACATAATAGATAATATAGATATTTTTTTAGAAGAAGACATAGAAGAAGATGAAAATATGCCTTTATTACCACTTTTTAATAAAAAAAATGACGAAGAGCTTTTTGCTAAATATAAAGTAAATCTTATAGTTGATAATAGTAATCTTAAAGGAGCACCAGTTGTTGTAAGCTATAACCCTAGCTATACAAATTTAGTAGGTGAAGTAGAGTTTGAAAGCGAAATGGGAAATTTTACAACAGACTATATGAAAATAAAAGGAGGTATATTTCATAAAGCTAATGGAGGATATTTAATATTACATATAGATGATATTTTAAAAAATACATATTCTTTAGAAACTATTGTAAGAGCTTTAAAAACAGAACAAGTTTGCATAGAGCCTTTAAAAGAATATCAGTTAGGCGGAATAGCTATTACTACCATAAAACCAGAGCCTACCCCAATAAATTTAAAAATAATACTTATAGGGTCTAGTTATTATTATGATGTACTATCTGAATATGAAGAAGATTTTTTAAAACTTTTTAAAATACATTCTATATTTGATTATGAAATGGACAATAATGAAGAAAATATTATTGAAATAATAAAATTTGTAAAAAACTTTGAAAAAGAACAAAATAGTTTAAACTTTGAAAAAACAGCTATAAAATCTTTAATTGAATATATCATAAGATTATCTGGGAGAAAAGATAAATTTACTACAAAATTTAATAATATAATGGAAATTTTAATAGAAGCTAATCAATGGGCTAAAATGGATAATGCCAATGTAGTTTGTAAAAAATATATTAAAAAAGCTATAGATAAAAAAATAGATTTTATAAATCTTTATGAGAAAAAATACGAAGATATGATAATAGAAAATGACATTATGATAAATACAGAAGGTGAAGAAATAGGACAGATAAATGGATTAGCCGTTTTAGACTATGGTAGCTATAGCTTTGGAAAGCCTACCAAAATAACTGCAACAACTTATGTTGGAAAAGCAGGTATTGTAAATATAGAAAAAGAAGCAGAGCTAAGCGGAAGTATACACAATAAAGGTATGCAAGTAATATGTGGATATCTTGGAAAAACTTATGCAAGTAACTTTCCATTAACTTTGTCTTGTAGAATATGTTTTGAGCAAAATTATAATGGTGTAGACGGGGATAGTGCATCTAGCACAGAACTTTATTCTATTATATCTAGCCTTTCTGATATGCCTATTAAACAAAGTATCGCAGTTACTGGAAGTGTAAACCAAATGGGAGAGATACAACCAATAGGTGGAGTTAATGAAAAAATAGAAGGCTTTTTTGATATATGTAATAGAAGAGGGCTAACAGGTGAGCAAGGTGTATTAATACCAGTACAAAATGTAAAAGAATTATGCTTAAAAGATGAAGTGATAGAGGCTGTTAAAAATGGTAAATTTCATATATATCCTATAAAAAATATAGATGAAGGTATATATATATTAATGGGACAAAAAGCAGGTAAAAAAAATAAAAATAATAATTTTACAAAGGATAGTATACATTTTAAAGCTATGAAAAAGCTACAATATTTTTATAAAAAAGGTAATGAACAATAATTAGGAGGCAAATATGTATAAAGCTATTATATTTGATATGGACGGGGTTATATTAGATACTGAAAAACTTTTGATGAAATGCTGGCAAACAGCAGGAAATGAGTTTGGCATATGTATAGAAAATAAGCATTTATCAAAAATGAGAGGAGGCACTATACCAGTAATAAAAAATATTTTTGAAGAGATATTTGGCAAAGATTTAGATTTTTATAAAATAAGAGAAAGACGAGAAGCTATAAAAGATGAATATATATCAAAAAATGGTGTACCAGTTAAAGAAGGAATAGAAGAATTTTTAAAATATATAAAAGATAATAATATAAAAATTTCGCTTGCAACATCTACTATAAAAGATATAGCTATAAAATATTTAAAAGAAGTAGATTTGTATAAATATTTTGATGAAATAGTTTGTGGAGATATGATAGAAAATGGTAAACCTTCGCCAGATATTTATTTAGAAGCTTGCAAGAGATTAAATGTTAATCCAAAAGAGGCTTTAGTTTTTGAAGATTCTAGAAATGGTATTTGGGCTGGATATAGTGCAGGCTGTGATGTAGCTATGGTTGTAGATATAGATGATAAATATGAAGATACTGAAGATAAAATAATTTTAAAAATAGAAAGTTATAAACAAGCAATAGATTTTTTAGAAAAAGCTAAGGAGAAATAAAATGGAAAGTACAGATAAGATGGAAGAAAACAGTAAAAATAATCATTTAGCCACGGAAAGCATAGGTAAACTTTTAATAAAAATGATTATACCTTCTGTTATAGCACAAATAGTAAATTTATTGTATAACATAGTAGATAGAATGTTTATAACAAAAATACCTAATGTAGGGACGTTAGCATTAACAGGGGTTGGTGTTACATTTCCTATAATAATTTTAATTTCGGCTTTTGCCTGTTTAATAGGTATGGGTGGAGCTCCACGAGCGGCTATAAAAATGGGTAAAAATGATTATGAAGAAGCAGAACATATATTATCTAATTGTTTTATAAGCCTTATTATGATATCTGCTATACTTACTTTATTTTTTTTAATATTTAATTCAAAACTATTAATAATGTTTGGAGCTAGCGAACAAACTTTGCCATATGCTAGACAATATGCAAATATTTATGTTATAGGAACTATATTTGTACAAATAACACTTGGTTTAAATCCATTTATAAACGCACAAGGGTTTGTTAATACCGCTATGAAAACAGTATTGATAGGTGCAGGGCTTAACATAGTTTTAGATTTTATATTAATAAGAATATTTAATTTAGGTGTTATGGGGGCAGCGCTTGCAACAGTTAGCTCTCAAGCAATATCAGCTATATGGGTTTTAAGATTTTTAACAAAATCTAAAGCTACAAAAATAAAAATTAGAAAAAAATATTTTAAGCTTAAAAAATCTATAATGTTTCCTATAATAGCTTTAGGTATATCTCCTTTTATTATGCAAAGTACAGAAAGTCTTTTAAATATTGCTTTTAACTCGTCATTAAAAAGATATGGTGGAGATATAGCTGTAGGTAGTATGACAATTATAGCAACAATTATGCAATGTGTAAGCTTGATAGCAACAGGTATAGGGCAAGGTGCACAACCTATCATAAGTTTTAACTATGGCGCAGGGCATATGGATAGAGTTAAAAAGACATATAAATTAACTATTATAATATCTGTAATATTTACAAGTATAATGTGGGTATTATGCGTTTTTAACCCTCAACTTTTTGTAGGTATATTTGCAAAAGGTGATGAAAATATGATGGGATATGCTAGTTTAAGCTTGCAAGTATACATTTTTTCTGTATTTATAATAGGTTTACAGTTTGCTTGTCAACAAACATTTGTTGCTTTAGGTCAGGCTAAAGTATCTTTATTTTTAGCACTTCTTAGAAAAATTATATTATTAATACCACTTATATATATTTTACCAGCTATTATACCAAATGGTATTACTATTAGTTTAAATAGTGATGTTAGCTTAGATAGTAAAGTTTTTGCAATATTTTTAGCAGAGCCTATATCAGATTTTATATCGGCAGTTACAACAGGTATTTTATTTATAATAACAATTAAAAAATTAAATAAAAATTTTGAAAAAAATATTTCTGAAAAAACAACTTAATAGTTGATTAGACTGAAAACAAAATATTTTTGATTAATTTTTTTATTTTTATTCTTTGTATAAAAATTCTAATCACAAGATGGGGAAAAGACTTAGATTATGTAAAAAGTTAGATTTTTAGGAGATTTAGCCCTTGTGCGAAGAAAATTATCTTTTTTTCATACAAGGGTCTTAAAAAAATCTTGTTATTTTTTTTAAAGGTTGTAGACTTTGTCTACAACCTCTTGATATTATTATATTTTAGTGTTAAAATTATAATAATACTATTTAATATAAAAGGGGTTTTTTTATGATTAATTTTGAAGAAGAACTTTTGAAATTTAAACCTATTATTGAAATAGATAATATAGAAGACTCTGTTATTAATGATGAAATGTATGATATAATAGATATTATTAAAGAAATAATAAATGATAAAGATAGGGGTTAGCTTAAAATGAAGTGTCCTATATGTGGATTAATAATACAAAATGACCATATATGTCCTAGATGTAATGAAAATGCCTATGTGCTAAATAAGATTTTTAATATTTCTGTAAGACTTTATAATGAAGCTTTAGAAAAAGCACATAAAAAAGATTTTTCTAACGCTATATTTTTATTAGAAAAAAGCTTATGCTTTAATAAAAATAATACAGAAGTTATAAATTTATTAGGTTTATTATACTATCATACAGGCAGGCTAGGAGATGCTATTAAACAATGGATTTTAAGCACTAATATTAATCCAAATAAAGATAATAGAGCATTTTATTATCTTAATATTTTTAACCAAAATATAAGAAAATTTGAAAAGTTAGATGATGCAGTCAGGCTATATAACCAAGCTATAAAATATTTAAAAAATAGAGATGATGATTTAGCTGTTATAAGATTAAAAAAAGCATTAGATATAAATCCTAAATTTATAGATGCTATGAATTTATTATCATTTTGCTACATAGTTCAAAAAAAATATAAAAAAGCGTTAAAAGTTTTAAACAAAGTTTTATTATTAGATACAAAAAATGAAATTGCACTTAAATATATAGAAGAAATAGAGGCTAGAAAAAACAAAAAGAAAAATAAAAAAGAGATTTTATCAGAAGAATATACACATAATGGTATGATAAAGACTGTTGATGAAGATGAAGAATATAGCAAAATAAAATATAATAATAAAAACTTAGTGATAATTTTTTCTTTTGTTTTTGGTGTTTTATTATGTGCTTTATGTATGTACTTTTTATTTATACCAGATTATAAGTCTAAAAAAACAGATGAAATAGAACAACTAAACAATACAATAAATACAATTAAAGAAGAAACAAAAAATTTTATTTTGAAAAAAGATGAAGAGCTAAAAAAAGTACAACAAGAAAACCAAGAAATAAAAAATAAATTACAAATTTATGAAAACAAAAAAGCTATAGATGATAATTATCAAAAAATAGATATAGCACTAAATTTATATAAACAAGGTAAAAAAACAGAAGCTAAAAATATGATAAATAGTATTAACACTAATGGATTTGATACAGAAGCTATGAAAAAATATAATGAAGTAAAAAACAAGATAAACAAATAATTTTTAAAATTATACATAATATTTTATTATTTAATTTAAACTAATAAGCTACCGATTAATCGGTAGCTTTAAAAATAGGAGAAAAAAATGACATATAATTTATTAAAAAATGAAAATATAGATAATATAGGGCAAGCATTTTTATATGAACATATAAAAACAGGAGCTAAAATTGTATATATAAAAAATGATGATAAAAATAAGGTATTTTCTATATCCTTTAGAACTTTACCAAAAGATAATACAGGAGTATTTCATATTTTAGAACATTGTGTATTATGTGGTTCAAAAAAATATCCGTTAAAGGAACCTTTTAACCAATTAGACAAATGTACTATAAATACATATTTAAATGCTATAACATTTGCAGATAAAACGCTATATCCGATAGCAAGCCCAAATGATAAAGACTATTTTAAACTATTAGATGTTTATTTAGATGCAGTATTTTTCCCTTTGATAAAAGAAAAAAAGGGTATATTTTTGCAAGAAGGTTGGCATTATAATGGAAAAGAAATAAATGGTGTAGTATATAATGAAATGAAGGGAGTATATTCTACACCAGATGTTATAATAGATTTTAAAGTTAAAGAAAAACTTTTTGATAATAAAGGGTATGCGTATGATTCTGGAGGACACCCAGATTATATTACAAATCTTACATATGATGATTTTATAAAAATATATAATAAGTATTATACACCATCTAATAGTATAATTTATTTTTATGGTGATTTAGATATAGATTATTATTTAGATTACTTAAATAAAGAATATTTAGATAAATTTGATAAAGTAAATGTTCATACTATAACAAAAAGTAAAAATTTAGATAAACCTATAATTTTTGAAGATTTTTATTATATAGATGAAGATTTAGAAGAAGATAAAAATTATATACAAGCCAGCTTTAAGCTAAATTTTAGTACAGATGAAGTAAAAAATATAGTATTTGACATTTTGGCAGATATATTAACAGAAAACCAAGAAGGAATATTAAAAAAAGCACTTGTTAATGAAGGCATATGCACAGATGTTACAAGCTATGTAGATGATGATATGATAGAGCCTACATATAACATACTAATAGAAGGAACTAAAGAAAATAATTTAGATAGGTTTAAAAATATATTAGAAAACACTATAAAAAATATAAATATAGATGAAAAATTAATAGAAGGTGGAATATCTACAAATGAATTTTACTTTAAGGAAAAAGATTTTGGATATAAACCTAAAGGGTTATTTTATAACATAATGCTTCTTAAAAATATGCTTTATGAAAAATATGATTTTGAAGTATTAAAGTTTGATAAAATTATAGAAGATATAAAGAAAATAGATTTTAAAAATCTTTTAATAGAAAATATTTTAAACAATAATAATGCTGTCTATTGTATTTTAAAACCATCTAATAAATTAGAACAAAGTAATAATAAAAAATATATAAAAAATACAGAAGATTTAATAAAATATCAAAAAGAAGTAGATAAAGAAGAAGACATACAAAAAATACCACCTATTGATATAAAAGATATAGAAAAAGATATATTTAAAATAAACACACAAATATTAAATGTAAAAAATAGACCATTAATACTTAACAATATAAATTCTGAAATATTATATTTTAATATGATTGTAGATATATCTAAATTTAGTGAAAAATATGGAAAATATATAAGTATATATGTTTATTTATTAGGTAAATTAGATACTAAAAACTATACAAGTGAAAAATTAGAGCAAGCTATAAATATATTAATAGGTGGAGGCAGTACATTTAATAGTGTATCATCTTTAAAAGATAACAAATTTTTTAATAGTTTTGGATTTTCTGCCAAAATTTTAAATAAAAATATAAATGAAGCATTCATTATAATAAATGAAATATTTAAAAATACGATTTTAGAAAATAAACAAAAAGTTAAAAAGTTTATTTTAGAATTTTTATATAAATGTGAGCTAGATATTTTAAAAGACCCTAAGCAATATTCTATAAAAAGAGCAAAAAGTTATATATGTGAAAAAAGCCTATATGTAGAAAAAGTAGAGGGGATAGACTTTTATTATTGGTTGAAAAATTTATGCAAAAATATAGATAAAAATATAGATGATATTATACAAAATTTATTATATATAAAAAATAATATTTTTAATATTAATAATATATACTTTGGTGTTGGGTGTAATAAAGACATACAAAATCAGGCTATTGTATGTATAGAAAACTTAGACTTTTTTAATAATAAAACAATAAATATAGAAGTTGGTAAAAACATTACAGAGATAAAAAATGAGGCATTTTATATGCCATCAGATGTTAATTATAACACAAAAGTTGCCCTTTTAAATAGAAAAAATTTTAAATATACAGGATATTTAGATATATTAAAAAGAATAATAGAAAGTGATTATATATGGTATAAAATAAGGACAGAAGGTGGAGCATATGGAGGAAATATATCTATATCAGATGCGGGGCTTTTAACATTAAATTCTTATAGCGACCCTAATATAAATGATACTTATGATAAGTTTAAACAAATAGTAGACTATATAGAAAATTTAAATATTAGTGATAATGAACTACATATGTATAAAATAGGTACTATAAATATTTTAGATAGACCTATAAAAGATTATGAAATAAACCAAATAGCCATTAATAGATATTTTAAGCAGATAGATGAAAAAGAAATATATATAAAAAAGCAAGAAATTTTATATGCTAATTTAAAAGATATAAAAGCTTATTTTGAAATGATACGAGAGGCATTTAATGAAAATAGTATATGTACAATAGGAAATAAAGAAGATATAAACTTATGTGAAAATTTATTTTTTAATATTAAAAAGATATAATCGTAGATAAGGAGATAATTTTTTGAAAAAAGATTTTAAAGACTTTTTAAAGTTAGCAATAAAAAATTTATTAACATTACTTTTAGTAATAGCATTTATTGTAGTATTTAGTGTTATATTAGGCGAAGAAAATAAGCTTATAGGAGTTGGATTAATAACTGGTGTAATAATGTTTTATAATATAGACTTAGGATTTAATAGAAAACAAGCATTTTTTATTATTTTAGGTATATGTTTATTAATGGGAATTTCTAATATAATTTCATTTTATAATATATATTTAGCAGTATTATTTAATATTGCAACTATATTTATTTTTATGACATTATTGCAACTATATTTATTTTTATGACATTAACAACAGTGAATTTAAGTCATAAAACATATATACCTTTTGCTTTAATGTATGTTTTTGCAGAAGGTTCTCCTATAAATAGAGAACAAATAGTTAGCAGATTTTTATCTTTTATTTTATCAGGAATAATTTTAAGTTCTATATATTATATAAGACATAAAAAATTAGAAAGTGAAAGAACAATAAAAGATATATTTAATAGTATTAGCATATCAAAAGAAACAACGGTATTTAATATTAAAATGACTTTGGGATTAACTGTAGCATTTTTTTTAACCAAATTTTTTGGTATAGAAAAAGGCATGTGGATAAGTATGACAGTAATGTCTTTAACTCAACCTAATTTTCATTTAATAAAAAAAAGAATACAACATAGGTTTTTTGGAACAGTTGTAGGAGGTATATTTTTTCTAATACTTTTTGGAGGACTTATACCAGAAAAATTTTTTGGAGTTATAACAGCTATTTTATCTTATATATATACATTTGCAAAAAGTTATTATATACAAATAATCTTTGTAACTATAAATGCTTTAAATGCAGCAAATGGTATATTTGATACTTTATATCATGGATATATTTATAGATTATCCTTTATATTTATAGGTATTGTAATAGTTTTAATTATAGTATTTTTAGAAAAAATGTTGGATAAAAAAGTTGAAAGTGATAAAAATGATGAAAATGATGTATTGACTAATAACGATTAGTTATGATAAAATTTATATAAGTAAGCCAGATGGTCGCATACTTTTAGTATGAGGAAAGTCCGAGCTCCATAGAGCAGGGTGCTGGATAACGTCCAGTGGAGGCAACTCTAAGGAAAGTGCAACAGAAATAAACCGCCTATTTTTTAGGTAAGGATGGAAAGGTAAGGTAAGAGCTTACCGCTCTTTTGGCGACAAAAGAGGCTCTGTAAACCCCACTTGGTGCAAGAACATTGAAACATATAAGGTTGCTCGCCTGTTTCATAAAAAGTTCGCAAGAGGCTACTGGTAACAGTAGCACTAGATAGATGACCATCAAATACAGAACTCGGCTTATAGGCTTGCTTATATTAAGGCTCTTTATAGAGTCTTTTTATATTAAAAAAATAAAAAGGAATAAAAAATATGTATGAAAATTATACAGATGAGGAGCTTTTAGATAAAATAAAAAACGGTGATAATATAGCAATGGATTATTTAATAACTAAATATAAAAATTTAGTTAAAATGAGGGCTAGAGCATATTTTATAATAGGCACAGATTCAGAAGATATTATGCAAGAAGGTATGATAGGGCTTTATAAAGCTATAAGAGATTATAAAAAAACAGATGCTAGCTTTCAAACTTTTGCTAAAATTTGTATAGATAGACAAGTGATTACGGCTATAAAAATGGCTAATAGAAAAAAACATTTACCGCTTAATTCTTATTTATCTTTAAATATGCTTGTTTATGAAGAAGATTCTGAAATTACATATATTGATAAGCTAGAAGAAAGTAAAGCATTAAATCCAGAAGAAATAGTTATAGATAAAGAAAATGTGAAAACTTTACAAAAACAAATAAATGAAAAATTAAGTAAATTAGAAAAGCAAGTTTTAAAGCTATATTTACGAGGTAAAAGCTATGCTACAATAGCTAAAGAATTACAAAAAGATGAAAAATCTATTGATAATGCAATACAACGTATTAGGAAAAAAATAGAAAAAATACAAGTATCAAAATGTTGACATACATATAAAATAAATGTAATATATAAATAAAAAATAATTGGAGGACATATAAATGAGTAAAAATCCTATTGTTACGATAGAAATGGAAAATGGTGATATAATAAAAGTGGAGCTTATGCCAGAATTTGCTCCTAATACAGTAAACAATTTTATTAGTCTTGTTAATAAAGGATTTTATGATGGACTTATTTTTCATAGAGTTATAGAAGGGTTTATGATACAAGGTGGTTGTCCAGATAAAAATGGTATGGGTGGACCGGGATATGGCATAGACGGCGAATTTGCTTTAAATGGATTTGATAATAATTTAAAACATAAAAGAGGGGTTATATCTATGGCTCGTGCACAACACCCTAACTCTGCAGGGTCTCAGTTTTTTATTATGCATCAAGATGCTCCACATTTAGATGGGTCTTATGCTAGCTTTGGACAAGTTATAGAAGGTATAGAAAATGTAGATAAAATAGCAACAGTTGCTACAGATTTTTCAGATAGACCTAAAGAAGAACAAAAAATAGTTAAAATAACAGTTGACACATTTGGAGAAACTTATCCAGAACCAAAAACTAATAATATGAGATAAAAGTTTTTAAAAGGTATGATTTAATAAATTTTTTGTTATTAATCATACCTTTAAGTTATTATAAAGAGAGAATAAAGGGAGAATTTTATGAAAATAAATAAGAGGGAGTTAATTTATTTTATAAATATTATTTTAGCTTTTTATATATTACCGTATATATATATTTGTCTATATATGATATAAAAAATATTTATTAAATAAATTTATAGTAAGAAGAAATAAATAGGAGGTGGAAAATTGCTTAGTAATAAGGTAATAAAAAAGGTTATAGATGATTTAAAAATAATAAGTAAAGTAGATTTATGTGTGGCAAATATTAATGGAGAAATATGTGCTACAACATTTAAAGAAGAGGGAATATATAAAAATTATATTAAAGATTTTTTCAAGTCTATGGCAGATATGCAGGTTATTTTAGACTATAATTTTTTTAAAGTAACAGATGATGCTTATTCTAGATATGTTGTTATAACAAAAGGGTCAAATGAAGATAGTCATATGATAGGTAAAATTTGTGTTAGCCAATTAAAAAATTTATCTTTAGCATATAAAGAAAGGCTAAATGAAAATGGATTTATACAAAATTTACTTTTAGATAATATGCTTTTAGTAGATATTTATAATAGAGCTAAAAAACTAGGTATAGAAAATAACGTTAATAGAGTAGTTATGATAATAAAGCCTTATAATAATAAAGATAGTAACTCTTTAGAGATGATAAAACATATATTTGCAGAAAATGAAAGAGACTATATAACAGAAATAGATGAAAAAAGCATAATAATAATAAAAGATTTAGGGGAAGATATATCATATAAAGAAGTAGAAAAAGTTGCAAATATTTTAGTTGACATGTTTAATACAGAAATTATGATAAAAGCTAAAGTTGCATATGGAACTATTGTAAATGATTTAAAAAATATTTCAAAATCTTATAAAGAAGCTAAACTGTCTATGGAAGTGGGAGATATATTTTATAATGAAAAAAATATTATAGGATATAATACTCTTGGTATAGGAAGATTAATATATCAATTGCCAATGAATTTGTGTAAAATGTTTATGAATGAAGTTTTTAAAGAAAATATATCTGAAATTTTTGATGAAGAAGTTATAACTACTGTATATAAGTTTTTTGAAAACAATTTAAATATATCAGAAACATCTAGAAATTTATATATACATAGAAATACGCTTACATATAGGCTAGAAAAAATACAAAAAACAACAGGGCTTGATATAAGAACATTTGATGATGCTTTAACTTTTAAACTTGCTTTAATGGTTGTAAATTATATGAAATATATAGAAAATAAATAAAAAGAGGTTAATATGAATATAGTATTATTTTTTGTATGTTTAATTGCTTGTATGGTTGGAAGCATTAGCGGCATAGGCGGAGGAATAATAATAAAGCCTATAATAGATAGTTTAAATATTATGAACATAGCTACATTAAGTTTTTTATCTGGTTGTACAGTTTTATCTATGGCTATTGTATCTTTGTATATGTCTAAAAGTCAATATGCAAAAATAAATTATGTTTTAGCTATTTTTCTTGGGCTAGGAGCTAGTATAGGAGGTATATTAGGAAAGCAAATATTTGGATTTTTTATGAAATATTTTGAAAATAGTAAAATTGGACTAATACAGTCTATTTTATTATTTATAATAAATATTTTTATTTTAGGATATATGTTTGTAAAAAATAAATTAAAATCTAAAAATATAAAGTCTAAAACAATAACTATAATATTAGGAACATTACTTGGGATAATATCATCTTTTTTAGGTATAGGTGGTGGACCTTTAAACATAGCTATTATATACTATTTTTATTCATTAGATGCAAAACAAACAACTTTGTTTTCTTTAATTATTGTATTTTTTTCTCAGTTATCTAGTTTAATATTAACTATATATACAGGTTTACCTAACTTTATATATACTAATGTTATAGTAATGTGTTTTGGTGGAGTTTTTGGAGCATTGATAGGAAGTAAAATAGCAAAGAAAATGAATAATAATAAAACACAAAAATTTTTTATAGGCGTTTTATTATTTTTGATATTTATAAATATATTTAATATAATAAATTTTTTAAAATAAATAAACAAAATTATAAAAACATTTAATATATTAATTTAATATGGTATAATTATATAAATTAGTAAAAAAGAAAAGGAGCTTTTATTGTATGAGTATTCTAACAGTAAAAAATGTAAGCCACGTTTTTGGTGGCAGGACAATTTTTGAAGATGTATCTTTTAGGCTATTAAAAGGCGAACACGTAGGGCTTATAGGAGCTAACGGCGAAGGAAAATCTACATTTATGAAGATAATAACAAATAAGCTTATGCCAGATGAAGGGACTATTGAATGGTCTAATCGTGTTAGAGTAGCATATATGGACCAACATGCAGAGCTTAAAAAGGGAGATAGCATAAGAGATAGTTTAAAAGTTGCTTTTGAATATTTATTTGATATAGAAAAAGAGCTAAATGAAACTTATATGAAAATGAGTGAAGCAGATGAAAAAGAGATGAACAAGCTTATGGATAATGCTGCTAATCTTCAAGATATATTAGATATGAGTGATTTTTATAATATAGATATAAAAGTAGATGAAATAGCTAGAGGGCTTGGGCTTTACGACTTAGGGCTTGATAAAAATGTAGACGATTTATCTGGTGGTCAAAGGACAAAAATATTATTAGGTAGGTTACTTTTACAAAATCCAGATATACTTCTTTTAGATGAGCCTACTAACTATTTAGATGAAGAACATATAGCGTGGCTTAAAGAATATCTTTTAAACTATGAAAATGCATTTATTTTAATATCGCACGATTTAGAGTTTTTAAATAGCGTTGTAAATCTTATATATCACGTTGAAAATGCTAAATTAACAAGATATGTAGGTAACTATGAAGAATTTTTACGTCTTTATGAGCAAAATAAAAGACAGCTAGAGGCAGCATATGAAAGACAACAACAAGAGATAAATGACCTACAAGACTTTATATCTAGAAATAAAGCAAGGGTTGCTACCGCTGGTATGGCTAGAGCAAGGCAAAAAAAGCTTGATAAAATGGATATAATAGAGTTATCTAAAGAAAAACCAAAACCAGAATTTAGGTTTAAACAAGCAAGAACATCAGATAGACTTATTTTTGAAACAAAAGACCTTGTTATAGGATATGATGAAGCATTATGTAAACCTTTAAATCTATTATTAGAAAGAGGACAAAAAGTTGCAATAGTTGGGTCTAATGGGCTTGGTAAAACTACTCTTTTAAAAAGTTTATTAGGAGAGATTAAACCTATTAGCGGTGAAGTTTTAGAAGGTGCAAATCAATTTATTGGGTATTTTGAACAAGAGATAAAAGAAGATAATAATAAAACTTGTATAGAAGAAATTTGGGATGAATTTCCATCTTTTACTCAATATGAAGTAAGACAGGCACTAGCTAAATGTTCTTTAACAACAGACCATATAGAGAGTAAAGTATATGTTTTAAGCGGTGGAGAACAAGCTAAAGTAAGACTCTGTAAAATAATGAACAGAGAAACAAATATTCTTATTTTAGATGAACCTACAAACCATTTAGATAAAGATGCTAAAGATGAGCTTAAAAGAGTTTTAAAAGAATATAAAGGTACTATACTTATGGTTTGTCACGAACCAGAATTTTATAAAGATATTGTTACAGATATATGGGATTTTAAAGATTTAACATTAAAAATAGTTTAATAGGTGGTATATGAAAATAAATACAACTAAGCTTGCTAAAGATTTTATAAAAGAAAATGTACAAAGTAAAGATGTAGTAATAGATGCTACAATGGGAAGAGGTAATGATACTTTGTTTCTTCGTCAATTAGTAGGAAATGATGGATTTGTATATGCTTTTGATATACAAGAAGAAGCATTAATCTCTACAAAAAAGAAACTTGAAGAAAATAATTTATATAATAATGTATCACTTATATTAGATGGACACGAAAATATTGATAAATATATTAAACAAAGTAATATATCTTGTGTTGTATTTAACTTTGGATATTTGCCAAAAGCAAATCATAACATAGCTACTAAGCCACATACAAGTATAATAGCTATAAAAAAAGCTTTGGAAATTTTAAAAACAAAAGGGATTATAAGCCTTTGTGTTTATCAAGGTGGAGATACAGGGTTTGAAGAAAAACAGGCAATTTTAAATTTTGTACAAAATTTAGATTATAATAAATACACTGTTATAATTTCAGAGTTTTTAAATAGACCTAACTATCCACCTATACATATAAAAATTATAAAAGAAATATAGGAGAATGTAGGTATGAAATATAAACTTGTTGCGATAGATTGTGATAATACTCTTATAAAACATAATGGAGAAATACATGAAGATAATATTAAAGCTATAAATATGCTTTTGGAAAAGGGGATAAAAGTTGTTATAGCTACTGGTAGAAATGACATATTAGTAAAAGATTATATGGATGAGGCAGGATTTAAAGAAGAAATAGTAATAGGTTGCAATGGTGCTTCTATAAGAGATTTAAAAGATAATAGTATTATACAATTAAACTATATACCAAAAGATACTATGAAAAAAATGGTACATATTTGTTTAAATAATAATATAAAAGCAAAAATGTATACTTTAACAGAAAGTTACTCTACATCTAAAGAAAATATGGGAGACGAGCTTAAAGAAATATTAACTCATTATACAAAACAGTTAAGTATGTCTTTAGATTATAAATATGAAGAAGACTTAGATAAATTAATAAACGAAAAAGAATTTTTAAAAATGGTAATATTAGAAGATGATAGAGAAAAACTTTTAGATATACAAAATAAATTTAGACAATTAGATGATATAAGTGCTGTTATATCTGCAAAAAATTGTTTAGATGTAATGAAAAAGGGAATATCTAAAGGTGCAGCATTAGAATATTATGCAAATATGCTTGGTATAAAACAAGAAGAAGTAGTAGCTATAGGTGATAGTGAAAATGACTTAGAAATGTTAAATTTTGCAAATTTTTCTGTTGCTATGGGTAATGCAGATGACTTTGTAAAAAACCGTTGTGATATGGTTACATTAACAAATGATGAAGGTGGAGTTGCATATGCTATAAATAAAATATTTGATAATTAGTATAATGCAATAATAAATAAGGATACAAATTAAGGTTGTAGACTTTGTCTACAACCTTTTTAAATTAAGTAAATTATATAAAAAGTAGATTTTTTATATAGTTATTAAAGTTTATAAAAATATAAATTTTATAATTTTTACCTAAATAAAAAATATATATTAAAATAACTTTAAAAATTAACAAAATATTGTTTAAAATATTTATTATTATAGATTATTAGACTGTTGTAACGAATAAATTGATTTATTAAAATTAAATGTATAGGCAAAAACCATAATTATAAAATAAAAAGGCATATATTCATATCCAAAAACTTCTCCGCCTATAAAGATAGGAGCTAAAAATGTATTTGTTGCACTTCCAAATACACTTAAATAACCAAGACCTGCTACAAATTCTATTGGTAAATTAAACATAGTAGCTAATATAACTCCTAAGCTAGCACCAATAGAAAAAAGAGGGGTTACTTCTCCACCTTGAAACCCAATAGACAAAGTAAAAATAGTAAGAATAAATTTTAATATCCAATCATAATAATAGATTTGCTCATTATAAAAGCTAGCATTTATAAGATTTGTACCTAAGCCAGAATATCTACCTTTATGTAATATTAAAAATATTATACTTAATATAATACTTATAACAAAAATTCTTTTTATAGGGTTGTTTATTTTGTTTGTAAAAAAAGATTTTATATATTTTAAACATACAGCAAAGCTACCACCAACTAATCCAAAAATAATACCTAAAATAATTAGTTTTAAAATAGTTGTAAAATCTAAATTTATATTTGATGATAAATAAAATGTAAATTTTTCAAGTCCTAGCAAATGAGATACTGTGCTAGCAGTAAAAGAGGCAGTAATAGCAGGAAGTATTGCGCCATAATGTATAGCACCAGCTATTAAAACTTCAATAGCAAAAAATATTGCGGCAATTGGTGTTTGAAACAAACCAGCAAAACCAGCAGACATACCAGTTATTAAAAAAATTTTATTAGCGTTTTGTATATTTATTTTTTGACTAACCCAGTTAGAAAATGTAGCTCCTATTTGTACAGCAACACCTTCTCTACCAGCGCTACCACCAAATAAATGAGTTAGCCAGGTGCTTAAAATAATAAAAGGTATTAACCTTAAAGGGATTTTTTCTTCTTTATTTTGGGCTACTTCAAAAATAAGGCTCATACCTTTTGAAGCCTTACCACCAAATTTATTATAACAATATACAATTATTACACCAGATAAAGCTAAAAAAGGTATTAAAAATAATGGGAATTGTTGTCTTATATCAGTTATTTTTAATAAAACTTTACCAAAAATAGTGTCTAATATTCCTACAACAACTCCTATTGGTATACCAATAAGACTTAAAAAAATTAAATTTTTATAATTTTTAATATTATTCATTTTTATTTTAGCCTTTCATTATACAGTTTTTGGGAGCTTTTCTTCTATTATATGTTTTACCTTGTTAGGTAAATCTTCTTTTTCTTCATTAGACATATTTTCTAAATAGATAGGGCTATGGATATAAACATTAACTGTGTCAGGTTTTATCATTCCTTTGTTTTTTTCTTTTAGCTTGTAAGAACCATCAATAGTAACAGGTACAATAGGGGTATTAGTTTTTGTAGCAAGCTTAAAGCTACCTGCTTTAAATTCTCCTATTTTATCACTTTTACTTCTTGTACCTTCTGGAAATATAACCATACTATGTCCATCTTTTATAAATTTTATTGCTTGATTTATTGTTTTTAAAGATTGTTTTAAATCATTTCTATCCATAAAAACACAACCTAAATATTTCATCCAAGTTCTTAACACAGGAAATTTTTGTAGTTCTATTTTTGCAACAAAGCCTTTTTCTTTAGGTATTAAAGCCATAAATATAGCTATATCAAAATCACCTTGATGGTTGCTTATAAAAACTACATTTTTATCTTCTGGTATATTTTCTTTTCCATATACATTTATAGTAGCACCGCTATCTTTTATACGATTCATTGCCCAGTTAGAAGTTTGAGAAAAACAATAATTATAAAATTTTTCTATTTCATTATTTTTTAAAAGTTTTTCAGCTTTTTTTAAGCAAGGATAATTTATAAACATTAAAAATATAAACTTAAAATACCATTTTATTGTTCTAAACATATTTTCCTCCTTAGTTATATTAATATATATATTATATCATAAAAATTAAATTTGTATATATATTACAGTATTAACAAATTTATTAAATTTAGCATATATTATTATAGATATATATTTTTATATATCTATGGACAAGTATATAAATAAGGAGATAGTATATTTTTATGAAAATAGATTGGAAAGCTAGGGTTAAAAATCCTATATTTTGGATAAATACAATTATAGCATTTTTAGCACCTATTTTAGTATATTATAAAGTATCATCAGAAGATTTTACAAGTTGGTCTAGCATATTTACTATTGGGTTAAATGCATTAAAAAATCCATATGTATTGGGTCTTGCTTTAGTTTCTTTATGGAATAATATTATAAATCCAACAACAAAAGGTATAAGAGATTAGAGGTGATTTTATGAGTAGAGATATAACTTTATTACATCCAGATTTACAAATAATTATACCAAAGTTTTTAAAAGAATGTGAAAAACATAATTTAATAGTAAAAATAACAGATACATTAAGAACAAAACAAGAGCAGAATAATTTATATGCACAAGGAAGAACAAAACCAGGTAAAATAATTACGTGGGTAAAATATCCATATAGCAATCATAACTGGGGTATGGCTTTTGACATATGTAGAAATGATGGAAAAGGAGCTTATAATGATAGTGGTGATTGGTTTTTTAAAGTAGGAGAAATAGGGAAAAAATTTGGATTATCTTGGGGTGGAGATTGGCAACCACAGGACAAACCTCATTTTGAACTTAGAAAATATGGAACAACTAATTATTTAGTTCAAACTTATAATACATTCAAAAATTTTCAAGAAACTTGGTATAACAATGAGGAGGTAAAGTATATGTTAGTAGATAGAAAATATAAGTATAAAAATAAAACTAAGACTTATAAAGTTATAAATACTGATGGAGAAAATTATATAAAAGTAAGAGATTTTTGTGAATTATTAGATAAAGGTGTAACATATGATAGTAAAACTAAAATAACAACAATAAATGATATTGTATAAACTAATAAATATTTAGGTTGTAGACTTTGTCTACAACCTTTCAAAAAAATAACAAGATTATTTTTTTAAGCCACTGTATGAAAAAAGCAGATTTTTGTACAAAGGCTAAAGTAACCTATAAATATAGCTTTTACATAATACCAGGTAAAGTCTTGTTTTGTGATTAAAATTTTTATGTAAAGTATAAAAATGACAAAATTAACCTAAAATATTTTATTTTCAATTTGATTATTAATAAAAGTATATTTATTGATTATTTTTTTATTTCTAGTATAATATATAAAATATTTTTGTGCAAATTATATATAATACTTTAAGTATTGTTAAAAACATATAAAAATATTTTCAAAATATGTATATTTTCTAACGTAATAATACTATTAGTATATTTAAATAAATAAGACATATATGTATAATTAATTAAAAGGAGTGAAATATATGATAATAAAAACAAATAGTATTATTATAAAAGATGACTTTAATAATGATATAAAAGTAGAATATAACTTTATTAAAACAGATATTGATGAAAATATTTTATATGGATTTAGCATAAAAGCAGTAAATCAAAATAATAATGAAAAATCTTATAAAGAATATTTAGATTTTAGCAAAGATTTAAAATATGCTGAAAAGATATTTAATATATTAATAAAAAATCAAGTTTTACCTGTAAATCTTATTAATATACTAGATGATTTTATAGACTAAAATAGTTTAAGGCTGAAGAAAATCCTCAGCCTTTTTATTTAATAAAAAAGTTTTGATTAATTTTTATAAAAAATTATCTAAATAAAATTTCATCTCTTTTAGGACCATTAGAAACCATAGATATTTTAACACCTAGTTGTTTTTCTATAAATTCTACATAATCTTTAGCTTCTTGTGGTAAATTACTATATTCTTTTATACCACGAATATCAGTTTTCCAACCTTTAAGCTCTTCATAAACAGGCTTTGCTCTGTAAAGTTCTTCAGTTGTTAAAAAGTCTTTATATACTTTGCCATCTATTTCATAGCCAGTACAAATTTTTATAGTATCCATATAGCTTAGAACATCAAGACAAGTAATACAAACTTCTGTTGCACCTTGAATTTCACATCCATATCTTGTAGCAACTGCATCAAAATATCCAACACGGCGAGGGCGTCCAGTAGTAGCACCATATTCACCAGAATCTCCACCACGTTTTCTAAGTTCTTCTGCTTCTTCTCCAAATAGTTCACTAACAAAAGGTCCTTCTCCAACAGCACTAGAATAAGCTTTTGTTATAACAGTTATTTCTTTAATAGTGTGAGGAGGTATACCAGCACCAACACTAGCATAGCCTGCAAGAGTAGATGAACTAGTAACATATGGATATATACCGTGGTCTGTATCTTTTAAAGCTCCAAGTTGACCTTCTAAAAGTATATTTTTCCCTTCTTTAATAGCATTTCTAAGATATGTTGAAGTGTCTTTTACATTTTCTTTAATCATATCTGCATATTTTAAAAGTTTTTCATAAATTTCTAAATAATCTATTTCTGGTTTATTATATAAATATTTAAATTGAATATTTATTTTTTCATACATATGCTTAAGTTTATCTTTAAGAGAGTCTTTTTCATAAAGTTCCCAAACTTGAAGTCCAACTTTAGAAAATTTATCTGCATAAAAAGGTGCAATACCACTTTTTGTAGATCCAAACTTTCTATCACCTAAGCGTTCTTCTTCATAAATATCTAAAAGAACGTGATGAGGTAGTAAAACTTGAGCTCTATCAGATATAAGAAGATTAAATTTTATTCCTTTTGATGTAATACTTTCTATTTCTTCCATAAGATATTCTATATTAAGTGCTACACCATTACCTATAATGTTAACTGTATTAGGATTAAAAACACCAGAAGGTAATTGATGAAGAGCAAACTTACCATATTTATTTATAATTGTATGGCCAGCATTACTCCCACCTTGAAATCTAACAACTATATCAGATTGTTCTGCACAAAGGTCTGTTATTTTACCTTTACCTTCATCTCCCCAGTTTGCACCAACTATTGCTCTAATCATTTTATCTCCTCCTTAAACAGTAAGTTTGCTACCTTCTACAAGTTTAGTTTTGTTACATTCTAAAACAGGTGTAACTTCTTCATTTATATAATCTAAAACTTGCATAGGAGCACGCCCAATAAAGTTTTTAGGCTCTAATATTTTTGTTATATCTTCCATAGTAAGATTAAAAGATTTATCATTTACTATACGCTTAATAAGGTCATTTTTACCACCATCAACTTTAACAACTTTTGAAGCTTCCATAGAATATTGGCGGATTTTTTCGTGTAATTCTTGTCTATCTCCACCATTTTTAACAGCATTCATCATAATATTTTCTGTAGCCATAAAAGGTAGTTCTTCCATTATGTGTTTTTCTATAACTTTAGGATATACAACTAAATTTTCAGATACATTTA
This sequence comes from [Clostridium] colinum, assembly GCF_940677205.1. Lineage (NCBI taxonomy): Bacteria > Bacillati > Bacillota > Clostridia > Lachnospirales > Lachnospiraceae > Tyzzerella > [Clostridium] colinum. The sequence continues at coordinate 1,592,295 of NZ_OW712331.1, read as the reverse complement.
TATAAATATTTAAAATAGCATCTGTTGATAAAAATGCTTCTGGTATTGCTATTCTTTTATTAGAAGAATCATCTAAAGTTCTTTCAAACCATTGAGTAGATGTAGTTATAGCAGGATTTAACGCATCTACAATAACATATCTTGCAAGGCCTGTTATTCTTTCACAACGCATAGGATTTCTTTTATAAGCCATAGCAGAAGACCCAACTTGATTTTTTTCAAAAGGTTCTTCTATTTCTTTTAAATGTTGTAAAAGTCTTATGTCATTTGAAAATTTTGTAGCACTTTGAGCTAATCCACTTAATAAATTTATAACAATACTATCAAGTTTTCTAGTATATGTTTGTCCAGAAACAGAAAAAACAGATTTAAATCCAAGTTTTTCAGCTATAAGATAATCTAATTTTTTTACTTTTTCATTATCATTATTAAAAAGCTCCATAAAACTAGCTTGAGTGCCAGTTGTACCTTTAGACCCTAATAATTTTAAGTTTTCAAGGCAAAAATCTATTTGTTCTAAGTCCATCATTAAATCTTGTATCCAAAGGCAAGCTCTTTTTCCAACTGTTGTAAGCTGAGCTGCTTGAAAATGAGTAAAAGCAAGTGTAGGAAGTGCTTTATATTCTAAAGCAAATTTAGATAAATTTGATATAATAGTTAAAATTTTACCTTTTATAAGATTTAAAGCATCTTTCATAATAATAATATCGGTATTATCACCAACATAACAGCTTGTAGCTCCAAGGTGTATTATTGGTTTAGCTTTTGGACATTGAACGCCATAGGCATATATGTGAGCCATAACATCGTGTCTTATTATTTTTTCACGCTCTATTGCAACATCATAATTTATATTATCGGCAAAGGACTCTAGCTCTTTTATTTGCTCATCACTAATGTCAAGGCCTAGCTCTTTTTGAGCTTTTGCAAGTGTTATCCAAAGTTTTCTCCAAGTTTTAAACTTTTTATCTGGAGAAAAAATTTGGGTCATCTCTTTACTTGCATAACGAGAGTTTAGAGGACTTTCATAAACATTTTTATCCATATTTTTATCCTTTCTAGATATAAATTATAATAGATAATTTACATTAATAAGGTATATACATATAAAAACTTATAAGTATAAAATTAATATATGATTTAAAATAATACATGAATTACATTTAAGGTTGTAGACAAAGTCTATAACCTTTCAAAAAAATAACAAGATTATTTTTTTGAGGTGCTGTATGAAAAAAAGCTGATTTATTTGCATAAGGGCTAAAGCCTCTATAAATCTAGATTTTTGCATAATACGAGGCAAAGCCTTATATTGTGATTATAATTTTTATACAAAGCATAAAAATAAAAAAATTACTCATAGAGTATTTTGTCTACAGTTTGTAATTATTATTTATACTTGATATTGTATATTTTAAACCATTTTTATTTTAAGTACACATAATAAATAAAATTTTATGTACTAAACCTTAAATTTTTAAATTTGTAAATAATCTTTACTAAAGAATTTTAAACTTTATATAAAAAAAAAGCAAGTATTTTTATAAAAAAATTTATATTATTAAAATTTAATAAATAATAAATCTAAAAAATAGTTTTATATAAATAGTTAAAATATGAATATATAGTATTTCTTAGCATATAAATATATAAAAACAATTTTTTAGGGGGATAAATAATGTATCCATATTTTTCAAAAAAAGATGAAACAATAGAAAAAAAAGATATTTTAGAAAATGATTTAGATGATAAAATAGAAGAAAAACTAGAAAATGATTTTAGAACACATATTATAGAGTCCATAGGAGAAGCTATAAAAGAGCAAGATGAAAATAGTAGATATTATGAAAAGTTATATAATATTGTTAAAGATGAAAAAGATAAAAATACATTAAGACAAATACATCTTAATGAAACAAAATTTAAAAATATATTTATGAAATTATATAAAATGTTAACAGGAAAAGACTTTGAATTAAGAGAAGATTATGAAGAAATTGATTTAGATGATAATATATCAGAAGAGTTTTATGATAGTATAGAAGACCAACTAGAAAATATAGAATTTTATAGAATACTTATGTCAGCTTTTTCAGATTTACCAATAAGAGATATGATATATGAAATTATAGTTGGAAAACAAAAAAATGCTCAATTATTAAGTAATTTATATAATAAGTATAAAAAGTAAAGGCTATATAAGTATATAACCTTTCGTTGTAATAACAAAATTATCACGCTAATTTACTGTATGAATAAAGTAAGTGGTTTTTATGTAAGGGGCTAAAGCCTCTTTAAAACCTAGATTTGCGTATTATACTATTTAAATATCTACTTTTGTTTATAAATTTTAGTTTGCCTTTATTATGAAATTTTTAAGTATAAAAATTAGATAAACGTTTTGTCTTGACAATATTAAAAAATGATAATATACTAAATTTAAGTTAATATTATTCGAGGGTGCTAAGTTTTCTTGGCTGAGAGAATGCTAATAGAAGCATTTAACCTTTATACCTGAACTGGATAATGCCAGCGTAGGAAGAATATGATTGTATTTTATGTGCAAAGGTGTTTTTCCTCTGCACTTTTTTATTATTTAATTTTATATAAATATTAATAAATGTATGTAAAGGAGAGTATTTATGAAAAAATGTTATGAAGCAAGTATGGCAATACAAATATTACCTAATTTACAAGAAAAGGAAGAAAAAATAAAAGTTATTGATAAAGTAATAGAAAATATAAAAAATAAAGGACTTAATATGGTAGTTTGTCCATTTGAAACTGTTGTAGAAGGCAAATTAGATGAAATATTAGGTATTTTAAAAGAAAGCATACTAATAGCAGAAAAAGAAGGAGCTAAAGATATATTAACATATATAAAAATAGCTTACAACCCTTTAGGAGTGATGAGTATAGATGAAAAAATTTCAAAACATAATAAATAAATATATTAGTTTTTTTACAATTATATTAATAATTGTAATATGGTTTATAATAACATATATAGAGCTTATACCTAGATTTATGTTGCCTAGTCCATTAGATGTTTTATTAGCGCTTATAAAAGATTTTAAACTAATTTTTAATCATACAGTTTTTACACTTTTAGAGGCTATTATAGGGCTTTTTATAAGTGTAATATTTAGTTTTATATTATCAATTATTATGGATAGGTATAAAATTTTTAATAAAGCAATATATCCTATTTTAATAATTAGTCAAACGATACCAACAATAGCTATAGCACCTATTATTGTACTTTGGTTCGGATTTGGTATTATGCCCAAAATATTACTTATATTTTTTACTTGTTTTTTTCCAATAACTATAAGTATACTTAATGGATTTAAAAATATAGATGAAGATATGTTAAAATTAATGAAATCTATGGACAGTAGTTATTTAAAAACACTATTTATTATAAAAATTCCACTTTCTATGAGAAGTTTTTTTTCGGGGCTTAAAATATCTGCAACTTATGCAATAGTTGGAGCTGTTGTTTCTGAATGGCTTGGGGGAGAAAAGGGTATAGGCGTTTATATGACTAGAGTAAAAAAGGCATATTCCTTTGATAAAATGTTTGCAAGTATTATAGTAATTAGTTTACTTAGTTTAATACTAGTTAGATTTATAAAATTTTTAGAAAATAAAATAATATACTGGAAAGAATAGTTTTAGGAGAATAATATGAAAATATTTAATAAAATTATATTTATATTTTTAATATGTAGTATATTTGTTGGGTGTGTTAATAATACAAACAATATTGAAGAAAAAAAACAAAATTATAAAGTTAGCTTTTTATTAGATTGGACACCAAATACAAATCATACAGGAATATACGTAGCGTTAGAAAAAGGATTTTATGATGAAGTTTCAATCGATTTAGAAATATTAAACCCTCCAGAGGAATCTACAACACTATTAGTAGCATCTGGTAAAGCAGATTTTGGAATATCTTTTCAAGATACTATTGGTATGGCTATGAATGAAAATGAAAAATTTCCTATAAAAGCTATTGCTACTATTATACAACATAATACTTCTGGTATTTTATCTTTAAAAGAAGATGGGATATATAGTTTTAAAAATTTAGAAGGAAAAGTATATGCAACGTGGGATAATGTTTTAGAACAAGAAACAATAAGACAAGTTATGAAAAACCAAGGAGGAGATTTTGAAAAAGTAAAACTTTATCATAGCTATGTAACAGACGCATTATCGGCAATACAAGCTAATGTAGATGCTGTTTGGGTATTTGAAGCGTGGGATGTTATTAATGCAAAAGTAAGTGGACTTGATTATAATTTTATAAAATTTAAAGATGTAGAGCCTAAATTAGATTTTTATACACCAGTTATAGTATCTAGTGAAAAATGTTTAATAGAAAATGAAGAAATAGCCAAAAGATTTTTACAGGCTACAAAAAAAGGCTATGAATATGCAATAGAAAATCCAGAAGAAAGTGCTAAAATATTACATAAATATGTACCAGAGTATGATGTTAATATGCTTATAGAAAGCCAAAAATATCTTGCAAATCAATATAAAAGTGAGGTAGAAAGATGGGGTTATATAGACCCTAAAAGATGGAATACATTTTATAGTTGGGCATATGATAAGGGTATAATAACAAAAGATTTAACAGATAAAGGTTTTACAAATGATTATTTACCAGAATAAAGGAGAAAATATGGATTATATAAGATTAGAAAATATATGTAAATCTTATAATAATGTAGAAATAATAAAAAATATAAGTTTTACTTTAAAAAAGGGAGAAATAGTATCTTTTCTTGGTAAAAGCGGTGTTGGAAAAACAACATTATTTAATATATTAGCAGGGTTTGAAGAAGCAGATAAAGGTAAAATTTTTTTACAAAATAAAGATATTACAGCAGAAAATAAAAATATAAGCTATATGACACAAAAACATTTATTAATACCATATATTAATGTTTTAGATAATGTTTGTTTGCCATTTAAAATAAAAGGAATAGATAAAAATATAGCATATGAAAAAGCTATACCTATGTTAGAAAAATTTGGACTATCAAAACATATAAATAAATATCCCAATGAGCTATCTGGAGGAATGAAGCAAAGAGTATCTTTTATAAGAGCATATTTAAAAGAAAGTGATTTAATGCTTTTTGATGAGCCTTTTTCAGCTTTAGATAGTATAACTAAACAAAGTATATATGAATGGTTTAAATATATGACAAGATATGAACAGAAAACAACAATATTTATAACACATGATATAAATGAGGCAATTTATTTATCGGATAAAGTATATATTTTGGCAAAAAAACCAGCTAATATAGTTTTATCATTAGAAATAAATAATAACATAGAAAATTTTAGAACAAGTAACGAATTTATGTCTTATTATAGGCAAATAACAGATTGTTTAGAAAAATATTTGGTAGAAAATTACTAAATAATGCATAAAATTTTGTCGATATAAAATAAACAAAAAGTTATGGAGAGGATATAATGGCTTATAATGATAAAAAAATAAAATTAGATGCATCTCAAAAAGAAATAAATAAAAAATTTAAAAATGAGATAGAGGATACAGAGCAAAAAATATATTGGTATATAAAGTTTAGCTCTGCTTTAGATGAAAAAAGTGTATCTACAAAAACAATGAATGTTACAGACACAAAAGGCTATATTTTTAAAACTAACATAGAATATAATAAAGAGCTAGAGCTAATAGTTATAGAAACTTTAGAGCCATACAAAGAAGAGGAATATTATATATTGCACGTTAACAAAAATGTAAGAGCAGAAAATTTAAAAAAATTAAAAAAAGACGTTCATATATTATTTAAGATAAAAGGTGGAGAAGTAGCAGAATTTAAAGAGCTTGGAGATAATGTTGTAGTACCTAAACCTAGATATAGGCCTAAAATGAAACAAAAAGAAACAAAATCTAGAGTATATAACTTTCAAAAAGAAGGACAAGCAGATATGTTAGGTGATAGATTGGCATATGCTCATATTAAATTTAACCCTATTATAGCAATAGTAGGTGTTCCTTTATTTTTGATAGGCATATTTTTAAATAACCAAATTATAATAGCTTTAGGTGGAGTTATAGCTTTTTTAGGATTTTCTCATATAATATTACAGGTAACAAGAAGAGAATTTAGGTCTATGTTAAACTACAATTTGGGAGTTTTTAGTTTTAACAGAGAAAAATATAAAAAAGCAAAAAAAAGATTTAAAAAGGCTTTAAATATAGATGTATATAATGAATTTGCAGAATATGGTTTAAATAAAGTATCATTTTTTTTATAATATAATTTTTAAAAATGTACAATTATTGTGATAAAAAGTCTTAAAAAATAACAAGTATTGACAAAATATTTTATTTTTCTAAATATTTGTTGAAAAGTATATTGAATTAGTGTAGAATAAAATTAAACTAACCTTGAAAGAAGTGATATTATGAAAAAACATAAATTTTGGGCTTATGCAACTATATTTTGTATGGCTATGGTTTTTTATACAGGATACAAACATAAATAAAAATTTACTTAGGAGTTGATAAAAATGTTTAACAAAATAGTTAATAAAGGAAAAATTTTAAAAAATGTAGGTATTTTTGCAGGCGGAGCTTTATTTGGTACAGTAGGTGTTAAGTTATTAGCAAGTAAAGATGCAAAAAATATATATACAAAAACTTTAGCAGCAGGACTTCGTGTTAAAGATTGTGTAATGACAACAACTATGAAAGTGCAAGAAACAGCAGAAGATATTTTAGCAGAAGCACAAGAAATTAATGCTAGAAGAGCAGAAGCAGAATACGAACAAGAAAATGAAAGTTTTTTTGAAGATGAAACAGTAGAAGAGGAAGAAGATAAAGAGTAGTTAATAGTTATAACTTTAAAATAGCTGTCCTTTGAGAAAATTCTCAGGGACAGTTCTTTTATTTATAATTAACTAGGAAAGGAGTAGTTATGAGATATAAGATAAAACATTCTATAAACGGAAGAATTCGTTTTCAAATAGGTATAAGAGAGCTAACAAAAGAGCAAGAAGATATATTAGAACAATATCTTTTATCTAAAGATGGAGTAGAAAAAGTTAAAATATATGGAAAAACAGCAAGTGTTGCTATTTGGTATTCGTCTGAAAAAAGATATATTTTAGCTATTATGAAAGAGTATCAGTATAATACGGCAAAAGAGCAATTTCAATTAAGAGAGTCTAACACAAATGCCACTAATAAATATTATAAAGAAAAAATGATAGAAAAAATATCAAAAAAATTTATAATGAAAATGTTTGTGCCAAGGCCTGTAGGTCTTTTTGTTATATGCTTTAAGGCAGCTAGATACATAGTAAAAGGGATTTTTACATTAGCTAAAGAAGGGTTAAAAGTAGAAGTTTTAGATGCTATTGCTATTGGTGTGTCTGTCTTACAAAAAGATTTTAAAACAGCAGGGTCTATAATGTTTTTATTAGAAATAGGTGGATTATTAGAAGAATGGACACATAAAAAATCTATAAATGCGTTAGCAGATAGTATGGCGCTTAATGTAGAAAAAGTTTGGATAAAAACAGAAGATAGTGAAATACAAATACCTTTTTCAAATATACAACAAGGAGATATTATTGTTGTAAGAACAGGGACTATGATACCGGTAGATGGAGTAGTTGTTAGTGGGGAAGGTATGGTTAATCAAGCTTCTTTAACAGGTGAGTGTGTTCCAATTGAAAAAGAAGAAGGTGGATATGTATATGCTGGTACTGTTTTAGAAGAAGGCGAGCTTTTGATTAAAGTAAAAGATGGAGTTGGGGCTACAAGATATGAAAAAATATTAAATATGATAGAAAACTCCGAAAAATTAAAATCTGGCATACAGTCAAAGGCAGAAAGGCTTGCAGATAATCTTGTGCCTTATACTTTAGCAGGGACTGTTTTAACGGCAATACTTACAAGAAATTTAACAAAATCTTTATCAATATTAATGGCAGATTTTTCTTGTGCTCTTAAATTATCAATGCCTTTAGCAGTGTTATCGGCTATGAAAGAGTGTAGCGAACACAATATTACAGTTAAAGGTGGAAAATTTTTAGAGGCAGTTGCCGAAGCCGATACATTTGTATTTGATAAAACAGGGACGCTTACAAAAGCAGAACCTATTATTAAAAAAATATACACATTTAATGGGTATGACAGAGATGAGGTATTAAAAATATCAGCTTGCCTAGAAGAGCATTTTCCTCATTCTATAGCTAGAGCAGTAGTTCGTCAGGCCATAAATGAAGGCATAGAACATAAAGAAATGCATACAAAAGTAGAATATATTGTTGCTCATGGTATAGTTTCTACTATTGAAAATGAGCGAGCTTTAATAGGTAGTTATCATTTTGTAGTGGAAGATGAAAAAGTAGAGTTAAACGAAGAAGAAAAGGAAAAAATAGAGTCAATAGAAAAAGAATATTCTCGTTTATATCTTGCTATTGGTGGAAAATTAGCAGGTATATTATGTATACAAGACCCTATAAGAAATGAAGCTAAACAGGTTATTAAAACTCTTAAAAAGCAAGGGTTTAAAAATCTTGTTATGATGACAGGTGATAATGAATATACGGCACAATGTGTAGCTAAAGAAGTTGGTATAGATAAATATTTTGCTGAGGTATTGCCAGATGATAAAGCTAATTTTGTAAAAGAGGCTAAAGAAAATGGACACACAGTTTTAATGATAGGAGATGGAATAAATGATTCGCCAGCACTTTCTTATGCAGATGCTGGGATAGCTATGAAAGAAGGAGCTCATATTGCTAAAGAGATAGCAGATATTACAATAAGTTCGGATAGTTTAGAACAAATTGTAATTTTAAGAGAAATATCTCAATTATTAATGAATAGAATACAAAGAAATTATCGTATTATTATTGGATTTAATTTAGGGCTAATTTTATTAGGCTTAGGTGGAATTATAACACCGGCAACATCGGCTTTATTACATAATACATCTACTATTGCCATTGGCCTTGAAAGTATGACAAAATTAAAAAAAGATAAAAAAAGAAATTAAAAAATTTAAACTGAACATAAAATATTTTTAGATTTTAGACTTTGGATATAACATTAAAAATTATGTATATTTATAGATATAATATATAAAATAATATATAAATATTTATTTTAAAAACAAAATTTTATAATATAGGGTATTGTATATAAACTTACAATATCCTATATTATTTTTACTTGAAATTATTTGAAAAAATTAATATAATAATAAGTAATACAATAGCTTTGAGAGGAGGATATTTATGGAAGAATGCAAAATGCTTTATGATGAATTAATACAAAAAGTAAAAAAATATCATCCAGCAACAGATTTTAGCATTATAGAAAAAGCTTATAACCTTGCAAAAGAAGCACACGGCAATCAACTTAGAAAATCTGGCGAACCTTATATTATACATCCTTTATATGTGGCTATTATATTAGCTGAATTAGAGCTAGATTTAGAGTCTATAGCAGCAGGTATTTTACATGATGTAATAGAAGATACAAAATATTCTTTTGAGGATTTAAAACAACTTTTTAATGAAGAAATAGCAATTATTGTAAGCGGTGTTACAAAACTTGATAAATTTACTTATTCATCATCTTCTAAAGAAGAATTGCAAGCAGAAAATTATAGAAAAATGTTTTTAGCAATGGCAAAAGATATAAGAGTAATATTAATAAAGGTAGCAGATAGGTTACATAATATGCGAACCTTACAATTTATGAGCAGAGAAAAACAAATAGAAAAAGCTCAAGAAACTTTAGATATATATGCTCCTTTAGCTACAAGACTTGGTATATTTAAAATAAAAGTGGAGCTTGAAGATTTATGCCTTAGATATTTAGACCCAACGGCTTATTATGATTTGGCAGAAAAAATAGAGCGTAAAAAACACCAACGAGAAGAATATGTAGAAAAAATAGTTGGAGAAATATCAAAAAAATGTCAAGAAGATAATATAAAATGTGAAATATATGGAAGACCAAAACATTTTTTTAGCATTTATAAAAAAATGCTTAACAAAAACAAAACACTAGACCAAATATTTGACCTTTTTGCCGTAAGAATAATAGTAGATAATATAAGAGATTGTTATGAAGTTTTGGGAATTGTACACGAAATGTATAAACCTATACCTAGTAGATTTAAAGACTATATAGCTATGCCAAAAGCTAATATGTATCAGTCTTTACATAATACGCTTATAGGGCCAGAAGGTTTACCTTTTGAAATACAAATTAGAACATGGGAAATGCACCGTATAGCCGAATATGGTATTGCAGCCCATTGGAAATATAAATCTGGTAGTAAAAATGTGAAAGAATCGGCACAGGAAGAAAAACTTACGTGGCTTAGACAAATATTGGAATGGCAAAAAGATATGTCAGACAATAAAGAGTTTATGGAGACAATAAAAACAGATTTAGACTCTTTTAATGAAAATGTTTATTGTTTTACACCTTCTGGAGATGTTAAAAGCCTTCCTTATGGGTCTATACCAATAGATTTTGCATATTCTATACATAGTGCAGTTGGTAACACTATGGTAGGAGCTAGAGTAAATGGTAAAATAGTAACTTTTGACTATATTTTACAAAATGGAGATAGAATAGAGATAATAACAAGTCAAAATTCTCGTGGGCCTAGTATGGATTGGTTAAAAATGGTTAAAAGTAGTGAGGCCAAAAATAAAATAAACCAGTGGTTTAAAACTATAAACAAAGAAGAAAATATATTAAAAGGCAAAGAGATGCTTGAAAAAGAGGCGAAACGTAAAGGCTTTGTTTTTACAGAATTAGCTACTTGTGCAAGGATAAAGAAAGTATTAGAGAGATATGGCTTTAAAGACTGGGACGCAATATGTGCAGCTATTGGCCACGGTGGGTTAAAAGAAGGCCAAATAATAAATAGATTTATAGAAGAGCTTAAAAAAGAAATAAATAAAAATAGAACTGCAGAAGAAATAGTAAAACAAACAGAAGAGATTATATTAAACTCTAATATGAGCAGTGAATTTGTTAGAAAGCATAAAAATGATTCTGGTATAGTTATACAAGGTATAACTGGCTTAGATATTAGAGTATCTAAATGTTGTAGCCCAGTGCCTGGAGATGAGATAGTAGGGTTTGTAACAAAAGGTAGAGGTGTATCTATACACAGAACAGACTGTATAAACATAATAAACCTTTTAGAAGATGATAGAAAAAGGCTAATAGAGGCTAATTGGAGCTTAGATAAAAGCAAAGGAAAAGAGTTTTTAGCAGAAATTAGAATAACAGGTGAAGACAGGCTAGGACTCTTAGTAGATATAACAAAAGTATTTACAGATGAAAAATTATCTCTTAAAAATATTAACGCAAGAACAATAAAATTTGATTTTATTATTGATGCAACTATTACTATAAGAGATAAATCTGAGCTTGAATATATATGTAAAAAAATAAAAAATATTAAAGGTGTTTATGATATACAAAGGGTTACAACATAGGAGGATAATATGAGAGTTGTTTTACAAAGAGTGGCAAAGGCAAAAGTAGATATAAATGGAAATACTGTTGGAAAGATAGACCAAGGTATAGTTGCTCTTGTAGGAATTAATAATACAGACAATATAGAAACTTTTAAGTATATATGTGATAAAATTATAAATCTTAGAATATTTGAAGATAATGAAGGCAAACTTAATTTATCTATAAAAGATTTAGGCTTAGGGCTTTTGATAGTACCTAATTTTACAGTGTATGCAGATGCTAGAAAAGGCCGTAGGCCGAGCTTTGTTGGTGGAGCAAAACCAGACGAAGCAGAAAAAATATTTAATGATTTTATAGCATATTTTAAAGAAAATTATGATAAAGTTGAGACTGGTGTATTTAGAGCCGATATGCAAGTAAATCTTATAAATGATGGACCTATTACTATTCTTTTAGATAGTGATAAATTATTTTAGGAGGTTAATATGAAGGTAAAAGTTGAAATAGTGGGCGGAGCTATGATGCAAAATTGTTATTTTGCAATAGAAGAAAATACAAACAATGCAATAGTAATAGACCCAGGTGCAGATGCCGATAAGCTTATTGATGTAATAGAAAAAGAAAAATTAAACTTAAAATATATTGTTTTAACACACGGTCATTTTGACCATATAGGAGCTTGTGAAGATATAAAAGAAAAATATAATACTCCTATTGTTATATGTGAAGGAGAGGAAACTTTAATTGAGCACTCAGAAAATAACCTTTCACATATGATAAACTGTAAAATAGAGATAAAAGCAGATATAGTTTTAAAAGATAATGATATATTTAAATTTGGTGATAGATTATCATTTAAAGTAATAAAAACACCAGGGCATACACCAGGAGGTATGTGTTTATACTTTGAAGAAGAAAAAGTACTTTTTTCTGGAGATACATTATTTTATGGGTCTGTGGGAAGAACAGATTTTCCTTATGGTAATTCGTCATATTTAATAAAATCTATTAATAGGCTTAAAGAATTACCAGATGATACAGTTGTCTATTGTGGTCACGGTAATAAAACTACAATAGGAACAGAAAAAAATATTAACCCTTATATGGGTAATATGTATGAATATTAGAAAGTTGGACTTATATGTATTATATTGTAGAACATAAATATCAAGATGAAGTTCTTTCTATTATACAATTATTCTATTTTGGAGAAAAAATAATAAAAATAGATAGTATTTTAGATGATAATATAACTATAAAAAGTAGTATTATAAACGATAAAACTACTTGTGAAATATATAAAGATAAAAAACAAATAGTTTATAAGGAAAATAGCTTAAAAGATATAGATGAAGATACCTTTTCTAATGAAAAAGCAAGATTAGTAAAACTTACAGTTTTTCAAGCTATACAACAAATAAGATTTTTAGATATGCCCTGGGGTATATTAACAGGAGTTAGGCCTACAAAAAAAATAAACGAAATGTTAGAAGAAGGGTATTCTAAACAACATATAAAAGATATATTAAAAGAAAAATATTTAGCAACAGACGAAAAAATAGATTTAGCATTAGACATAGCTATAATAGAAAAAAATATATTAAAAAATAATAATAAAAATAAAATATCTATATATTTAGGTATACCATTTTGTCCTACAAGATGTGTATATTGTTCTTTTACATCGTTTAACCTTAGTCAGTATAACAAAAAAATAGATTTATATTTAGATTGTTTAGAAAAAGAAATAATAGCTATGAAAGAATATGTTAATAGCTATGAAATAGAGAGTATATATATAGGTGGGGGCACACCATCATCTTTAAATGAAGAACAGTTTTATAGATTTTTAAAAATGATAGATGATAATTTTAATAAGCCTTTAATAGAATATACAATAGAAGCAGGACGAGCAGATACTATAACAAGGCAAAAGCTTAAGGCTATGAAAGATTTTAAAGCTACAAGAATATCTATAAATCCACAAACTATGAATGATAAAACATTAAAAATAATAGGAAGAAATCATTTAGAAAAAGATTTTTTAGATGCTTTTTATATGGCTAGAGAAGAAGGACATAATAATATAAATACAGATGTAATTTTAGGTCTTACAAACGAAACCTCTAAAGATGTTTTATATACTATGGATAAAATATTAGAGCTAATCCCAGAAAGTTTAACTGTACATACTTTGGCTTTAAAAAGAGCCTCAAAGCTTAATGAAAACATAGATAAATTTAACCCAAGTTCTTTTTATGAAATGGAAGAAATGATAAATATAACAAAAAAATATGCTAAAAAGATGAATATGCACCCATATTATATGTATAGACAAAAAAATATGATAGGTAACTTTGAAAATGTTGGATATTGTAAAGACGGTCTTGAGTGTTTTTATAACATACAAATAATGGAAGAAAAGCAAACGATTATATCTTTTGGCGCTGGAGCTACAAGCAAGTTTTATTTTGAGGATAAAAACCTTATAAAAAGAGCTTTTAACGTAAAAAGCGTAGACGAGTATATAAACCGTATTGATGAGATGATAAAAAGAAAGATAGAAATAATAGAAGGGGAGATATAAATGAAAATAAAAAAGCCAAAGGGTACAAATGATATTTTTGGTAAAGATGCTTATAAATGGCAATTTTTAGAAAATGAAATAAGACAGGCTTGTAAAAACTTTGGTATACAAGAAATAAGAACTCCTATTTTTGAATATAAAAAACTTTTTGAACGAGGTGTTGGGGAAACAACAGATGTTGTACAAAAAGAAATGTTTACATTTAAAGATAGAGGAGAACGAGAATATGCATTAAAGCCAGAAAGCACGTCAGGTACTGTTAGAGCATATTTAGAAAATGGCTTAAGCGCAGATGTACAACCTACAAAATTATATTATATAGCACCATCTTTTAGAGATGAAAGAAACCAAGCAGGAAGATTTAAACAATTTCATCAATTTGGTGTAGAAATATTTGGAACATTTGATGCTAGCTGTGATGCAGAGGTTATATCTTTTGTATATGAACTTTTAAAAAGATTAAAAATTAAAGATGTAACATTAAAGCTAAACAGCCTTGGGGGTAATGAATGTAGAAAAAATTATAATCAAAAGCTTAAATCTTTTGTAGAAACTAAAATTGATTATTTATGTGATGATTGTAAACAAAGATATGAAAAAAACCCTCTTAGAGTATTAGATTGTAAAAATAATAACTGTAAAGAAGCTTTAAAAGAAGCTCCAACAACTATAGATAATTTAGATGAAGAATGTAAAAAACATTTTGAAAATTTAAAAACATATTTAGATATAATGGGAATACCTTATGAAATAGATAGTAAAATAGTTAGAGGGCTTGATTATTACACAAAAACAGTATTTGAATTTGTTTGTAAATCTGATAAATTAGGTTCACAAAGCACTATTTGTGGCGGAGGAAGATATGATAATCTTATAAAAGAATGTGGTGGACAAGCTACAGGAGCCGTAGGGTTTGGTATGGGCATGGAGCGTGTACTTATGCTTATGGAAGAACAAGGATTGCAAATAGAAGAAGAAAATAGACCACAAATATATATAGGGTCTATGGGAGAAGAAGGGTTTAAAAAAGCCCAACAAATAGCATATAGCTTAAGACAAAAGGGTGTATATGTAGAATACGATATAGTAAAAAGAAGTGTAAAAGCTCAGCTTAAATATGCAGATAAAATAAATGCTAAATATGTTGTAATAATAGGAGATAATGAAATAGAAACAGATAAAATAAATTTAAAAGATATGGATAAAAGTGAACAAAGAGAAATAGCTTTATCTAATTTAGAAACAGAAATTTTAAACTAATGGAGGTTAAAAATGAAAGGCTTTAAAAGAACAAATTATTGTGGAGAAATAAAAGAAAATATGATAGGTAAAGAGGTAACCCTTATGGGTTGGGTTAGCCGTAAACGTGTGTTTAGTCATTTTTCTTTTATTTTATTAAGAGATAGAACAGGTATTGTACAAGCAGTTGTAAATCAAGATACTAATTCTGAAGAAGTTATAAAAAAAGATAAAGAGCTAAAGCCAGAATATGTAGTAGCTATTAAAGGTAAGGTAGTAGCTAGAACAGAAGAAAATATTAATCCAGATATGGAAACAGGTAAAGTGGAAGTTTTAATAGATGAAATGGAGATTTTATCTGAATCTGAAACACCTCCTTTCCAAATAGAAGATAGTGTTAACGTAAGCACAGATTTAAGACTTAAATATAGATATTTGGACCTTAGAAGACCTAGTGTTGCTAAAAATTTAATTTTAAGGCACAACATAGCTCAATCTGTTAGAAGATTTTTAGACAATGAAGGCTTTTTAGAAATAGAAACACCATTTTTAACAAAATCTACACCAGAAGGTGCTAGAGATTATCTTGTTCCAAGCCGTGTTCACCCTGGAGAATTTTATGCCTTACCTCAATCACCTCAAATATTTAAACAACTTTTAATGGCTTCAGGCTTTGATAAATATTTTCAAATTGTAAAATGTTTTAGAGATGAAGATTTAAGGGCAGACAGACAGCCAGAGTTTACTCAAGTTGATATGGAGCTTTCATTTATTTATGAAGAAGAAATAATGAGTTTAAATGAAAGACTTATGCAAACAATATTAAAAGAAACAAAGGGAATAGACATACAAATACCTTTTGAAAGAATGCCTTATAAAGAAGCTATGGAAAAATTTGGCTCAGATAAACCAGATATTAGATTTGGTATGGAACTTACTAATATTACAAATCTCGTAGCAGGAAGTGATTTTGGTGTATTTGAAAATGCTATAACATCTGGAGGCAGTGTAAGAGGTATAAATGCAAAAGGTGCTTGTTCTATGCCAAGAAAGCAAATAGATAGCCTTGTAGAGCTTGCTAAAACATACAGAGCAAAAGGCTTAGCGTGGTTAGGTTTAAATGAAGATGGTACATTTAAAACAAGTATAGGTAAGTTTTTTGATGATAATAAGCTTAAAGAAATAGCAGAGGCTTTTGGAGCAGAAAAAGGAGATTTAATTTTAATTTGTGCAGATAAAGATAATATTGTTTTTGATGCATTAGGTGCTTTAAGGCTTGAAATGGCTAAAAGACTTGAACTTACTAATAAAGATGATTATAGATTTTTATGGGTTACAGAATTTCCTCTTTTTGAATATGATGAAGAAGAGAAAAGATATGTTGCAAAACACCACCCATTTACTATGCCAATGGAAGAAGATATTGACTTGTTAGAAACAAACCCAGAAAAAGCAAGAGCTATAGCTTATGATTTAGTTTTAAATGGTTATGAGCTTGGTGGTGGTAGCCTTAGAATATATCAAAGTAAGCTACAAGAAAAAATGTTTAAATGTTTAGGATTTACTAAAGAAGATGCTAACGAAAGATTTGGATTTTTAATAGATGCATTTAAATATGGAGCACCTCCTCACGGTGGACTTGCATTAGGTTTAGATAGGATAGTTATGCTTTTATCTGGTAGTGATAGCTTAAGAGATGTTATAGCTTTTCCAAAAGTAAAAGATGCTTCTTGTCCTTTAGCAGACGCTCCTAATTTTGTAGATAAAAAACAGTTAGAAGAGCTTATGATAGATATTAAAAAAATAGAAGAGTAGAATTATTAATCAGATTGTAGGCAAAGTCTACACCATTTCAAAAAATAACAATATTATTTTTTTAGATACTGTATGAAAAAAGTTAATTTTTTTGTACAAAGACTAAAAGTTACTAAAATTTTAGTTTTTTATACAATCCGATGCAAAGTACCATTTTGTGATTAGAATTTTTATGCAAATCATAAAAATGAAAAAAATTAGTTTAAAAAATTTTATTTTTAGCCTGATTATTAATAGTTTATTGCAAATAAATACTATTTTGTTATTTATTTGCAATACTAGTATTAATAATAACAAAAATGTTAAAAAAATATTAAAAATATAAAAAATACTTTAAATTGTGTTAAGAAAATGATATAATAAAGACGATATATTAATATATAAGACAAAAGGAGAAAGTTTAATGTTTGGTTCTGATATAGGGATTGATTTAGGCACATCTAGTGTACTAATATATATAAAAGGACAAGGCATTGTTTTGAAAGAACCTTCTGTTGTTGCAATAGATAGACGTAATAACGAGGTTATCGCTGTGGGAGAAAAAGCTAAACAAATGATAGGCAAAGCTCCTGCTAATGTTAATGTTATAAGGCCTCTTAGAGAAGGGGTTATATCCGATTATAATGTTACAGAAATTATGTTAAGATACTTTATAAAAAAAGTTATAGGTAAAACATCTAGGTTGCCTAGAATAGCCGTATGTGTGCCTTCTGAAGTTACTGAAGTAGAAAAAAAAGCAGTAAAAGATGCTACAAAAGAAGCTGGTGCTAGAGAAGTATTTGTAATAGAAGAGCCTATAGCTGCAGCCATTGGCTCAGGTATAGACATAACTAGAGCTTGCGGTAGTATGATAGTTGATATTGGTGGTGGAACAACAGATATTGCAGTTATATCTCTTGGTGGAGCTGTTGTAAAAAGCTCATTAAAAATAGCAGGGGATAACTTTGACGAAGCTATAATAAGACATATTAGAAAAAAATATAATGTTCTTATTGGTGAAAAAAGTGCAGAAGAGCTTAAAGTTAACGTTGGAACTGTTTATAAAAGAAGTGCACCAGTAAATATGGACATAAGAGGAAGAAACCTTGTTACAGGCCTACCTAATACAATAAATGTTACATCTGAAGAATTATATGAAGCTTTAAAAGAGCCAGTAGATACAATTATAGATACAATACACAAAGTTTTAGAAAAGACACCTCCAGAACTAGCCTCAGACATATATGAACGAGGTATAGTTATGACAGGTGGAGGAGCTTTAATATACGGATTAGATAAAGCTATAAAAGAGGCAACAGGTATAAATGCTGTTTTGGCAGAAGATGCTCTATCTTGTGTTGCTTTAGGTACAGGGCAATATATAGAATATAATAATAAATTTGAAAGTGCTAGAAATAGCTTTTTCAAAAAAATATTACAATTATTTAAATGGAGATGATTTAATTGAATAGAGGTTTATATACATCGGCAATAGGTATGATGACTCAAATGAACAATATGGACGTTATAACTAATAATATAGCCAATGTTGATAATACATCATTTAAAAAAGATACTGCTGTTGTACAATCTTTTTCAGAAAAACTTATGAAAATATTTGATGACCCAGCTAAAAGTCTTATAAAAAGAGACAATAGCATAGGTAAAGTATCACTTGGTAATTTTGTAACAGAAGTAAGCACTGATTTTTCTACAGGAGCTATGAAGAAAACAGGTGGAGCCTATGATTTGGCAATAAATGGTGATGGGTTTTTTACAGTAGAAGTAGCTAATAAAGATGGTAGTGTTACAGAAAAATATACTAGAGATGGGTCTTTTACTCTTAATCAAAACAATGAGCTTATGACAAAAGAAGGTAATTATGTTTTAGGTGAAAATGGTAGAATAGTTATACCTAATGGTAATGTTACTATTAGTGAAAATGGATATATATATGCTAATGGAGAGTTTGTAGATAGACTAAAGCTTGTTGATTTTGAAAACAAAGAAAGCCTTAGAAAATATGGAGACAATTTATATGACAAAATAGATGAAAGCGTTGAAAAACCTTTTCAAGGTACTATTATGCAAAGTCATATAGAAAGTTCTAATGTAAATATAGTTAATGAAATGGTTAATATGATAAACGTATCTAGAGTTTATGAGCTTAACCAAAAAATGATACAAACACATGATACTGTTTTAGGAAAAGCTGTTAATGATATAGCTAGAAAGTAGTTAGGGGGTAGAAAATTATGATGCGTTCTTTATGGACTGCGGCATCTGGTATGAATGCACAGCAATTAAATGTAGATACTATATCTAATAATATATCTAATGTAGATACTACATCTTATAAAAAAGAAAGAGCAGAGTTTAAAAGTTTATTATATCAAACTATGGAGAGAGCATCTCTTGATGAAGCAGATACTGGTAAACCTTTAAACTTACAAGTTGGGTTAGGGGTAAAACCTATAGCTACAAGTAGAATGTTTTCTCAAGGTAGTATTGAAAGAACAGAGGTAAAAACAGACTTAGCAATAGAAGGTCAAGGTTTCTTTATGATAAAAACTGGTGAAGAAGAAGTATCATACACAAGAGACGGTAGCTTTAAAGTAAGCTTAGGTGATGGACAAAACAATTTAGTTACATCTGAGGGTTATTATGTTTTAAATACAGATGGTGAACCTGTAACTTTACCACAAAATGTATCAGTACAAGATATTATTATAGGACCTAATGGAGCTATAAGCTATATGCAAAATGGTAAACAAGAAGATTTAGGTGTTACTATAGGTTTAGTACAGTTTGCTAATCCACAAGGGTTAGAAGCTATAGGTGGTAACTTATACAGAACAACTCCGGCTTCTGGTGAGGCTGTGTTAGAAAGTGATGGAGAAGTTGTTAAAAGTAAGTTAGCTCAAGGTTTTTTAGAAATGTCAAACGTTAATATAGCAGAAGAAATGATTAGTTTAATTGTTGCTCAAAGAGCATATGAGCTTAATTCTAAAGCCATAACAACTTCTGATGAAATGTTACAACAAGCTAATAACCTTAAAAAATAGTAATTAGAGGTGGATAAAATGAGCTTAAACAATGTATCTGCAGTAAATGGACAAAATGTATTAAATTTAAGTACTACTATAAAAACAGAGGTTGAAACAGATAATTTTAAAAATACTCTTAACAATGCAATACAAAGCGGGGAAGATGAAGAACTTAAAAAGGCTTGTGTACAATTTGAAAGCTATTTTTTAAATATGATGTTTAAATCTATGAGAAAAACTGTTATATCTAATGAGGGTATTTTTCAAAAAAGTAATGCAGAAAAAATGTTTCAAGAAATGTTAGACCAAGAGCTAACAAAAAAAATGGCTAACCAAGGTGGTATTGGTTTAGCAGATATGATGTATAAACAACTTAACAAGCAAAGTAATGCAATGGATATAGAAGCATAAAATTGGGCTGTAGATTTTTATCTACAGCCTTTGTAAATTTATTAATTTTATTATAAGATTAAATTTTAATGAAAAAGAGGTGATTTTTTGAAAATTTTGCATACTTCAGACTGGCATTTAGGAAAATATTTAGATAAATATTCCAGAATAGAAGAACAAGAAAAATTTATACAAGAGCTTGAAAAAATATGTGATAAAGAGCAGATAGATTTAATAATAATAGCAGGAGATATTTATGACACAACTAATCCACCTATATTAGCAGAAAAAATATTTTTTAAAGCAATGAAAAGTTTATCATTAAATGGGAAAAGGCCTATTGTTATAGTATCTGGAAACCACGATAGCGCAAGCAAGCTAGTTTCACCTAGCCCCTTAGCATATGAATTTGGTATTATTATACAAGGTATGTTAAACACAGTTGCTAATGTTGGTGATTATGGGAATTTTAAAATAACAAAGTCTGGCGAAGGTTTTTTTGAAATAGAAATAAACGGAGAAAAGGCAGTATTTTTAACAATACCGTATATTACGGAAAAAAATATTAATGAAGTAATATTTAAAAGTGATGAAGAAGTAAATATGCAAAAAGAATTTTCTGATAAAATAAAAGAAATTTTAGAAAATTTGGCTAAAAACTATGGAGAAGATACCATAAATATTATTGTATCACATTTATTTGTAAAAGGTGGTATAGAAACAGATAGTGAAAGAAAAATACAATCTATAGGTGGAACTTATGCTATAGACCCTAAAGTTTTTCCTAAAAAAACACAATATGTTGCATTAGGACATTTACATAGGTGCCAACAAGTAAAAAAATCTGATTGTTTGGCTTATTATTCTGGCTCACCTATTAGATATAGTCAAAGTGAAGTAGGTTATGAAAAAGTAGTATTAGTTTTAGATATACAAGCTAATAAGCAACCTATATTGAAAAAAGTACCTCTTACAGATTATAAACCAATAGATGTTTTTAAATGTAATAGTTATGAAGAGGCTTTACAACATTGCGAACAAGTATCTAACAAAGATAGTTATACATTTATTGAAATATTAACAGAGAACTTTATAACAGGCGAACAAATAAGAACTTTAAGAGAAATTAAAAAAGATATTGTAAGTATTATATTAAAAACAAGCGAAGAAGAAAAAGTTATTTATGAATGTGAAGAAGAGAAAAGTATTTTAGAGGAATTTAAAGATTTTTATACTTATAAGAGAGGGAAAGAAGCTCCAGATGAAGTTTTAGATACTTTTTTAAATATTTTAGATGAGATAGAAAAAGAGGAGGTGAAAGAAAATGAAACCACAGATGCTTAAAATAACAGGTATAAATAGTTTTGATAAAACTCAAGAAATAGATTTCTCTAAAATTTTAGAGAAAGGAATATTTGGTATATTCGGAGATACAGGAAGTGGTAAGTCTACTATAATAGATGCTATTACGTTAGCTTTATATGGTAAAATAGTACGATATGATGGTAAGGCAGGAAATGGCGACTTTTTAAATCTTAATAGAAATAATGCTAAAGTAGAGTTTATTTTTTCTATAAAAGAGGGGAAAGAGGAAATTTTTTATGAAATAATTAGACAATTTAAGAGAGATAATAAAGGCAAAATAAAATCTGAAGTAATAAGATTATCCATTTTTAAAGGAGAAGAAAAAGAAATTATATCGGATAAAAAACAAGATACAGAAAATAAAATAGTCGATATTATAGGCCTTAGCTATGAAGATTTTACAAAAGCAGTAGTTTTGCCACAGGGTAAATTTAGTGATTTTTTAATGCTTGAAAATACAGACAAAAGAAAAATGTTGCAAAGAATTTTTGGGTTAGAAAAATATGGAGATAGACTAAAAGATAAAATAAATGAAAAAAAATCTATTCAAGAAAACATAGTTGAAAATTTAAAAAAAGAAATAGAGATTTATGGCAGTGTTTATATTGAAGATATTGAAAAAGAAAAAGAAGCACTTAAAGAAAAAGAAAATATTTTAACTGATATTAATAAAAATATAAAAAAAATAGAAGAAGAAGAAAAGTATTTTATTAATGTATTAAATATAAAAAATGAGTATTTAGATTATAATAATAAATTACAAGAGCTTATACCATATAAACAAACTGTTTTAGATTTTGAAAATAAGCTAAATTTTATATTAGAGGCAGAAAAAATATCTCCTTATATATTAGAATTAGATACTATGAAAAATCAAAATAAATTTATTTTAGAAAATTTAAATAAACTAAACAATAAATTTTCAAATATAAAAAATGATTATGATAGTATAGAAAAAGAATATAATTATTGTAAAAATAAAAAAGATGAAGAAAAGCCTAAATTAGATAAGATAAAACAAGATTTAGAGTTATGTATTAGCTTTATTAATGAGAAAAATGTACTAGAACAAGAATTATATCATATAGAAGATTTGCTTAAAAATAGTGTTAAAAATAAAAAAGATTATAAAAATAAAATTGTTGAAATAGAAAATAAAAAAGATTTATTAAAAAAAGAGATAGATGATATAATTTTATTTAATCAAAAAAATAAAATTGATAATAATTTAAAAGAAGCTTTTAAAAATGCTATAGATTTAAAAAATGAGCAAAATAATATAAATACAAAAATAGAAGATATAAAAATAAATATAAATTTAAATAAAAAGAAAATAGATGAAAATGAAGTAAATATAAAAAAAATAAAACAAAATATATTATATATAGAAAATATAATAAAAAAAATTGTTATAAATAATGTACATAAATTAGAAAATGATATTATTTATAATAATAATATAGTGGAACAAAAAATAAATGAAAATAGTATTATAGAACAAGAAATAGAAAATCTTAATATACAAATAAAAATACAAGAAAATAAAGAAGTTTTACAAAATTTAGCTAAAAATTTATTAGAAAATAAACCGTGTCCTCTTTGTGGCTCTATAAATCACCCAAACCCAATTAAAGTTATATTAGATAACATAATAGATACTTTAATTAATAAAAAAATAAATAAGGAAAATCAAATTAAAGAAAATACTAAATATATAAATAATTTAAATTTAGAAAATAATATTATACATAAAATAATAGAAGATTTAAAAGTTATTGGTAAAAAATATTTTATAAAAGATTATCAAGATTTTAATGATGAATATGTGTTTAATAATAATGAAATTTTACCCAATATATATAAATATGAAGAGGAATTTAAAGAAAATGAAAAACAATTAAATATGTTTATAATATCTAATGAAAATATTTTAAACTTTATAGATGAAAAAAATGAAGAAGTGGCTAAAAATAATAAATTGATAGAGGATATAGCAAATAAATTAGAGCATTATTATAATATTTTGAAAACAGATGATTTTTACAAAGAATATGAAAATATGTTAATAATTGAAAAACAAATTAATGAAAATAATGATAAATATTTAAGTATAAATAAAGAATTAGAAGATATTGATAGTAAGAATAGTAATATTATAGAAAGTCTTAATAAATTAGAAAAAGAAGAAGTATTATTACTTACTAAAAAAGAACAAAAACAAGATAATATTAATAATCTTATGATAAAAATAAACCAATTATCTTATGATAAAAACCCTCAAGAATATATTTTAATTATAGAAAAAGATATAAATAAGATATTAGAAGCGGAAGAAAAATATAAAATATTGTTTGAAAAAATATTAAACGAAAAAAACGAATTAGAAAAATGTATAAATGAAAATTTAATAAAAATAAAAATAAATGAAGATAATATACAAAAAAAAGAAATGTATATAGATGAGTTTATACAAAAAAGTATTTTTAAAAATAAATTAGAAATTTTAGAAAACTATAAAGAAATAGAAAAAAAGGATTTCTATGCACAAAAAGTAAAGAGTTATCAAGAAAAGGTTGATAATTATACATTTAATATAAAAAGACTTGAAAAAGATTTTAAAAATTTAGATATAAAACTGGATATAGAAGTAGATTTTTTAAATGAAAAAATAGATAATATAACAAATAAAAAAGAAGAATTGTATAAACAAAATAATATATTTATAGAAAGTATAACAACATTAAAAATAAACATATCTCAAAAAGAAGAGATTTTAAAAAAGACAGAAAAAATATCTAAATTAATTAAGGAAGAAGAAAAAAAGCTAGATATATTAAAAGAGCTTTCAGATTTAAACAAAGCAGGAGCATTTGTAGAATTTGTAGCTAATAGACATTTAAAACATATTGTATTAGATGCTAGCAAAAGGCTTTTTAATATGAGCCAAAGTAAATATTCTTTAGAATTATTGGACAATAGCTTTGTTATAAAAGATAATTATAACGGAGGTATAGTTAGAAGCCCTAGAAGTCTATCAGGAGGGGAAGTATTTATGGCCTCTTTAAGCCTTGCTTTAGCTTTATCTAGCAAAATACAATTAAAAAATAAATCTCCTTTAGAAATTTTCTTTTTAGATGAAGGGTTTGGAACTTTAGATAATAATACTTTAGATACAGTTATAAATACATTAGAACAGTTACAAAATAGTAATATAAGTGTAGGTATTATAACTCATGTAGAAGAAATAAAAAATAGAGTACAAAATAAAATAAATGTTTTAGCTAGCGAAGATGGAGCAAAAGTAACTATTTAGACAAAGGGTATTATCAACAGATTTTAAAGTATAATTAAATTTAATATAGATATATAAAAATGTTAATCTATATTTAAAAGTTTTATTTTTTAGATATTGAATCTATGTCTAAAGAATAACCTAGTATTTCGCCTACACTTGTTATTTTTCATTTAACTATAATTATATCATCTTTTGATAGGCTAGATGTAGATTTTTGTTCATCAGTTTTTATATAACAAGAAATATCATGTAGTGAAAAACCATCATTTGTTTGAAAAATAGAAATATATTTTCCATTTGCATCTATTACATCTAGTTTACCTGTAAGCTTAACATATTGATTTTCATATGTTTATTTTGCTTTTAATAGGTTATTGTCTAAATCTTCTATTAATTTAGATAAACTATAAATAGAATAGTTAATTAGGAATATTTTCTTCAGATGTTGTTTCAGTAGCTTTTGTTTTAGTTTCAGTAGTTACTTTAAAATAACTTGAGCTATCTTCAATAATTATAATTCCAATAAAAGTTATAAAAACTAAAATTATTAAAATTATAATAAACGGACGTTTATAAAATGGTTGTTTATTTTTTGCACCACATTTAGGACAAATTTTAGCAACTTTAGCAATTTCGCAGTTACAATTTTTACAATTTGTCATATTACTTTTATTTGACATTAGATATCCTCCATAAATTATTAATTATTTAATATTTTTGATACAATTTATATCATAGCATAAGTGTAGTTATAATTCAATAAAATTTTGTCTAATTATGTAAAATAATAGATTTTTAACTAAGAGATGAAAAAATATTTAAATATTTTACAAATTATATATTAAAGTTTTAATATAGATTTTTTGTTAAAAATATGATATAATATTGTAATTTCATATTAAAATAAAAATGGAGGATAAAAATGGCTTTAAATAGACAAGAAAAAATAAGAAACTTTAGTATAATAGCCCATATAGACCATGGTAAGTCTACTCTTGCCGATAGACTTATTCAAAAATCGGGGCTTTTAACAGAGAGAGAGATGCAAGCTCAAGTTTTAGATAATATGGATTTAGAGCGAGAAAGAGGTATTACTATAAAAGCTCAAGCAGTTAGGCTTATATATAAGGCTAATGACGGAGAAGAATATACATTAAATCTTATAGATACACCAGGACACGTAGACTTTAATTATGAAGTGTCTAGAAGCCTTGCAGCTTGTGATGGAGCTATACTTGTTGTAGATGCGGCACAAGGTGTAGAAGCACAAACATTAGCTAATGTTTATCTTGCTATTGATAATAATTTAGAGGTTTTGCCTGTTATAAATAAAATAGATTTACCTAGTGCTTGTCCAGAAAGAGTTATAAAAGAAATAGAAGATATTATAGGGATAGAGGCAGAAGATGCTCCTTTAATATCAGCTAAAGCAGATATTAACATAGAACAAGTTTTTGAAAAAATTATATCTAATGTGCCTGCACCAAAAGGTGATGAAAATGCACCTTTAAAAGCACTTATATTTGATAGTTTTTATGATGCTTATAAAGGTGTTATAGTATTTATGCGCATATTTGATGGTACGGTAAAAAAAGGTACAAAAGTTAGGTTTATGGCTACAGAAAAAGAATTTGAAGTAGTAGAAGTTGGAGTATTTGGCCCAGGTAGATTTATACCAACAGAAGAGCTTAAAGCCGGTGAAGTAGGGTATTTAACAGCTAGTATAAAAAATGTTAGAGATACTCGTATAGGTGATACTATAACAGATGCTAATAATCCAGTTAAAGAAAGTTTACCAGGATATAAAAAAGTAAATCCTATGGTCTATTGTGGAATTTTCCCAGCAGATGGGTCAAAATATCAAGACCTTAGAGATGCATTAGAAAAATTACAATTAAATGATGCCTCTTTACAGTTTGAGGCAGAAACTTCTATTGCTTTAGGATTTGGATTTAGATGTGGATTTTTAGGTTTGTTACACTTAGAGATTATACAAGAAAGGCTTGAAAGAGAATATAACTTAGACCTTGTTACAACTGCACCTAGCGTTATATATAAAATATATTTAACAAATGGTGAATGTTTAAATATATCTAATCCTAGTGATTTTCCAGATGTTACAACTATAATAAAAATGGAAGAGCCAGTAGTTAAAGCAGAGATTATGCTTCCTAGCGAATATATAGGTTCTATAATGGAACTTTGTCAACAAAGAAGAGGCGAATATATAGGTATGGAGTATATAGAAGAAACAAGAGCTGTTTTAACATATCATATACCTCTTAATGAAATTATTTATGACTTTTTTGATGTTTTAAAATCTCGTTCAAGAGGATATGCATCTTTTGATTATGAAATAATAGGATATTTCGAATCTAAACTTGTTAAATTAGACATGCTTGTTAATAGAGAAGTTGTAGATGCGTTAAGCTTTATTGTACATGAATCTTCAGCACAAGAAAGAGGAAGAAAAATGGCAGAAAAGCTTAAAAAAGAAATACCAAGACATTTGTTTGAAATACCTATTCAAGCAGCTATTGGTAATAAAATTATAGCTAGAGAAACTATTAGTGCTATGAGAAAAGATGTATTAGCAAAATGTTATGGTGGAGATATTAGCCGTAAAAGAAAACTTCTTGAAAAACAAAAAGAAGGTAAAAAGAGAATGCGACAAATTGGTAGTGTAGAAGTGCCACAAGCAGCATTTATGAGTGTATTAAAGCTAGAAGAAGAATAACAATGAAAGATTTAAGTATATATATACACATACCATTTTGCAAAGAAAAATGTTTTTATTGTGATTTTTTATCTTTTAAAGGTAAAGAAGATTATTTTTATCAATATAAAATAGCTCTTTTAAAAGAAATAGAAGAATTTGCTATATTAAATAAAGACAAGTATATTATAAAAACTATATTTATAGGTGGTGGCACACCTTCTATATTGCCTATAGGATATATAGGCGATATAGCTAATAAAATATATACATTGTTTAAGGTCGATAAAAATATAGAATTTACAATAGAAGCAAACCCTGGTACATTATCTTATGAAAAAATTAAACATTTTAAAGATAGTAATGTAAATAGAATAAGTGTAGGTTTACAAGCATACCAAAATAAATTGTTAAAAAAAATAGGTAGAATACATACAATAGAACAATTTTTACAAAATTATGAAAATATAAGAAAAGTAGGGCTTAACAATATTAATGTAGATTTAATGTTTTCTTTACCAACACAAACAGAAGAAGACTTTACAGAAACATTAAATAATATTGCAAAGCTATCACCAGAACATATATCTACATATAGCCTTATTTTAGAAGAAGGCACTAAATTTTATAGTATGTATGAAAAAGGGCAATTTGAGATATTTAGTGAAGAATTAGATAGAAAATTATATTATAATGCTATAAATATTTTACAAAAAAATGGATATAATTTATATGAAATATCTAATTTTTGTAAACCTAACAAAGAGTGTAAACATAATATAATTTATTGGACTAGAAAAGAATATATAGGATTTGGGCTAGGAGCAAGTTCTCTAATAGATGAAAAAAGAATAATTAATACAAATAATTTTAATGATTATATAAATTTTAAAAACAACAAAGAAATAGAAATTTTAAAAGATAAAGATATGTATAGTGAATTTATCTTTTTAGGGCTTAGAATGACACAAGGTATAAAAAAATCTGAGTTTTATAAACAATTTAATATTAGTATAGAGAGTGTTTATAAAAATGAAATAGAAAAATTTATAAAAAATGGACTATTGATAGAAGAAGAAGATTGTTTAAGGTTATCTAAAAAAGGTATTGACCTTTCAAATGTTGTTTTTTCTGAATTTATATAAACTAATAAAGGGGATAAAAATTTGGTTAGATTGCAAAAATTTTTAGCAGACTGTGGTATATGCTCTAGAAGAAAGGCAGAAGAACATATACTATTAGGTGATGTAAAGGTAAATGGTAAAATAATTAGTGAGCTTGGAACAAAAATAGATGAAAATAAAGATAAGGTTTATTTTAAAGACAAGCTTATAAAATTAGAACAAAAAAAGGTTTATATTATGCTAAATAAACCAGAAGGTTGTGTTACTACTGTTAAAGAACAATTTGATAGAAAAATAGTTTTTGATTATATAAATATAAAAGAGCGTGTTGTACCAGTTGGTAGGCTAGATTACGATACATCAGGTCTTTTAATATTAACAAATGATGGAGATTTAACATATAAGCTAACTCACCCTAAGCATAATGTAAAAAAAATATATATTGCTAAAGTATATGGAGTTCCTAGTAAAGAAAAATTAGAAAAATTTAAAACAGGTGTTATTATAGATGGATATAAAACAGCACCAGCTGACATTAAAATATTAGAAAAAAATGATAAATATTCCATATTAAAAATAATTATAACAGAAGGTAAAAATAGACAAGTTAGAAAAATGTGTGAAGCTATTGGTCATAAAGTAGTTAGTCTAAAAAGAATAGCAATAGAAAAAATATCTATAGGAAATTTAAAAATAGGAGAATATAGATATTTAACAAAAGACGAAATAAGCTATCTTAAAAAAATTTGTGAAAAAATCAATAACTAAACTTGACTTTTTTAGTTGGCTATTGTATTATATAGTTAAATAATAAAATTATAAAATAATAATTATATTTAAAGGGAGTGTAAATAAATGAAGGGACACTTAAAGGTTAAAGAGGATATTTTTTGGGTTGGAGCGTTAGATTTTGACATTAGAACGTTTGATGTTGTTATGTACACAGAATATGGTACAACTTATAATTCTTATGTAGTTAAAGGGAGTGAAAAAACAGCTCTTATAGAGGCTGCTAAAGGTAAGTTTTTTGATGAACATTTAGAAAGATTAAAAGATATAACATTACCAGAAAAAATAGATTATCTAGTTGTAAATCATACAGAACCAGACCATACAGGAGCTATAGAACGTCTTTTAGATGTAAATCCAGATATGACAATAATAGGTTCGGCTTTTGCTATTAGATTTTTAAAAGAAATAACTAATAAAGATTTTAATAGTAAAATTGTAAAAGATGGTGATAAAATAAGCCTTGGTAATAAAACTTTAACATTTTTAAGTGTACCTTTTTTACATTGGCCAGATTCTATGTATACTTATATTGAAGAAGATAAAACTTTATTTACTTGTGATTCTTTTGGATGTCATTATTGTGATGAAAAAGTATTTAATGATTTAATAGATGGAGACTTTTTAGATGCTTATAAATATTATTTTGATTGTATAATGGGTCCATTTAAAGAATATGTGCAAAAAGCATTAGAAAAAATTAAAGATTTAGATATAGAAACAATTTGTCCAGGACATGGACCAGTTCTTAGAACAGATATAGAAAAATACATAGATTATTATAAAGAATGGTCTAAAAATGAAAAGGTAGATGAAATTGTAGTAGGTTATGTATCGGCTTATGGATATACAAAAGCATTAGCAGAAGAAGTTGCTAAAGGTGTTGAAGATAGCGGTATTAAAGCTAAGCTTTATGATTTAGAAACAACAGATAAAAATGATGTTTTATCTAATATTGCTGTTGCTAAAGGGCTTTTAATAGGTACACCTACTATTGCTGATGATACATTACCACCAGTTTGGGATATATTAGTTTCTCTTAATTCTAATGTGCATAAAGGCTTAAAGGCAAGTGTTTTTGGGTCTTATGGTTGGAATGGTAATGGTATAAATAACGTTGAAGATAGACTTAAACAACTTAAGTTTAAAATGCCAGTTGAACCATTAAAAATTTTATTTAATCCATCTTCAGAACAAAAAGAGCAAGCATATAACTTTGGTAAAGAATTTGCTAGTAATATAAAATAAATATTAAAATTAAAAAGTTTATTTTTAAGAATATTCTTAAAAATAAACTTTTTAATTTATTACATATTATTAATATAATTTAATATTGTTTCTACAGAATTATCTATACCAATTTTACTAGTATTTATAACTAAGTCATAATTTGAAGTACTATCCCATTCTTTACCAGTATAATAGCTATAATAATGAGCCCTTTTTTTATCTGTTTTATATATTAAATTTTCAGCGTGTTTAGGGTCTAAGTAATTTCTAGACTCTAATAAGCGTTTAATTCTAAAATCTATGTCGGCTCTAAGAAAGACTTTTACAAGATTTTCTTCATTTCTAAGGATATAATCAGAGCATCTACCAACTATAACAGCAGAGTTAGTTTTTGCAATATTTCTTATAACTTCAGATTGTATACCAAAAAGTTTATCATTAGTTAAAAAGTCATTGTTTTGAAAAAATAAACCAGTTGTAGCAGGTGTACCCATAGCTATAGAATATAAAAAGCTATTAGTAGGTTTTTCATCCATATCTTCAAAAATTGTTTCGGCAAATCCACTTTTTTTGGCAGATAAAGATATTAGCTTTTTGTCATAACATTCACAATTAAGTTTTTTAGCTAATTTAGTACCAACTTCTTTACCACCACTACAAAATTCTCGGCAGATTGTTACAATTATTTTTTTGCTCATAATAAAATCCTCCTAAAATTAGTTTTTATTAATTATTATATAAAATTAAAACAATATTAAATTTATTAAAACATATAAGTATAGTAATAAAATATTATTTTAAAAATTATGAATAAATGCAATATAATAGATACTATACTTATAAAATAAAATTTTTTCTTTTTAGTTTTATGATGAAATAATTTCATTGAAAATAAACCACCAAAAACTCCACCTAATATAAAAAATAATAATAATGTTGATTCTTTTATACGCCATTTATGTTTAATAGCTTTTCGTTTATCAATAAACATAAGGCTAAATAAAGTTAAATTTATTAGTATATAATATATAGAAATAAGATATATTATTGTTTCATAAGTTCTCTCCAATCTAAATCACCTCTATCAAGAGCTAAAAGAAGAGCTTCTGCAGTAGCTAAATTACTAGCTAAAGGTATGTTGTGTTTATCACAAAGCCTCATTATACTATTAATATCATTTTCATAGTCTTTAGCATAAGAAGGGTCTCTTAAAAAGATGAGTAAATCAATATCATTATTTATAATTTGAGAGCCTAATTGTTGTTCACCGCCTAAATGTCCTGCTAAATATTTATTTATATTTAAATTAGCTGTTTCTTCTATTAAAGTACCAGTAGAACCAGTAGCAAATAAAGTATGTTTATTTAAAATATGTCTATAAGCAATACATAGATTTTCCATAAGAATTTTTTTGTTATCGTGTGCAACTAATGCAATATTCATAATATTTCACCCCTTAAAAATTTTTGCTTACTATAATTATAACATAAAAAAATATAATAAATAAATAATAATTTGTTTATTTTTCAAATAAATTTTTTGGTTTAGTCATACCAACATTTAGCACTAAACCGATACAAGACATATTAATAAGCATAGAGCTACCACCAGCACTTAAAAATGGAAATGGCATACCTGTATTAGGTAATAAGCTAGTAGCGACACCAATATTTACAAATATTTGGAAGGCTAACATACCAACAACCCCAACTACAATAAGTGTTCCAAGCATATCAATAGACTTATTAGCTATAATAAGGCATTTACCTATTATTAGCAGTGATAGTAAAATAACTATACAACAACCAACAAATCCAAACTCTTCTCCAATAACAGCAAAAATAAAGTCATTATGAGAGTAGGGGATATAATTTAATTGATTCATACTACCATTAAAAAGTCCTTTTCCCATAAGTTGACCAGAGCCAATAGCCCAAGCAGAATTTTTAGTTTGATATAAAGAACTATCGGTTGTATTTAAATCAAATGATACAATAGAAGATATTCTTTCTAACTGATAATCTTTTAATATTGTACCTAATATAAAGTATTTACCACTAATAATATCTATAGCTAAAATAAGTATAATAGGTATAAATATTATTAATATAATTTTTATATATTTAAAATCTAAATTACCAGCAAATATTTGAAAAACTAAAATAGATAAAATAACTAAAGATGCAGATAATGAAGGTTGAGCTTTTATTAAAATAACAGGAAAAATTGTTAATAAACAAAGTATAAAAAGAGTTTTTAGTTCATTTATAGTTTCTTTATTGTTTTCTATAAATTTAGCTATAAAAATAATCATAAAAATTTTACAAAATTCAGAAGGTTGTATACCAAAAATCCATCTTTTAACACCATTTATAGTTTTTCCTAAAGGAGATAATACTAAAAATAGTAGTATTAAATTAACAATATATATAGGTATATAAAATTTAGCTATAAATCGATAATCTATAAAAGCGGCTAAAAGCATAGCAAAAATACCAATTATAAACCATATAATTTGATTAACAAATTCAGAAGATAAAAACTCTTTATTAAAGCCAATATCTAAAGTATTTATTCTATTAGCACTACCTATAGCAGTTATACCTATAATAACCATACAAAATACCAATATAACTAATAAATAATCAAAATAAAGTAGCTTTTTTTTAAACATATAAAAATCCTTTCTGTATAAATTTGAGATAATGGCAAAAAAGCAGAGAATGCTCCGCTTTTTATTAAGTTAAATATGTAAATTATATTATCCTTGATTTTTGTGCATACTTTTAATAGGTATATTTGCATAAAGCATAGGAACACTATTTTCTTTGTCGTCCGTTTCTGTTTTTGTTATTTGTATATCTAATTCTTCTTCATCTATTTCCATATAATTAGATATAACACGAATAATATCTGTTTTTAACATTTCTAAAACTTGAGTTGAACAATTTGCTCTATCGTGAATTAAAACTAGCTTTAATCTGTCTTTAGCAACATCTTTAGATGAAGCCTTTTTGCCAAATATGTTATTAAATATATCTAACAATATTATTCCTCCTTTGTAAAAAAATAACCAAAATACTATTGAGCTTTTTTATTAAATAAATTTTTAAATTTATCTAATAAAGAAGTATTAGTAGATAATTCCATAAGAGGAACTTCATTGCCCATAATTCTTTGAGCAATATTTCTATAAGCTTGTCCAGCTTTAGATGAATTATCTGTAACAGCTGGTTCACCTTTATTTGCAGATATAACAATGCTTTCGTCATCAGGTACAATACCTAATATATCAATTGCTAATATTTCTGTTACATCTTCCATAGCCATCATATCACCTTTTTTAACCATATCCACTCTAATACGGTTTAATATAAGCATAGGATTAGTTAATTCATTAGCTTCTAAAAGACCTATTATTCTATCTGCATCACGAACAGCAGATACTTCAGGTGTTGTAACAACAATTGCTTTATCAGCACCGGCAATAGCGTTTTTAAAGCCTTGTTCTATACCGGCAGGGCAATCTATAATAATATAGTCAAACTCTTCTTTTAATGTATCACATAATTTTTGCATTTGTTCTGGACTAACAGCATCTTTATCTCTTGTTTGAGCAGCAGGTAATAAGAAAAGATTATCATATCGTTTATCTTTAATAAGAGCTTGTTTTAATCTACAATTACCTTCTACAACATCTATAAGGTCATATACAATTCTATTTTCTAACCCCATTATAACGTCTAAGTTACGAAGGCCAATATCAGCATCTATCATAGCAACTTTTTTGCCAGCAAGAGCAAGACCAGTCCCTAAATTTGCAGACGTTGTTGTTTTACCAACGCCACCTTTACCAGATGTAATAACTATAACTTCACTCATTAAAACTCCTCCTGAAATATAAAATAAAAATGTAAAATTCTTAACATACATATATATTAACAGAATTTTATAAAAATTGCACTAATTTTTTTAAGCAAATATTAACAAAAATATACATAATTATTTAATTAATTGTTTTACAAAAATTTGGTTATCTTCTACATAGGCATATTCTGGAACAATATCTCTTTTTATATCATTTGGAAAATATGCAAGACAATCACCAATAATAAGTTGATTAGGCATCATATGTAAAGCAGATATAAAACAGTTTTTATCACCTTTACAACCAGCATGCACAATACCTTTTAATTTACCAAGAATAATAACATTACCTTCGGCTACCACTTGACCACCAGGATTAACATCACCAATAACAACAACACTACCAGCAAAATCTATTTTTTGACCATTACGTAAAGAACCATTATGAAAGTGTGTTAAAGAATTTTGATTATTTGATATATAATTTTGTATTATTGTATTGTTAGAAATATTTTCTTCTAGAGAAGAGACTTGTGTATCTTCTCTAGAAGTATTTTCTATATTATTTACAAAAGAAATATCTAATCCAGACTCTTTTGATATAATATTTAAAAGGATAGCTTCTTCATCTTCAGATAAATCTCTACCTTTAAATGTTATAGATATATTTGCATCTTTAAAAAAAGATTTTGCATTTTTCATTTTTTCTAAAAGAGATTTTTCTATATCATTAAATGACACTTGGTTATCAAGCATAATTAAAATACCATTTTGAATACCTTTAAAAATAACTATATTTTTATTCAAAGTAATTACCTCCTAATAACTAATACTATTTAGTAAGACTATTTGTATATTTTTTTTCTGGTTCTTTATTTAATGATAAATATTCTTCTAATATTTTTTTGGTAATTTTTGGGGCAGGAGAATAACTATCATCACCATAAGGTATAAAAACAGATATAGCTATTTGTGGGTCATCTAATGGAGCAAACCCAATATAAACATTATGATTATTATATTTTTTATTTTCTTGAGCTGTTCCAGATTTTGCCGCAACCTTAATAGGAAAATCTTTAAAATCTCTTCTTAATGTACCTTGTGTACCAGTTGTAACTCTATACATACCATTATGAACTGCTTGTAAATTTTTTTCGCTAATTTCAACTTTATGCTCTAATATAGGTTCATATTTTTCTTTAATGTTACCTTCATTGTTAGCTATTTTATCTAAAAAGTGTAAAGAATATCTATAACCACCATTAGCTAATGTAGCAGTATATTTAACCATTATAGACGCAGTATAATTATTATAAGCTTGACCTATTGCAGTTCTTATTGTATCTCCAGCTTTCCAAGTTAAATCACTTTCAGAAGCATCTGGATTTCTAGAAGATTCTATATATCTTTTATATTCAGGTGAAGAAATTTTTGAAGGATATTTTTGTAATGAAGAAGAATCATATAGTTCATATATTTCTACACCAGACCTTTGGTTTAATCCAAATTCTTCCATATATTTATTTAATAGCTGTATACCCATTCTATGAGAAATATCATAATAAAAATAATTACAAGATACTTCTAAAGATTTTTCAACATCAACATTACCATGGCTACCGTGTATCCAACATTGAGCATAAGGTCTACCAGCTTCTGTAAAAACGTCTTTATCATAAATAGTAGTTCGTGGTGTAATTATACCATTTTCTAAGGCAGCTATTGCTGTTATTGGTTTAAAGGTAGACCCAGGAGCCCTAGGTTCAGTAAAAGGTCTATTATTCATAGGAGAAGTAGGGTCGCTACTTAATTTTCTATAATAATCATTATCAAAATTATTAACAAATTTATTATTATCATATGAAGGATAAGAAACACTAGCTAAAATACCACCAGACTTTACATCTGAAACAATAACAGAGGCAGAAGCAGGAGCTTGTAACATACCCGTCATATGAGGAGTTATTTGTAAAGACTTCAATTTATCAATTAAAAATTGTAAAGAAGATATATTTCCAGATTTTATACGATTTACATAAGCTTCGTCATCTACTATAACACCTTGCTCATACAATGCCAAAATTATATGAGTTTGTGATACTAAATTATTTTTAACTCCATCAGATAAAATAGTTTTAGCTTTTTCTAAGTCATTTATAGCTGTAGAGTCTTTAGAATAAATATAGTTTTTTAGGTTATTAGAATAAGTTTTTTCTTCAGATGATAATATTTTTTTTATATCTAATGTGTTTGATTTTACCATTGCAGAAAAAATATCTTTAGATGATAAATTAGGTCCATTAGAATTTTTATTTAAAAGTCTGTTTATAATAACTTCACTTAATGTTGTTTCTATAGCATTATATACTACTTTATTTAAATTAGCATCTAAAGTTAAATAAACGTCATTACCAGCTATAGGTTCGATAGATAAGTCTTCATTTTTTTTGATTTTTCTACCAAGATTATCAACTTCATAATATGCTGTACCATCTTTACCATTAAGAACTGTTTCAAATGCTTTTTCTATACCTTCTTTACCGATAATATCATTACTTGTATATTCTGTATATCCTTTACTTTGATAATATTTAAGCTCTTCTGGGTTTATACTTCTTATATAACCTAGTATGTGTGAAAAAGATTGACCACTAGGATAAACTCTTTTTGCTTCAACATCTATATATACACTTAAAAACTCAGAAGAATTTTCTTCAATAGTAGATATAGTTTTTTGGCTTACATCATAAGCTAAAGTTATAGGTATAAATTTAGAAAATCTTCTTTTATAAAGTTCACATCTAACCATTAATATTTTTCTAGCATATTCATCAGATAGAGCAGGGTCTATTTCAAATTTTTCCCTTAATATAATAAAAGCTTGCTCAGCAGTTATATCCTTAACGGGTATATTAAGTGAGTTTTTTTCTAAATTCATGTCATTTTTCCAAATTTTTTCTAAAGATTCGCTACCATCAAAAAGAAATGTATAAGGTTTTTCTTTAGATATAGGAAATTCATCCACTATTTGTTCGTTATTTTTTTCTAAAACATTTATAGTTTTTAATATAATATCATTTAATGTAAATCCAGATATTGATGGGTCTATATTTATACTAGGGTCTATATTTACAGTAAAAGAAGATTCATTTACTGCAAGAGGGCGACCAAATTTATCGTATATATTGCCACGTGGAGCTTCTAAGTTTATAGGTTTTGATATTGTACCTAAAACTTGATTTTTTAAAAATTCACCTTGAACTATTTGTAATGTATAAAGTTTTATTATTAGAATAAAGAATAAAAAGCATATACCTATAAATACTATTAAAAGTCTTAAATTGTTGTTGCTATTATGTTTATTTAAACGTATTTTCATATTTCACCTCTTAAATACTAAAAACTATTGTTTAAACAAATTTTTCTTTTTTCTATCAAATTTTTCTAACTTTTTATTTATAGCAAACAAAATCCTATAAAGAAAGAAAGAAACAATAGCTGTATATAAAGCTTCTGGTATAATTATGTTTTTTGAAAAGGTAAATATGTTAGGGTATCCTCTTAAAAATACATTAAAAAAGAAAAATAAAAATCCGTGAAAAATATTAAAAAATAAAGTTAAAAAAAATGGTATTAAAATACTATCTTTATAAAATTCGTTAAATATTTTTCCACATAAGAACCCTATAATAAGACCTATAAAAGCATTTAATCCTAATACTTGACCAAAATAAGAATCGATTAAAAGACCAGATAAAAAACCTATAATACCACCTTCTATCTCACCACGCATAAAAGCAAAAGAGACTATTAAAATAACCATAGTATTAGGTTTAACACCTATTATTTCTATATAGTTAAATAACGTTGTTTGTAAAATGAAATTTATTAAAATTAAAACTATATAAGTAAAATAACGCAATTATAAACCTCCTAAAATAATATTTTATATGTATAATATTAACAGTTATATAGTTATTGATAAAGTTAAAATTATTTTTTATCTTTATCAATAACTAAAACTTTTTCAAGATGTTTAAAATCTACGGCAGGTTTTATTGTTGCAGTTTTAGATAGTTTATTATTACTATCTAAAGATACGCTTGTAACATAGCCTATTGTTATACCAGCAGGATATATATCACTTAAATGAGAAGTAACTATTTCGTCTCCTTCTTTAATTTCAGCATCTTTATCTATATAGTCCATTTTTAGCATACCTTTATTTGATATATCACCTTTTATAAATCCTTCATCATCTGTTCTTAAAGTTTTTGAACTAACAGAATAAGTACCATTTATTATAGAACTAACTTTAGCATAGTTTTCTCCAACATCTTCTACTTTTCCAACAAGACCACCAAAAGCTAATACAACCATATTTTTTTTAATACCACTACTAGAACCTTTATCTATTGTAAAAGTTTCATACCAGTTGCCAGGGTCTCTAGCTATTATATTACAAGTAATGGTAGAATACTCACCATATCTAGAAGAGGCATCTAAAAGCTCTGAGAGTTTTTCATTTTCTCTTTCTAGTTGTTTTAGACGATTTAGTTCTTGATTTTTTAGTTCTAGTTCAATTTTTAGTTCTTCATTTTCATTTTCTAATTTATTAATGTTGGAAAATGTGTTTATTTTTTTTTCAATCCAGTTTGTTGATGAAGTTATAACATTTTGTATAGGTGTTATAACAAAACCAAAAGTACGTTCAAATAGTGTAGGATTTATTCTATTAAAAGAAAATAAACCTAATAAAATACATAGAATTATAAAAAAACCTATAAATATTTGTTTATTTTTTACAATAATTTTCAATTAAAACGCCCCTTAGTTCATTCTTAACCTTTGAGATGATATAAGAACATTTTTTAAAGTATCAATTTGTTCTAAAACCATACCAGTACCTAAAGCAACACAATTTAAAGGTTCATCTGCTATATGAACAGGCATACCAGTTTCTTGAGAGATTAGTATATCTAAGCCTTTTAATAAAGCACCACCACCAGTTAAATATATACCCGTTTCCATTATATCAGAAGCAAGCTCTGGTGGAGTTTTTTCTAAAGTAGATTTTATTGCATCTATCATAGAATAAACAGGTTCAGTTAAAGCATCTTGTATTTCTTTAGCTGTTATAGTAATTGTTTTAGGAAGGCCTGTTACTAAATCACGACCTCTTATGTCCATTTTTGTTTGTTCATCACCAAGATATGCACATCCAATAGTTACTTTTATATTTTCAGCACTTCTTTCGCCTATTGCAAGATTATATTCTTTTTTAATATAGTTTACTATATAAGAATCAAACACATCTCCAGCTACTCTTATTGATTTGCTAGTAACAATACCACCAAGAGAAATAACAGCTACTTCGCTTGTTCCACCACCAATGTCTACAACCATATTACCAGAAGGTTCTCCAACAGGAAGACCAGCACCTATTGCAGCAGCCATAGGCTCTTCAATAAGGTACGCATTTTTTTCTTTAGCTCCAGCAGCCATAGCAGCCTCTATAACAGCACGTTTTTCAACTTCTGTAACACCAGAAGGCACACATATAACTATTCTTGGTTTACTAGAAAAAAATGATTTATTATATGCTTTTCCTATAAAATATTTTAACATTTCTTGAGTAACTTCAAAATCTGCAATAACACCGTCTTTCATAGGTCTAATAGCTTGTATCGACCCAGGTGTACGTCCTATCATTTTTTTAGCCTCATCACCAACGGCTAAAACTTGCCTTGTTAGTGTATTTATAGCTACAACTGAAGGTTCGTTTACAATAATACCTTTTCCTCTAACAAAAACGAGTGTATTAGCAGTACCTAAATCTATTCCCATATCCTTTGTCACTGATAACATATATATCCTCCTAAAAAATGATCACTTATATTATATCCAAAATTTTATAAAAGTAATACAAAATACAATTATATAAATATTAAACTTTTAAATTAATGTATTAAAATTAAGCTTTATGTATTAATTTGTCAAAATAAAACATTACATTATTATATAATACAATGTTTTTAATTATATATCAAGCAAAAAACTATATCTAATTTGTAAAATTTTTATGACACAAAAAATCGTATTTATTTAGCATATTATAAAGTTTATTTATAGGTAGCCCCATAATAGAATAAAAATCTCCTTCTATTTTAGATACTAAAAATCCACCTTTACCTTGTATACCATAAGCACCAGCTTTATCCATTGGTTCTAGGGTATTTACATATTTTAATAACTCTTCTTTAGAAAAATCAGAAAAATATACATTTGAAGAAGAACAAATAGTTTCTTCAAAATAAACATTATCTTTTAAACCAATTAAACTAAGTCCTGTAAAAACAGTATGCATATTATTATTTAAAAGCATAAGCATATTAAAAGCATCATCTTTATCTTTTGGTTTTCCAAGTATTGTATCATTAATAGAAACTATTGTATCACAGCCAATTATACAAATATCTTTTTCTTTTTTTTCTATTTTATTAAAAATGTTTTTTGCTTTTTCTATTGAAAGAGCTTTAACAAGCTCACTACCTTTTAAATCTTTAAAACTACTTTCATCTATATCACTAGGTATTATATCAAAATTTACACCCATTTGATTTAATAGTGCACATCTTCTAGGAGAAGATGAAGCTAATATAATTTTTTTCATTATGAACCACCTTTAAGACAACTTTTTATATATTAATATAGATATTATCATACCTATAATACCAGCTAAAGTAAATTTTATTGTAAAAGAAAATTGTATAGCGATTATTTCTAAATTTATAGATAAAGGAGAGGTTAGTCCAATAGTTTTTCCATAGCTTAACCAACTAAGATATTTTATTTCTTTTACCATATCACCTATAAAACAACCAATAACTAAACCAGATATAACATTTAGTATAAAAACTAAAGAACTTTTTGTATTTTTCATAAAATCATCACCTTTAAAATTTACATTTAACATAATTCTAATAATATTTATTAACCTTGTATATTTTATAATAGTTTTACAAATTTTTCAACAAAAAAATAAATTATTTTTCATAAATAAACAAATATATACTAAGTATTAAAAAGTATTTTTTTAATAATAAAAATGGAATATTAATTTTATGTATAACATATAAATTATTTAAAAGACAAAGGAGGAACTAAAGATGGTTATAAAGGACAAGCTTATAAACTATTTTGGAAAAAACATAAAAGATTTACTAATTGGAATAGACTATAAATATTTTGAAGAGGCAGAAGAAATAAGAATTAGGCTAGATAGAGGAATAATTTTTAAAACTTTTAAAAATGAATATTTTATATTAAAAAATAAGGAAGTATCAGACATATTTTTAATAGACAAAATTTATAAACCAACAATAGAAGATATAACACAAACAATAGAAACTATGGGAGACTATTCTATATATGCATTAGAGCAGGAGCTAAAAAATGGATTTTTAACTTTAAAAGGTGGATTTAGAGTAGGCATAACAGGAAAAGTAATTTTAGAAGATAATAGTATAAAAACTATAAAAAATATATCATCAATAAATATAAGAATAGCAAGAGAAGTAAAAGGTTGTTCTAACCATATTTTAAAATATATTAATGTACCTAATATAAAATCTACAATGATAATATCTCCGCCCAATTGTGGTAAAACAACTCTTTTAAGAGATATTATAAGAAATATTAGTGACTATAAAGAAAATGTAGGATTAATAGATGAACGTTCTGAAATAGCCGCTACATATATGGGGAAAATACAATTAGATGTAGGTAAAAGAACAGATGTTTTAGATAGATGTCCAAAACCAGAAGGTATGCTTATGCTTTTAAGAAGTATGTCGCCTAGCGTAATAGCGGTAGACGAAATAGGAAGTAATAGTGATATAGAGGCGATAGAAAAAATTTCAAATAGTGGTGTTAAAATTATATGTACTATACACGCTTATGATATAGAAGATATAAAGAAAAAATGCAATATAAAAAATATACTAGATAAAAAGACTTTTGAAAGATATATAGTTTTAACTAGAAAAAATGGAATATGTAGTGTAGATAAAATATATAATGAAGATTTAATAAACATATATAGTGAGGTTAATTAAATGTACATAAAAATTTTTTGTAGTATTATTATTTTAATGGGATTTTCCATTATAGGATTTTACTATGCCTATAAACCGATTTATAGAAAAAATGACCTTTTAGAAATGAAAAGAGCGTTATTATCATTATCTTCTGAAATAAAGTTTTTTTCTAGTTTAAATGAGGCTATTTTAAATATTGAAAAAAATTTAAACAAGCCTATACAAAACATTTTTATAAAATTTAGAGAAAATATGCAAGAAAAAAGAGGAGAAGAGCTAGCTTTTTTATGGGAAGATGCCATAAAAAATGGAGCATATGAAACATATTTTGTAAAAGAAGATATAGAAAATATTTGTGTTATAGGTAAAATGATAGGGTCTTTAGATAAAAATTTTAATATAGAAAGTTTAAATATAGTAATAGAATATATAAATAACACAGTAAAAAATATAGATGATGAAAAAAATAAAAATTTTAAGATGTATCAAAGTTTAGGATTTTTATCTGGACTAATGATAATAGTATTATTAATTTAGAGGTGGGAAATATGGATGTTACAGTTATATTTCAAATAGCAGCAGTTGGTATTTTAGTATCTGTTTTAAATCAAGTCCTTATAAGAGCAGGAAGAGAAGAACAAGCTATGCTTACAACATTAGCAGGTTTAGTAGTTGTATTATTCTGGGTTATACAATATATAAGTGAACTTTTTGAAACAGTACAAACATTGTTTAGCCTTTAGCCTTTTATGGAGGTATAATATGGATATTTTAAAAATATGTATAATAGCTATTATATCTGTTATAGTTATTTTAATTATAAAACCTCAAATGGCAAATATGTCTGTTATGATTGCAATAATTAGTGGTGTAATAATATTTATGATGATTATACCAACGCTAGAAGAAGTTTTAAGCTCTATATTAGATATAGTT
This sequence comes from [Clostridium] colinum, assembly GCF_940677205.1. NCBI lineage: Bacteria > Bacillati > Bacillota > Clostridia > Lachnospirales > Lachnospiraceae > Tyzzerella > [Clostridium] colinum. The sequence goes on along the minus strand of NZ_OW712331.1, from coordinate 1,548,296 downwards.
TCTATGCTTGATATAGGTATAGAGCATATAGGTGTTATATTAAAAATAATAGGTATATCATATATATGTGAATTTTCTTCACAAATATGTATTGATGCAGGAGAAAGCGCTATTGCATCAAAAATTGAATTAGCAGGAAAGATACTTATTATGTTTATATCTATACCTATAATAACAAGGCTATTAGGTTTAATAACAAGCCTTATGCCTTAGGGGGATAAAATATGAAAAAGATTATACTTATTATAATATGTATTTTAGGATTTTATAAACCAGCTTATGCAAATGAACATTTATCTGAAGCACTTAATAATTTAGAAATAGAACAATATGACACAATAATAAACGAAAATATTTATAAAAGTGATTTTAAATTTTCACAAGTAGTTAAAAATATTCTATCGGGAAAAGGGTTAGATTTTAATATTTCAGATATAATTAATTATTTGATAAAAACAATTTTTGAAGAAATATTTACAAATTCTAAAATAATAAAAAATGTAATATTAATAGCATTTTTATCGGCTTTTTTTAAAATATTAACAGAAAGTTTTAAAAATCAGAGCGTTGCAGAAATAGGATTTTATACAACATATATGGTTATAGCAATGCTTTTAACAACTAGTTTTAATATAGTTGTGGAAATATTATATAGCACGATAGATAGTATATCAAACATTATAAATGGAATAATGCCAATGTTAATTGGACTTTTATTTATGTCGGGAGCCTCTACTAGTGCTACAATATTTAGTAGTTTTATATTAACATCATTATCTATATTATCATTTTTTATGAAAAATATGTTTATACCTTTAATAGCTAGTACAGCTATTTTAAATATTATAAATTATATTACACCAAAGGAAGTTTTAAATAAATTAATAGATTTTTTAAAATGGCTTATAAATTTTTCTTTAAGAGGACTAGCTATTGGGCTTGGATTTATAATATCTATACAGAGAATAGGTGCTCCTGTTTTAAATGGTGCTATAAATAAAACAGCAAAAACATTTATAAGTTTTGTTCCTGTTGTAGGAGATGCTATAACAGGGGCAGTTGATAGCATTATGCATTTTGTAGGGCTTTTAAAAAGTGGTATAGGCATAGGAATATTAATAGCAATACTTATTTGCTCCATTGTTCCAATAATAAAACTAATAGGTATAATACTTATATATAAAATAACAGCAGTATTAATAGAACCTATAAGTGATAGGAGAATAACATCTTGTGTTGATGCAATGGGAGAATATGCAAAATTAGTTTTGTCTGGATTAATAATATTTTTAATATTATTTATATTTTTTATAGCTATCACACTTACGGTAACAGGATAAAGGAGGGGTTGTATGTTAGATTATTTTTATGATTATATAAAAAATATTATTTTATTTTTAGTATTTATGTCTTTCATACAAGTTATTTTGCCAACTAATAAGTATCGCTCATATATAAACTTAGTTTTTGGAATGATATTAGTATTTATTATGATAGAACCTTTAAATTTAATATTTGATAGTGTTAAAAATGTAGAAGCTTTAACTATATTTAATGAGCAAGATTTTAAACAAAATAATATGATAAATGTTGAAAAGTATAAAAATATACAAAATGACATGGTTAAAAGTGCTTTTAAAGAAAATATAAAATCACAAATAAAAACAATATTAAAAGATAAATACATAATAAAAGATATAAATTTAGAATTATATGAAAATAAATATGAAGAGATAAATATTGAAAGTATATATCTTACATTAGTGAAAAATAATCAAAATATTTATATAAAACCTTTTAATGAAGATAAAAATTTACAAAATGCAGAAAAACAAGAAATAGATAATATAAAAAATTTAATTTCACAAGTTTATAACATAAAAACAGATAATGTATTTATAACAATAGCATAAGAAAAAGGAGAAAAAATATGAATATATTTAGAAAAATATTTCAAGATAAAAAAAACTATTATAATATTTTGATAGCTATTTTTTTGGGTATAATGTTACTTATTTTAAGTGATAACGTATTTGTTAGTAATAAAAAAGAAAATGAAAGCATAGAATATAAAGGACAATCTTTAGATTTTAATGCACAAGATAACAATACATATGAAGTGCAGTTGGAAAAAAGACTAGAAAGTATTTTATCTCAAATAATGGGAGTTGGAAATGTAGATGTTATGATAGCATTAGAAAGTGGAAGAGAGATTGTAACAAAAGATGATAGCACAAAAGAAAACGCTACAACAAACGAAGAAACTTTAAATGGTGATAAAAGGCAAATAATAACAGATAAATCTCAATCTACAACTGTTAAAATAAGTGGAGATGAACCGCTTATTTTAAAAGAAATTAGTCCTAAAATATCTGGTGTACTTATAGTGGCTCAGGGTGGAGGAAATGTAGAAATAAAAAATACTTTAATTGAAGCAACTAATGCATTATTAGGTGTAGAGGTGCATAAGATAGAAGTATTAGAGATGAAATAACTTTTATTATCTTTAAAAAATGTATAATTATTTATTAAGGAGGCAAAAAAATGTTTGCATTTAAAAGAAATCAAGTTATAATAACGGCTCTAGTAGTTATGGTAGGGGCAGCAGGATATTTAAACTATGTAGGTAATAGTACAGAAACTGCAGAGGTAGTTTTAACAGATGATGGAGATATAACAGGTCTTGTTCCAGATTCTGATTTATACGGAGAAGAATTAGTACATAATAAAGAAGAAAAAACAGTAGATGCAAACGCAACAGCATCTAATGAAAATGAAGATGATGCAGGAAAAGCAGTTTTTGTAAACAATAGCAACGATACATCATATTTTGTTCAAGCGAAGCTAGAAAGAGAACAAGCAAGAGCTAAACAAAAAGATATTTTAACAGAAATGATTAACAATAGTAACATTGAACAAGATAAAAAAGCAACAGCAGCAGATGAAATGCTTAAAATCCAAGAAAGAATAGAAAAAGAAACAGCAGCAGAGGCTATGATAGAAGCTAAAGGCTTTAAAGAAGTGTATGTTAGAATAGATGATGAAACGGTAGACGTTGTTGTTAATAAAACAGAACTTAGTGAAGCTGAAATTGCACAAATAGAAGATATTATAAAAAGAAAAACAGGGGCTACTGTTGATAAAATAAGAATAAGCCCTAAAAAATAGTATTTTTAATAAATAAAAAATCTCAACTATAATTAAACTAGTTGAGATTTTTTATTGTCGCCGAATAGGCTTGATTAAACCACCAGCTATGCTGGTGGTAGGTAAAAACTCTTATAGAAAAGTAAAAACCTCCTATGATAGAATATAATTGGTCTGGCAACCAAAAATAAAATAATAGGAGGTTTTGTCATGAAAGACATAAATAGTTTATCACATTCTAAATGGAGATGCAAATATCATATAGTATTTGCACCAAAATATAGGAGACAAGAAATATATGGAAAGATAAAAGCAGATATAGGGAAAATATTAAGAATGCTGTGTGAAAGGAAAGGAGTTAAAATAATAGAGGCAGAAGCTTGTAAAGACCATATACATATGTTAGTAGAAATACCACCACATTTAAGTGTATCACAATTTATGGGGTATTTAAAAAGTAAAAGTAGCTTAATGATATTTGATAGGCACGCAAATTTAAAGTATAAATATGGGAATAGGCATTTTTGGTGTAGAGGATATTATGTAGATACAGTAGGTAGAAATCAAAATGCAATAAAAGAATACATAAAAAATCAATTAGAAGAAGATATAGCAAATGACCAAATAAGTTTAAAAGAATATATAGACCCATTTATGGGTATCCAGAGTAAGTAGGCAAAAAAATAGCCACTTTTAGTGGCAGCCAAGAAATAGTAGTGTAATTGTTAGACCATTCAGTGCCTCTTTAGAGGCTTACAACAAGAAAAAAGCCCTTATAGGGCTTGAGCAAACCACCCGTTTAACGGGTGGTTTTGATTTTGTATTAAGTTAATTCTTTACTTTTAATTGTTCTTCTAGTAATATTAATATAGTTTTTATAGCTAAAGATTTAGACGATTTATAAATCATAGAACCTTTTTGTAACAAATTATCAGAATGAATTATTAAAGTGTCTAAAAGGTTATCATTACTATAAAAAGATACATATATATTATATCCTAAATATGTAGTACCTAAGTTTTGTCTTATAAATTTTTCTTTGTCAAAATTATTTATAACGTGATTAATAATATTTTTATCTTCTATAGATAAAAATTCGTTGGTAGATTTACCCTCTATAATTATTTTAGTTATATTGCTATTTGTATAATCTGTTATATGTACGGGAAGTTTATAAATAATAGCACTAATAATAATTAAAAAAAAACACTGAAAAATAATATTAAAAATTTTGCACTACTTTTACTTTTTGGTTTAGAATTTTTGGGACTTATAATAATTCCTCCTTCTATATTAATACATTACAATAATTAACATTATATCATAATATTACAATAAATCAAACAAAATAATATAAAAATCGTATATTTTTATATATTTTTATAAATATTGAACAAAGGAGTAAAATAATATGATAAATAATTTTGTTTCACCAATATTAGGAGCTATAATAGGATATTTTACTAATTGGCTTGCTATAAAAATGTTATTTTTACCTTATGAACCAAAGTATATAGGAAAGTTTAAAATACCTTTTACACCAGGCCTTATACCTAAAGAGCGTAAAAAAATATCAAAAAAAATAGCTAATATTACCGCTGAAAAAATATTGGATAAACATACAATAGAAGAAAATTTATTTTCCACAGAAAATAAAGAAAAAATGTATATTTTATTAGAACGAAATTTGGATAAATTAAGAGAAAAAAATTATACACTAGATGATATATTACAAAATATATATGGAGATAAAAAAGAGAAAATTTTAGATGAAATAGAACAGTTTTTTTTATCTAAAATAAATCAATTTATATTTGATGAAAAAAATAAAAAAATTTTGACTGAGGTTATTACAAATAAAATATATGAAAACATTAAAAATAAAGACATAAAAGAAAATATAAAAAATATTATTATAGAATATATAAATAAGCAAGATATAAAAGAAAATATAGGCAATAAAAAGCTTTCAGACATAATAAGTAAAGAAGAAATATCAAATATAAAAATTAATATAATTGAAAATGTGCCTAAAATATGTGAATATATATGCTATAATATAGAAAACAACAAAGAATGGGAACAAAAATTAAGTGTTTTTATAAAAAATATAATAGCAGATAATGTAGGAACTTTTACTGGTTTATTTTTAAACCCCGATAAAATTTATATGAGTATTAAGAAAAATATAATTATTTATTTAAAAAATAAAGAAAACCAAAATATATTAGCTGTTAAAATATTTGAAGTTTTATCGGCATATCAAGATAAAACATTATTTGAAATATATAAAAACTTACCAGAAAAAACAAAAAATATAATAAAAGAACATTATAATAATACAAATTTAACAAAATATGTAGATAACTTAAAAATATTTGATAGTATTAATGATATTATAGATAATAATATTAATACTTTTATTGAAAAATTATTATCGGATAATATATTAAAAAATATTTATGAAATAATAGAAAATTATATAAAAAATAATAAGAATAAAATATATAATATCAAGATAAATATTATATTAGATAAAATATGTATAGAAAAATTTAAAGACGATATATTTAATTTAATACAAAAATTTATTGACAAAGAAAGAAATAATATATTAAATAATATATCAATATCAGATATTATAGAAAATAAAATAAATAGTTTTGATGTGAAAACTTTAGAAAATTTAGTAGTATCTGTTGCAAGAAAAGAGCTTAATGCTATTACCATAATAGGAGGAATTTTAGGGTTTATTATAGGATTTATACCTATTATTTTAAAATAAAAATAGGCTATATATGGTCTATAATAAACACACCATATATAGCCTAAAAATATTAACTATTTATCTCAAAGCTTTTACATTCTGTATCTTTACAATCTACACAAGAATTATTTCCACCAACAGATATAGTAGTTAATTTGCAATAATTAGATTCATCAAAATGTTTACAGTTAGATATAGAACATTTTACACAATAATTGATGTTTGACATAATATCACCTCCTATTTTTATTGTTTACAGTATTAAAAAAAATATTCTAAATATAAAGGAGAAAATATATGTATAATTTTGTTGATTTGCATTGTGATACCATAATAGCTTTGTACGAAAGAAAGCAAAATCTTTTTGAAAATAATTTACATATAGATATAAATAGACTTAAAAAATTTAAAACTCCTACACAAGTTTTTGCTATATGGCTTTCTAAAAAATACTATAAAGATGCTTTTAATATAACTAATAAGATTATAGATTTTTTTGAAGAACAAATAATAAAAAATGAAAAATACATTAATAAAGTAAGTTGTTATAATGATATATTAAAAAGTAAAAAAATAAATGCCTTATTATCTATAGAGGGTGGAGAAAGTATAGAAAATAATTTAGACAATATAAAGCATTTTTATGATAGAGGTGTTAGAATATTAACTTTATGTTGGAACTATGAAAACAATTTAGGATTTGGAGCTTTTACAAAGTCTGAAGAGGGGCTAAAGCCATTTGGTAAAGATGCTTTAAAAATAATGAACGAAATAAATATGATTGCAGATGTTTCTCATTTAAATGAAGCAGGCTTTTGGGATTTATATAAAATATCAAAAAAACCTTTTATTGCAACACATTCTAATGCGTATAGCATTTGTAACCATTATAGAAATTTAAATGATAACCAGCTAAAAGCTATAAAAGAATGTGGTGGCATAGTAGGCATAAATTTATATCCTAAATTTTTAACAGACAAACATATTGCTACAAAAGATGATATATTTAGGCATATAGACTATATAGCAAATATAATAGGTATTGATAAAGTTTGTCTAGGAAGTGATTTTGACGGAATAGAAGAAACTCCTTTAAATTTAGAAGAAATATCTAAATATGAAAAATTCTTTATAGATATAGAAAATATTTATGGAAAAGAAATATCAGAAAAAATAGCATATAAAAATTTTTATAACTTTTGCAAAAAAAATATTAAAATTTAAAAATTTTAGATAAAAGTCCTATTGAAAAATTCAATTGGGCTTTTAAAAATATAAAAATAAAATTTAATGTATGTATAATATAGAAAAATATGGTAATAATAAATATAAAGTTAATTTTAAGGAGATAAAATTATGAATATATTAAAAAAAGAAAAAAATATAATATTATTATCAGTATTTATAGGAACATTTATTACATTAATATTTATGTTAGCAACTAAAAGTTATTCTTATAGTGTGCAAAAAGGCATAGCAGATGAAGTTATTAGATTACACGTTTTAGCAAATAGTGATGAAATGTATGACCAACAATTAAAAATAAAAGTAAAAGATGGCATAGTAAAAATGTTGGAAACTCAATTACATAACAGTGTATCTAAAGATGAAACAAGAATAATTTTATTACAAAATTTAGATAATATAGAAAAAAGAGCAAAAGAAATAATAAAAGAAAATGGATATGATTATGAAGTTAGTGCTAAAATAACTTTTGATAATTTTCCTACAAAACAATACGCAGATGTTGTATTACCAGCAGGTGAATATGAAGCTTTAAAAATAGAGATAGGTGAGGCAAAAGGTCAAAATTGGTGGTGTGTTATGTTTCCGCCGTTATGCTTTGTAGATGCAAGTGTTAAGGAAGTGCCTAAAAAAGATAAAGAAATATTAAAAGGTGTTTTGACAGATACTGAATATGACATAGTAACAAAAGCTAAAAATGAAAAAGATATACCTGTAAAAATAAAATTTAAAATAGTAGAAATGTGGCAAAAATAAAATTTTTATTTTAAATTTTATAATATAAAAATATAGTAAAAATGTAAGATAATATAAATTCATTGATTTTTTATTAAAAATATATTAAAATAATGCTAAAAATACAATGTTTATATAAATTATTTTTTGATTATAAATATTAAAATATAGAAAGGACTAAGTTTATGACACATTACAATTTACCAAAAAAGCAAGGGCTTTATGACCCAAAGTTTGAACATGATAACTGTGGTATAGGCTTTATTGCAAACATAAAGGGAAAGAAAAACCATAATATAATAACAGATGCAATAAAAATATTAAAAAATCTTACACATAGAGGCGGTGTTGGTAGCGAAGAAGATACTGGTGATGGAGCTGGTATTTTAACTCAAATACCACACAAATTTATGAAAAAAGTTTGTAAAAATGAAGGTATAGATTTACCAGAAGAAAAAGAATATGGCGTTGGTATGTTTTTTTGCTCTCATATAAAAAGTATAAGAGACAATACTATACATAAGCTAAAAGAAATAATAGAAGAAGAAAATCAACATATATTAGGATTTAGAATTGTTCCTACATATACTGAAAGTATAGGTAAATCTGCTAAAGATTCTATGCCTTATATTATGCAAGTATTTATTAAAAAAGCAGATAATATAAAAACGGAAGAAGATTTTGAAAGAAAACTTTTTGTAATATCTAAAAGAGCAGAAAAAGAAATAAGATATACTAAAGAAAATGACCCATATTTTTATTTTACATCTTTATCTTGTAGAACTATTGTATATAAAGGTATGCTTACACCAGAACAAGTGGATAAGTTTTATATAGATTTAATAGATTTAGATTTTGAAAGTGCTTTAGCTTTAGTACATTCTCGTTTTAGTACTAATACATTTCCTAGTTGGGAAAGAGCACATCCTAATAGATATATAATACATAATGGAGAAATAAACACTATTAGAGGTAATGTAAACTGGATAAAAGCACGTGAAAAAATGTTTGAAACAGAGGCTTTTAACAACGAAGATTTAGAAAAAGTATTACCTGTTATAAATGAAGACGGTAGCGATTCTGCTATGCTTGATAATTATATACAAATGCTTAACCTTTGTGGATATAGCTTGCCTAAGGCTATTATGATGGCTATACCAGAGCCGTGGGAAAATAATAAAGATATGGATAAAGATAAAAGAGCTTTTTATGAATATAATAGCTTAATGGGAGAAGCGTGGGACGGACCAGCTGCTATTGGGTTTACAGATGGTAACATAATAGGGGCTACTCTTGATAGAAATGGCTTAAGACCAGCTAGATATTATGTTACAAATGATGATTATGTAATATTATCTTCAGAGGTAGGGGTTTTACCTATAAAAGAAGAAAATATAGTTAAAAAACATAGACTTACACCAGGTAAAATGCTACTTATAGATACTAATCAAGGTAAAATTATTGAAGATAGTGAAATAAAAGAAAATATAGCTAAAGAAAATCCTTATGAACAGTGGCTTAAAGACAATTTAATTTCTTTAGATAGTATAGAAAGTGAATATGTTGAAGAAAAAGAAGAATTACCACTTCTTACAAGACAAAAAGCTTTTGGATATGTAAAAGAAGATATAGAGCTTACTATAAAAGAGATTGTAGAAAAAGGCGAAGACCCGATAGGTGCTATGGGTAATGATGCACCTCTTGCAGTATTTTCTGAAAGAACACAACTTTTATATAATTATTTTAAACAATTATTTGCACAAGTAACAAACCCACCAATAGATGCTATAAGAGAACAAATAGTAACAAGCACAATTTCTTATCTTGGTGGAGAAGGTAATTTATTAAAGCCTAATAGTAAAAATTGTAAAAGAATAAAATTAGATACGCCAATACTTAGTAATGAAGATTTTAGTAAAATAAAAGATATTAATAACCAAAATAAAGACTTTAAAGTTGCTAATATATCAATAGTTTATAATAAAAACAACAAAACTATGGAAGAAGCTATAAATGATATATTTGACCAAGTTGACAAAGAGGTTGAAAATGGTGCTAACATATTAATATTATCAGATAAAGGTGTAGATAAAGATAATATGCCAATACCTTTATTATTAATATCTTCGGGTGTTCATCATCATTTAATAAAAACTGGTAATAGAACTAAAACAAGTATAGTTTTACAATCGGCAGAGTCTAGAGAAGTACATCATTTTGCACTTTTAGTAGGATATGGTGCTAATGCTATAAATCCATATTTAACATTAGAAACTATCGAAAATAATTTTGAAGATAGTAAAAATTCTATAAAAATATATGTTAAAGCTGTTACAAAAGGCATAATAAAAGTAATGTCTAAAATGGGTATATCTACTTTACAAAGCTATCAAGGAGCACAAATATTTGAGGCTCTTGGTATATGTGAAAAAGTTGTGGATAAATTCTTTACAAATACTTCAACTAGAATAGGTGGTATAGATTTAGAGCATATAGAAAAAGAGGCACAAATAAGACATAATGAAGCATTTTTAAATGACGAAGACTTATCATATGGTGGAGAGTATAAGTGGCGTAAAGGCGGAGAATACCATATGTTTAACCCTCAGACTGTAACATTGTTACAAAAGGCTGTAAGAGAGGGAGATTATAGCTTATATAAAGAATACGCAAAACTTATGGATAGCCATAATGAAGGTTTATGCACTATCAGAAGTATGCTAGACATACGATTTAATGAAAAACCTATTAATATAGATGAAGTAGAAAGCGTAGAAAGCATTGTAAAAAGATTTAAAACAGGAGCTATGAGCTATGGGTCGTTAAGCAAAGAAGCTCATGAATGTTTGGCAATAGCTATGAATAGATTAGGTGCAAAGTCTAACAGTGGCGAAGGTGGAGAAATACCAGAAAGATTTGTTCCTATGGAAAATGGTGATTCTAAATGTTCTGCAATAAAACAAGTAGCATCAGGGCGTTTTGGTGTATCTATAAATTATTTACAAAATGCAGTTGAAATACAAATAAAGTTAGCTCAAGGAGCAAAACCAGGTGAAGGTGGTCATTTACCAGGTAAAAAAGTTTATCCGTGGATAGCTAAAGCAAGAAATTCTACAACAGGTGTTGACCTTATATCGCCGCCACCTCATCACGATATTTATTCTATAGAAGATTTAGCTCAACTTATACATGATTTAAAAAATGCTAATAGAAATGCTAGAATAAGTGTAAAGTTAGTTAGCGAAGCAGGTGTTGGAACTATTGCCGTTGGTGTTGCTAAAAGTCTTGCAGATGTTATATTAATAAGCGGATATGACGGTGGAACAGGAGCTGCCCCTAGAACAAGTATAAGGCACGCAGGGCTTCCGTGGGAGCTTGGGCTTAGTGAAACACATCAAGCATTATTATTAAATAATCTTAGAAATAGAGTAGTTTTAGAAGCCGATGGTAAGATGCTAACAGGTAGAGACGTTTTAGTAGCGTGTTTACTTGGAGCAGAAGAATTTGGATTTTCTACTGCTCCATTAATAGCAATAGGTTGTGCTATGCTTAGAGTTTGTCATATGGACACTTGTGCAGTTGGTGTTGCTACGCAAAATCCAGAGCTTAGAAAAAGATTTAAAGGAAAACCAGAACATGTAGAAAACTTTATGGAATTTGTAGCTATGGATTTAAGAGAACAAATGGCTAGATTAGGGTTTAGAACTATAGAAGAAATGGTAGGTCGTGTAGAAAAATTAGTGCCTAAAAAAGTAGATAATTATAAGGCAAAAACAGTAGATTTATCTAGTATTTTATATCAACCAAAAGGCACTATATCATACGAACAAGGATTTTTTAATAGTCCACAAAACCATAATATAGAAAAATCTTTTGATTATAATACTTTATTAAAACTATGTGAACCAGCTATATATGAAGATAAAAAAATAGAGGCTAGATTTAATATTACAAATATTAACCGTGTTTGTGGAACTATTTTATCTAGTGAGATAGCAAAAGTAAAAGGTGAAGATGGATTAAAAGATGATACTATAAATCTTACTTTTGAAGGTTCGGCAGGTCAAAGTTTTGGGGCGTTTTTATCAAAAGGTATTACAATGAAAGTTTTGGGAGATTGTAATGATTACGTTGGTAAAGGTCTTAGTGGAGGTAAAATAATAGTTAAACCAAGTGATAAAAGTAACCTCGTAGCAGAAGAAAATGTTATAATAGGAAATGTAGCTTTATTTGGTGCTATAAAAGGTGAAGCTTATATAAATGGTATAGCAGGCGAACGTTTTTGTGTTAGAAATAGTGGAGCTATTGCTGTTGTAGAAGGCATAGGTGAACACGGACTTGAATATATGACTGGTGGTAAAGTTTTAATACTTGGCAAAACAGGTAGAAACTTTGGAGCAGGTATGAGCGGTGGTATAGCTTATGTTTATAATGAAGATGGAGAATTCCCTAATAAATGTAATCTTCAACTTATTAGCCTAGAAGAGCTTAATAACGAAGATAAAGAAGATTTAAAACAAATGTTACAAAATCATTATAAATATACAAATAGCCCAAAAGCTAAAAAAATGTTAGATAACATTGAAGTAGAAATAAATAAATTTACAAAAGTTATACCAAAAGCTTATAAAAAAGTTATAGAACAAATAAAAATAGCTAAAGAAGAAGGCTTATCAGAAGATGATGCTATGATGAAAGCTTTTGAAAATGCTATAAAATAATATTGTTTTTAATGTAGATTTATGTTAAAATGTACTCATATTTTTATGGGTACATTTTTTATAATTATATATAATAAAAATAGAAGAGGTTAATATGGAACTATCTTATAGATTAAATAAAATAGCACAAAAAGTTACAATAAATGGTATTATAGCAGATATAGGTACAGACCACGCATATGTATCAATTTTTTTATATAAAAATAACAAGATAAAAAGTGGTATAGCTTGTGATATATCAAAAGGGTCTTTACAAAAGGCTAAAGATAATATTAAAAAATATAATTTACAAGATAACATACAAACAAGGCTTAGCAATGGGCTAGAAAAAATAACGCCAGAAGATAATATTGATACTATTATTATTGCTGGTATGGGTGGTATGCTTATGATAGATATTTTGGAAAAAGGAAATCATATAGTAAACAATGTAAAAGAACTTATATTACAGCCACAAAAAGATATAAACAGAGTAAGAGAATATTTACATAAAAAAGGCTTTAAAATAATAGATGATGAAATGTTAAAAGATGAAGGAAAGTATTATACAATAATAAAAGCTATAAAAGGGAAAGACACTTCATATAAAATGGAAGAATATATATTTGGAAAATTTGAAATAGAAGAAAAAAGTGAAATTTTAAAGGAATATATAGAAGAACAACTGTATAAAATGGAAATAGTTTTTAAAAATGTAAAAGAAACTAATGTAGAAAGTCGTATTTTAGAAATAGAAAATAATATTAAAATGTATAAGGAGGTTTTAAAATGTCTGTAAAATGTAGTGATATTATAAATATTATGGAAGAATATGCAAATCCTAACTTAGCGGAAGAGTGGGATAATGTTGGGCTTATGGTAGGAGATGAAAATAAGACTATAAATAAAATATTAGTAGCACTTGATGTAGATGATAAAATAATAGATGAAGCAATAGAAAAAAAATGTGATATGATTATAACCCATCACCCATTTATATTTAAAGGGATAAAATCTATAAAAGCATCAGATATAACAGGTAAGAGAATAATAAAGCTTATAAAAAATAATATTTGTGTTTTTTCTGCTCATACTAATTTAGATATAGCCATAAATGGAACTAACGATACACTTGCAAAACTTTTAAATTTAGAAAAAATTGTTAATTTATTTGAAAAAGATAATAGTGTAGTAGGTCTTGGTAGAGTTGGAGAGCTTCCAGAAACAATGCCTTTTATAGATTTAATAGAAAGGGTAAAAAAAGCACTTAATTTAAATAATTTAGTTGTATCTGGTAGCTTAGACACACCAGTTAAAAAAGTAGCTATATGTACAGGTGCTGGTGGAGAAGTAGATTTTATGTTTCAAGCTATATCAAAAGGTTGTAATGTTTATATAACAGGAGATATAAAATATCATAATTCTCAAGTTGCTAATGATTTAGGCTTATGTCTTATAGATGCAACACATTATGCAAGTGAAGCCATTATAATACCAGTTATATGTGACTATATAAATAGTTGTTCAAGAAGGCTTAATATGAATATAGAAGGTATAGCATCTACTATTAATGGTCAAACATTAAATATTGTATAAAGAGGTGATTTTATGAACAATATAAATGTTAAAGTAGTTTATAAAAATAATAAAATTTTAGAAAAAAATTTTAATAAAGGGATAACTTTATATGATATAAAAGAACAATTAAAAGACAAATTTGATTATCCTATATTTTTAGCTAAAATAAATAATGAAAATTTAGAGCTTTTTAAAGATATAAAAGAAGATTGTGAAATAGAGTTTTTAGATATAACTAATAAACATGCATATTTAACATATAAAAGAAGTGTAGCATTATTAATGATAAATGCAATAAGAAAAATATTAGGAGAAGATACAAGAATTGTTATAAAATATTCTATTAATCAAAACTGGTTTTGTGAAATAGAAAACGTAGAAATAACAGAAAAATTATTAAATGACATATCTAATTATATGATGAATACTGTATTAAAAAATGAAAAGATTGAAAAGATGAATGTTCCTACTAATGAATGTATTAAGCTTTTAAATAAATATAAAATGTATGATAGGGCTAATGGTCTTAGTTTTGTAAGAAAGTCATCTATAAATCTTTATAAATTAGAAGACACATATGATTATTTATATGGTACAATGGCAGTAGATACAAAAGATTTGTCTGGATTTAAAATTATAAAAAATGAAAATAATAGTTTTACATTAAATTTTTTAGATAAAAATAATCCTAGTGAACTTAAAGAATATAAAAATATAAAAAAATTAATAGAAGTTTTTGAAGAATGTTCAAGTTGGTCTAAAATTATAGGTGTAGACTATGTAGCGTCATTAAATAGTGCCATATGTGAAGGAAGAATAGAAGAAATTATATTAATATCTGAAGCTTTACAAGAAAAGAAAATAGCAAATATAGCAGATATGATAACTAAAAATAATAAAAAAGTAGTATTAATAGCAGGGCCGTCATCTTCTGGTAAAACAACATTTGCAAATAGGATATGTGTTCAATTAAAAGTAAATGGAATAAAACCATATGTAATATCTTTAGATAATTATTATTTAGACAGAGAAAATGTTCCTTTAGATGAAGAAGGTAAGCCAGATTTTGAATGTTTAGAGTCTTTAGATGTAGATAGAATAAATAAAGATATGGAAAGCCTTATAAACGGAGAGCCAACTGAAATACCTAAATTTAATTTTTTAACAGGTAAAAGAGAAAAAGGAAAAATAATAACATTAAAAGAAAATGAAGTAATAATAATAGAAGGTATACACGGGCTTAATGAAAAAATAAGTAAAAATATAGATAAAAAAGATAAATTTAAAATATTTATAAGTGCTTTAACACAACTTAATATAGATAGCCACAATAGAATATCTACAACAGATGCAAGGATTTTTAGAAGGCTTGTAAGAGACCATTATTTTAGAGGGTTTGGTGTTAATAAAACTATTCAAATATGGTCTGATGTAATGAAAGGTGAAGTAAAAAATATATTTCCATTTCAAGAAGAGGCAGATATTATATTTAACTCGGCTTTAATATATGAGCTTGCAGTTTTAAAGCCTTTTGCTGAACCATTGTTATATAAAGTAAAAAAAGATGAAGAAGAATATAGCGAAGCAACAAGGCTTATAAAATTTTTAGATAGCTTTTTACCAATAAATCATTTAGGGTCTATACCTTCTAATTCTATTATTAGAGAGTTTATAGGTGGAAGTTGTTTTGAACATTAAAAAATTATTATACAATATTCAATTTTTAGTTTAAGGTTATACAATTGTATAGCCTTTTTTATATTTATGATAAAAAATTAACTATATATTAATAATACTAATTAATGAATAAATTTATAATTTTTGTAAAATATATAATATAAATACAAATACAATAAAAGGAGGGCTTGACATATTTTAAAGTATAAATTTATAGCACTTATTATATTTATTTTTAGCATAATAGGATTATTATTTTTAGTAAATTTTGAAAAAAAAGAAGTATATAATGGAACATTTGTTAAAGTAGGTGATTATTTTGGATATATATGTAAAGCCATTTAAAAAAGTATCTTTATCACAAGTAAAAAAAGTATACTTAAAAGATATAGCAGAAGTTTATGCTCCAGATAAAATATTAAAAAATGTAAAAAATATAAAAGTAATGGAGATTAAAGAAGAAGAACAAAAAAATTATTTAATATCTATAATAGATATAATAAATGTACTAGATAAGGCTATGCCAGGATATACTATTAACAATGTTGGAGAGATAGATACTGTTTTAGAATATTCTCCTGTGAAAGAAAAAAATACTTCATTTATGAAAAATTTAAAAGTTATAGCAGTTACTATAATACTTTTAGCAGGGTCTTGTACAGCTATTATGAGTTTCCACTCAGATGCTCAAATGTCTAAGGTTTTTGAAAATTATTATTATATATTTTTTAATGAAAGAATAGAAAATCCTATGATTTTAGATATACCATATTCTATTGGTTTAGCATTAGGTATAATAGTATTTTTCAACCATTTTGTAGGTAAAAAGATAACAACAGATCCAACACCGATAGAAGTAGAAATGTCTACTTATGAAGCTAATGTTACCGACAATATTATAGATACATTAAATGTAGAAAAGACAAAAGGTGGTAATAGTAAAGATGGAAGCGATTAAAGGTATTTTAGCAATAATAATAGCTTTTTCATCAGGTATAATAATATCGGGAGCAGTTTTTGCATTTATTGCTATAATAGGTGTTGTTCCAAGGCTTGCTCAAAAAACAAGAACAGAAGATAAAATAAGAATTTATGAAGAAGCTATTATATGGGGAGGTATTATAGGAACAGTATCTATGCTATATGATTTTTATATACCTATAGGTAAATTTTTTGCTATGATATATGCAGGTTGTATAGGTATATTTTTTGGTTGTTTAGCAGTATCTTTAGCAGAAATATTAAATGTTTTACCAATACTTACAAGACGTGGAAGAATACAAACAGGGCTTAAATATTTTATAACAGCAGTAGCTTTAGGAAAGTTAATAGGGTCTATAATATATTCACAAATACCAAGTTTTTATTATATGTAGGAGGTAATTATGGATAATAATAAAAGCAAAAAACAACAACAGCTAGAACAAGAATATCAACAAAGAGTAAAAGAACTTTCGCCAAATAGTAAGATAGGGCAAAATTGTTTTAGAGCATTTATAGTTGGTGGGACTATTTGTTGTATAGGACAATTTATAACTAATATACTAGATAAATATGGACTAACTAGAAATGAAACAGGTATGTATACATCTATGATACTTATTTTTATAGCCTCACTTTTAACAGGTCTTGGTATATATCAAAAAATAGGACACTTTGCTGGTGCGGGGTCTATAGTGCCTATAACAGGATTTTCAAATTCTGTTACATCTCCAGCATTAGAATTTAAAAAAGAGGGATTTATACTTGGGCTTGGTGCAAAAATATTTATATTGGCAGGTCCAGTTATATTGTATGGAACACTTACATCTGTTTTGGTAGGACTTGTATATTATTTTGTAAAATAAATTTTTAAGTATTAATAAAAGGGAAGGTATATATGGGAAAACATATTGGCAAACAATCGGCAGTTTTTGATAAAGATATTTTTATAATAAATACGGCCTCAACTGTTGGTTCAAAAGAAGGAGAAGGTCCATTAAAAGATTATTTTGATGTTATTTTAGATGATGCTCTTTTTGGAGAAGATAGTTGGGAAAAAGCAGAAAGTAAAATGGTAAACAGTAATATGAAATTAGTTGTAAATAAAGCTAATTTAGAATTTAAAGATATAGATTATATATATGCAGGAGATTTATTAAACCAGTCTAGTGGTTCAAGCTATGCTATAAGAGATTTAAATGTACCATTTTTTGGGATATTTGGAGCTTGTTCTACAATAGGAGAAGGTATGGCTCTTGGGGCAATAAATATAGAAAGTGGAATAGGTAGAAAAATAATTGTTGGGGCTTCTAGTCATTTTTGTGCGGCAGAAAAGCAATTTAGAGCACCTTTAAATCTTGGTAGCCAACGTCCTTTAACTTCTACTTGGACAGTAACAGGGGCGGCTGCATTAATTTTATCAGATACAGGTAAAAGTATAAAAATAAAAGGCATAACAACAGGTAAGATAGTAGATTTAGGTATAAAAGACCCTAATAATATGGGAAGTGCTATGGCTCCAGCAGCGGCAGATGTTATTATAAATAATTTTAAAGATTTTAATATAACACCAGATTATTATGATATGATTTTTACAGGTGATTTAGGATATATAGGTAAACAATTAACAATAGAGCTTGTAAAAAAAGCAGGATATGATATATCAAAAAATTATACAGACTGTGGCATAGAAATATTTGATAGAGATACACAAGATACACATAGTGGTGGAAGTGGTTGTGCTTGTGCCGGAACAACATTTGCAGGTATGATATATGATAAATTAAAAAAAGGAGAACTTAACAGAATTTTATTTATACCAACAGGAGCTTTAATGAATACAGTTAGTATACAGCAAGGGGAAAGTATAGCAGGTATTGCTCACGGAATAATTATAGAAAGATAAAATAAGCATATAAAAAGGTTGATTATAATTAAAAATATCAACCTTTTTTATATTATAAAAATATTAATTTATATCAGATTTTGGCAAAACTTTGCAAAAATCCTTATTGTTTTTAGTAGATTTTAAAATAGATAAAATTTTTTCTGTTATATCTATATTTTGAACTTGGTTGTTAGTGAAAGATTTTCTAATATAATATGAAGTATCTAAAAAGTCTTTTGTTAGTAAAAGTTCATCTTTTCTTGTGCTAGATTTTGATATATCAACAGCAGGGAATATGCGTTTTTCTGCAATTTTTCTATCAAGTACAAGCTCCATATTACCAGTACCTTTAAATTCTTCAAAAATAACATCATCCATTTTGCTACCCGTATCTACAAGGGCAGTAGCAAGTATAGTAAGGCTACCACCTTCTTCTATATTTCTAGCAGCACCAAAAAATTTTTTAGGCATATATAACGTAGCAGGGTCTAAACCACCAGATAAAGTTCTACCGCTAGATGGTGTTAAAATGTTATATGCTCTTGATAGTCTAGTTATACTATCTAAAAGAATAACTAAATCTTTACCTTGCTCTGCTAAACGTTTAGCTCGTTCTAAAACCATTTCAGCAACTCTTCTATGATGGTCTGGTTGTTCATCAAAAGTAGAATAGATAACCTCTATATTTTCTCCAACAATAGAACGCTGCATATCCGTAACTTCTTCTGGACGTTCATCTATTAATAAAACTAACAAATGCACTTCAGGGTGATTTTTAATTATAGAATTAGCAATAGATTTTAATAGTGTAGTTTTACCAGTTTTTGGAGGTGCAACTATCATACCACGTTGTCCTTTACCAATAGGGCAAATTATGTCTATAATTCGTCCAGATAAGTTATTTTGTCCTATTTCAAGATTTAATTTTTCTTGAGGGTATATAGGAGTTAGTTTTTCAAAGCTAGGTCTTGAAACAATAGACATTGGGGAATCACCGTTAACTGTACTTACAAAGAGTAGGGCAGAAAATTTTTCATTTTCTTTGGGAATCCTTAATGTACCTTTTATGTAATCGCCAGTTTTTAGGTTAAACCTTCTAATATGGGCAGGAGAAACATATACATCATTTGAACCAGAAAGATAATTGTTACTTCTTAAAAATCCATACCCATCGGCCAAAACTTCCAATATACCTTCGGCAGATATACCGCTATCTAACTCTTTTAAATAAGATGCTTTATCTAATGCTTGGTTATTTTGCTTGTCCAATTGTTCTTTATTACAATTATTGTCCATAATTTTACAATTAGATTGAATGTTAGTTTGTTCAAATTTAATATCATTCAATATTTTTATAAGTTCATCTTTTTTATACGTTGTAATAGATTTTACATTGTTCTCTTTTGCTATTTCTCTAAGTTCTGCTAAAGTAAGATTATTATAATCCATATTTCCTCCTAATTAAGTTTTGGTATAATAAGTTTTTGGCCTGGTTTAAGAATGCTATTTTCTGTAAGTCCATTTGCGTCTAATATTTTTTGAAAATGAGAGCCATTTCCATATACTTTTTTACTAATAGTCCAAATCATATCTCCTTCTTTAACAATATATTCGCTTGATGAAGAAGTATTACTAGTATTTTTATTAGGTTTAGAAGTAGTTGTTTGTTTAGAAGTTTCTTGAGTAGCTTTTTCTGTAGTAGCTTGAGTAGCTTGTTGAGCTGATACAGTTTTTAAACGTTCATTTTCTTGTTTTAAGCTTTCTATTTCACTTTTTAAAGATTCTTCTGCAAGCTTATTTTCTGTAGCAACTTGGTTATTTAGTAGTTCTTTTACTTGTAAATTAACTTTTGTAAGTTCTTTTTTTGTAGATATCAAAGTTACAGCTAAAAAAGCCGTAGATATAGTTAAAACTATTATAATAGAAAAAGATATAATTTTACCTATTAAAGAAGAAGAGCTTTCATCATAATAATCTTCATCATATTCATCATCAAAAAAATCTTTTCCATATATTTCTATATTTTTTCTATATTTAGTTTTATTATTTTGAGATTTATTTATTTTTTTTGATGGTTCTTTTTTATGATCTAATTTTTTAGAATTATTAGGTTGGATATCTTCATTATCATAATCTTCATCGTAATTATAATCTTCATCTTCATCGAAGTCTTCTTCTAGGTCAAAAGTATTATTATCATAATCTTCATATTCTATATTAAAATCGGATTTTTCATCTGGTTGATTTTCTTTTTCATCATCTAAAATTTTTTTTACTAATCTTTTGGTAATATCTTCACTAAAAAGTTGTTGTGAATTTTTGTTTTTAGTATCCTTGTTGGACATGTTAAGCCTCCTAAATTTTATTTTTGTAAAAGTATAAACTATTTCATATTACAATTTTATAACCTTAAGCATAAAAAGTCAACTTTAAAATAAATATAATTTATTTATAGATATTTTGAAATATTTTGTTATTAATTGATAATTAAAAAATAAAAAGATTATTTTTTTTTGAGCTACCAAATAAAAAAGCTAAGTTTTCTCGTGCAAGGAGCTAAAGCCATCTAAAAATCTAGCTTTGTCTACACGGAGCAAAGCCTAGTATACGATTATAGATGAGAATTATTTGTTTTCATACTCTTTTCTTTTTTGTATTATTTCTATTTTGTCTAGAGTCTAAAATACATAATATTTTTAATTATTTTTAATAGTTAATATTTTATATATAAATTATAAACATAAAAATAAAGTATATTAAATATTTGATAGTTTTATATAAAAATATATACAAAACTAATAAAAACTAATATTATTATTGAAAAAAAGTTAAATTTGTTATATTATTAGTTATAGAAAATATTTTGAGGTGATACTATGGAAAACTTTGTAACAGACTATGTATATTTTGATAATGATACAAAAGAATTTAAAAATGTACATATAAAACTTAATGTATTAGATGATAAATTTATAATAAATATAACATCAGAACATATATTACAAGAGGTTTCAATATTAGAAATTTTAAAGCAATTTAATAATAATTTTACAAAAAAACTTAGAATATCTTTAGTAGAAGATTGTGATATATTTGTTACAGATAAAAATGGAAAAAGAAAAATAGAGTTAGAATATGGAGAGTTTTTTATTAAAAATACTATTAAAGAAAGTTAATTTTAAGGAGAAAATATATGTATTCTGTAAAAATAGAAGAGTTAGTTAAAGAATATGAATTAAAAAATTTAACACCTAGTGTAGATTTTTCTGAAAAAACTTTATCTCATCCAGAAGTAAACAGACCAGCCCTACAATTAGCCGGATTTTTTGAATATTTTGCTTCTGAGAGAATACAAATAATAGGGCTTGTAGAACATTCTTACATAAATACTCTAACTAAAGAAGAAAAAGAAGAAATATTTGAAAAAATATGTGCCTATAAATTACCTTGTATAGTATTTTGTAGAGATTTACAGCCACCAGAAGAATTTTTAAATATTGCTATAAAATATAATATTCCTATATTTCAAACACAAGATGCTACATCAGAGTTTGAAAGCGAAGTTATAAGATGGTTAAGAGTTCAACTTGCACCAAGAGTTACAATGCACGGTGTTTTAATTGACATATATGGTGAAGGTGTTCTTATAATGGGAGAAAGTGGTGTTGGTAAAAGTGAAACAGCACTAGAGCTAATAAAAAGAGGGCATAGACTTGTTGCAGATGACGCCGTAGAGATTAAAAAAGTTTCACATAATACGCTTGTTGGAAGTTGTCCAGAGGTTATAAGATATTTTATAGAGCTTAGAGGTATTGGTATAATAAATGTAAAACAAATGTTTGGAGTACAATCTGTTAAAGACACTCAAGCAATAGACCTTATAATAAAATTAGAGCCTTGGGAAAAGGGAAAACAATATGATAGATTAGGTATTAACGAAGAATATATGGATATATTAGGAAACGAAATAGTATGTCAAACTTTACCAGTTAGACCAGGTCGTAACCTTGCTATGATATGTGAATCGGCAGCAGTTAACAGAAGGCAAAAGAAAATGGGATATAATGCAGCTCAAAATTTAAGTGATAGAATAATGAAAAGTATAGAAAATTAATTACATAATATTTAAAATATTTAAATAGGAGATAAATATGTACTATATAGGAATTGATTTAGGTGGTACAACTATAAAAGGTGGTATTTTAACAGAAGATGGAAAAATAATAAGGACTATATCAAAACCAACTTTACCACAAAGAGAAGATAGTGAAATAGTAAAATCTATGGCTTTGGTTGCTTTAGAGCTTATAAAAGAAGAAGGGCTAAATATAAAAGATATACATAATATAGGAATTGGAGCACCAGGACTTATAGATAGTAAAAATAAGGTAATAGTAGCCTCTAGCAATATTAATTTTAATAATACAAATATTGAAAAATATATGAAAAATCATATAAATTTACCTATATATTTAGAAAATGATGCAAACTGTGCTACAATAGCTGAATTTTTATGTGGTAGTATGAAAGGATATAAAAATGCTATAATGCTTACTATTGGTACAGGCGTTGGTGGTGGTATTATATTAGATAGTAAAATAGTTAAAGGTAGCTATCTTGGTGAAGGTGAGTTAGGGCACACTATTATAGACTATACTGGCGGAGAATATTGTGGTTGTGGCCAGAAAGGTTGCTTGGAGACATTTTGTTCTGCTAATGCTATTATAAAATATGCAAAACATTTATTAAAAGATGAAAAAGAAAGTAAAATTTTACACTTTGCAGAAAGTTTTGATGATATTAATGCAAAAAATATTTTTGATGCATATGATTTTGGAGATGATATAGCAATAAAGGTTATTGAAAGATTTAATACATATTTAGCTATCGGTATAGTAAATTTTATTAATATATTTAAGCCAGATGTAATAGCTATTGGTGGGGGAGCTTCGGCAAGAGGAGAAAAACTTACAAAACCAATAGAAAAAATTGCTCAAAAAATGATTTATGGAAATGGATTTGAGACAAAAATAGTGCCAGCTACTTTAGGCAATGACGCCGGAATAATAGGAGCAGGTATGATTAGTAAGGTGTAAAGTTTAATAATAAAAACTATATAAATAAAACTTAAAATATTACATATATTATAAGTATATTGTTAGACTTGGAGGCGCTTTATATTGAATATATTTGAAGAAATTTTAAATAAAGAACAAATTTTTATAAATGAGCCTATGAAAAATCATACAACATTTAAAATAGGTGGTAATGCAGATTATTTATTACTTCCTAATACAATACAAGAAATATTAGATTGTATAAAAATTTGTGAAAAAAATAATATAGACTATTACATTATTGGTAATGGAAGTAACCTTCTAGTTTCAGATAAAGGATTTAGAGGGGCTATTATAAAGTTATTTAAAAACTTTAATAATATAGAGATAGATAAAAATATAATAAAAGTACAATCTGGAGCTACATTAAGCTCTATTGCTAAAAAAGCATATGAAAACTCCTTAAAAGGATTTGAATTTGCAGCGGCTATACCAGGAACTATTGGTGGCGGAGTTAGTATGAATGCAGGAGCATATGGTGGAGAGCTTAAAGATGTTATAAAGGAAGTTACTATTTTAGAAAATGGTAAAATAATAACTTTAGACAATAAAGATTGTGAATTTGAATATAGAAATAGTAAAATATTAAAAAATAGGCTAGTAGTATTAGAAGCTATAATTGAACTTGAAATTGGTGAAAAAGAAGAAATACTTGAAAAAATGAAGCAAAATAACAAAGCTAGAAATGAAAAACAACCAGTAGAATATCCTAGTGCTGGTAGTACATTTAAAAGGCCAGTAAATAATTTTGCAGGTAAATTAATTATGGAGGCAGGATTGGCCGGAAAAAGTATTGGTGGAGCTTGTATATCTAATAAACATTGTGGATTTATAATAAATAATGGAAATGCCACTTGTGAAGATGTTTTAAAATTAGCAGATTTTGCTTGTAAAGAAGTTAAAAATAAGTTTAATATTACCCTTGAAAAAGAAATACGTGTTATAGGTGAAAGTTAGGTGATAATATGAAATACGTCATATTAACGGGTATGTCTGGAGCTGGTAAAAGTAGTGTTTTAAAATTTTTTGAAGATATAGGATATTTTTGTGTAGATAATTTACCACCTTCTTTAATACCAAAGTTTATAGAACTTTGTGATAAGCCAGCTACCGAAATAGAAAAAGTTGCTATAGGTATAGATATAAGAGGTGGAAAGCTATTTGATGATTTTTTTACGTATTTATCTGAGATGAAAAATGAAAATCACTCTTTTGAAATATTATTTTTAGACTGTTCTGATGATGTATTGTTAAAAAGATATAAAGAAACAAGAAGAAGCCACCCCCTTGCAAAAGGTGAAAGATTAATAACAGGAATAATAAGAGAAAGAGAACTATTAAGCGATATAAGAAGAAAATCGGATTATATTATTGATACAAGCCATATTTTAGCAAGACAGTTGAAACAAAAAATAAATGATATATTTATAGAAAATAAAGAGTTTGATAGCCTTATGATAAATGTTTTATCTTTTGGATTTAAATATGGTATACCTAGTGATGCAGACTTAGTATTTGACGTAAGATTTTTACCTAATCCATTTTATATAGAAGAATTAAAACCACTTACAGGTAATGATGTTTCTGTACACGATTATGTTATGAAATACGAAGAAAGCAATATATTTTTACAAAAATTATTAGATATGATAAATTTTTTAATACCTAATTATATAAAAGAAGGGAAAAATCAATTAGTAATAGCTATTGGTTGTACAGGAGGTAAACACCGTTCTGTAACATTAAGTAATGAACTTTATAATCAACTTAATAAATTGCAATATAGTACTATTATCACACATAGAGATATTGACAAAGATAGTAAGAAATAGTATATTACAATAAGGTGATAAGATATGTCTTTTTCTTTAAATGTAAAAAAAGAAATTTATACAATAATTAATAATAGACATTGTGCTATATCTGAGTTATCGGCTATTATTGACCACTGTGCAGATATAGGTTATAATCCTTTATTTATTAATATAGTATCAGAAAATATACTTTTATTAGAAAAATTTAAAAATCTTTTAAAATTTATTTTTGATATTGATGTTTGTATAACAAAAGATAATAGTAAAACACATAAAATTTTTATACAAAAAGAAGAATTAATAAATAAAATATTTAATATAATAAATAAAAATATATATGAAGAAGAATTATACAGCTCTATGATAGTAAGTAAAATATGCTGTAAAAGAGCGTATATAAGAGGAGCTTTTTTAGGTGTTGGATATATTTGTTCTCCAGAAAAAAACTATCATTTAGAATTTATATGTAACACATACAATCAAGCCCAAAATCTTAAAAATTTAATCAACTTTTTTGATATAGATGCAAAATGTATAGAAAAAAAAGAATATTTTATTCTTTATATTAAAGAAGCAGAACAAATAGTTGAATTATTAAACATTATAGAAGCACATAAATGCTTATTAGAGCTTGAAAATATAAGAATATTTAAAGAAGTTAGAAATAATGTTAATAGAATAGTAAACTGTGAAACTGCTAATCTTAGTAAAATTGTGTCAACAGGTGTTAAGCAAAAAGAAGATATAGAATTTATAAAAAAAACTGTTGGATTAGATTATTTGCCAAAGCCTCTTAAAGAAATAGCTATTTTAAGACTTGAAAATCCCGACAAAAGTCTTCAAGAGCTTAGTCAGATGACAAATCCTACAATAACTAAGTCTGGTGTAAATCATAGACTAAAAAAAATAAATCAAATTGCAGAAAACCTAAGGGGGAAATAAGATGAAAGAACAAAATTTAAAAATAACAGCATCTATCGAGGCAAGAGAAGTTGCATTAATTGTACAAATAGCTAGTAAGTTTACTAGCAACATTAAAATTATACTTGATGATAAAAAAGTAAATGCAAAAAGTATAATGGGTCTTATTGCCCTTGGCAGCTTAGATGGTAAAAATGTTACCATATTAGCAGAAGGAAATGACGAAGAAGAGGCTGTTAAAGATTTATCAGATTTTTTAACAAAATAAATTTTATGCTACCATTTTGGTAGCTTTTTTTATATTTGTAAATAAATATAATTTTTAAATAAAATATAAAGGTAGAAAATACAAAAATAAAATCAATAAAATAATACTTTATACACAAAGAAATATTATTGAAACAAAGAATATTATAATAATAATGTAATAAAAATAATTTTATCTCCTAAGTTTATAATAAAAATACAACATTTAACTAATAAAATTACTATATATAAACTATTAATAGCGAGCTTGACAATATTATGAAATTTGATATATTTATAGATGAGGTACTATTAAAAATAATTTATAGGAGATTAGAAAAATGAACTTATTTAAGCTAAAAGAAAATGGAACAGATGTATCAACAGAAGTTTTTGCAGGTGTTACAACATTTATGACAATGGCATATATATTAGTTGTAAACCCGAATATTTTAAGCTCAACAGGTATGGATAAAGGGGCATTGTTTACAGCAACCGCAATAGCAGCATTTATAGGGTGTTTAACAATGGCGCTTTTAGCTAATTATCCTTTTGGATTAGCACCTAGTATGGGACTTAATGCTTATTTTGCTTATACCGTAGCTAATGAATATGGTTGGCAATTAGCACTTTTTGCAGTATTTATTGAGGGTATCATATTTTTAGTATTTTCATTTTTTAATATTAGAGAATCTATATTTAATGCCGTACCAAAAAATTTAAAAAATGCCGTTAGCGTAGGACTTGGTGTCTTTATAACATTTGTAGGGTTACAAAATGCTGGTATTGTTGTTAAAGACCCAGCAACAGCATTAACTCTTGGTAATATAAAATCTGTAGGGCCAGCTTTAGCTATGCTAGGTGTTATCATCACTGTAGTTTTAAGTGTAAAAAAAGTAAAAGGTTCATTGTTTTGGGGTATATTAATAACATGGGGACTTGGTATAATTTGCCAGTTAACAGGGTTATACCAAGTTGATATAGAACAAGGACAATTTAACCTTATACCAGAAGGAATTATATCTATACCTCCTTCTTTAAAAGATATAAATATTTTTACAGCATTTAAAAGTATAGATTTTGACATTATAAAAATAACAGATATTGTTGTTATTGTATTTGCTTTTTTATTTGTAGATATGTTTGACACAATAGGGACACTTATAGGAGTTTCTGAAAAGGCTAAATTTTTAGATAAAGATGGTAAACTACCAAAATTAAAACAAGCACTTTTAGCAGATGCAGTTGCTACAACAGCAGGGGCTATGCTAGGAACATCTACAACTACTACATTTGTAGAGAGTGCATCTGGTGTTGCCGAAGGTGGTAGAACTGGTTTAACATCAACTGTTACAGGTTTATTATTTTTAGTATCTTTAATATTTTCACCTATATTTATTACAATACCAAGCTTTGCAACAGCTCCAATCCTTATAATAGTAGGTTTATTTATGATTGAAAATGTTGTAAAGATAGACTTTAGTGATTATACAGAAGGTTTACCAGCTTTTATAACTATAATAATGATGCCATTTACTTATAGTATAGCGGATGGTTTAGTATTTGGATTTTTAAGTTATGTATTTATTAAAATGTTAACTGGTAGAGCTAAAGAAGTTAATAAAGTAATGTACATATTAGCTATATTATTTTTATTAAAATTAATATTATCTTAAAAATTTAAAATATACTCAAAATAACTTAAGATTATTATAATTTTAAGTTATTTTTTTATTAAACAAAATATTTTAAAGTAACTTTTTTATATTTTTGAAAGGGTGTAGATAAATTCTGCACCCTCAAGTTATTTTTTTGTTAAAAAAATTAATTTTAGTCTTCTGTAATTTCTCCAGAGTTAAATCTGTAAGCTAATGTCATTAAACTATCTGTAAGATGAACATTTTCTACAATAATGCCATCAGATAATTTTAATTCAGTGTTGGAAAAATTCCAAATGCCTTTTATACCATAGCTAATAACAGATTTATATAATTCGTAAGCATTTACTCGAGGTACAGCTAATACAGCTATATCTATTTGATTTTCTTTTGTAAATTTTTCTAAATTTTTTATGTCTTGTACTTCTAAGTCTTTTATTTTAGTTCCTATAATATTAGAATCTATATCAAATATACCTATAAAATTAAAACCTCTTTTTTCAAAATTAGAATAGTTTAATAATGCTTGTCCAATCTTTCCAGCACCTAATATAACTAAATTATATGTTTTATTTAACCCTAGAATTTCTCTAATTTCATTTAAAAGAAGTTCTACGTTATATCCATAGCCTTGTTGTCCAAAACAACCAAAGGTATTTAAATCTTGTCTTATTTGAGAAGCTGTAATGTTCATTTTAGCGCTTAAGTCTTTAGAAGAAATTCTTGTTATACCATTATCTAGTAAATCTCCTAAAAATCTATAATATCTAGGCAAGCGTTTTATGACAGCTAAAGAAACTTTTTTATCCATTAACACCATTCCTTTATTAAGATATTAACAAAATTATACAACTTTGTTTTCTTTTTGTCAATGTTAGCTCTTTTAAAACTTATTATATTTTGTTATAATTGTTATAATTAATTAAAATATAGGAGGCAAAATATGATATGCGCTTGTAATAACATAAATAAATCTTTTGGTATAACAAATGTATTAACCAACATATCATTTAACATAAATGAAAAAGATAGAGTTGCTCTTGTAGGGGTTAATGGAGCTGGTAAGTCTACATTATTTAAAATAATAACAGGAGAAATATCTCAAGATAGTGGTGAAGTTATTATACCTAAAAATACTAAAATAGGATATTTTTCTCAAAATTTAAATTTAAATTTAAATGAAGATAACACACTATTTGAAGAGCTTTTAACAGTTTTTTCACACATAATAAATATGGAAATAAAGTTAAGAGATTTGGAAGAAAAAATGAGTATATTAAAAGATGAAGAGCTTAGCTTAACAATGAAAGAATATGACAAAGTGTGTGAATATTTAAATCAAAATAACGCATTTGATTATAATAGCCGTATAAAAGGTGTATTAAAAGGTTTAGGATTTGTAGAAGATGATTTTTATAAACAAGTTAAATGTCTTTCTGGTGGACAAAAAACTCGTATAGCTCTTGGCAAAATATTATTAGAAGAACCAGATATTTTACTTTTAGATGAACCAACAAACCATCTTGATGTAAAATCTATACAATGGTTAGAAAATTTTTTAAAATCATATAATAAAGCATTATTTATTATATCTCACGATAGATATTTTTTAAATAAAGTAGTAACTAAAGTAATTGAATTGGAAAATAGTAAAGCAACAGTATATAATGGTAATTATTCTGATTACTCAAACAAAAAGCATATAGCTAGAGAGATAATGCTAAAGCAATATTTAAATCAACAAAAAGAAATAAAAAAACAAGAAGAAGTTATAAAAAAATTACGCTCATACAATAGAGAAAAGTCTATAAAACGAGCAGAAAGCCGTGAAAAGCTATTAGATAAAATGGAGAAAATAGAAAAGCCAGATAGTTTGCCACCACAAATGCGTCTTACATTATCACCAAAAAAAGAAAGCGGAAATGATGTATTGACTGTTAAAAATTTATCCAAAAGTTTTGATTTTGAACTTTTTAATAATATATCTTTTGATATAAAAAAAGGGGAGAAAATAGCACTTATAGGGGCTAATGGTATAGGGAAATCTACATTAATAAAAATGATAATGAATAAAATTTCTATTGATAAAGGTAGTATTGATATAGGAGCCAATGTTATTATAGGATATTATGACCAAGAACAGGAAAATTTAAATATGGATAAAACAATATTTGATGAAATATCGGATACATATCCTAATTTAAAAAATGAAGAGATAAGAAATGCACTTGCCGTATTTGTTTTTACAGGTGATGATGTATTTAAAAAAATATCTAGTTTAAGCGGGGGAGAAAAAGGAAGAGTTGCACTTGCAAAAATAATGTTATCTAATGCAAACTTTCTTATATTGGACGAGCCTACAAACCACTTAGATATGGTATCTAAAGAAATATTAGAAGATGCATTAAAATCTTATACCGGAACTTGTATATATATTTCGCACGATAGATTTTTTATAAATAATACAGCAACAAAGGTTATAGAATTAACTAAAAATAAAATGAACGTATATTTGGGTAATTATGATTATTATTTGGAAAAAAGCCAACAACAAATAGATATAGCAGATAGCAATGTAAAAAAAGAAACCCAAGATACAAAATTAGATTGGAAAGCACAAAAAGAAGCACAAGCAGAACTTAGAAAAAAACAAAATGCTTTAAACAAGGTAGAAAAGCAAATAGAAGAAATAGAAGAAAAAATTAAAAATGCAGACGAGCAATTAAGTCTAGAAGAAGTATATACAAGCCCACAAAAATCTAGAGAAATATTTGAAGAAAAGAAAAAGCTAGAAGAAGAGCTTGATATATTATATGAACAATGGGAAAATTTAACATAATATGCAAGATAATATATGAAAAAACTAATCTATTCACACAAGGGCTAAAGCCTATATAAATCTAGCTTTTCACACAATACGAAGCTTTGCCTTGTATTGTGATTAATATTTTTATGTAAAACATAAAAATAATTATGCAAAGTAAGTTACCGCTAATATATTTTGTCTACGGTCTTTGATAATATGTTTTATAAATTCTCCTATATTATTTAAAAATATATAGGTATAAAATATAAAAAATTTTTTAATAATATTTATACTACTATATATTTAAAGGAGAAAGTATGAAAAAAGGTAAAAAAAAAGACGACAAACCTAAAACAAAAGAAGAACTATTAAAATATGAAATAGCAGAAGAATTAGGATTTATGGATAAAATAAAAGAGGGGGGCTGGAAGAGCTTAACGGCTAAAGAAAGCGGAAAAATAGGAGGGTTAATGACAAAAAGAAAAAGAGAAAAAAGACTTTACAATAAATAATAAACAAAAAATATAAGCCAAAAGCAGATAATACTGTTTTTGGCTTATAAAATTTAGATAAAAGTTTCTTTAGGTATAAACAAGGCCTCATCACCAATATTTATAACAAAACCTTTAGCATCTGTATCTACGCTAGTTAGCATATAATGAAAATCTTTAAGTGTAGCATCTATAGCTGTAAATTGATTATCTTTTTTAAATTTATTAAATTTATCCCAGTCTGTAAAAGCTAAGAAAAATTTGTTGTCATCTCCGTCTGTAATATTTATGAAAGAAACATCTGTATTGTTTAAATCATTAGTAGCATTTTGGTTTATTATAAAAACAGGAGAAAGAAATTTTGTTTTTTCAATTTCTTTTTCAAAATTAGCGTAATTTTCTTCACTTTTATCTTGTAATAAATTTTGCATTGCATTTAAAAAATCATTGTTAGAAACATTAGACATAATAACACCTCATTTATTTAATTTAATTGGTTGTTTACCGTTTTTAGAGATAGATAAAAATATAAATAATTAAAATGTTTTATAAATAGAAAATTACTATTAAAAAATCATAAATTAATATATATTTTTATAATAAATGTATAAATAAAGTGCATAGATACTCATAAAGTAAATTATAATTTAGCTATATTTATAGATTTTAAAAATTTATCACTAAATTTGACAAACAACCATTTAATTTTATTCGATTGATAGTTTATTATCATAAAAATAGTAACCCCTTAATCGATTATATAGACTATAATAAGAATAATTTGTTTAGCCTACAAAAATATTATATCCAAAAGACATAATTTGTAAAGCATTAATTTTAAATTATAACTATAATAAATAGTTAGTTATTTTAGATAATAAATTTTGTAGGGGATAGGAGATAAAAACCTTTAGAAAGTTTGAGAAACACAATAGTTTAAGATAGTATATAAAAATATAATTTATTACTGAAATGTAACTAATATTACAGGTAAATTACAAATAGGCTAAACCTATTGCAAAAAATTTTAACTAGTGTTATATTATATACAAGCAAGGCAAACAAACAAAAAAGCCAAAGTTTAGATATGATTTTTACAATAATAAAAAACGATTATATATCTAAAATTGCTCCATAGTATAAAAACTTATAGGGGTTAGGCAAAAGTTGTTATAAAATGTTACGATAAATATTACAGTAATGTTACATCTTATAAAACACTATTGACTATATAAGTTTGCAATGCTATAATGATGATACAGTGGTTGACTAATGTAAATTAGTTATAAACTCAAATTTTTAGGAGGAATTTTATAATGAAAAGAAAAATTGCTATATTATTATCAGCTATGATGGTTACTAGTGCAATGCCACTTAGTGCAAACGCAGCTCAATTAAAAGCTGATAGTGTATTAAATACTACATTTGCTAAAGCGGGTGAAACAATCGACCCTAATGCAAAAGATTATGCAAGCGCTGAAAAATTTAAAACAGTTAGCGATTTAAAAAGTAGAAAAAGCGTTGTTAAAATAGCTCTTAACAATGATGGTACTGAAAACATTGGCGAAACTACTTTTAAAGTACAACTTGAAAATGGTACTTTTGATGAAAGTAATTTAGCAGCATATCAATACTATAATAGTAATGGTACTGATAAAGTAACTTATGAACAAGCAATGAATGGTGCAAAATCTTTAACAGATGTTTATAATAACATTGTATCTAATTCAAAAGATAAAGCAACAATTACAGTAAATAGTGCAGTTGCAATTACTGAATTTTCAGAATTTAATACAATGTATGATGCTGAATTAAAAAGTACAGGTAATAAACTTGATGCTGTAACAAGTCAAGCAACTTTTGAAGCAGTACCAGAAGTTAAAGCTGAATTAGATAAAATTAAAGCTAAAGTTCTTGCAGAACAAAATAGAGCAGTACCAGAATTAGCTCATATACCATATACTTTAAAAATTGATAGCCCTACAACAGCTACAGTTACAGTTCCTAATTTAGATCTTAAAGATAGTGATAAAGAAATAAATATGGGTACTACTAATAAAGTAACTGAAGATCAAATTACTTTTAAATTTTATGATTCAATGGGTGTAATAGCAGATAGTAACTTTACAAAAGAAAAAATTAAATCTGATGGTGGAAATAATAAAATAACAAAAATAGAAGTTGTTATTTCTAAAGGAACAGAAAATACTAAAGTTAAAGATCCATACATTGCTTTACCTTTAGGTGCAGTAAAAGCAGATGGTAACTCACCAGTTAAAGTAAAAATCGTTTCTGATTACAACGATAAAGTAAAAGGTGGCGAATATACACTTACTAAAGCTGGTCAAGAAGGTGAAACTACTTTAGAATATAGCTCAAGCAACATTAAATCTTTCGAAGATTATGCTAAATTATCTCCAGTTGTTATTAAAGAAAACGTAAGAGGTACAATTGGTAATAGCAAAGGCGAAGCTACAATCACTTTAAGAGTAAATGGTGGTTTTAGATTTAAAACAGGTAGCACTCTTAAATTCTTTAATGATAAAACAGGTAAAGAATTAACTGTAGATACTACAGGTACAGGTCTTGGTTATTCTGGTAATGATTCTGTTCTTAAAGTAAAAGTATCAGGATTAGAGACTAATCGTACTACACCAATTGGTATTAGAGTTGAAGGATTACAAGTAGAAGCTACTAATGATAAAAACTTTGGTAATGTAGACCTTACTGTTTCTGGTGACGGTATCTCTAGTGCAACAAAAACAGTTGCTAAAAGAGAAAAATTAGGTTTCAAACTTGAAACTTTAAAAGATGCTAAAGAAATTATTTCTGGTAGACATTATAGCAAAAATGATTCTAGCATGTCTGAACAAGATAACACTACTGTAGAAGTTAAATTCTCAGAAGCTGTTTCTAATACTTTAGTAAAATCTAGAGCTTTAGATTTTAATGTTCCAGAAGGTGTTAAAATCGTAGGTATCGATCTTAGCAAAATCAATAACTTTAATGGTTTGTCTGCTGAAGACTTTGAAATTGTTAACCATGGTAAAACTTTAAGACTTAAAAGAGATAGCTATGAAGTTAAATACGGTTCAACTAGCTCAAGCTCTGTAGCTAATTTCGTATTAAAACTTAACTTATCTGTAGATCCTGGTTTCAAAGGTGACATTAAACTTGGTGTAACTGGTGGTGGACAAAGCAATGTTACAGAAGCAGTAGTTGCTAAAGCTGTAATTCCTTTCGAAATCAAATCTAATACTACAAAAGCTAACATTGGTTACCAAAACTACAGCACTGCTGATATTGTTATCACAGAAGCTAAACCAGGTATGTTCTTAGAAAATAAAGAAGCTGTATTATATCTTTCAGCTCCTTATGGTACTCAAGAATTAGGTTTCTCTGAAGCTAAATTCGAAGTAAGTGGTGGCGAATTAGAAGTTAAAGAAAAAGACTTTAAAGTAGGCGATGTTAAAGACAGTAGCAATAATACAGTTAGAGGTGCTATCAAATTCAAAATTAACAAAGCATCTTACAAAAACCCATCTACAATAACAATTAAAAATGTTAAAGTAGGTACTACTCGTTCTGTACCATTTGGTGCATATGACTTAAAATTAGCTGGTGATGCAGTTATCAATAACTATGATTCTAAAGTAGAAGATGATAAAACATTCTCTGCTACAAGCAAAGATAAAAACTTAGTTAACCAAAATAATACAAGTTCTTATGTATTCAAAGAATATGTAAACGTTATTACAGAAACAGGTACTTTTGATCAAACTGTTAAAGTAAGCGTTGGTGAAAAAACTGTTCTTGTTGGTGACAAAACTATTGATATGGATGTAGCTCCTTATATCCAAGCTTCTAGCAACAGCACAATGGTTCCTTTAAGATTTGTTTCTGTAGCTTTAGGTGTAGATAGTGCTAATGTTACTAACCCAGATGCTTCTAACAAAATCGCTTTTGATGCAAATACTAAAACTACTACAATTTACTACGGTGCAGGTACTGGTCAAAAAATTATTCAATTCCAAGCTGGTAGCAACATTATGGTAGTTGACGGTACTAGAATTCCTATGGAATTTGGTGTTAAAGCTGAAATCAAAGATGGTAGAATGTTCGTTCCTTTCAGAGCTTTAGGTCAAGCTTTAGGCGTGGCTGTTAGCTGGAATGCAGATACTAGAACTGCTATCTACAATGAAAACGCTTCAAAAGTAGCTACAACTACAGCTGCTACAACAACTAGCACAACTGCTTCTACAACTACAACTAAAGAATCTACAACTCAAAGCACAACTGCTTCTAAAGATTCTACAACAGAAACTACTACTGCTAAAAAATAATTTAATAGTTAGTTAGTTTAAAGCCTTCCGAAAGGAAGGCTTTTTTAATATATTCTACTATAGTTCTAAAAGGATTTTAGGTTGTATGATGTTATAAGTGATAGAAAAAATATAACTTATAACATCATACAACTTTTTATTGTATATTTTATTATGATTGTATATCATTTTTAGTGATAAAAAATAGGATTAAATTTTTAGAAAAAATATGAGTTTAAAGAAAAAATTAATTATTTCATTATATCAGTTTGAAAAGTTTTACTACAATAATTAAATTTATAGATTTTAATAAGTAAGATAATATATATTTTTTATACTTTTTGAAATATAAATAAGTATAATTATTTTATAATTTATTAGTTAAATTTTTGTTAATTATAATATTATATAATTTTTTTATTTTATATAATTATAAAAAAGTAAAGTTTGATTTTTAGTTGTAAAAATATATTTAATATGTTAAAATTTTTACATTAAGAAAATATAAAGGAGGAGTTATTATAATACTAAAAACAATGCCAATATTTATTGCAGTTATTAGTTTTATTATAGTTAATAAAATATTGTTGAAAAAAAGAAGTAATGGATTTGATAAATCTGTAGATGAATTTATAGATAGAGAAAAAAAATCAAATATGGTTATTAAAGATTTTAATAAATTAAATATTAATTTTGTAACACCATCTAACAATTTACCTTTTAAGGATTATGAAAATATACTTATTTATAAAAAAGTTATAAAAAAACAAAATATAGTTAAAAGAAAAGTAAATTTAGAAATGATAAAAATACCTTCTAACCTTACTAATACAGAGCTTAAAGAAATGTATGGAATAAATAATTTTGATAAAGTGTCTAGATTAGAAGAACATTATAATTCTTATATAAGAGCATTGTTTGAATGGGGGATAGAGCTTTATAATATTGATGATATACAAGATTGTAAGCAAGTATTATTAGAAGCGTATAGACTTGAATCAAATATTAGTCAAGTATATATATTATTAGCAAAAATATATTTAAAAGAAAATGATAAAAATAGTTTGATAAAATTAAGAAATGGTATTGAAAATATAGAATTTTCTTTTAAAGATAAAATTTTACAAGAAATAGATGAATATATACAATAATTTATTAAAGGTGATAATATGGCATTTACAAAAAATCAATTACAAGCTATAAATGAACGAAACAAAAATATACTTGTTTCAGCTGCGGCAGGTTCGGGTAAAACAACTGTTTTAGCAGAAAGAATAATAAATAAAATTATAAATGATAGAGTAGATGTTGATAGGCTACTTGTTGTTACATTTACTAGAGATGCTGCAGAAGAAATGAAAGAACGTATTATAAAACGTATAAATATAGAGTTACAAAAAGATACTAATAATGAGTTTTTATCTGAACAATTAGTTAGAATAAATAAAGCACAAATATCTACGATAGATGCTTTTTGTTCAAAAGTTGTAAAAACGCATTTCAAGGTTGTTGATATAGACCCTAATTTTAGAATAGGCGATAAAGGTGAGATTGATATATTGACAGATGAGTCTTTACAAAATTTTTTGGATAAATATTATGAAGAAAATAATGATTCATTTATAAACCTTGTAAATTCTTTTACAAAAGGTGCTAATGATGAAAATTTTAAAAAAATATTTTTAAATATATATTTTAAGGCACAAAATTTACCATATCCTAAAAAATGGTTAGAAAATGCTTATAAACAATTTGAATTTACAACAGAAGAAGATTTTTTTTCGTCTAAAATATTTTTAAAGCTAATAGATTATGTAGAACAAATTTTAGATGAAATATTAATTATATGTGATAAAATAAAGTTTATATCAACAGGTATTTTAGACTTTGAAAATAATAGTAATAATAAAGATACTCTAGAGTGCTTTTTAACAAAAGAATTTTCTCATTTTTATAATATGAAAATGTATATACAAGATAAAAAGTACAAAGATTTTATAGATAATGTGTTTACTTTAAAATATGAAAGATGGAAACCTAGTTTTTTAAAAGAAACACCAGAATTAAAAGAAGAAATAAAGCAGCTAAGAGATATATACAAAAAATTTTTTAATGATGAAATAGTTAAAAACTTTTTTTCAAAATCTATATCAGATATAATGGAAGATATAAATGCTATTTATCCTATATTAAAAACATTATGTAATCTTATTATAGAATTTGATGATTATTTTATGGCAATAAAAAAAGAAAAAAATATATTTACATTTAGTGATATATCTCACTTTTGTTTAGATATACTTGTTAAAAATGATGAACCAACTAGTATTGCTAAGCAATATTTAGATTTATTTAAAGAAATTATTATAGATGAATATCAAGACAGTAATTCTATACAAGAAACGATTTTATCTTCTATAGCTTATAATAATAGATTTATGGTAGGAGATATAAAGCAGTGTATTTATAGATTCAGACAAGCAAATCCTAATATATTTAACAAAAAGTATATAGAATATTTTAATAATGAAAATGAAGGTAAAAGGGTAGATTTAAATGCTAATTTTAGAAGTAATACTTCAGTAATAGATAGTATTAATATAATATTTGAGAATATTATGTGTGATAAATTAGGAGAAGTATCTTATGATGAAAATGCAAAACTTTATAATGAAGCTAATTTTCCAAATGTAGAAGAAAATGTAAGTATATTAAATAAATGTTCATTAAATATCATAGATTGTAGTCAAGCAATGGAAGATATAGAAGATAGCAGTATAACAGAAATTGCTAATGACGAAATAGAAGCAACATTTATTTGTAAAAAGATAAATGAACTTTTTAATAATAATATAATGATATTTGATAAAGATATAAAAAAATATAGAAAAATAGAATACAAAGATATAGTAATATTAATGCGTAGTAAGTCTAATTTTGATATATTCTCTAATGTTTTATCCCAAAATAATATACCAGTATATACAGAAACATCTAATGGGTTTTATGATTTTACAGAGATAAAAACAATAATAAATATATTAAACATACTTGTTAATCCTTTACAAGATTATGCTTTAATTGGTACTATGTATTCTCCTATTTTTAACTTTTCATCAAATGAGTTATTGGAAATAAAATTATTTTCAGATGAAAAAATTTTCTATAATAATATACTTAAATTTATAAAAAATAGTGAAAATAATATTTTAAAAGATAAATGTACAAAATTTTTAGACAAGATAGATAAATGGCAAAATTTATCAAAAAGTTTATCTATCAATGAACTTTTATCTTACATATATGAAGATTCTAATTATTATAATTATCTTGCATTATTAGAAAATGGTAATATTAGACAAGCAAATTTATATAGCCTTTTAGAAAAAGCTATATCTTTTGAAGAAACAAACTTACACGGTTTGTTTAATTTTATAACATATATAAATAAATTTAAATTATTTAGTGATGATGGGAAGGCTTCTATTTTATCTAAAAATGAAAATGTTGTAAAAATTATGACAATCCATAAAAGTAAAGGGTTAGAATTTCCTGTTGTTTTTTTATCAAATTTATCAAAAGGGTTTAATACATCAGACTTAAAAGAGCCAATTTTATTTGATGAAGATTATATGTTTGGTATATCTATATTTACTGGTAATGATAAGTATGAACCAAGAAAGAAAGTTTCTAGCATACAAAAAAATATTATTGCATATAAAAATAAAGAAGAAAGCTATTCTGAAGAAATGCGTATTTTATATGTTGCTTTAACTAGAGCTAGAGAAAATTTAATTTTAACAGGGTGTATAAATAAAAAGTTTAAAGATACTTTAGAAAAAATGGAAAAATTAATTTTACCTAGTGTTAAGTATATTTTGCCTAGATATTTTATAAAAGAAGGTATATCTAACAATTATTTAGCGTGGGTTTATACAGCCATAAAAAACTTTGATATAAATAATATTTGGCAAGTTAATTTTATTACATATGAAGATATATTATCACATAAAATAAATGCTAAAAGACAAGATGAAATATCTAATAATAAATCTAAAATATTTTACGAATTAATAAATTTAGACAAAAACAAAAATTATACTGATAATAAAGATAATATCTACAAAAATTTATCGTGGCAATATAATAATAAATTAATGCAACAAATAAGCTCTACTTTATCCGTTTCTGAAATAAAAAGAATTTATCAAACAAAATTTTTAGATAATTTAAAAACATATGATAATACAAGCTTTAATTTACCTAAATTTTACACCATTTCTAAAGATAGTTTAACACCAATGGAGGTAGGGTCTATTTATCATAAAATTTTAGAAAATATAGATTTTTCTATAAAAAATGATATAGAATTAGACAAATTTTTAAATGATTTAATATTAAAAAATATAATTAGTATTAAAGAATTAGAATTTTTAGATAAAAATATAATATTATCGTTTTTAAATACTAATTTAGTTAAAAGAATTAATAAATCTAAATTAATAAAAAGGGAATCTGCTTTTACTTTAGGTGTTGATGTTAAAGAGATATATAAAAATGATGAATTTAAAAATATTGATAGTATTATTTTAGTTAGTGGTATGATAGATTTATATTTTGAAGAAGAAGACAGTTTAGTTTTAGTAGATTATAAAACAGATAAAACAAAAAATAAAAATATTCTTTTAAATAGATATAAATCCCAATTAGAATTATATAAAAAAGCTTTAGAACAATCTAGTGGTAAAACAGTTAAAGAATGTATAATTTATTCTATATTACATAATATTTCTATTACTATATAATGTTTATAAATAAAAAAATTGTCAATAATATTACTAATAATAATGAAACAAATATACTTATAATATAAAAATTTAAAGTTAAATTAAGTATAATTTATTATATTATTACGAGGTGATATTTTGAAAAGAAAAAATTTAAAAAATTGTCCTAGTTTTAAAGCTATTACATTTAGAGAGGCAATGCATAATAAACCTTTAACAGCTAATTGTTCTCATTGTATTTACTTTTCTTCTAAAAACTGTCATTTTGAAGCATCTAATGATATAGAACCAGATATAGATTTTATTTAACTAAAAAGGCTGATTTTAAATCAGCCTTAAATATTATATACTTTTTTTATATTTTAATATTAGTGTTTATTTTTTATATAAATATTGTAAAGACCTTTTAACAATAAGTCATCATCATATATAATTTCTTTTTTACAAAAAGGTATTATATGATTTGCTATGCCACCTGTTGCAACAACAGTAGATTTATATCCTAAATCTTCTTCTATACGTTCTATCATACCATCTATCATAGATGCACTACCTAAAACAATACCACTTTTCATACAATCTATTGTATTTGTACCTATAGTTTTTTTAGGTTCATCTAAACTAATATGAGGTAGTTGAGCAGTCATACCAGATAGAGCATTTAAAGATATTTTAACACCAGGTATTATACAACCTCCAATATAATTTTTGTTTTTATCTATAACAGATATAGTAGTTGCAGTGCCCATATCTATTATTATTAAAGGTGGTTTAAATTGATTTAAACAAGCAACACTATTTACAACTAAATCACTACCTAGTTGAGCAGGATTATCCATTAATATATTAAGCCCTGTTTTTATACCTGGACCTACTATTATAGGGTCTTTTTTTATTAAAATTTTTACAGCTTGTACTATTGCGTCTAAAACTGGTGGAACAACAGAAGATATAATACAATCGTCTATATTTTCTATATTTATATTATATATATCTAACATATTTTTTATTTGTATAGTATATTGGTCATAAGATAACTTTTTTTCAGTATATAGCCTTGCTATAAAATATATATTATTTTTATCTATACCACCAAGAACAATATTTGTATTGCCTATATCTATTGCTAATAACATTTTTATCTCCTTTTATTTTGATATTTTAAAAATAGCTTTACATATGCTTAAAACCAATATGGAAGATGCTATTGCTTCTAATGTAGCATTAACACCAACACTGGCCAATATAACGGGTATTAAATTGTCTAAAGAAGTATTTAATATTTCGGCATATTTTTCTGCAAAAAATATATAAATAAAACTTAAAACAAAAATAGTATTTACTAAAGAGCCAACTAAACCACTTATTATAAGAGATAAATTTAAATTTATTTTTTTTAATAGGTTAAAAATAAAATAAGGAACTATACCAACTAAAATTCGAGGTATAAAACATACAATAAGGCTAAATATATTACCACTTATAATAGGAGAAAAAAAGTAAGAGGTAATAGCTGGTTGTAGATGAGACATAATAAAGCTAGTTAGCCCAAATATAAACCCAAGAAAACTACCTTTTTTAGGACCTAAAACTATAGAACCTATAATTACAGGAATGTGTACGGTAACTATTTTAAAAGCTCCTAAAGGGATATAACCAAAAGGTGTCATTCCCAAAGTAAAAATTATAGCAGAAAATAATGATATTTTTACAATGTCTTTTGAAAAATTTTTTTTATCATTTTTAGATAAAGAATTATTCATATTAGTCCTCCTTGCTACTATTCTTATAAAAAGATACAGTGCTTTATTTCAAAAATATTATAACAACTAAATATAAGATTTGCAAGAAAAATTTAAAAATATAAAATAAAAACATTGTATTTTTTTTATATTAATGATATACTAAAAAAATATGTAAATTACTTTATGAAAGGACTTATTTATGACAAATTTAAAATTTGAAGAGTTACAACTATCTAACCAGCTAGTAAGAGCAGTTAAAGATATGGGGTTTGAAGAAGCTACACCTATACAGTCTAAGGCGATAACAAAAGTTTTAGAAGGTAAGGATATAATAGGACAATCTCAAACAGGTACAGGTAAAACAGCTGCTTTTGGTCTACCTTGTATAGATATGATAGATACAGAAAATAAAAAATTACAAGCGGTTATATTATCACCTACAAGAGAACTTGCAATACAAATATGTGAAGAATTTAGAAAATTTTTAAAATATAAAGATGATATAAAAGTTTTACCAGTATATGGTGGACAACCTATAGAAAGACAAATAGGAGCATTAAAAAAAGGTGTTCAAATAGTTGTTGGAACACCAGGACGTGTAATGGACCATATGAAAAGACGAACATTAAAAATGGAAACTGTAAAAATGGTCATATTAGATGAAGCAGATGAAATGTTAGATATGGGCTTTAGAGATGATATAGAAGCTATATTAGATAAAATACCAGAAGATAGACAAACAGTTTTATTTTCTGCAACTATAGCTAAAGAAATTATGGAGCTTACAGATAAATACCTTGTAAACCCTGAAATTATAAAAGTTGCAAGAAAAGAACTTACCGTTCCTAATATAGAACAAATATATTTTGAAATAAAAGAAAAAACAAAAGTAGAGGCTACTTCTAGGCTCATAGATATGCATTTTCCAGAGCTAGTAGTTATATTTTGTAATACTAAAAAAAGAGTTGATGAGCTTGTAGAGCATTTGCAAGGTAGAGGATATTTTGCAGAAGGTTTGCACGGAGATTTAAAGCAAATACAACGTGATATTGTAATGAAAAAATTTAGAAATCGTACAATAGAAATATTAGTGGCAACAGATGTTGCAGCACGTGGTATAGACGTAGATGATGTTGATATGGTTATAAACTATGATTTACCTCAAGATGAAGAATATTACGTACATAGAATAGGAAGAACAGGTAGAGCAGGGCGTTCTGGTAAAGCTTTTAGCTTTGTTGTCGGTAGAGAAATATATAAACTTAGAGATATTATGAAATATACTAAGGCAAAAATAAAATTAGGTAAATTACCATCATTAATGGATATAGAAGAGGCTAAAACTAATAATTTTATAGAAAAGATAAAAGGTGTTATAGAAGAAGGACGCCTTACTAAATATATAAATATTGTAGAAAATATTATAAATGAAGATATATCGGCTGTGGATATATCAGCGGCTTTATTAAAAATGAGCTTATATGATGAAAATACAGAAGATATAGATTTTGAAGATGATTTAGAAGACAATAATGAAAAATTAGTTAGATTATTTATAAATGTAGGTAAGAAAAAAAGAGTAAGAGCAAAAGACATAGTTGGTGCTATTGCTGGAGAATGTGGAATACCAGGAAAAGCTATCGGCGATATTGACATATATGACGAGTATACATTTTTAGATGTACCTA
Source organism: [Clostridium] colinum (assembly GCF_940677205.1). NCBI lineage: Bacteria > Bacillati > Bacillota > Clostridia > Lachnospirales > Lachnospiraceae > Tyzzerella > [Clostridium] colinum. The sequence goes on along the minus strand of NZ_OW712331.1, from coordinate 1,503,983 downwards.
AAAAATATGTAAAAGATATTTTAAAAGGTATGAAAGGTAAAAAAATTAAAAAAGTTAGTGTAAAAGTTGAACGAGCTAAAAGTAGATAATATAAAACTAAAGGTTTTATCTTTAGTTTAAGGGTGTAGACTTTGTCTACACCCTTTTATCGTAATGATAAAGTTATTACGACAAGTTAATATATGAATAATGGATTAAAACTATCTTAAAACTTAGGCGTATAATAGGCAAGGTCTCGTCTTATGATTAAAATTTTTATATAAAATATAAAAATGAAAAAATTTAGCCTAAAATATTTTATATTCAGTCTTTTATATTACTATATTATTTTTTTAACAGAATTACGTTTTATAAGTTTTGGCCTTAAAGTAGTTTTATTTATACAAACATTACGCATAATACCTTCTAAAGAAATATAAGCACATTTACCAATTTCTAGTCTATTTTGTTTAATAGTTGTTATTTTAGGTGTAGACTTTTTACAAATATCTATATCATCAAATCCAATTATACTAATATCATTAGGTACATTTATTCCCATTTTTTCACAAACTTTTATAGCACCGTAGGCCATAAGGTCGCTACCACATAATATAGCGGTTGCGTTGTTTTTTATTATATTAGGTATATGATATTCGGCTGAGTCTATAGAATAATGACCAAAACAAATAAGGTTTTTATCAATATTTAAATTATGATTTTTCATAGCTTTTAAGAAAGCATCATATCGTTCAGATGAAACCATAGAATCTAAAAAGCCACTAAAAAAGCCTATTTTAGAATGTCCAATAGATACTAAATAGTCTATTAGTATATCAAAAGCTTCAAAATTATCTGTTCCTACGTAGCTAACATTAAAATTTTTAGGTATATAGTTATCTAACAAAACTGTTGGGGTAGTTGTTTTTGATAAATTTTGTAACCATAAATCATCTAATGCAAATCCAACAAAAAAAGCACCACTATATCCTTTAGCTAGCATATATTTATCATAGTTATTTTCTTCTTGAAAACTGTGATTAATTTCTTCTATATATACTTTCCAATTATCACGTATAGCACATTTTTTAAATCCTAAAATAATATCATATCCAAAATCATTTTTAGATTTATAATCCATATTAGTGATAAATATACAAAGTTTTTTTGAATTGCCATTAAGCATTTTTTTTGGCTTATAGCCCATTTCTATGGCAGTATCTAATATTAACTGAGTTAAATCATAGCTTATATCAGAGGCTCCGTTTAATCCTTTTGAAACAGTTCCAACAGATATATTTAGTTTTTTTGCAATATCTTTTATTTTTACAGGCATATAATCACCTCCTAAAATTAATTATAAATAAATCTATTATATTAATATATAGTATAAATCTATTATATTAATATATAGTATAAAACTATTTTAGTCAATTACAATATGAAAATTTAAATATTAAATTTATTTTATAAAAAATATAATAAATTAATAAAAAAATGCTATAAAATAAATAAAAAATAGTATAAATAACATAAAAATAATTTGATAATTAAAAATATATAGACAAAATATAATAAAAATAGTATAATTTAATAAATCGAAAATTTACGAAAAAAATGAGGTGTATATATGATTAAAGAAAAACTTCAAAATATTGTATTTAAAAGATATAATAAAGAAATATCTAATTGCACTAATGAAGAATTATACTATTCTATTTTAGAATTAGTAAAAAAAGAGGCTAAAGAAAGACCTATTATAAAAAATAATAAAAAAGTTTATTATGTATCTGCCGAATTTTTGATTGGTAAATTATTATCAAATAATTTAATAAATTTAGGTATATATGAAGAGATAAAAAAAATATTAAAAGAAAATAAAAAAAATCTTACAGATATAGAAGAAATAGAGCCAGAGCCATCTCTTGGCAATGGTGGACTTGGTAGACTTGCTTCTTGCTTTTTAGATTCTATTGCAAGCATAGGGCTTAGTGGTGATGGTATAGGTCTAAATTATCATTTTGGTTTATTTAAACAAAAATTTGAAGATAATCTTCAAAAAGAATATAAAAATGAATGGATAGAAAATGAAAGTTGGCTTGAAAAAACAGATACAACTTTTGATATAAACTTTGGAAATAAAAAAGTTGTATCTAGAATGTATGACATAGATATTATAGGGTATGATGAAGGGATAAATAAGCTACATTTATTTGATTTAGAAACTGTAGATGAAAGTATTGTTTTAGAGGGAATAAATTTTGATAAAGAAAATATAGAAAAAAATATTACGTTATTTTTATATCCAGATGATAGCGATGAAGCAGGACATTTATTAAGAATTTTCCAACAATACTTTATGGTTAGTAGTGGTGCACAATATATTTTAAAAGAGGAAAAGTTAAAAGGGCATAAGCTAGAAGAGTTATATAAAAACGTAACAATACAGATAAATGATACACACCCAACATTGATTATACCAGAGCTTATATATTTATTAATGCAAGAGGGTATAAGGTTAAAAGAAGCTATAAATATTGTGTCTAAAACTTGTGCTTATACAAATCATACAATTTTAGCAGAAGCTTTAGAAAAATGGCCAATTAAATATTTATATAAAGTTGTACCACATCTTATGCCAATTATAGAAAGTTTAAATATGATTGTATGTGAAAAATATGATGACCCTAAAGTTTATATTATAGATGAAGATGAAAGAGTTCGTATGGCACACATAGATATACATTTTGGATATAGTGTAAATGGTGTTGCAAAATTACATACAGATATATTAAAAAATTCAGAGCTTAATCATTTTTATAAAATTTATCCAGAAAAATTTAACAATAAAACTAATGGTATAACATTTAGAAGATGGTTGTTACACTGTAACAATGAGCTATCAGATTATATTACGTCTTTAATAGGTAATGAATATAAAAAAGATGCTACAAAGTTAGAAAAATTATTAGACTTTGTAGATGATACAAATGTTATAAATAAAATAGGTGAAATAAAAAATATTAAAAAGAAACAATTAAAAGAGTATATAAAATTAACACAAAATATAGATATAGATGAAAATTCTATATTTGATATACAAATAAAAAGATTACACGAATATAAAAGACAACAAATGAATGCTTTATATATTGTGTATAAATATTTAGAGATAAAAAAAGGTAATATACCAACTAAGCCTATAACTTTTATTTTTGGGGCTAAAGCAGCTCCTGCTTATATAATAGCAAAAGATATAATACATTTTATATTATGTATGCAAGAAATTATAGAAAAAGATGAAGAAGTATCTAAATATATTAAAATTGTATTTATAGAAAATTATAATGTGTCTAAAGCAGAAAAACTTATTCCTGGTTGTGATATATCAGAACAAATCTCTTTAGCTAGTAAAGAAGCTAGCGGAACTGGTAATATGAAATTTATGTTAAACGGAGCACTAACTTTAGGTACTTTGGATGGAGCAAATGTAGAAATATGTGAGCTTGTTGGTGAAGAAAATATTTATATATTTGGAGAAAAATCTGAAGCAGTTATAAACCACTATAAAAATAAGGATTATATCTCTAAAGATTATTATGAAAAAAGCCCAATAATAAAAGAAGTTGTAGATTTTATAATAAATGAAAAAGTTTTATCTGTTGGTAGAAAAGAAAATTTAGAAAGATTATATAATGAAATATTAAACAAAGATTGGTTTATGACTTTATTAGATATAGAAGATTATATAAAAACAAAAGATAAAGCATTAGAAGATTATAATAATAGAGAAAAATGGTTAAAATCTTCGTTAATAAACATAGCAAAAGCAGGATTTTTCTCATCAGATAGAACAATAGAAGAGTATAACAAAGATATTTGGAAATTAAAATAGTATTATAATGGAGGATTATATGGATAGAAAAGCAGGAGTATTAATGCCTATATTTTCTTTACCAAGCAAACAATATGTAGGAGATTTTGGTAAAGAGGCTTACAAGTTTGTAGATATAATTAAAAAAGCTAAATTTAAAGTATGGCAAATATTACCACTAAACCCTATTGGATATGGAAATTCACCTTATCAACCTTATTCATCTTATGCAGGTGAAGAAATATATATATCTATTGAAAAGCTAAAAGAAATGCAACTTGTTGAAAATATAGAGCGTATTGATTATAAAGAAGAAAAAGTTGATTATGAAAAAGCAAGAATATTTAAACAAAAATATTTTAAAGAAGCATTTTCTACTATGAATGAAAAAGGAATTTTTAAAGATGAATTTTTAAAATTTAAAGAAGAAAATAAATGGGCTAAAACTTATGCAACATTTATTACATTAAAGAAAAATAATAATTTAAAATGTTGGATAGAATGGAATGAACAAGATAAAAAATGGATAGATACAAAAGAAGAATTAAATAACTTAAAAGATAGTATAGAGTATGAAAATTTTGTTCAATTTTTATTTTATAAACAGTGGTTTGAGCTTAAAAAATATGCAAATGATAATGGAATAGAAATATTAGGTGATATACCTATATATGTAGGGATAGACTCTGTTGATGTTTGGGAAAATAAAGAAAACTTTTTATTAGATGAAAAGGGCAATCCAACGTTTATAGCAGGTGTACCACCAGATTATTTTAGTAAAACAGGGCAAAGATGGGGTAACCCTATCTATAATTGGGATTATTTAGAAAAAGATGGATTTAAATTTTGGATAGATAGACTAAATTGGAATAAAAAAATATATGACATTATAAGAATAGACCATTTTAGAGCATTTGATACTTATTGGAAAATACCGTCTAGTTGTGAAACGGCTATAGAAGGTGAATGGGTAGAGGCTCCAGGTTATGCTTTGTTTGATAAAATATTTGAAACTATGCCAGATATAAAAATAGTTGTAGAAGATTTAGGAGAATTAAGACCACAAGTATTAGAACTTAGAGATTATTATAAATTAAGTGGTATGAAAATATTACAATTTGAACTAAATCCAAAAGAAACTAACAATGATTTTAAAGAAACAGAAAAAACTATTTTATATACTGGTACTCACGATAATCAAACTCTAAAAGGCGCATATAATAGCTTTGATAAAGAAGACCAAGAAAATATTAAAAAAATGTTTGATACATATGACGGAGATAATATTATAGATAAAATGATTTATAGATGTTTAGATAGTGTATCAAATCTTGTTGTAATACCTATCCAAGATATATTAAATTTAGATGATGAAGCAAGAATTAACACTCCATCAACTATAGGTAGCCCTAATTGGCAATGGAAGTTAAATAATTATGATTTATTAAATAATAAAATAGAAAAATATAATAATTGGATATTAAAAACTAATAGATATTAATCTTTTTAAGAGAGTGTATTTTAATGTATACTCTCTTTTAAAAAATTGAATATTTATATGTATAATAAAAGGTGATTAATATGAAAATAAACGAAAAAAAATCTTCACTAGAATGGAAAGAAATTTTTACATCTAAAGAGTTTGAAGAGCAGTATACATATTTAGAAAATGATTTAGGATATCAATACAGTGGTGAAAAAACTATATTTAAAATATGGGCACCTACTGCACAAAATATAATATTAAATTTATATACTAAAGGTAGTAAAGAGGAAAAAGAAGATAAAAAGATTAATAGCTACAATATGAGCCAAAAAGAAAAAGGTGTGTGGAGCATAACTATAAATGAAGATTTAAAAGATTTATATTATACATACACTATAACGGCTAATGGAGAAACAAATGAAACAAATGATATAAATGCTAAAGCTTGTGGTGTTAATGGCATAAGAAGTATGATTATAGATTTAGAAGATACTAACCCTAAAGGTTGGGAAAATGATAAAAGGCCTAACATACCAATAGAAGAAAGAGTTATTTATGAATTACATATTAAAGACTTTTCTTATAATGAGAATTCTTGTATAGATGAAAAATATAGAGGTAAATATTTAGCTTTTACACAAAAGGGAACAAATTTATATGGAGATAAAAATTATCCAACAGGAATAGATTATATAAAAAGTTTAGGTGTAACATATGTACATTTATTACCTTTTTATGATTTTGGGTCTATTGATGAAACAAGTAAAGAAGATTGTTTTAATTGGGGTTATGACCCAATAAATTATAATGTACCTGAAGGTAGTTATTCTACAAATCCATATGATGGAAAAGTTAGAATAAAAGAAACAAAAGAAATGATAAAAGCACTACATAGTGAAGGTATAGGCGTAATTATGGACGTTGTATACAACCATACATATAGTTTAGATAGTAATTTTAATAAAACAGTTCCTTATTATTATTACAGAATAAATGAAAAAGGTGAGTGTTCCAACGGGTCTGATTGTGGAAATGAAACAGCAAGTGATAATATTATGTATAGAAAGTATATGATAGATTCTATTTTATATTGGGCTAAAGAATATCATATAGACGGGTTTAGGTTTGACTTAATGGGAATACACGATACACAAACTATGAATGAAATAAGAAAAGCCTTGGATAATGAATTTGGTAAAGGCAAAATTTTGATTTATGGGGAGCCTTGGTCAGCTGGAGAGCTTGCAATAAAAGAAGCATATAAAGCAGCTAATAAAGAAAATATAAATTTATTGGATAATAATATAAGTGCATTTTGTGATATTATCAGAGATTTAATAAAAGGTGATGTTTTTGTAGAAAAAAATTGTGGATATGTAAATGGAGATAAAGATTCATTTTTTAATCTTAAAAATTATTTTTATAAAGTATGGAATAATGAAAAAATAGAAAATTTTACTGCTAATTTACCCAAACAGTTTATAAATTATATTTCTGCACACGATAATTTAACTCTTTGGGATAAATTAGTTATAACTAATAATAAAGAACCAAATTTTAAACTATATGATGAAGAATTAGTTAGACAAAATAAATTGGCAATAGGTATAGTGTTTACAACTTGTGGTATACCGTTTTTTCAAGCAGGAGAAGAGTTTGCAAGAACAAAAGAAGGTGATGAAAATAGCTATAAATCTTCAACTAAAATAAATGCTTTAGATTGGGAAAGAACAAAAAAATTTGAGGATTTAGTAAACTATTATAAAGAGCTTATAAAATTAAGAAAAACTTTACCTGTTTTATGTAATGCAGATAATAATTATGTAGATAAAATAGAATTTGAAGAAGATGATAATACAATAATATTTTATTTAACTAAAACAGAAAATTGTAAACAAGAATATGATAAATTATGTATTGTATATAATAGGGAAAATAATAAAGAAGTTATTTTAAAAGATAGTAACTGGGAAATTTTATTTAATAATCAAAATTGTAGTATTATTAAAAATAAGTTGAATATAGCTAATAAAAATATATGCATTTTAGCTGAAAAAATAATATAAAAATAATAAAAAAATAAACAAAATTTATATTAAAAAAATATATAAATTGCCTAAAATTTAAAAATTTAATAAAATATATAGACAAAATATATTTTGTTAGTGTATAATTACTCATATATCGAAAATTTACGAAAAAATGGAGGGATGTATATGAAAAAGAAAATATTATCTACATTACTTACAGTAGCAGTAGCACTTACAACATTAACAGGTTGTGGTGGTGATAAATCTAGTGAAACTTCTTCACAAGGTGATATAAAACAAGTTGATTTAAAAATATGGACGGCAGAAAATCAAGTTTCTAGTGGCACTATGGATTCTATGACAAAGTCTTTTCAAGATTTACATCCAGAATGGAAAATAAATTATACTGTTGAAATAGTAGGAGAAGATGTTGCAAAAGATGAAATATTAAAAGATGTAGAAATGGCTGGAGATGTATTTTTCTTTGCAAGCGACCAGCTACCAGACTTAGTTAATGCAGGAGCTATTGCAAAGCTAGGAGGCTCTGTTGAAGAAATGGTTAAAGCAGATATGTCGCCACAAGTTGTAGACACAGCAACTTATGAAGACCATCTTTATGCAATACCTTTTACACACAATACATTTTTTATGTATTATGACAAAAGCTTATTATCTGAAGAAAATATAAAATCTGTTGAAGATATATTAGCAGTTTCAACACCAGAAAATGTGTATAATTTCTGTTTTGACAATGCAGGAGGTTGGAAACTTGGTGCTTGGTATTATGGAGCAGGGCTTTCTATATACGGAGAAAATGGTACAGAATTTGAAAAAGGGTGTGATTGGAACACACCAACAGGTATAGCAGTTACAAATTATATAATAGATTTATTAAATAATCCTAAAGTTGCTTATGCAGACGATATATCTGTAACAGAGCTTATAGAGACACATAGACTAGGTGCTTGGTTTGATGGAGCTTGGAACTATAATGTTTATAAAGAAGCATTGGGAGATGATTTAGGTGTTGCAATATTACCTACATTTAATCCAGATGGAAATGATTATCAATTAAAAAGTTTTTATAGCTCAAAATTAATAGGTGTTAATTCTAAAACTAAAAATCCAGAGGTTGCAGTAGAATTTGCTAAATATTTAGGTAGTGAAGAAATGCAAATACAAAGATTTAAAGAGACAGCTCAAGCACCTACAAACTTAAAAGCATCTGAAATAGAGGAGGTTAAAAATGATATCGTTTCTAACGTACTTATACAAGAGTCTGAGGCTGCATCTGTTATACAACCTACATCAATAGAATTTAGTAAAAGATATTGGGTAAATGCAGGAGCTATTGCAACAGAGATAAGAGGTAAAACATTAACAAAAGATAATGTGCAAGAAAAAATGGATACTTTTGTTAAAGCTATGGAAGTAAAATAAACTATATATTAATATGTTGGTGGGACATTTCTTTTATTAAATGTCCCATTTGTATATAAATATATAAAATTTAGAAAGGAGTATCAATATGTATAATGATATATCTTTAAAAGAGGCTTTAAAAAAATCTAATATAAATACTAAACTTTCTATGATAATATTTGGATTTGGTAATATACGTAATGGACAAATAATTAAAGGATTAATATATTTAATATTAGAAGTTTTATATATAATATATATGGTATCTTTTGGCTTTACATCTATTATAAATTTAAAAACATTAGGAACTAAAACTCAACAAGAAGTTTTTAATGAAGCAAAACAAATATATGAGTATGTATCTGGAGATAATTCTATGTTATTTTTGCTATATGGCATAATAACAATATTTATAACGTTAGGGTTTATATGTATTTTAATTAAGTCTATAAAAAGTGCTTATAATGTACAATTAAGAAAAGAAATGGGTAAAGGTATACCTAAATTTTTAGATGATTTAAAAAGCTTAAAAGAAGAACGATTACATATAATGTTATTATCTTTACCTGTTTTAGGCGTTATATTATTTACAATAATACCAATAGTATTTATGATTTGTATAGCTTTTACAAATTATGACCATAAACATCAACCACCAGGAAATTTATTTACTTGGGTTGGGCTTGAAAATTTTAAAAGTATGTTTACTTTAGGTGGAGAACTTTCAAAAACATTTTTTCCAGTTTTAGCTTGGACTATAACTTGGGCAATAGTTGCTACTTTTTCTTGTTATATTTTAGGTATGTTGCTTGCTATATTAATAAATAGAAAACAAACAAAATTTAAAAGTTTTTGGAGATTTATATTTTCTTTATCTGTTGCAGTGCCTTCATTTGTTACGCTTCTTACAATGAAAACAGTTTTTAATACAAATGGACCAATGAATGTATTATTAAGACATTTAGGGATAATAGCACAAACAGAAGCTATACCATTTTTTACAGACCCTACATTAGCTAAAATAACAATAATATTAGTAAATATATGGATAGGTGTTCCATTTACTATGCTTACAACAACAGGTATTTTACAAAACATACCTCAAGAATTATTTGAAGCTGCTAAAGTTGATGGAGCTAAACCTTCTACAATATTTAGAAAAATAACTCTACCTTATATGTTATTTGTTACAACACCGTATTTGATAACAGCATTTGCTGGTAATATTAATAATTTTAATGTAATATTTTTATTATCAGGTGGTGGACCAGATTCATTAGAATATTATTATGCAGGAAAAACAGATTTACTTGTTACTTGGTTATATAAATTAACTATTACACAAAAAGATTACAATTTAGGCTCTGTAATAGGTATTTTGGTATTTGTAATATTGGCTACACTTTCATTAGTTACATATAGAAGAACAAATGCTTATAAAAATGAAAGTTCATTCCAATAAAAAGAGGTGACTAAAATATGAAATTAAAAAAATTTTTAAAAGAAACAATAGTACACGGATTTTTAGCAATATTAGGGTTTATATGGATTTTACCTATATTTTTTGTAATATTAACTTCATTTAGGGCAGAAAAAGGGTCTTATAAAAGTTATATTTTTCCTAAAGAATATACATTAGATAATTATATAAATTTATTTACAAAGTCTTCAAGCGGTATAGATTATCCAAGATGGTTTTTTAATACGCTTATTGTTGCAATAGCAAGTTGTATATTATCAACATTATTTGTGTTGTTTGTTTCTTATGTTATGTCTAGGTTAAGGTTTAAAATGAGAAAAGCTTTAATGAATATAGCGTTAATTTTAGGTATGTTTCCAGGGTTTATGTCTATGATAGCTATTTACTATATATTAAAAGGATTAGGATTTTTAGAAACAGGACAATTAAAGTTAATAGCACTTATTATGGTTTATTCTGGAGGTTCGGGGTTAGGTTTTTACATAGCTAAAGGATTTTTTGACACAATACCTATAAGTGTAGACGAGGCAGCTTATATAGATGGTGCTACTAAATGGGACGTATTTAAAAATATAACTATACCATTGTCAAAACCAATAATAGTTTATACATTGTTAACAGCTTTTATGGCGCCTTGGGTTGATTATATATTTGCTAAAGTTATTTTAGGGACAGATAGAGAATATTATACAATTGCTATTGGGCTATGGACAATGTTAGAAAGAGAATTTATAGAAACATATTATACACAGTTTTATGCAGGTTGTGTAATAATATCAATACCAATTGCTATATTATTTTTAATGACACAAAAATATTATGCAGAGGGTATTTCTGGAGCAGTAAAAGGTTAAAAATTTTATAGTGGTTTTAAACTTTTAGTTTATAACTACTATTTTTATATAAAAATATGAGGTGAATTTAATGAATTTTGGGGCAATAATACATAGAACATCAGATAGTTTTTGTTATCCTTTAGATAATGATACTATACAAATAAATTTAAAAACAGGATATGATATAGAAAAAGTTAATATTATATATGGAGACCCATTTACAGCAGGTATTTTAGGTGGAAATGAGAAATGGACTGGAGAAAAATTAGAAATAACAGAAAAAATAGAGTTAGATTATCACATACTTTGGAAGATAAAATTAAAACCAGAATATAAAAGGCTTAAATATTATTTTGAGATATTTTCTAAAAATGAAAAAGTTTACTTTTATGAAGACGGATTTTTTTATGATAATGAATTAAGTAATGGACAATGTTTTATTAAACCGTGGTTAAATCCTATTGATGTAAAAAACACACCAAAATGGGTAAATGATACTATATGGTATCAAATTTTTCCAGATAGATTTTGTAATGGTGATGAAAGCATAAATCCTATTAATACAAAACAATGGGGAAGTGAAAAACCTAAAAATGAAGATATATATGGTGGAGATTTAAGAGGAATAATAGAAAAATTAGATTATTTGGAAGACTTAGGAATAAACGGTATATATCTTACGCCTATATTTAAGGCAGAATCTGTTCATAAATATGATACAATAGATTATTATGAAATAGATGAAGCCTTTGGAGATAAAGATACATTTAGAGAACTTGTTAAAAAGGCTCATAGCAAAGGAATAAAAATAATGTTAGACGGTGTTTTTAACCATTGTGGTAAAAATTTTCCACTATGGCAAGATGTATTAAAAAATGGACCTAAATCTAAATATTATAATTGGTTTATGGTTAATAAATGGCCAATAGATGAAACAAAAAAAGGCACAGAAGATAAAAGTTTTTATTCTTTTGCATTTACCTCAAATATGCCAAAACTAAATACTAATAATATTGAAGTTGTAAACTATATTTTAGATATTTGCGAATATTGGGTTAAAGAGTTTGATATAGACGGTTGGAGATTAGATGTTGCTAATGAAATATCCCATTATTTGTGTAAAGAGATTAGAAGAAGATTAAAAAATATAAAGCCAGAAATATACATATTAGGAGAAATATGGCATGATGCAATAGATTGGCTTAGAGGAGATGAGTTTGATTCTGTAATGAACTATCCTTTACAAAGTGCTATAACATCTTTTTGGAACAATAAACAAATGACAAATATAGATTTTATACATAAAGTAAATAAATGTTATGAAACATATATGGAACAAACTAATAATGTTTTATTTAACCTTTTAGATTCTCACGATACAGATAGATTAATACATAGAACGAAAGATGAAAACATTTTTTTACAACAATTAACTATATTGTTTACTTTAGTTGGTAGCCCTTGTATATTTTATGGTACTGAAATAGCATTAGAAGGAGCACACGACCCAGATTGTAGAGCTTGTATGCCGTGGGATAAAATAGAAAATGGTGTTTATAATTTACAAATAGAAAAAATAAAAAAATTAATAAACCTTAGAAAAAGTATAAAAGCTTTTAGAAATAATAATATAGAGTTTTTTAATGATAGTAAAAATCCTAGAGTTATAAAATATTGTAAAAAAGATGAAAGTGGTAGTATTATAGTTACAATAAATGCTAGTGATAGCAATATTAATGTATTATATAGAAATGAAATTTTTTCTAATTTATTAGATGGTAATATATTAAAGCCTAATGGAATTTTAATAGAAAGGGTAGAAAATAATGATAAAATTTAGCTATGGCAAAAATAATTTTAAAAATAAAGAAATAGCACAAGAAAATTGTTATTTACTTACAAATGGTTTAGGTGGATATAGCACATTATCTATTATTAATTCTATTATAAGAAATGATAATGGAGTATTTGTTGTAGCAACAACAGCACCTAATATTAGATATGTTCTTATTAGTAAATTAGAAGAAGTAGTTATTATAAATAATAAAAAGTATGAATTAACTTCACAACAATATGTGCAATATACAAAAGATAAAGACGGAGAAAAATATTTAGTTAATTTTAGCCAAGAATATTTACCAAAATGGCATTATATAGTAGATGGTGTAGAGATAATAAAGGAAATAGTATTAGTTTATGTAGAAAATACTTTAGGTGTAAAATATGAAATTATAAATCACCTTAATAAAAATGTTAGTATAGAGGTTGTACCAACACTACAATTTTGTATAAAAGGAAATATAATGGACTATAACCAAATGTTTAAAATAACAAAAAATAAAATTAGTGCTAACAATATAGATATGAATGTTATATGTAACAATTGGGACGTAGAAATTTTTCAAAATATACAATATGAAAATGATATATATTACCCATATGATGCTAAAGACGGAAGGGAAGCCGTAGGAAGAATTGCAAAAGGTATAAAATATACATATAATTTTATTGACAAAAATAAAGCATATTTACAATTTAGTTTAGAAAATGAACAAAAAGATACAGAAATAATTTTTGAAAATGAAATAAAAAGGCAAAAAGATTTAATAGAAAAAGCAGGAATAAAAAGTGAAATAGGTAAAGTTTTAGTTAGATCAACAGACCAATTTATATGTAAAAGAGAATCTACAAATAGCTTAACTATAATAGCAGGTTATCCATTTTTTGCAGATTGGGGCAGAGATACAATGTATGCAATAGAAGGTTGTTGTATAGCTACTAAAAGATATGATGATGCAAAAAATATTTTTAGAACATTTATAAAATACTTAAAAAATGGTATTATGCCTAATCTTTTTCCAGAAGGTGAAAATAAACCATTATATAATACGGTAGATGCTTCTTTATTATTTATCCAAAGTGTGTATAGTTATTATAAAGCTACAAAAGATTTAGATTTTATAAATGAAGTGTATGACCCAATAGTTTCTATTTTAGAAAATTATATAAAAGGTACAGATTATGATATAAAAATGGATACAGATTATCTAATAAAAGCGGGAAGTGGACTTAATCAACTAACGTGGATGGACGTTAGGTTTGAAGAAGAGCTACCAACGCCACGCCACGGAAAACCAGTAGAGATAAATGCATACTGGTATAGCTCATTAAAAATAGTTAATGAATTTGGAAAATTATTAAACAAAGATACTAAAAAATATGAAAATTTATCTAAAAAAGTTAAAAAGTCTTTTAATGAAAAATTTTGGAATGAAAAAGAAAAATGTTTAAAAGATGTAGTGTCTGGTAATGAATACGACTATCAAATAAGGTGTAATCAAATTTGGGCTATATCTTGTGAATTTTCTCCAATAGATAAAGAAAAAGCTAAATTAGTTGTAAATAAAGTATTTGATAAATTGTATACACCTTATGGTCTTAGAAGTCTTTCTTTAGAAGATAGTCAATTTGTAGCAGAATATGGTGGAAAACATTATAAAAGAGATATGTCTTATCATCAAGGCACGGTATGGACATTTCCTTTAGGTTCGTATTTTAGAGCATATTTGAAAGTAAATGATTATAGTGATGAGGCAAAAGTTATAGTTAAAAATCAGTTATCATTTTTTGAAGATGCATTAAGAGAAGGCTGTGTAGGACAGATAGCAGAAATATATGATGGGCTTATACCTAATGAAAGTAGAGGATGTTTTGCTCAAGCGTGGAGTGTATCAGAAATATTAAAAATATATGAAGAATTAGATAATAAGTAAGGTGATTTTATGAGAGATTTAGAAAATAAAGTAATATATCAAATTTATCCTAAAAGCTTTAAAGACACAACAGGAAATGGCTATGGAGATATAAATGGGATAATAGAAAAACTCGATTATTTAAAAGATTTAGGGGTAGACTATATATGGTTAAGCCCTTGTTGTAAATCTCCACAAAATGATAATGGATATGATATATCCGACTATATGCAAATAGATGAAATTTTTGGAACAAACAAAGACTATGAAAATCTTATAAAAGAGGCTTCAAAAAGAGATATAAAAATAATGATGGATTTAGTCTTAAACCATACATCTAGCGAACATATTTGGTTTAAAAAAGCTTTAGAAAAAAATAATAAATATTATAACTATTATATTTGGAGAGATAAACCTAATGAGATAAAGTCTATGTTTGGTGGTAGTGCGTGGAGTTATAATGAAAGTGTAGGTAAATATTATTTAAGGTTATTTGATAAAACTCAACCAGATTTAAACTGGGAAAATGAAGAGGTAAGAAAAGAACTTTATAAAATGATAAATTATTGGATAGATAAAGGTGTAAAAGGATTTAGGCTAGATGTAATAGATTTGATAGGTAAAGAACCAGAAAAGTTAATAATAAGTAAAGGTCCAAAATTTTATGAATATTTAAAAGAGCTTAATTATAATACATTTAAAGATAAACTTTTAACAGTAGGTGAATGCTGGTGTTCTAGCATAGAAGAAAGTTATAAAATGTGTAACAAAGAAGGTTTAACACAAGCTTTTCATTTTACTCATCAATGTTTGACACACATAAACGGTGATAAATGGAACCAATCTAAAATAGATTTATATAAACTATGTGAAAGCCTTGACAAATGGGAAAATGAATATAAAGGCATAGAAGCTATTGTTATGAACAACCATGACTTACCAAGAATGATTTCTTTGTGGCTTAATGACAACAAATATAGAAAAGAAAGTGCTAAGCTATTAATAAGCTTATTTGGACTTTTAAAAGGAAATTTATATATTTATCAAGGTGAAGAAATAGGTATGACAAATGCATATTTTGATACTATTGATAAATATGTAGATGTAGAAACTATAAATAAATATAACGAGCTTAAAGAAAAAGAAATGCCTGAAGATAAAATAATGGATATAATAAAACTTGTATCTAGAGACAATGCAAGAACACCTATGCAATGGGATAGTACAACAAATGCAGGTTTTTCTACTGGTAAGCCGTGGCTTGAGGTTAATAAAAACTATAAAGAAATAAATGTTTTAAATGATATTAATAGTGTAGATAGTATATTTAATTATTATAAAAGTATAATTAAATATAGAAAAGAAAACTATGAAAAAATAGATAAAAAAGCTATTTTTAAAACAGATGGAAAAATATTAACTATGGAAAAAGAAAAATTTATATTATTTGCAAATTTTACAGATGAAGATTTAAATATAGAGGCAAAAAATAAAGATTTAGTATTATTTAAAAATTATAATAATATAGAAGAGGGAAAAATAAGAGCTTTTGAAGTTATAGTTTTTAGTAAATAAATAAAAGGGTGTAGACTTTGTCTACACCTTTCAAATTAAAGATTTATTTTAGTTTTATACTTATTAATAATCATTATTAGTATTATTACTATCTAAAACTCCTAGCTTAGATACACTTATTTCATATGCCGTTTTTTCTAAAACACTGCCATCTTCTAGCTTTTTTTGATAGTTTCTACTTTGCATACGTCCGTAAATTTTTATGTTATTTCCAACTTCTAGGTTGTTAGCAAATTTTGCGTTTCTTCCCCATATAATACAAGGTATGTAATCAGATTTGTTATAAGAGCGATTTACAGCCAATAGCACATCTGCTATTTCTCTTCCAAAAGGTGTTTTTCTATATACAGGTTGTTTACAAACATATCCATTTAATGATACTTGATTTGGATTTTTATTAAAATCTAAATTAAAGTTTATTTCCTTAGTAAAAACTGTTAAAACAAGATGATTTTTATTATCTATAATACTATTATAAGAACGTATTTGTCCATTTATTTCTATTAAAGCACCTATTTTAAAAAGATTTTTATCTATAAGTCTTTCAGATATTGTTATAGGTAAAATATCTGTTGTTTCACTTAATCTAGATGTTTCTAACTTAAAGGTATAAAAAGCTTCTCCGTACATTTCGTGAGAAAATGTATAATCTGATACTATTTTTCCTATAAGTGTTACTACGTTGTTTTCTCTTAAATCTGTTTGCATTTAAAAATTTCTCCCTTCAGTAGCTTAAAAAATTTAGTATTTGTAACCTTTAACATACTTATTCATAAAAATTTTAATATATACTAAAAACATTTAAACATATTGCTTATAAATAGTACAAAATATATAAAAAAAACATTAAATATTGAAAAAAAGCAAAAAAAATGATAAACTAATTACCTAGTAGGTGATTATATGAAAAAAGCAGTCATATTAATTTGTTTTGGAAGTAAAAATATAGATTTACAATTAGAAAAACTTAAGAAAAAAATAATAAAAAATTTTTATGGATATAGCATATACATATGTTTTACAAGCAATTTTTTTATAAAGAAATATGGATATGGTATAGATGAAATTTTAAATAATATATATATCAATAATTATGAAAAAATAATATGTTTACCTATTTTTACAATAGATGGGATAGAATACGAAAAGGCTTTAACATATATAAATAATTATAAAGGAAAAATTAAATCAATAAAAATATCAAAGCCTTTGTTATATTATGAAGAAAATTTTATTGATATATATAGTTATATTAATGGAATTAATAAACAAAATGTACTTTATATATGCCACGGCACAGATGATAAAAGTAATTATAAATATAAAAAATTGTTTAGTATGTTTAAAGAGAAAAATATATTTTTTTCCAATTTAGAAAATGAACCTTACATAGAAACAACTATTAAAATAATAAAAGAAAAAAACATAAATAATTTATATGTAAAGCCATTTCTACTTTTTAATGGAAAGCATATAGAAAAAGACATAGCATATAATATAAAAAACGTATTATTACAAAATAATATAAATATTATACTAGATTTAAAACCACTGTTACAGTATGATGAGATAGTAGATATATTTATAAAAAATTTAATAAAAAGTAAGGAGATATAAACATTTAATGATAGATTATATAAAGAAGTTTTTATATAAAAAGTTTGACATTATAGAGCACAACTCTAGTTTAAGGACAGAAATTTTAGCAGGAGTTACAAATTATTTTACACTTATATATTTAGTTATGCTTGTTCCAGAGATTTTAATGAATATATTTACTGGAATAATATTAGAAGATGGAACTATAATAGGCGGGTGTGCATTAGAAAATGGAATAACATTAAATGAAATGTTAATATCTTTAACTGCGGCTTCCTTTATATGTTCGGGATTAAGTTCAATAATTATGGGGTATTTAACCAACTTACCTTTTGTACAAGGTCCTAGCTTAGCAGTCGGAACATTTATAACATACACAGTATGTATAAGTTTTGGATATACATATAACCAAGCTTTAGCTATTGTTTTTATATCGGGTATAATATTTTTTATTTTAGCTATATTTGGTATGGAAAAAAAGATACATAAAGCTATACCTAAAAATATAAAATATGCAGTTACTTGTGGGATAGGGTTGTTTATAGCGTATCAGGGGCTTTTAAAAGCACATATAGTAGAACAAAGTGCTTTAAATACTAATTTATTTGATTTTGCAAACATAACAAGTAAAGATACAAAAACGGCTATATTAGCTTTAGCTGGTGTAATTTTAATAACTATATTACATAAAAAACATATATATGGGTCTATATTTATAGGTAAGATAGCTTGTATAATATTAGCATTTCCATTAGGTCTTATTAGCTTAAAAAATTTAGATTTTTCTAACCCTATAAATTTAGATGCAGTATTTTTTCAGTTAGATTTTAGAGGGCTTATAGAATTTGACAATCCAGGTCTTATTTTTGAAACAACGATGGCAATATTAGTAGTGCTTTTCTCTATATGTATAATGGATATATTTGAAACAATGGCTATGCTTATTGTTGCAGATAATTTTGCAGAGATAAGCAAAGAAGGGTTTACTAATAAACGAATACCGCAAATATTAGAGATAGATTCTATAACAACATGTGCTGGAGCTAGTATAGGAAGTGTTACTGTGTCTACATATGTAGAAAGTACTGCAGGTATTATAGAAGGTGGTAGAACAGGTCTAACGGCAGTAGTAACAGGGATATTATTTTTATTATCAACATTTTTATCTCCTCTTGTTGCTTTAGTTCCTTCGGCGGCAACAGCTACTACACTTATAATTGCAGGTGTTTTAATGATAAATATAATAAAATTTATAGATTTTGAAAACATAGATGAGGCAGTACCAGCCTTTTTAACTATGATTTTAATGCCACTTACTAATAGTATATTGGTTGGTATAGCTTTTGGGGTTATATCATATGTTGCAATACATTTATTTTTAGGCAAAGGCAAAAAAGTTAGTAAAATATTATATGTATTATCAATTTTACTTTTAATATGTTTAATATATTTACCTAGATAATATTTTATAAAATAGTAATAACCTACCTTTATTTTTAATATATATTTTATGTGTACATATTTAAAATATAAAATACAAAGGTAGGTGATTTTTTTGATAAATGATAAAAAAGAATTTTATAGAAGATTAGCAGAAAATTCTTTAAAAGATGTAAGAACAAGAAGGAACATAAAAACAACTAGAACAAATACATCTAATCAGTTATCTAAAAATAGAAATTTAAGAAACACAACTAAAAATGGTATGATAAGATTTGATGAACAAAACAATGAACCAGTAAAATCAAAATTTTTTATACAGTGTATAATATGTGTTTTTATAATAGCAATATTTTATTATTTATCAAATAGTAATTCTAGTATGGCAAATGATATAATAGAAAAAACTAAAATAATGATAGATAGTGAATTTAATTTTAACGATAAAATAAATAATATTTTATCTAAATTTAATATTACAAATAATTTAAGTAAAAAAGGAGATTTACTTATAGAAGATAAAATTATAGAACAAATGGAAGAAGAAATAGAAAATACACCAAAAAAATAGATAGCCTCAAGGCACAACAAGTTGTTCTTGGGGCAGAAAATAAATGGATAAATCCAGTAGAACAAGGCACTATTACAGATTATTTTGGATATAGAGAAAATCCTATATTAAAAAAAGAAGAGTTTCATAATGGTTTAGACATAGGTGCAGAAGAAAATAGTCCTGTATATGCTGTAAAATCTGGGGTAGTAATAGATGTTGGTAATTCAGAGACTTATGGAATATATATAAAATACAAAACTTATGACGGTTATGAAATAATGTATGCTCATCTTAATGAAGCTTTAGTAAAAAAATATGATAAAATAGAGCATAGCCAAAAGGTTGGGTTAATAGGAAATACAGGACTTTCTACTGGTGCACATTTACACTATACAATAGTAAAAGATGGTGAATATTTAAACCCGATAGATTTTGTAGCTTTACCTAAAGCTAGTTATTTAGAATAGTTATTAATAATAAAATAGGTGGGTGTATGTTAAAAAAAATAAGTATAAATACAACATTTTATGTAGCATTAATTTTAACAGTAATTTTTAAAGTATACGAAATATTTTTTTATTTTTTTATATTTGTATTTTTACACGAATTAGCACATATTTTTGTGGCTAAAAAATTTGGGTTAAATATAAAAAAAATAATTATAACGCCAATAGGACAAATAGCAGTTATAGATAATATAGAAAAATTGGAATTGTATAAAAAGATTTTTATTGTTAGTGTAGGTGTTTTATTAAATATAATATTAGCATTATTTTTTAATATGTTTACAAATGAAAAAATGCAGTTGATGAAAAATATAAATTTATCAATTGCATTTTTTAATTGTTTGCCTATCTTCCCTTTAGATGGAGGAAGGTTTTTTTGTTATATTTTAGGGAGTAAAATAGGAGATTTAAAAGCTAGTATAATTTTAAAAAAAATAAGTTTATTTGGTAGTTTTATTATGTTTTTATTAGGATTTATACAAATTATTTTATATCCTTATAATGTGAGTCTTTTATGTTTGTCTTTATATTTTATAAAAGTAAATAAAAGTGAATATATTTATCAATTTTATAAAGCAATAATTAATAAACAACAATATGAAAAAAGTAAGATATTAAAAATAAAACAAATTTTAATAGATAAAGATTATGAAAATAAAGATATTGTATTAATTCTTAGTTCAGATTACTATTTAATTATAAATGTTTCTATAAATGGAAATATTTATTTTACATTAAATGAAAAAGTTTTTTTAGACTATATACAAAAATATGGTATTAATGGTACAATATATAACGTAGTTAAAAAATTAAAATAAATCTATTATTATGTAAAAAAATTACTAAAGATGGAGGACTTAATATGATTGATGAAATATTGATGCAGGTTGAAAAACCAGCAAGATATATAGGTAATGAAATAAATATGGTTGTAAAAGACCCTAAAGATGTGGATATACGTTTTGCATTTTGTTTTCCAGATAATTATGAAGTTGGTATGAGCTATGTTGGACTACAAATATTATATTTTTTTATGAACAGAAGAGATGATTTATATTGTGAGAGGGTGTTTGCACCTTGGCACGATATGGAACAAAAAATGAGAGAAAATAATATAGAATTATTTACATTAGAAACAGGAACAAATGTAAAAAATTTTGATTTTGTTGGGTTTACATTACAATATGAAATGACTTATACAAATATTATAAATATGTTAGATTTAGGGAAAATACCTATATGGAGTAAAGATAGAACAGAAGAAGACCCTATAATTATAGCAGGTGGGCCTTGTGCATATAACCCAGAACCATTAGCAGATATAATAGATATATTTTATATAGGTGAGGGTGAAGTTAAATATGACGAGTTTTTTGATTTATATAAAGAAATTAAAAAGCAAGGTGGTACAAAAGAAGATTTTTATCTTAAACTATTAAAAATGGATGGTATTTATATACCTAAATTTTATAATGTAGAATATAAAGAAGATGGTGAAATAAAAGAATTTAAACCAATACACAAAGAGGCTCCTAAAAAAATTAAAAAAGTTATAGTTGATGATATGGATAGTGTTTTTTATCCAGATAAACAACTTGTACCATTAATTGATGTAGTACACGATAGAGTAAATTTAGAAGTATTTAGAGGATGTATAAGAGGGTGTAGATTTTGCCAAGCAGGATATGTATATCGTCCTGTTAGAGAAAAAACATCAGATGCCGTTCTTGAAAAGTCTAAAACATTAGTAGAAACTTCAGGGCACGAAGAGGTGTCTTTAACTAGCCTTAGTACAGCCGATTATAGAGAGTTTAGAAAACTTGCAGAAGGTCTTTTAGAACAATTTAAAGATGAAAAAGTTAATATTGCATTACCTTCTTTAAGGATAGATGCTTTTTCTTTAGATTTAATGCAAAAAGTACAAGGTGTTAGAAAATCTAGCTTAACATTTGCACCAGAGGCAGGCACACAAAGACTTAGAGATGTTATAAACAAAGGTATAACAGAAGAAGAAATTTTAAGAGGTAGTAGTCTTGCTTTTGAAGGTGGTTGGGATAGAGTTAAATTATATTTTATGGTAGGGCTACCAACAGAAACAGATGAAGATATAAAAGGTATTTCAAAATTAGCATCAGACATAGTAGATAAATTTTATGAACTACCTAAAGAAAAAAGAAATAGAGGTGTTTCTGTTACAGTTAGTTCATCTTGTTTTGTACCAAAAGCTTTTACACCTTTTCAATGGTCTGCACAAGATACTTGTGAAGAGTTTTTAAGAAAGCAATATCTCTTAAAAGATAGTAATGAAAGAAAACAAGTAAAAGTAAACTACCATGAACCAACTGTTAGTTCTATAGAGGGTATACTTGCTCGTGGAGATAGAAAAGTATCAAAACTTATAGTTAAAGCGTGGGAAAATGGAGCAAAATTTGATGGTTGGACAGAAAGCTTTAAATATGACGCTTGGCTTAAAGCACTAGAACAAACAGGCCTTAATAGAGAATTTTATGCTAATAGAGAAAGAAGTTATGATGAAATATTACCGTGGGACCATATATCTATTGGTGTGTCTAAAAGATTTTTTATAGAAGAAATAGAAAAAGCTAAAAAAGAAATTGTTACACCTAATTGTAGACAAAATTGTAGTATGTGTGGAGCAAAAGTTTTTGGGGGAGGTGTTTGCTTTGAATAAATACAGACTTAAGTTTTCTAAAACAGGGAAAATAAAATATACAGGACATTTAGATTTATTAAAAATATTTCAAAGAGCTATAAAAAGAGCTAATTTACCAATATCTTATTCTCAAGGGTTTAATCCACATCAAATAATGAGCTTTGCTATACCTTTACCTCTTGGTATGGAAAGTGAAGCAGAATATATTGATATGCAATTTGATATACATTTAAATGAAGAAGATATAAAAAATACTTTAAATAAAACTATGCCAATAGGTATGGAAATTTTAAATGTAATTAAGCTAAAAGAAGGACAAAAATCGGCACCTTCTATTGTTTGTATAGGAGAATATGAAGTTATTTTAGATAAAAATATTAGTAAAAATAATATAGATAAATTTTTAAGTCGAAAAGAAATAAACGTAGAAAGAATTAGTAAAAAAAGAGGAAAAGAAATTGTAAAAACAGTTAATATTAGAGAAGATATATTTAATATTGATTATATTGATAGTAATAAAATAAAAATTTTAATATCAACAGGAAGTAGCAAAAACCTAAAACCAGATGTTTTAATAGAAACTCTTTATAAATTTTTAAATTTAAATTATGAAAAATATAAAATACATTATAAAAGAGTGGGACTTTTTAATGAAAATAATATACATTTAGATTTTTATAAGTAGGTGTTAAAATGAGTAAAACTCTTGTTATAGATTCTCTTTTTGGATATGAAAGAGCAGGGCTTATAGAAAATAATGAGCTGAAAGAAGTAATAATAGAAGAAAAAAATAACTTTCAAATAGGAGATATATTTGTAGGTAAGGTAAAAAAAATACTACCTAATAAATTTGCATTTATAGATATAGGTTATGACAAAAATGTATTTTTAGGTCTAACAGATAAGAAACAAAAAGATATTTATGTATATAATGAAAAAACAAATAAGTATGTTTTAAACTTAAAAGAAGGACAAGATATAGCTATTCAAATAGATAAACAAGGAACAGATATAAAAGGTGCAAGTGTTACAACAAATTTAACAATTACTGGTAAATATATAGTTTTATTGTTAAAAGAACAAACCATAGCTATATCTAAAAAAATAGATGATAAAGAAAAAAGGGAATTTTTTAAAAATTTTGCTAAAGAAAATTTACCAGAAGGCTATGGAATTATTTTTAGGACAAACTGTCTTATAGCTAATATTGAAGATATAAAAGATGAAATAATAAATCTTATAGAAAAAGCTAAAGATTTATTAGAAAAATCAAATTATATAAAACCTCCTAAAAAATTATTATCAGCAAATACAGAGATAGAAAAAGTAATAATTGATATTTTAAACAAAGAAGATAAAATTGTAACAAATAATGTAGAAAGCTATAATAATTTAAAGCAAATTTTTAAAAATATAGAAATGTATGACGATAATTTACCTATATTTGAAGCATATAGTATAGAAAGTAAAATAGAAAAATTATTTAATAACAAAATATGGCTTAAAAGTGGTGGATTTTTAATAATAGACTATGTAGAGGCAATGACTATTATAGATGTAAATACAGGTAAAAACATTACAAAAACATTTGAAGAGATGATTTTTAAAACTAACAAAGAGGCAATAGAACAAATAGCTAAAGAAATAAGACTTAGAAATATATCCGGTATAATATTAGTAGACCTTATAGATATGAAAAATGAAGAACATAAAAATCAATTACAACAATATATGAAGCAACTGTCAAAAGCAGATAGAATGCCTATAAATGTATATCCTATAAATGAACTTGGTATAATGCAACTTACTAGAAAAAAAGGATTAAAGCCACTTTATGAAATAGTATCTAAGCCTTGTAATGTGTGTAGTGGCACTGGTAGGGTAAAAAATGAAAGTTACATAGCTAATACTATAAAAAATCAAATATTATCTATATTTTCAAATACTATTTATAAAAGAGTAGTAGTATCGGCTAATAGTAAAATTATAGATAGTCTAAAAAATATAAACATAGATAAAATTGAAGATAAAAAAGTAGAATTTGATATTATTTATTCTAACAAATATGATTATTTTACTATACAAAAATTTATAGATTAATAGTGCATATTTAAGGTATGTAAAAATATAAATAGATTAGTTAATATCTTGACAATTTTGTATAAAAAAGATAAAATATAAAATAAGGTATATTTTAATAAAGTTTAATAATATCTTACAAATTTTTAATATAAACGTCTAAAATATAAAATAAGTAGGGAGGTGTTTTTTCTGGACGTAAAATACGTAATACCAATTATAATAATAAGTTTTATATCGGTCATCATAGGTGGTTTGATTGGTTTTGCTATGCGTAAAAAGATTGCCGAAGCAACCATAGGTTCAGCAGAAAAAGAGGCAGATAATATTTTAATAAACGCAAAAAAAGAAGCGGAAGCTAAGAAAAAAGAAATTTTACTAGAGGCTAAAGAAGAAAGCCTTAAAGTAAAAAATGAAATAGAAAACGAAAGTAGAGAAAGAAAACAAGAGATGCAAAGGTTTGAAAAGAGACTTATACAAAAGGAAGAATCTCTTGAAAAAAGATCTCAAACTCTTGAAAGAAAAGAAGAAATTCATCAAGAAAAAATAGCTAAACTTGAAGAAGAAAGACAAAATATAGAACAGATATCTAATAAGAAATTAGAAGAGCTTGAGAGAATATCTGGGTTTACAATAGAACAAGCTAAAGAATATCTTTTATCTAGTTTGGAAGAAGAACTTATACATGAAAAAGCTATACGTATAAAAGATATGGAAGCTAATGTAAAACAAGAAGCGGATAGAAAAGCAAAAGAAATAATTGGATTTGCTATACAAAGATGTGCAGTAGACCACGTTGCAGAAAGTACGGTTTCGGTTGTTCCATTGCCTAATGATGAAATGAAGGGCAGGATAATTGGACGTGAAGGTAGAAATATTAGAGCGATAGAATCTCTTACAGGGATAGATATTATAATAGATGATACTCCAGAAGCAGTTATATTATCTGGATTTGACCCTATGAAAAGAGAAATTGCAAGAATAGCTTTAGAAAAGCTTATTTTAGATGGAAGAGTACATCCAGCAAAAATAGAAGAAATGGTTGATAAAGCCAAAAAAGAAGTAGAAACAATGATTAGAGAAGAAGGCGAAAGTGCTTGTTTTGAAATAGGAGTACACGGTATACATCCAGAGCTTATTAGATTACTTGGTAAAATGAAATTTAGAACAAGCTATGGACAAAATGTTTTAAAACATTCTTTAGAAGTTGCATATCTTACAGGAATTATGGCTGGAGAATTAGGACTAGATGTTACACTTGCAAAAAGAGCAGGGCTTTTACACGACATAGGAAAAGCCGTAGATTATGATGAAGAAGGGTCTCATATAGAGCTTGGTTCGGCGCTTTGTAAAAAATATAAAGAAAATAGTGTAGTTATTAATGCAGTAGAGTCTCATCACGGAGATACAGAACCAACATCTTTAATATCCGTTCTTGTTCAGGCTGCAGATGCTATATCTGCTGCTAGACCAGGTGCAAGAAGAGAAACTTTAGAAACCTACATAAAAAGGCTACAAAATCTTGAAAATATTGCCGATAGTTTTGAAGGTGTAGAAAAATCTTTTGCTATACAAGCAGGAAGAGAGCTTAGAATAATGATTTCTCCAGATATAGTAGATGATGATAGACTTGTACTTTTAGCTAGAGATATATCTAAAAAAATAGAAGAAGAATTGGAATATCCAGGGCAAATAAAAGTAAATCTTATTAGAGAAACTAGAGCAATAGATTATGCGAGATAAATTTAAATAATTTATATATTAATTAAAAATGTATTTATGTGCTTTAAAATAGTATTCAAGTACATTTTTATTTATAGATATTTTAATTTAATTTTATAAAATAATTATAAAATTAATAAAACTATAATAATTATCTAGTTATTTTATATTAGATAATAATTTATAAGAGGAGGTTTTTATGGACAAAAAGATAGCAATATTTGATTTAGATGGTACTTTAGTAGACTCTATAAATTCTATTGCAGAAGCTTGTAATGAGGCTTTAAGAAAAAATGGACTTGTAGAAAGAGATATTAATGAGTATAAATATTTTGCAGGTGATGGTGCTTTAGAACTTGTTAAAAGAGCAGTTTATGCTAGTGGAGACATAAAATATGAAAAATTAGAAAATGTATATAAAATATATAAAGAAATATTTGTAAAAGATTGTACAAGAGGGGTAGTACCATTTGAAGGAATAAATGAACTTTTAAAACAATTAAAAGATAAAAATATAAAGCTTGCTGTATTATCAAACAAACCACACGAAAGAACGTTAGATGTAGTAAATAAAGTATTTGGAGATAATATATTTGACATGGTGTTAGGCTACAAAAATGAAGAAACTAAAAAGCCAAATCCTCATGGAGCATTATTAATAGCTAATGAATTTAATATAGAGCCTAAATATTGTGTTTATATAGGAGATACAGATACAGATATGCAAACAGGAATAAATGCAGGTATGTATACTATAGGTGTAACTTGGGGGTTTAGAAAAAAAGAAGAGCTTATAAAAAATAAAGCTAATAGTGTAGTTGATAATCCTATGGATATATTGAATTATTTTATTTAAGTAAAGGCTAAGGGGGATAAAAATGAAAAATATTGTAATAATTGGTTCTGGTATGGGAGGACTAACAGTAGGGGCAAAATTAGCAAAACAAGGATATAATGTTACTATTATAGAAAAGCATATTGTTGCTGGTGGATATTCTACTAATTTTGTTAGAAAAGCAAAAACAGGAGAGAAAGTTACATTTGATGTATCTTTACACGGTATAGGTGATTTAAATAAAGATAGAATATTTTATAAACAGTTAGAAGAAATAGGTATTTTTCAAAAGGTTAAACCAATTAGAAAAAAAGAAACAGCAACAGTTATGTTTAATAATGGAGAATTTTTTGATGTAGCAGATAGTTTTGAAAAATATAAACAAGACTTAATTAATAAATTTCCAAATCAAAAAAGTGGTATAGAAAAATTATTTGATTTTCTAAAACAATTTGATGAAGACATGGAAAAGAATGTTCATAAAGATAGACAGATGCCTAAATATATACACATATTACAAAATATTAGTTTATATGACTTTTTAAAAGAATATATAACAGATGAAAAGTGTATAAATTTATTTTGTTTTTTATGGTTATATTATGGATTACCTGCTAAAGAAATAAATGCTTATTATTATTTAGTTGCTTGGCTTGGTTATCATATAGGAGGAACTTATTATATAGAAGGTGGCTCGGGTGCTTTAAGCAAAGCTTTTATAGATATAATAGAAGAAAATGGTGGACATATTGTATTAAAAGAAGAAGTTATAAAAATAAATACAGATGATAATAAAATTGTATCTGTAACAACAGATAAAGGAAAAACTTTTAAAGGTGATATTTTTATAATAAATGGTTGTATAGAAAATACTTTAAAATATGTAGATAATCAACAAAAGGTAGATAAATATTTAAAAGATATAGAACAAAAAGGTATAGGGTGTAGCTTAACTCAATTATATATAGGTATGGATTGTAACCCAACAGAACTTGGGCTAGAAAAAGCAGATTATTTTTTTGATTATGAAGAAGATTCTCAAAAAGGATATGAATATGCACAAAAAGCAGATTATGAAAAAGTTCATTTTGGCCTTGTAAACTATAATATATTAGACCCTAATTTAAATAAAGATACTGGATTTGTATGTATTACTATTGCAGACTTTGAAAAAAATTGGCCAGATAGAAATACAGAAGAATATAAAATAAAAAAACAACAAGTAACAAATATACTTTTAAAAAGGTTATATAAGCATTTTCCTAAAACAGAAGGACACGTTGTAATAACTGAGCTTGGAACACCAAGAACTATGAAGAGATATACAAATAATAGAGAAGGTGCAGTATATGGATTTGCTCAAGATTTAAAAAATGGAGGATTTGATAGATTACCACCAAAAACTCCTTTTGAAAACTGTTATATATCAAGTGCTTGGACACAACCAGGTGGAGGATATCAAGGGGCTATTTTATCTGGTATATTATGTTCTAATATAGTAATTAATAAATATAGTAAAGACAATATATTTTTAAAAGATGATGAAATATTAGAACCTAATATGTTTATATCTGGTATGATAGAAGAAGCCAATAAAGACAATATAAAAGGTGTATCTGCTAAATATATGTTTAATTTTAAAGATATAAATAAAAAATATATTATAAAAATAGAAAATGAAAAAGTATTTTTAGATAAAGATACAAACAATATAGATACAGAAATAATATGTGATTATAAAATATGGGCTATGATATCTAATAATAAAATTTCTGGTGAAACAGCATTTAGAGAAGGTAGCTTAAAAGTTAAAGGTAATATAGAAAAATTTAAACTTTTGACTAAAATATTTGAACCTAATAGTGAGATAGAAAGTGAACCAGTAAAAAAATTAATAAGAGGAGATATATTATTTCCTATAGCATTAGTACCTTTTATATTTTATTGGTCAACATCAAATATACCAATGTTAAATATACCGTATAGTGTATATACAACGGTTGCTATTTTATATACGGTATTAATAATTCCATTATTTAAACCTAAATATATAAAAAATCAAATAACAAATTTAGAAAAAATAACGTTAATTACATTTACCTTAATGCTTTTATTAGACGAAAATTTTTCTAAATATATGGAAATTATATTGCCAATAGGATTATTAATATTTTCATTTAAAGGTGAAAATATGATAGGTCAGTATTCTAAATTAGGATTTAATGATAGTGTATCTAAAACTAAATTATTTAATAAAATAAATAAAAATTTATCTATTATGTGGTCTATTATATTTATTACACAATTTATTGTTGCTAAAGTTATTTTTATAGACAATCAATTAGCTAGTTTGATTTATATTTTAAGTGGAATAGGTGGTATAATTTCATTTATTTATCCTAAAAAAGCTATGGGAAATTAACATAAATATAAAAAATAAAATTTTTATAAAATTTTTGTAAGGACAGGCAAAAAAATTAATTTTTATCATACAATATAATATAAATTAATTTTTTAAGGAGAAATGTTATGAACAATTCAATTGGTACAACAAACTCATTTTTTGGAAATAATAATGAAAGTTTATTATTAATCTTAGTATTATTAATGGTATTATGTCCAGGGTTTATTGGCGGTTTTGGTAATGATTCACTTATCCTTATTTTATTCTTATTAATGTTTATGCCTAATTTAGGCAGAGGTATTTGCTAATATAATTTTAGTATTAAGGCTAGAGATTTTATCTCTAGCCTTTTTTATTGTCGCCGAATAGGCTTGATTAAACCACCAGCTATGCTGGTGGTAGGTAAAAACTCTTATAGAAAAGTAAAAACCTCCTATGATAGAATATAATTGGTCTGGGAACCCAAAATAAAATCATAGGAGGTTTTGTCATGAAAGACATAAGTAGTTTATCACATTCTAAATGGAGATGCAAATATCATATAGTATTTGCACCAAAATATAGGAGACAAGAAATATATGGAAAGATAAAAGCAGATATAGGAAAAATATTAAGAATGCTGTGTGAAAGGAAAGGGGTTAAAATAATAGAGGCAGAAGCTTGTAAAGACCATATACATATGTTAGTAGAAATACCACCATATTTAAGTGTCTCACAATTTATGGGATATTTAAAAAGTAAAAGTAGCTTAATGATATTTAATAGGCACGCAAACTTAAAGTATAAATATGGGAATAGGCATTTTTGGTGTAGAGGATATTATGTAGATACAGTAAGTAAAAATTAAAATGCAATAAAATAATACATAAAAAATCAATTAGAAGAAGATATAGCAAATGATCAAATAAGTTTAAAAAATATATAGGCCCATATGGGTAGCCAGAGTAAGTAGGCAAAAAATAGCCACTTTAGTGGCAGCCAAGAAATAGTAGTGTAATTGTAAGACCATTCAGTGCCTCTTTAGAGGCTTATAACAAGAAAAAAGCGCTTATAGGACTTGAGTAAACCACCCGTTTAACGGGTGGTTTTGATTGTCGTCAAATAGGTTTGTTATAAAATAAATAGTTTATCAAATTAGGGAGGATAAAAATTATGTTCTCAATAAAAAAGTCAGTAAATAACAGTAGTTGAGTTGTAGTTAAAGTTAGATTTAATAAAAATAAAAGAGATTTTATGACACAAATTTTATTTTCTTACAAGAAGTAGTTAAAAACTAAAAATAAATATTATTTTTTAATATTTATGATGAAAATTTAAAATATATATTATGTTTTATAAATTATAATAAAAATATATTATAGTAGAATATTAATATAAAAAGCTCCATATATTAATAAAAAATAAGGAGTTTTTTATCATATGAGTAAAAATTTGATAATAAAAGGTGCAATAATATTAACACTTGCTAATGTTATTACCCGTATTTTAGGTTTTGTATATAGAATATATATGTCTAATATAATAGGAGCGGAAGGTACTTTGTTGGTATAATAAGTCATAATCAAAAATAGTAAAGAACTAGATTTGATTGTGTCTTATTTTTTTTGATTTAAATTTATATATTTGGAGGTAATAATATGAATAACGTATCACTTATAGGGCGTTTAACAAAAGACCCTGAAATTTCAATTCTAAATATTAATGGCGAGGAAAAACAAATGGCAAAATATATTTTAGCTGTCGAAACAAGAAATCAAACGGATTTTATACCTTGCTCAACTATAGATAAAGGAGCTGAGTGGATTAAGAAAAACATTAGAAAAGGTAGCCGAATAGGTGTGGTAGGCTCACTTAAAATAAGTAATTATGAAAAATCTGGCATTAAGTCATACAAAGCAGAGATATTAGTTAAGGAGCAATATTTTGCTTAAATAAGGTGAATTATAAAATGGTTGTAATAGAAGAAGATTTGATAGCTATATTTTTATTACATATTAGTGGTATTATAATAGCATTTTCAGAAGGAGAAAAAGTTTTAGCTATTATAGGAATAATAATTTTATTAATTGGTATATCTTTTTTGTAATAGTAGGAGAATACTTTCAAGAAGAAGAAAAAGAAAATTAAAAATAAAAAAGTAATTGAT
The DNA here is from genome assembly GCF_940677205.1 of [Clostridium] colinum. Classification (NCBI taxonomy): domain Bacteria; kingdom Bacillati; phylum Bacillota; class Clostridia; order Lachnospirales; family Lachnospiraceae; genus Tyzzerella; species [Clostridium] colinum. The sequence goes on along the minus strand of NZ_OW712331.1, from coordinate 1,471,591 downwards.
AAATAAGGATAAAAAAATTAGGAGGATAAAATATATGGAAAAAGTAATTGTAAGAAAAGATTTAGTACAAATAACAAATGATTTTATTATGGGTGTAATTTTAAATGAAATTATAGAGATTGCTCAAAGGTTTAGAAAAGAATTTATAGATAATAATTGGCATTGTCCTGAATTTTTTGAGATAAATATTGAAAAAATATCAAAGGATAATATGCTTAATTTATCAAAGTCTAGCATAAGAAGATACATAAAAAAACTAGAAAGTTTAGGATTTTTAACAATAGATAGATTAGAAAAGAAACATAGATATAGAGTTAATTTTGATGCAATAAATGAAGCATTACAAAAGATTGGTGGAGATACTATAGAAAGAAATAAAAAAAATTATAAATATAAAGAAATAAAAGACAATGAAAACTTAGAAGATAATAAAACTAATAACATACATAATTTTGAAAGCAAAAAAGAAATGGTAGAACCTCATAAAAAAGAAAATAAAGTAAGTCAAACCATTTCATTAATAAAAAATAATATTAATTATAACATAATTAATGAAATGTGTCAAGATATAAAAAATGAACATTTTGTAAACATGTTTGATAGCGTATATCGAGTTATAATTGATGTTATGACTACGGATAGTGAATATATAAAAATTAATAAAGAAAATAAACCGGCAGAAATTGTTAGAGGAGTATTTTCTAAAATAAATGATATGGATATATTAGATATAATAGAACGATTAAAAAGAGTAGGAACTAGAATAATAAACTTTAAAAATTATATGATAACAACTATTTATAATCATTATATAGAAAAAGAATATAAGTTGCAAAATGACTTATACATAAATGAAGGTATTTTGTTATAAATTGTTCCAAAATGCAACATTAATAAAATGTGGACAAAATGTTAATAAGTATCTTATAGTTTTAAAATGAAACAATTTATTTATATTTTTTTGTAAATTTTGCTTCAAAATGCTTGAGATTATTACAGTATGAAACAAATTTGCCATATTATATATAAAAATAATTATATATATAAATATTATTATATATAAAAATATAAAAATAATTATATATAAATATTATTATATATATATATAAAGTCTTATATCTGTCAAATCAATATTAGATATTAGTTTTGTTTCAATATAGAGCATAAAGAGTTTAAAGGTTAAGAATAATTAAAACAAAAAAACAATAAGGAGATATTTATGAAAAGTCTAAATAAAATAGACATTGTTTGCTTAAAAGACTTAGAGCAACAGAATAAAACAAGCTACTTAAAGAGTTTTGAAATAAAAAAATTTATGTTAGTTAATAGTGGAAATGTAAAATATAACACAGTATATAAAAGGCTTGAAAAATTAAAACAAAAGGGTCTAATAGATTATGGTATTTTAAGTGGAAATGCTAAAACTTATTACATCACAGATAAAGGATTAGAAATTTTAAACAAGATTGAAGATTAAATATAAATATAAAAACAAAAAGAAAAATAAAAATAAAAATAAAAGGGGAATAGTTATGAAAGAAAAAATAGGATTTATAGCAATTGGACAAGCAGGAGGAAATATCGGTAAATTATTAAAGGTAAATGGCTTTGATGTAGTATTTATTAATTCAAGTAAAGGAGATTTAGATACTGTAAATGTTGATGAAAATATAAAATACCACATAAAAAATGGATTGGGATGTGCTAAAGATAGAGATAGTGCTAAAAAAGTAGCAAAAGATGATTTTAATGCTATAAATGAGTTTATAGACCAAACATTAAGTAAAAGAGAATTATATTACATAGTATCTTCTACTGGTGGTGGTACAGGAAGTGGCATAAGCCCTACACTTGCAAACATTTTTATTAACGCATTTAACAAAGATGTTGGATTAATAAGTATTTTACCAAGCGATAAAGATACTCTTCAAGCTAAAATAAATAGCTATGAATATTTGAAAGAAATTACAGAAATAGAAAATTTGTGTGGTTGTCTTATGCTTGATAATAATAAAAAAAATGATATTGAACATATAAATAAAAGTTTTGTAAATTTATTTAGTAAAATTTTTGATTATAAAAAATATGAAACAACAAAAGGAAATATTGATGAGGCAGAAATATTAAGACTTTTAAAGACAAAGGGAATGATAAATATTGCTAGTTGTAAAAATGATGAAAGTACTAAAAATTTAATAGAAAATATAAATAATGGTATATTTACTAGATTAGAAGAAGATGGTGTTATAAAATATCTAGGATTATCTAAAGGGATAAACTTTGACGAAAAATTGTTTTTTGAAAAAGTAGGTAAATACTTAGATAAATTTCAAAATATAAATAAGGACTATACACTAGCGATATTGAGTGGATTAACATTTCCATTAAAAAGAATACGTGGCTTAAAAGATGAAATATCAAAAGAAAAAGATACTATAATAAAGTTAAATACTGAAAAAGATATAAAGTTAGAAGATATAGATTTTTTAAATAAAAATATTAAAGAGAACAAGCCAAAAGAAAATAAATTATCAACAGATAATATTTTAGACTTATTTTTTAAATAAGAGGATGATTAAAATTATGTTTATTATATTAAGTTTAATAGCACTAACTGTGATAGTAAATACGATATTATTTAAGTTTATAGTTTTTTTATATATTGAGGTGTGATATGAAAAAAGAAAATATAAAATTAGTGGAAGAAAAAATAAAGGAATATTTTCAAAATGAGGAAAAAATATTATTTATAAAAAATTTAATAGTATCTTTAGAGGATAAAAAAATACTTTTAAAAGAAAAAAATAGAAATTTAGAATTAGATTTTGATATAGATATTAAAAGTATAGCTATGGATAATATGCCAAAAGGTAATAGTGATGGTACTTCATATTTTGAAAATAATATACTGAAACAAATTCAATATAATGAAAAAATGATTGAAAAGATAGAAGAAGATATAAAAAATCAAGAAGATGAAATATTAGTATTAGAAATAAAAAATGCAAAAATGAAAAATATAATAGACATTTTAAATGATGATTTTAAACAAATGTTAGAATTAAGATATAAAGCACAAGAAAGTGAAATATATATTTTTAATAAGTTGAATTTATCAAAAAGTCAATATCATCTTTTAAGAAAAAAAATACTTTCAAGCATATATAATATATTAATAATGTATAAAGAAATCTAAATACAAAAGGAGAAAGAGATGAAAAAGAAAGTTTTTGTAGCAAGTGAAATAATAGTATTATTAGCAAGTGCAAGTATATTACTTTATTTTAGTACAACTATTATAAAAGCTGGTTATGTTGGAATACAGTATAGTTTAAATGGTGGTATAAAAAATGAAGTTCTTGAACAAGGGTTAAGGTTTAAAAGTCCTATTGTAAAGGTTACAAAATATCCTATATCAAGGCAACAAGTATATTTAAGTGCGAATAAAGATGAGAGTAAAGATTCGGATAGTTCTTTTAATATACCAACTTCGGATGGAAAGTCGGTTAGTGTAGATTTAGAGTTTTCTTATAAATTTGATGTAAATAATTTAGCAAAGACATATACAGAGTTTAGAGGTAAAAGTCCAGAATACATAGAAGAAACTTTTATAAGAGCAAAAATGAAATCTTGGAGTGGAGAAGTTTCTTCAAAATTTTCATTAATAGATATATATGGAGAAAAGAGAACAGACTTAAATAATTCAGTACAAAGTTATGTTGCACCTAAATTTGAAGAATATGGAATAATAATAGAAGGAGTTTCTTTTACTCAAATTAGATTAGATGAAGAAACAACAAAAGCAATTCAAAATAAAATAAATAAACAACAGGAAGTAGAAACTTCTAAATTAGAGTTAGAAAAATCTAAAATTGAAAATCAAAAAAAGATAGAACAAGCAGAAGCAGAAGCAAAACAAATAAAAATTAAAGCACAAGCAGAAGCAGACGCAAATAAAACATTATCTCAGTCTATTACAGAAAATTTAATTAAACTTAAAGAAGTTGAGGCTCGTGATAAACACGGATGGATAACTGTAAATGGGACTAATACTACAGCAGTTATTAAAGATGAGTAAGAGGAAAAATAAATGGAAGAAATAAAAGAATATATAGACAACAGGTTTTTAGAGTTAAGAAACTATGTAGAAAATTGTTTTGAAGAACAATCAAAAAATAATAATATATTTTTTGATAATATTCTTGAACTTGTAAAAGTAAGTATAAGTAAAGAAAATCAAGCAAATAGCAAACAAATGCTTGATTTAATTGAAAATCTTAAGGACACAACAAATATAAATGATGTTTTGTGTAAAAAAATGATAACAGAGTTAAAAAACATCGATAGTATTTATGGTATGTTAAAAGATGAAGAACCTAATAATAAAAAAATATTATACACTGATATTTTAAAAGGGGTTAAGCAATTTGCTTTACAGTTAATAATTACAGTTACAATATTATTAATTATATTAGGAGCATTTCAATTAATAAGTTTAATATTTTAATATGGTGAAATGATATTTATAAAATGATTGTAACAGAAAAAGATTTAATAATTCTTACTATAGCATCAATTTTTATGATAATCAATTTTTTTGTAATATTAAGAAAAGAAGGATTTTTTATAAGTATAATTATTGATATTTTTATTCTTTTTTTGATAAAAGATAGCTTAGGAAATGCGATTAATTATTTACAACAAGAAAAATCAACAAATATAGAGAAGATAGTAGAAGAAAAGGTAAAACAAGAACTTCAAAAAAGAGAATAGATGTAAATCAAGTTCTAAATTATTATTGTATACAGTTGTTTTTTATGCTTTTATAATAAATATATTTTTTTGTACACAAACTTATACTTTACCAAATCAATTAGATAAGTTAGAGAATAAATTATTTATTAAAGAACAAATCAATAATGATAGAAAAATAAAATATGAATTAATAATAGATAAATTATTAGATAAAATAGATATAACTGTTACAGATGAAGAGATAGAACAATATAAAAAAGAATTAAAAGAAAAATACAAAATGGAGGAATAAAAAATGGAAAAGTATAAAATCGAAAATGGTATAAAATATGAACTTGGGAAACACGGTATGTATTATCCTATTTTTGAAGAGGAAGAGTTTAAAGTTGGTAAATATGGTAAAATGGCAATGGAGCATATGAAAACAATAAATAAAGCTAGATATAGTTTTTTAGGTGTAGCAGGTAAATTACCTAAAATATTTAATGATATAGATGAAAAAGTTTATAATATAATAGATAATATTATGGAAAAGAAACTTGAAAAAGAGCCTATTCAAGATGATTGGAATATAGTTGAAATAGAAAGACATAAGAAAATGCTTTATAGAGAAGCAGAAGAAATAGCATTACAAGAAGTAGTATATCAAGACCATTTTTTAAATGTTGATATTGAAAAAGTTTTAGAATAAAATAGTATAGGGGTAGTCTTAACTATCCCTTTTTTGCTTGATTTATATCAAGCAAAAAATATAGGACTTTTTCTGGACTTTTTCTGGACTTTTTCTGGACTTTTTCTGGACTTTTTCTGGACTTTTTCTGGACTTTTTCTGGACTTTTTCTGGACTTTTTCTGGACTTTTTCTGGACTTTTTCTGGACTTTTTCTGGACTTTTTCTGGACTTTTTCTGGACTTTTTCTGGACTTTTTTAATAAGTTTTTATGTTATTATATTAGTATGAAATAATATATCAAAAGAAAGGTTGATATAAATGTCTAAATATGAAGATATAAAAGTTAGTTTTGGTAAAAAAGTAAAAGAGATGCTATCAAATAAAGAAGAACTTATAAAGTTTATAAAGTTCTATTCCAAGTTTTATAAATATAATTTTGTAGATGCATTATGTATATATGTACAAAATGAAAATGCAACAGCAGTAGCAGATTATAAAACTTGGCAAAGGATAAAGTATCAAGTAAAAAAGGGAGAAAAAGGTATAGGACTTTTTGATGATGGGACTTTTAGCAAGTTAAGATATGTTTTTGATGTATCTTCTACATACCAACAAAAAATAAAGCTATGGGAATATGTAGAAGAAAGACATAAAAATATAGTAGATTTAGATTTTAGTAAAGATAAATTTTATGAAAAATATGTATTTAATAATATAGGAGATGAAGATTTAAAAGATTTAATATACTATATGAATAGAATTGCTAAAAATACAAGACTTGGTATACAAAAAGATAGTGATAAGTTGGAAATTTTAGCTACTAAAATTTTACATAAAGTAAAAATACAAGATATAGATATATTTTTTGATAAATTATGTGCAACTATAAAATTTGATTTACTAGAAATAGAAAGTAATATAAAAGATTATGAAAGAAACTTGTTAAATATTAGTAATTCTAATACAAAAACTGAAAAGGAGCAGGAAAAAACTGTTCCTTTTTCTGTTGTAGAAAATAAATCTAACGAAAAACTAAAAGATGAAGAAATAAGCCTATTTAATAATAATTATTATAATGAAATTAAATCACAGGAAAAGGCAGAAAACAAAAATACTATTGAAAAACAAACAGAACAACAACAAACAAGTTACAACATAGGAGATACAATAATTCTTGAAGAAATGGTAGGAGAAAACCTTCCTAACGGCTTAAAAGGAGTTATAAAAAGTGTAGATGATATAGGGCAAATACATATTGCTTGGGAAAATGGTAGCTCTTTGGCAATAGACCCTAAAATAGATAAGTTTGAGATAATTCAAAAAGAAAAAATAGAAGAAATTTCTAATGATGAAATTATGCTAAAATATATAAACTCATATATAGGAAAAGAAATAGAGTTTGAAAAACAAATTTATACTATCTATTCCGTAAACAATCTTTTAAAGCGAGTTAATTTAACACTTGATGTTAATTTACCTGTGTTTAAAGATGAGAGTGTAGAAACAATTTATCATATTTTAAAAAATCAAGAAGAAATAAATAAATCTTCTTCTTTTTTGTTTTCAAACTTTAATATACACAACAAAAAAACACCATATCCAACTACAACAAATGAAAAAATACAAGCTAACATAGATGCAATAAAAACATTACGTTTAATAGAAAGTGAAAAACGAGTAGCGAGAGCAGAAGAAAAAGAAATATTAGCTAATTATGTTGGTTTTGGTGGTTTGCCTCAAGTTTTTGAAAATATTGATAACATAAAAAGTCCATTTATTAAAGAAAAAGCTATTGAAATTAAAGAACTTTTAACAGATAAAGAGTATGAAATGGCAAGAGCATCAACTCTTAATGCACATTATACATCAAAAGAGATTATTGATTGTATTTATGATGCAATTAAAAATTTTGGATATGATAGTAACATAAAAATACTTGAGCCATCTTGTGGGATAGGTAATTTTATAGGAAATTTACCTGAAAACTTAAAAAATAGTAACATTACAGGTGTTGAATTAGATAGCATAACAGGTAGAATAGCAAAACAATTATATCCAAATGCAAAAATAAAAATAAATGGCTTTGAAAAAGAATACTTTAATAAAAATAGTTTTGATTTAGTTGTTGATAATGTTCCTTTTGGAGATTATAGTATTTATGATAAAGAATACAATAAAAATAATTATTTAATACACGATTATTTTATAAATAAAAGTATAGAACTTACTAAACCAAATGGAATAGTGGCAGTAATAACAAGTAAAGGAACACTTGATAAAAAGGACGATAGTTTTAGGCGAGAAATTTCAAAAAAAGCAGAACTTATAGGTGCTATAAGACTACCTAATACTGCTTTTAAAAAGTTAGCAGGAACAGAAGTTACATCGGATATTTTGTTTTTCCAAAAGTTAGAAAAAGAGAGACAAGAAATACCAGATTGGGTAAATACAACAGAAGTAAAGTTTGAAAATAGAATAAACAACTATTTTACAAATCACCCTGAAATGATTTTAGGAGAACTTAATTATAAAACAAACAGGTACGGTAGATACGATTTAACAGTAGATGCTACAAATGAAAATATATCAGAAGATTTAAAACAAGCAATAGAAAATTTACCTAAAAACATTGTAAATAATCAGTTGTTGATTACAAATGATGATATTATTAATGAAGATAATGGACAAAGTGATAAAGACATAGACTATTTACTTAATCAACCTAATTATAGAATTTATAGATACGCTTATTATAACGATAAAATATTTTACAAATATTCAAACAATCATATTGAACAAGTTAATGTAAAAAACAAAGATAGAGTTATTGGTATGATAAAAATTAGAGATTTAGCAAAAGAAATAATAGATGTACAGTTAGATGTATATTCTTCTGATGAATTATTTAACAAAAAGCTAAAAGAATTTAATCGTATATATGATGAGTTTGTAGCAAAATATGGTTATATAAATAGTAGAATAAATATATCGGCTTTTAAGGAAGATGACGACATACATTTTTTAACTTCATTAGAAAAATCTGTTGATGGAAAATATGAAAAAACAAAATTTTTCTTTCAAAAGACTATTGCTCCAAATATTGAAATAGAAAGTGTAGACAATGCAAAAGATGCACTTGTATTATCACTTAATAAGTATGGGGATATAGATTTTGAGTATATGCAAAAGTTATATGATAAGCAGATTAATGAAATAATAGACGAGCTTATACAAGTGGATTTTATATACTTAAACCCTTTAAATTATAGCAAAGAAGATATTACAAAAGGTTGGGAAGTAAAATCTATTTACTTAAATGGTAATGTTAAAAATAAGTTAAAAATAGTAGAAGAGCTAGAAGAAGAAAGTCCATATTTTCAAAGAAATATTGAAAAGCTAAAAGAAGTTATACCTAAAGATGTAGATTTTTCTGATATAAAAATAGATATAGGTTCAGACTTATATAAACCTGAAGATATGAAAGCTTTTGCTAAAAAAATATTAAATTTATATTCAGAGCCTGATATTAGATATAATGAAAAAACTTCTGAATGGAAAATATATAATAAAACAGTACATAACTATTTAGCCACACAAGAATATGGTACAAATCGTATAGGGGCGTTATATATATTTGAAAAAATACTTAATAATACAGAAGTTGTTGTTAAAGATGAAGTTGAAGATAGTGAGGGCAGAAAAAGGTATGTTCAAAACAAAGAAGAAACTATAAAAGCAACAGAGAAAAAAATGCTTATAGAACGAGAATTTGAAGAGTTTATTCATCAAAATAAAGAAATTAGAGATAGAATAATGAAAGAATACAATGAAAGATTTAATAATTCTATAAACGCAAACTTTGATTTAGAGCTTACTTTACCTAACTTGTCGCCTGATATAAAACTTCGCCCACACCAAAAAAGAGCAGTAGCAAGGAGCATTTTTAACCCTAATAACTTACTACTTGACCATCAGGTAGGGGCAGGCAAAACTTTTATAATGATAGTGTCGGCAATGGAAAACAAAAGACTAGGAAGAGCAAACAAGCCACTTTTAGTAGTACCAAATAACATAATGGGACAGTTTAAAAATGATTTTTATCTTTTGTATCCAAATGCTAACATTTTGTATGCAGATGAAAAAAGTTTTGAAACCAAAAATAGAAAAAGATTTTTATCTAAAATTGCACAAAATGAGTATGACGCAGTAATTATGGGGCAGTCGCAATTTGATTTACTTAAAATATCTAAAGATAGAATAATTGAAAACTTAGAAAATGAAATTAAAAATATAATTAATGAGATGAGTGAACTTGATAAAAATGAAGATAGGCTTACTATAAAAATGCTTGAAAGAACTAGAAAATCATTAGAAAGAAGTCTCATAAAATTGATACATAGTAAAGAAGAAACAATACTTGATTTTGAACAACTAGGTATTGATGCTTTATATATAGATGAGGCACATTTGTATAAAAATTTATATTTTATAACAAAACTTAGAAATATAGCAGGTATAAATCAAACGGCATCAAAAAAGGCTTTAAATTTAAAAATGAAAATAGACTATATAGAAGAAATAGGTGGCAAAGTAACATTTGCAACAGGTACACCTATATCAAATACAATGGCAGAGATGTACACAATGCAAAGATATTTAATGCAGGATACATTAAGAGAACAAGGCATTTATAACTTTGATAGTTGGCAAAAAATATTTGCAAGTACAGAAACAAAGTTAGAAATATCTCCTGCAGGAAATGGGTTTCAATTAAAAACAAGGTTTTCAAACTTTAGAAATATACCTGAACTTATGAACTTATATAATAAAGTGGCAGATGTAGTTACAACAGAAATGATAAATTTACCTGTTCCAAAACATATAAAAGAAGTATTAGAAGCAGAAGCAAGTGAAGAATTGGAAAAAGAGATGAAAAGCTTTGGAGAAAGAGCAGAATTTTGTAAAAATGGTAAAGACCCTAGAGAAGATAATCTGTTAAAAATTGTAAATGAAGGTAGATATGCAGGGCTTGATATAAGACATATTGATGAAAATAATCCTGATTATGAAGATAGCAAAGTAAATCTTGTTGTTGATAAAGTTTATGAAATATATAATCAAACAATGGAAAATAAATCTACACAAGTTATATTTTCCGATTTATCTACACCTAAAGAGAATGAATTTAATGTGTACGATGATATAAAAAATAAGCTAATAGAAAAAGGAATAAAAGAAGATGAAATAGCTTTTGTACATAGTGCTAAAACTTCAAAACAAAGGGAAGATATGTTTGAAAAAGTACGAATAGGCGATATAAGAGTTATTTTAGGTAGCACTGCAAAAATGGGAGCAGGTACAAACTTTCAAAATAAGCTAGTAGCTCTTTATCATTTGGATACACCTTGGCGACCGTCAGACCTTGAGCAACGAGAAGGTAGGATATTAAGACAAGGCAATGAAAATGAAGAAGTAAAAATATTTAAGTGTATTACAAAAGGTAGTTTTGATGCTTATAGTTGGCAGATTTTAGAGCAAAAACAAAGGTTTATAACACAGGCAAAAGTTGGCGCTATAACAGGGCGAGAAGTTAAAGATATAGATGATATAACTCTTGATTATGCAGAAATTAAAGCACTAGCAACAGGTAATCCCAAAATTAAAAGAAAAATGGAAATAGATACAGAGATAGAAAAACTTAGAGTTTTAGAAAAAGCCTATAGGAAAAAGCAATATTCAAGCGAAAACTTTTTAAATGAGATTTATCCAAAAGAACTTGAAAGGCTTAACAACAGAATAGAAAAGTTAAAGCTAGATGATGAATATATAAAAACTTTAGGAGATTTATCTAGTGATGAAAATTTTGAAATAACTATAAAAGGCAATAAATATACAGATAAGGAAAAAGCAGGTGCATTTTTAATACAAGTAACTAATGCGTCGGGCTTTGGAGATTTAATCGGCGAGTATAAAGGTTTTAAAATTTATAGTGCTAGAGTACAGGTACTTGCAGATATAAAATTAAAACATAATGCTAGCCACAGATTAACTTTAAATAATGGTTATAAAAAAGCAAATATAGATTTACTTGACGAGTGTATTTTATCAATAGATAAAAGGATAGAAATAGCAGACAAAAACATAAAAGAGTTACAAGAACAAAAAGAACAAGTAGAAAAATTTCATAACACACCATTTGAACACAAAGAAACTTTAGAAAGTTTGTTAAAAGAAAAGATAGAAATTGAACGAGAGTTTGATGAACAAAGCAAAGGTGTTGTTTATGATGAAGATGAGCTTGAGCAGACAGGAAAAATAGAAGTTGTTGAAGAGTATGAGATGGAAATGTAAAAAGGAGATTTTATGAAAATAAATTTAGTAATAAGTTTATCAAGTAGTATAGATATTGAACTGAAAGATAATGAAATATCTAAAATGAAGAAAAAAGGTATCGACCTTGATAACTTTAAAGAAATTGAAGAATGGGTACAGGATAATATCCAAATATCTAAAGAATATATGGATATAGAAAATTTTAATATTGATTTAGTACATTATGAAATAAACTAATAATTTATTACCAAAAAAGGTAATCATACATAATCATAGTTAGTAAGAGATAGTAAGAGACAATCATACATAGTCAGAGTTTGTCAGAGATAATCAGAGATAATCATACATAGTCAGAGTTAAAGGAGTGTTATTTATGAACATAAAACAAGTAAAAGAAGAACTATTTAAAGATATACATAAAAATAATGATTTAAATACTGAAATTAAAGAAGAAAGTAAAATACTTACCAACACACAACAAATAGATATAAATAAAATCAAAAGTTTTGAAGAAAATCCTTTTAATTTATGTAGTAAAGAAGATTTAGAAGAACTAGCAGAAAGTATAAAAGATGAAGGGCTACTAAACCCAATAATCTTATGGAAAAAAGATGATGATTATATTATTTTAAGTGGACATAATAGAGTAGAAGCTTTAAAAATGCTAGGGTATGAAACTTTGCAAAGTAATATGTATGTGTTAAAACAAGATATAAGCCTTGATGATGCAAGGCTTATTTTAGTTGATACAAATTTAGTGCAAAGGAAGAATTTATTACCTAGTGAAAGGGCAAAGGCTTATAAAATATGGAAACAAGTATTAGAACAAAAACAAGCTAAAAGAAGTGAAAATTTTGTGTTTGAAAATGCCGTCAACACAGGAGAAATAGCCGAACAGAAAGATTTGTATCACGATGTTACAAACGAAAATAGAATGACAATATTTAGGTATTTAAGGCTAAACTATCTTATTAAAAATTTACTTAATAAAGTAGATGAAAAAGAATTAAGTTTAGTTATGGCAGTTGAATTATCTTATCTTAAAGAAAATGTACAAAACATAGTTTTTGATTATTTCTTTATACAAAATAAATCTTCTTTAAGTATGGATATTTGTAAAAAGATTAGAGAAAAAGCTACAAAAGTTGAAATAACAAAAGAAACTTTAGATTTAATAATCGAAAGTGTAGAGAAGAAAAAGACACCACGAACTTTTAAATTAAATTTTAAAGATATAAGAGAAATAAGTAGTAGAACTTTTACAACAGATAAAGAAGCTAAAGAATATGTGCTAGAGTGTGTAAAATTTTATGAAGAAAATAAAAAGGAGTGATAGTTTATGGCAGGATTTACTCAAGAAGAATATGAAAAGGCAAGCCAAGTAGAGCTACTAGACTATCTAATTTCTAATGGGTATAAATTAAAAAAGGTTGGTACTAATGAATATACACTTGAAGAACACGATAGTATGAGAATCAACCCATTAAAAAATACTTTCTTTTGGAATAGTAGAAATGTAGGTGGATCTACTATACAGTTTTTACAATACTATGAAGGAAAGACACTTGTCGAGACAATAAAGACTTTAAATGGAAAAAGTATAACAAGCTATATTAATTCTAGCAATAAAGGTAAAGTATCTAAAGAAGTATTAAAAGAAGAAAAAGGAGATTTAATTTTACCTGAAAAAAATGAAGATAATAAAAGAGCTATTGCATATTTAACTCAAACTAGAAAAATAGATATTGAAATAGTAAATAGTTTAATAAAAAGTGGTAATATATATGAAAGTAAAGATAAACATAACATCGTATTTTTAGGTATGGATAAAGATAATGTACCTAAATATGCAATGAAAAGAAGCACACTAACTAATAGTAATTATAAAGGTGATTGTAAAAATAGTGATAAAGAATTTGGATTTAGAATAAATGGAAAATCAAATAGTGATAGAGTTTATGTATTTGAAGGGGTTATTGATTTACTTACTCACGCAAGTATATCAAAACATTTAGGAGGCAATTGGAGAGATGCTAATAGAGTATCTTTAGGTTGTTTATCTTTTAAATCTATGGATAATTTTTTACAAGATAATAAAAATATAAAAGAGATTGTATTGTTTTTAGATAATGATAAGTCAGGTATAAGAGATAGAAATAAGCTATATAGACATTATGGTAATGATTATAAGATAGAAATAGTTAATGTGAAAAATAAAGACTTAAATCAAACTTGGCAAGATTATTTAAAAGATAAAGAAGTAGATAAAAATATTAAATTTAATAACTATATAAAATATGTAGATGACAAACCATTTTTAGTACCTAAAGTATTAGAAAATCAAGATAATATACGAAATTATACAATTAATATGATGATAGATAATAATAATATGAAATTTCTATTTAGAAATGATAGATTGGTAGAAACACAGGATAATAAAGCAATTTTATTAATAAAAAATGAGAAAGATGAAAATATAGGAGGTTATGAATGGGATATTTATAATAAAGAATATAGTAATTTAACTTTATTAGATAAAAGTGTAGAAAAACCTTTAATTTTTAAAGCGTTAGATAATAAAAGTGATTCAGTCTTTTTATATAATGATATAGTAAGCCCCTTATATATGATGAAAAAAGTTAATACAGGTTATACAAACCATATAGAAAATTTAGATAATATTGATTGTATTATAAATGATAATAAAAATTTAGAAAGTATATTTTTATGTGTAGACCCTAATACAGAATTTTATAAACAAGCTAAAGACAAAAATAGCTTAATTTATAAGCAATTAAAAAATAAAGAAGAAAATTATAACATAAAAATAGGAGTTGAAGAATGGAATAAAGATAATTATAAAGAGTTTTTAAAAGATGATTATATAAAAAGTTCTTTTATAACTAAAGAAAAAGGAGATAATGAAGAATTATATTCTTTTTTATTGAGAAAAACTAATATACCAAAACAAAAGTTAGTACAAATGTTTAAATATAACCATATTTATCAAGATGTTGATAGAAATATGGTTTTTTTAGTTAAAAATGAAGATGGTAAAAATATAGGAGGATATTCATTAGATATTTATAATAAAAGTCCACAATTAAAAAGATTAGAAAATACATATATACCTAAAGAACAAGAAGATAAAATAATAAATTTTGCTACCTATATATATAAAAATATAAATAGTAGTTTAGAAATAGAACAAGTAGAAGAAATGGAGATATAATATGAGTAGATAATTTAAAGCATATGGAGATTATAATATAATAAAATGTTAAAATAATTAATTAATATGCTAAAGACTTTTTTAGAGATTTAAATTATGTTTTTTCTTTTTTTGTATTAGGGGGTTAGGGGTTTACCCCATCTAAGACACCTTTTAGGTGGTAAGGCAGGATAAGGCGTTTTACCAAACGCCTAAAAACAGCTTGAACACTAGTGTTCAACGGTTAAACATTAAGTATATGTGTAAAATTTTTGTTAAACCATAAAATATTGACTTTAAATATTTAATTTTGTAAAATTAGGAGGTAAATAAAATGTTTTTAAAAATAATATTAGTAATTTTAGGAGTTATGGTTATGGCAAAATTTTTTAATTGGATAGCAGGTGTTTTAATTTCACATAATACTTTAAATGAGGGACATAAAGAAATAAAAAATTTGCTAAGTGAAGATGGAAATCTTAGAAAAGAAAATAAAGAAATAAAAGATTTACTAAGTGAAAATGGAAATCTTGCAAAAGGACATAAAGAAATAAAAGATTTACTAAGTGAAAATGGAAATCTTGCAAAAGGACATAAAGAAATAAAAGATTTACTAAGTGAAAATGGAAATCTTGCAAAAGGACATAAAGAAATAAAAGACTTGCTAAATGAAAATGGAAATCTTAGAAAAAATGTAGATGAAATACTTAAAATAACACAAGAAGAAAAATCTATAAGAAAAGAAATTGATAAACAAGATATACCAATAAGTGATTCAATAAATAATATAATTTTGCTTACAGAAAAATATACGAAAAAAGAAATTCAAATAGCGATGCTTGAGCGAGATAATAAAGAGTTAAAAGATAAAATTTTAAAATTAGAGGAAGAAATAAAAGAGTTTAAAAGTAAAAGTATTAATACAAAAGATGTATACTTAGATTTAAGTTTAGAACAAGGAGATAATAATAAATTATATCAAAAACTTTTGAGAAATAGTAATCTAAATAAAAATGAGATTGTAAATATGTTTAAAAATAATGACATATATGCAGATGAAAATGGTAATGCTATATTTCCAATAAAAAATATAACAGGGCAAGTAATAGGAGCATTTGAATTAGATGTTAATTGTAATGATAAAATCAAAAAACCTAAGTTTTGGAAACAAGGAGACTTACATAGAGCAGAACATTTATCAAATATAGTTTTTGAAAGTATAAAAGTTGTAAAAGAAAAATATAAAGAACAAGAAAAAGATTATGAGCAAGAGTTTTAAGGCATTTCTTAAAGAAATGCTTTTTTTATACTCAAAATTAAGGAGTAATTTTATATGAAAGAACAATTAGAGTTTATAGGTATAAAGATACCTAAAAACAAAAAAGAACAATTAGAGAAATATGCTAATAAATATTATAATGGTAACATATCTATGGCAATACGTGAATTTATAAATAAAGGACTTGCTATAAATTCATATAAAGATGAAATAGATTTTTTAAGAGAAATGATAAATGAAGAAATAGAAAATAGTTTAAACCCATATATGAATAGACTTATAGCTATATCTTCAAAAGGAGCTATAATGAGTGCTAGTAGTCATTTTGCTTTAGGTGAAACATTAAATAAGTTAGTTGACCCTATATATAGAAAAACTTTAGAACAAGCGTTAATTGAAAGTAAGAAAAAAGGTTATGCATATATTACTTCTAAAGATGAAAATTTAAAATAAAAGTAAGTGATATTATGAAAAATATAGTATTTAAAATTAAATTTAATCACCCTAATAAAAGCAAAACTCCTAAGTTAAATGTAAATCATTTTGCTTATATATGTAAGCGACCTAGAGCAGTACTTAATAAAGGGCAAGATTTTTGTTGTTTTGGCAAAGTATCGGAATTAGGATACAGTAGTTTTGGGGATATAAACCAGTTTAATTTAATAAAAAATCATATTAAAGAAAAGTCAAAAAATAAAACAACCTTTTATAAATGTGTAATATCATTAACAGAGAAAGATGCACTTAAAAAAGGCTTTGATGATAGAGAAAAATGGGAACAACTTATTAAAAATAATTCAAGTAAGTTAGCCAAACAAATGGGAATAAAAATAGAAAATTTTGAGTATGTTTGTTCTGTACATATGGAAAAAGGACATCCACATATACATTTTATGGCTTGGGACAAAAATCAAGAGATATTAAGAACAAATATATCTAAGAGTAATCTTGCTAAAATAAGAACAGAATTAACAAATTATGTTTTTAAAGATGAACTACAAAATTTTTATAATAGTAAAAACAAAAATAAAGAAGATTTTAAAGCTTTTATAAAAAATATAATAAAAGAAATAGACCCATTTTTTGAAATAAGTGATGAAGAATATAAAAAATATACTGAAGAGTTAAAATCATTAGATAGTGATTTAAATGAAAATAAAATATTTAATATAGACTTATCTAAAAAATATATTAGGGAAATAATGAAAGATATATATTTATTAAGAAAAGACCTACCCAAAACGGGTAGGTTAAATTATGCCTTTATGCCTGAAAATATCAAAAATGAAATAAATGTTATAAGTAAAAAAATATTAGCTAGTGATATAGAAGTAAGAAAAAGTTTTTCTAATTACATACAGTCTATAAAAGATATAACAGAGTTTAGTATTAAAGATGATAAATATATAAGTAAAAGTGTAAAATCTGCAGAAAATGAATTATTAACTTTTACAGGAAATCAAATATTAAATATTTGTAAAAAAATAAATAAAAAAGAATTTAACATTAGAAAGGAGGAGTTTGAAAAGACAAAGAAAGAAATAGAAGAACAACAAAAAAATTTTGAAAGACAAGAAATATTAGGACTAGTAACAAACTTAATTAATTTCATGACCAAAAATGAAAGTAAAAATAAAAATATTAAAAAGCAAAATGTAGATAGTATAGAAGCTAAAAAGGAATTAGCTAAAAAACTAGAAAACAAATCACAAATAGATTGGGAAAATGAAAGGTAGGAAGCTTTATGGAAGAATTGAAAAATGACGTATTAATTGGAAAGTATGAAGATTTTTATAAGAATACTTTAAAAGAAAAAATATTAAATGTATTAAAAGATATAACGCAAAATAAAGATTTAAGTTGGGATAGCACAATATTAAATGATTTTGGTAAGGAAGTAAATGTTAAGGAAGAAATAGATGAGTATGTAGAAGTTATGTCTAATGAGCTAATAAATGATTTAGCTAGCATTGATAATAAAATAAATGAGTGGTTTATTGACTATGAGAAGATAAAATATACAAATGAAAATACAATAGTAAGTGATATAAAAAACTCTAATTGTATATTAAATGATATACATACTACAAAAAAGGAGCTAGAAAAAATAGAAGATAATTTCATTAATGAAATAGATGAAAACACAAACTATAACAATTCACAAAAACAACAATATAAAGATGTAGTAAAATTATTACTAGAAAATATAAAAAACGTATTAAATGAATTGGCAAAACAGATTGAATTAGAAATTGGTATTTTAAAATATAAGTTTGAAAATTTATTAAAGACTGAGGAAAAAGAGAAAGAAAATCTTAATCAACAGTTTAATTTAACAGATAAAGATATATTGGTGCTTGCAAAAAATAATGAAACTCCTATAAGTATACTAAAAGATTTATCAAAAACAGAAGATATTAAAGTATTAAGAATTTTAGCATTAAATAAAAACTTAGATAACCAAACATTTATAAAATTAGCTAAAAATAGTGATTTAAAATTAAAAGAATTGTTATTAGAAAATGAAAATATATCTGTTGAAGCATTAAATATTTTAATAAATGACAAAGATAAGTTTATTAAATTAGAAGCTATAAAGCACAAAAATATGTCTATTGAAAAATTAAATGAAATCTATAATAAAAATATTAAAGATGATGAAATAATAGGATGTATAGCTAAAAATAAAAATGCTCCAAGAGAGCTATTGGAGAAAATATCTAGTAATTTAAAAACAACAGATGAAAATAGAAAACTAGCATTTAAAAATAAAAATCATCCTATAAATAATGTTTTTGAAAAACCTGAACTGTCAAAAGAGAAAAGTAACGAGCTATATCAAAAATTACTTTTAAAAACAGATATAAGAAAAAATAATTTATTAGAAATGTTTAAAAATAAAGAAATGTATGCAGATGAGAAAGGTAATGCAATATTTCCTATAAAAGACAGTGAAGAAAAAATAATTGGTGCTTATAAACTTGATTTTAGTAAAAATGAAAAACCTATATTATTAGAAAATAGCTATGCAAAAAAAGAATATTTGGAAAAGGTAAGTAATTTAGCTAATAAAATATTTGAAAGCCTACAACAAGAAATATTAGAGCAAGTTGAAGAAATGGAAATGTAATAAAACAAAAATAAAAAAGGTGTTCTTTTAGTTAGAGTGCTTTTTTATATCTAAAAATTTTTGAAAGGAGGTGAATTATGAAAAACGGTAGAAAATTAACAGAAAGACAAAGGAAGTTTTTAGAAACTAAAAAACTAAACCCTAAAAACTGGTGGCTTATTAAAAACACATCAACAGAAATGGAAATTTTACACAAAATAAGTGGAAAGTTAAAAATAATAAAGAAATAGGAGGAGCAATTTTAAAATGAATAAAACAATTTTTAGTGGTAGACTTACTGATAATCCAGATATTAAATATTCTCAAAGTGTAGAACCTATTGCTATACTTAATTTTTCTTTAGCAGTGCAAAGAAAATATAAAAAAGAAAATGAACCTGATGTAGATTTTGTTAATTTTGTAGCCTTTGGTAAAATAGCAGAATTTATAAGTAAATATTGTACAAAAGGTAAAAAAATAGCTGTGATAGGTTATTTAAAAAATAGGACTTGGAAAGATGAAAATAACAAAACTAAAACTTTTACTGAATTTATTGTAGAAGAAATTGAATTGTTAGATAAAAAAGAAAATAATGAAAATAAGGAAGTAGACGATGAAAAAGTGGTTTAAAATTTTAGGTTATGCTCTAACACTTAGTATACCATTAGCATTATTAATAACAATGGCATTTAGCAAAGTATTTTTAGGTAAGCTTATTATTATAAACGATATGAATATTTTGCTTTTTTTAAGTTCAACTATTTTAATAACTATATTTGTTGGGTATTGGCTTAGTGAAAGTGATAGAAGATATTTAAAATATGATGAAGTAAATATTGAAATAATGGATGGTATTTTTATACCAAAACCTATAAAAAATAAATTTCAATATGGCTCTAGTTGGTTTTTAGAAAAAGAAGAAATAGAAAAAAAATTTAGCTACAATGTGATAGAAGATAACAAAATGATACGATTATTACTTGCAGATAGAAAAATATCTGAAGAAATTTTTGAAAAATATAAATTTGAAAAAGGTGGTATTTCTCTAGGTTTATGTAAAGAAAACGGCAAAGAAAAAATTTATTATAATGATGATGATACACACTCAATAATACTAGGAGCTACAAGAAGTGGTAAAGGTAGAACTGTACTTTTACAAACAATAGGCATACAAGGATTAGCAGGGGAAAATATGATTTTATCCGACCCTAAAGGAGAATTATTTTGTTATACAAATGAGTTTTTAAAAAATTTAGGTTATGAGGTAATAGCACTTGATTTTGAAGAGCCTGAAAAAAGTAATAGCTATAACTTTTTACAAAATGTAATTGACTATGTGAACGAGGGCGATATGACAAGGGCTATTGATAGTGTAGAAGATATAGTAGATATGTTAGTACAAAAAGGAAGTAATGAGCCTATTTGGGAAAATGGAGAAAAATCTATATTAGCTTTTGCAATACTTCTTATAGTTATAGAAAACAAAGATAAGCCTGAATATCAAAATTTAACAAATGTATATAACTTTTTATCTAAAATGTGTATATCCGATGAAAATGGTAAAATACCACTTAATAAGTACATACAAGAATTACCTGATGACCACCCTGCAAAAATGAAAGCTAGTATATCCCTTGTAGCACCTGAAAAGACTAGAGGTAGCTTTTTTACATCGGCATTATCAACTTTAAGGTTGTTTGCAAGTCCATTTATTTATGAAATGAGCAAGCAAACAGATTTTAATATAAATGATAGCAGTAAAAAAAGAGCTATATTTATTATACTACCTGACCAAAAGCAAACTTATAATTCACTAGCGGGGCTTTTTATAAGTCAGTATTATAACTCGCTTATAAAAAATGCTAAAGCTAATGGTAATAGGTTGGAAAGAAGAGTTAATTTTAATCTTGATGAGTTTGGAAACTATCCTGCTATTAATGGTATGGAAAGTAAAATGACGGTATCGGCAGGGTATGGCATAAGATTTAATTTATTTATACAAAGTTTTGCTCAATTAAAAAGTGTATATGATGAAGATGTAGCAAGAGTCTTAAAAGATAATGCCGAAACCTTAATATATTTACGTAGTAAAGATACAGAAACTTTACGAGAAGTTAGCGAAAGACTTGGTACTTACACTGTTTTAAATGTTACAGAAAGTAACGGTAAAGGTAGTTTTACTTCTAGCACAAGCTATGTAGAAAGACCTCTTCTTAATTACAAGGAGGTAGAAAAAATAAAACGTCCTAATACTCTTGTATTAAAAGATGGGGAAAATATAATATTTTATGCCCCAGATTTATCTAATTGGTTTTTTAATAAAATATTTGGATTAGGAGATAAAGAACACAACAGACAAGTTATATTAGAAAGACAAGAAAAAAGACCTAAAAAATTAAGTAGTGATATAAAAATGAAACTATGGAATAGATTTTATAAAAGTTTAGAAGAAGAAATAGGCGATTATGAAATTTAGTATTTAATATAAATATTTAAAAATAAAGGAGATTATTATGACTAAAAAATTTATTAAAAAAATTAATGATAAAGCGTTAGTTTTATATACTTTAATAATTTCAATAATAATGGTAAAAACAAATATAGCATTTGCAAATGATTTAATAAATAATCCAATAACACAAGGGTTTAAACAAATGTTGCAAGATGCCTTAAATGTTCTAATGTTACTTGCGAATGTTGCGACACCATTTTTTATTGGTTTATATCAGTTTAAAAAGAAAGCAAGCGATGATGAGATGGAAGGTAAGCAGTATGACAAAAGGACAAAAGCAGTTATTTTATGTTATATAGCTATAATGAGTGCAGGTATTATTGTTAAAATTGTTGCACACTATTTTAAAATAGGTGGAACGGCAGTTTAGGAGTGTTAACATATGACAAAGATATTAGAAGCGTTGTTAACTGATTTTTTTAAAGATGCTTTTCCTATTGCAGATGTTTTGTTTGCACAACTTATAAATATAGTATTTTGGGTAGAAAATCATATAAGTGATGGTTCTATTTTTCAAAATACAATATTAGATAATAGTAAAAGTGATATATTTTTTGATAAGCTATTTCAAGTTACTACAGTTTTTGGAATAGCTTTTTTGATATTTAAATTTTTAAAGAAAATATTTGATACATATATAATAGGTAGTGATGGCGACCCATCTATGTCTGTTGAAAATATAGTTATAGGTTTTTGTAAAGGTTTAATAATAATATTTTCATTTAATTTTTTATATGAAATATTTGTAAGTATATCAATAGATTTTATAAATCAAATGTTAGATGCAGTAGGGCTTGTAACTATACCTAGCTTAATGGAAATATTTGAACACTTCTTTTTAGGTGGTGGTATATTTATGTTACTTGGTTTATTGGTATTTTTTATTTGCTATTTATTATTAGTATTTCAATTTATAAAGCGTGGACTTGAAATGTTAATATTAAGATTAGGTATACCTATTGCTTGTATTGGTTTAATAGATAGTGATAATGGTGTATTTGCTCCATACATAAAAATATTTATACAAAATAGTGTGACTGTTGTAATACAGCTTGCGATGATAAAGTTAGGGTTTGGAGTAGTTGCAAATGGTAATATATTTTTTGGCATAGCTTGTATGATAATGGGGATAAAAACACCACAATTTTTACAACAATTTATGGTAGGCTTAGGAAGTAGTGGAGTAAATATGATGACTATAAATCAAACGGCTAGTATGGTTTCAAGGGTTAGTAGGTTTATAAGAAAGTAGGGTTAGTATGGATACAATAAATAGCTTAATAAATGTAATGATAGGCTTAATAACTGTTGGTGTAGTTTTTAAATTAGCTAACCACTTACTAGCTATGATGTTTAACTTAGAAGAAAAGGAAACTTATATTAAAAAAATAAAAAATTGTTTAATAGCTTTTATAGTTTCTGTATCAATTTTTTCTATAAAAGCTATTATAGAATACTATTTTAGGAGATGATTTTTTGAACCAAGAAAAAAATGAAAATAATTTATATATGCCATCAAATTTAGCAACAGAAAATCAAATAGTATCAGGAATAGGTAAGAAAGAAGCAAAATATTTTGTCTATCTATTTTTATTTAATGTTATTGTTGGTGTAACAGTTGGAGTTTTTATAACGGCAAACATAGGTATTTTAGTAGTAGTACCTTTAACTATATTTTCATATTTTTTAGTTGTTAAAAATCCAAATAATAACCACTCAACAATGACACAATTAGTAGGTATATATAAATACTACAAGAAACAAAATTTATATAAATATAAGTATACGGAATGGTGGGAAAAATATTTAGATGAGGAAGAAAAACAAAAAACAAAATAAAAAAACAACTGTTAATCAGTACATAAATGTAGCAGATATAAAAAACAATATGTTATATACAAAAGATAACTATATAATAGGTTTTATTAAGGTTGGGACAGTTTCTATAAGCACAATGAGTAAAACTGATATAAATATACTTATAAAAACTTTAAGCAGTGAATTTGCATCAGTAAAAGACAATCTTAGAATGCTTAAAATATCAAAGCCAGTTGATATAAGTGGACTTGTAAGTTTATATAGAAATATGTACAAAAATTCAAATGATTTAAAACAAAAAGAACTTTTAAGAGAAGCAACATTGTTTTTACACAAATATTCTGTAAATGGTAATGAGCTAGAAAATGAATATTACTTTTTAATTAGAGAAAATTTAAATAACTTTATAGAGCTTGAAAAGAAAATGACAAATATAGCAAGAAAGTTTCAATCAGTAAAAATACAAGCAAATATTTGTAAAACAGAAGAAATAGCAAGAATTTGTAATTTATTTGCTAATTCTTCTTATGGGAATATTGAAACAATGGAGCTTGAAGATAGTTTATCAATAATAAATATGACCTATGATGAAGTGTGATTATATTTGATAATGTACGATAAAAAGTGATTAAGTATGAAAGGAGATATTATGAAAGGTTGTAAAATAAATATAAACGAAAGTTTACTTAATATAATATCGCCAACAATATTAAAATTTAAAGACAAAGGTATTGAAATAGGCGAAAATCTAGCAAAATGTTATGTAATATCAAAATACCCAAGTAGGTTAGAGTATGGTTGGCTTGGTAAAATAAGTAACGTACAAGGGACAATAATGCTTAGTGAATTTATCCCACAAGCTGAGGGTATTTTGGTTTCTGCTTTTAGCAAAGATATTGCAGACAACAAAATAAGAGCAATATCTGAAAGAGATAATTACAGAAGAATACAAGCCGAAAGACGTGTAGAAGATGGACAAAATATCCTAAAGCAAATAGAAGAAAATGGCGAAAGTATTGGAGTTATGGCTAATGTAATTTTAGTTTTAGGTAATAGTGAAGAAACTTTAAGAAAAAATAGTGAAAAGCTAATAAATACAGTTGCAGGTTTAGGTTGTCAAGTAAGACAAGTACCTTTTTATCAAGAAGATGGCTTTTTAACAATAGCCCCCTATGGATATACTACTGAAATAATGAGAGAGCTAGCAGGAAGAGTAACTTTATTATCCACTTATATAGGTGGTTTTTTTAATTCTAGTGAAGGGTTTAGTGATGAACAAGGTTTTTATTTTGCAAAAGATATAAACGGAAAACTTATGATAATGGACTTGTGGAAACGAGGCGGTGATAGAACTAATTCAAACATAGTTGCAGTTGGAGCTCCAGGCAAGGGGAAGTCAACGGCTATCAAAAAAATAATACTTAATGAATATATGTTAGGTACAAAAATTCTTATTGTAGACCCTGAGCGAGAAGTGCGACACGAAGTCGTATAATGAATTGCTTAAAAAAAAGCTACCCTTTCCATTTGGGGTAATCCTACCATAATCTGCGTAAATGGTAACGTTTATGTGGAAAGCTTATGGGACTATATGGGAAATCTGATAGCCTAAATCGGACGTACTGTTAGGATAAGAATACTATGGAGAACGTAAAGTGAACTATTGTAAAAGTCGTTACAGGGAATAAGTGAAATAAGGCTGATACACTTACACCAAAAGGTGCAGAAGTAGGTTATAGAAATTTTCTCAGTTCTATAACAAATGGACAAATACTTCTCGGCTTAAAGATAGCTCCTAAGGTATTCACGTTTTAATTTGCTAAATAATTAAAACAATATTTATTATACGGAACGTGGTAAGCCCTATGCGTTCCTTGAAAAAGGTATCGACTTTGTAAAAAGAAGAAATGACGTAGAGGGTAGAGGAATTGGAGAAAAAGCGAATGGCATACTGTAATGGTGTGTATAGGGGTTCAAAATTTGCCCTAACTTGAAAGAGTGCAGACTTCTCCTGAGGTATTTCATAGCAAGAAATGGAGGTAAACTTATGAATGATAATAATTCAACGACAGTTAAAACTGAGAGATTATCAAACAGTAAACAGCTTGAATTACAATGGAAGAAAATAGATTGGAATAAAGCTGAAACCTATGTTAATAGGCTACAAGTCAGGATTGCTAAGGCAACTCAAGAAAAGAAATGGAATAAAGTTAAAAGACTTCAATATTTACTTACACACTCATTTTACGCTAAAGCATTAGCAGTAAGAAGAGTAACAACAAATAAAGGTAAAAATACATCAGGTATTGATAAAGAATTATGGACAACAATGGCTTCAAAAATGAAAGCCGTTTTATCACTTACAGACAAAAACTATAAAGCTAAACCTTTAAGACGTGTTTATATAGAGAAAAAGGGGAAGAAAGCTAAACGCCCTCTAGGGATACCTTGTATGTATGATAGAGCAATGCAAGCATTATACGCACTAGCACTAGAGCCAGTAGCAGAAACAACAGCAGATACAAAATCTTTTGGTTTTCGTAAAGGCAGAAGTTGTCAAGATGCTTGTGAATACATATTTACAGCACTATCTAGGAAATTTAGTCCAACTTGGGTGCTAGAAGGTGATATAAAAGGTTGTTTTGATAACATAAGTCATCAATGGCTTATAGATAACATACCTATGGACAAATCTATACTAAAGCAGTTTTTAAAGGCAGGATTTGTATTTAAAGATAAACTATTTGCAACAGATGAAGGAACTCCACAAGGTGGGGTAATATCACCGATACTTGCAAATATGGCACTAGACGGTATACAAAAAGCATTAGTAGAAAATTTTGACACTAACTCTAAAGGTAAAATTGATGCTAGATTACACAATAAAAATCAAGTAAATCTTGTAAGATATGCAGATGATTTTATAGTAACAGCTAGAACAGAAGAAATTGCACTTAAAGCAAAAGAAGTTATAAAAGATTTTCTAAAAACTAGAGGACTAGAATTATCAGAAGAAAAAACTTTAATTACAAATATAAAAGAAGGGTTTGATATGTTAGGGTGGACTTTCCGTAAATTTAAAGGAAAACTAATTGTTAAACCTTCAAATAAGGCAGTTAAAAGTTTTGTAGAAAAACTGTCTGAAACAATACTAGGTAATGGAAAAGCATTAACACAAGATGTTTTAATTGAAAAATTAAACAGTCAAATAAGGGGATTTGCTAATTATCATCAGTCTGTGTGTGCAAGTGAAACATTTACACATATAGATTATGTACTATATCAACTTTTATGGAGATGGGCAAAACGCCGTCATCACAATAAAGGTAAATGGTGGATTTCAACTAACTATTGGCACACAAGGGGTAATAGAACTTGGGTATTTTCTACTGAAGATAAAGAACTAATTAGAGTAGACCATATACCAATAGTAAGGCATATAAAAGTAAGAATGAACGCAAATCCATACTTTGATAAACAATACTTTATTGATAGAAAGTTTGAACAAGGTAAAAGAAGATTATCAGGAAAATTTAAACGAGTATGGGAAAATCAAAAAGGTTGTTGTTATCATTGTAAATTACCTATGGAATTAAATGAAGATAGAGAAATATTTTTTAAAAACAAAGATGAAAATGTTAAATATGAAGTAACTAATATGGCATATGTTCATAAACATTGTCAAAAAACTTATCTTGAGTGTCGCTCATAAAAGAGTGATGAAATGCTTGAGCCGTATGAGTGGAAACGCTCACGTACGGTTCTTAGACGAGAAAGGGCGAGTAATCGCCCCGACTTAGTCGACTACGATGATATTGTTAAAAATTTAGGTGGAGATTGGATAAATTTAGGTGGTAGCAACAAAGGAAATATTAATCCACTTGAGATAAAGCCTATATCTTTAGATAAAGATAATGAAAATCATGCATCTTTAGAAGATGATGAAATAGAATTTGATGGTATAGGTGCATTAGCTTTACATCTACAAAATTTAGAAGTATTTTTTGGCTTGTGTTTGGCAGAAATAACAGAAAGACAAAAAACTATTTTAAATGATAATCTAATAAAACTTTACAATCAGTTTAATATATTTTGGAATACAGATACAAGTAATTTTAACAATGAAGACTTTCCAATTATGTCAAACTTATATGAAATGCTTTTAAATAATAAAGAGCTTGAAACAGATGAGAGAACAATAGAAGATTACAATGATTTGCTTTTATATATAGGTAATTTGATAAATGGACAAGACCAATTTTTATTTAATAAGCATACAAGTTTACATATAGATAGTAAAATAGTATGTTTAGATACACACGACCTTAATAATTCATCTGAAAGAATAAAAAAAGCACAGTATTTTAATATAATAAGTTGGTGTTGGAGACAGATAACAAAAGATAGACATGAGAAAATAATGCTTATATGTGATGAAGCTTATTTACTTATAGACCCTGAAATACCTCAAACACTAATAGGACTTAGAAATATTGCTAAAAGGTGTAGAAAATATGAGGGTAGTTTAGTTGTTATAAGTCAGTCTATAATAGACTTTTTAGACCCACGTATAAAAATGTATGGGCAAGCCTTACTCACTTTACCTTGTTACAAAATATTTTTAGGTAGTGATGGTAAAGACTTGCAAGAAATAGTTGATACATTTGAGCTTAAACAAATACATAAAGATATAATACAGGCAGGTGTACAAGGACGTGGGCTTTTAATAAATGGTAGCAATCATTATATATTTAATATGGAGCTTGCAGACTATGAAGCAAAGTATATATTAGGTGGAAAAGGTGGAAGATAAATGCCTAAAATAGCCTATTTAATAATAAGAGAGTTAATATCAAGATTATTAGATGAAGAAAAGCGACAAAAATTAATAACAGGTTTGATTATAGGTATTGCTATAATTTTTCTTTTTTTGACTTTTATATATTATATAATAACTTCACCTATAAATGTAATTGCTAAAGTAATAGAAGTAGAGCTTGATAGTGATGATAGTGAAATAGTTAGTATTTTAGAAGAATTTAAAAATGAAAATCATATAAAAGATAATGCAATATATGAGGGTAGAGATATACCTTTATTTTTTCAGTTTGATACAAGATGGGCAAATTATTCGTATGCAGGGGATACAATAAAAATATCAGGTTGTGGACCCTCATCATTAGCAATGGTTGTAGTAGGTTTAACAGGAGATACTTCTATAACACCACTTACTATGGCACAATTTAGTACAAGTAGGGGTTGGGCTATTAATGGAATGGGAAGTAGTTGGGAGCTTATGACAACAGGTGCAACATCGTTTGGCTTAAATTCAGAACAAGTATCTACAAGTGCTGAGAGTATAGTACAAAATTTATCACAAGGTAAGGTAATGATAGTATCTACTTGTTATAAAGGATATAATACACCAACAGGAACAAGCACAGGATATTTTACTAATGGTGGACATTTTATTGTATTAACAGGACTTACTGAAGATGGTAAAGTGAAAGTTAATGATAGTTGGAGTGAGAAAAAATCGAATGAGACTTTTACACCTGAATTTATAGCAAATGAAATAAAAGGTGCTTGGGCATATAGTTATGATGATTTAAAAATAGAAGAAAGTGAAGATGTATGAGAAAAATATTAATTTTTATAATTTTAACCTTGTTAAGTATTTTTATTTATTTTAATTTTAAATCTGAAAAAAATATAGAAGTACCTATAAACGAATATAAAACATTTCCACCTAAACAATATTTAGATAAGTTGGAAGATATGAAAGTACAGTAAAAGAGTAAAAAGGGGGAGCAAAATGTTATTATATTTTTCATCAGAAAAAAATGTAGATATTTTTGATAAACAAGCACAAGAATTAGGAATACATATAGATTTAGTACTTGAACGAGATTTTACAGGTTATATAGAATCTAATAAAACTAAACTAAATCATTTAGAATTTTTAGCTATTGATTTAGAAAATATAATTGATGATGAAATTGAGCTGATTAAATCTTTATGTGCTTTTAGACTTTGCAATAGTAGTGTTAACATAATAATAGTTGGGATAGGTAAAGAAAAAGGCGATAGTATACTTGGTAGATTTTTTGCCGAAGGTATTTATAACTTTATAACAAGTAAAGATGAAGAAATTAGAGATTTAGAAATAAAAAGTTGTTTTGAAAAGACAAATAATTATGCTAATACTTTAGGTTATAGAGTTGAAAACTTTGAAATACAAAAAACTACTGATAAAAAAGGATTTTTTAATAATTTTTTAAATAATATAAAAAAGCCTAAAAATGAAAAAGTTTATAAAAAAGATAGTATGGCTAAAGCAAAAAAAGAAAAAACAAAAGGTAATATATCAAAAGCTTTGCAACAACAGACAATAAAAGAACAACATTTGATGGAAGAAAATATTGCTAAAGATTTAAAAGAAAAAGAACAATATTTGAACAGTATGGATTTAAAAGAAGATGAAACAAAAATAACAAGTCTTGTGCAAAAAATAGAAAAAAGTAAGAAATGCAACAATATTTATAAAGACTTTGACAATGAGATAAATAGTATTTTTGAAAATAGTTTTGATAGATTTAAACAAGAAAAACGACGTCTTAAAATGGAAATAGATACATTAAAAGATGACGTTTTTTTATTTTATTATTATCAAAAACCTGTTGGTATTATTTTTGAAAATGTATGTATTGTAGATAGTCTTTATGAAAAAGAAGATATAAAAAAGTTTTTTCTATTAAAAAACATAGAAGTAAATTTTAAAGATAATATTTTAGTTAAAATAAAAGAATTATTACTACAAGCTAATTAAATGTTTGAAAGGGGTGATGCTTATGATTGTAGACTATAAATTTTTTTAAATTAAAATAATAAATTATAAATTAAAAAACAAATCAAAAAAATTAAATTATTGGAGGAAATAATTATGAAAATGGTAACAAAATTTAATGAAAAAATGGTAGCAGGATATATGTTTATTAAGGCTATGTTAATACAAATATTAGGAAAGTTAAAAGAAGAAAACGGTGCAGATGGAACAACAGAAAAGGGTGGTTGGATAGTAGCAGCACTTATATTAGTAGGGCTTGCAATAGTATTTATAAATACTTTTTTCCCAATGTTTTTTGAAAATATAGGTAAAAAACTTATGGAAATGTTTAATATTATTAAATTTAAGTAATGAATATTTTTTTATTTATAATGTTATTAGTAATTGGAATTATTGATACTAAATATAAAATTATACATAACAAATCAAGCCTATTAACATTGTTAATAGGCTTTGTTTTGCAAAGAAAATTATACATAACAGGATTATTTGTAGCATTAATAATATTACTAATATGTGTATTTGTAGACGAAAAATATAAAGGGGGTGGAGATATAAAATTTATAGGAGTTATAGGGCTTTTAAAAGGGTTTAACTTTACTATGGAATTTTATATAATATCCGAAATTTTATGCTTTACTTATAGAAAAATAAAAAGAAAAAATAAAACAGAACAATTAGCCTATGCTCCTTTTATGTTTTTAGCTTTTTTATTGAAAATAATTTAAAAAAATAAGGAGAAAAAATTTTATGAAAGAAAAAATAAATAGACTTATGCACAACAAAATGGCATTAGGTATTTTTTGTATAGTTATATCGTTATTACTATCATTATTTACCATTAATTTTAAAACAAGCTCAAGTGAAACAAAAAATGTTGTAGTAACAACTAAAAAAATTGAAGTTGGAGATAAAATAACAGATGAAATGTTGACATTTAAGAAAATATCAGGAGACACAAGTGGACTTATAACAAACAAAGAAGATATTATTGGTAAATATGCAAAAGTACCTATGGTAGCTAATGATTATGTAACTAACGATAAATTAAATATAGAAGCATTGTATGGCAGTGCTTACTTAGAAAATTTAGGAGACGATGACAGAGCAATATCTGTAAGTATAACGACAAATGCTAAAGGATTAAGTGGTAAGCTAGAAAGTGGAGATATTGTTTCTATAATACTTAGTAATACAGAAAATGAAGAAGGGACAAAAAATACATATATACCTGATGAACTTAAATATGTTGAAGTAATTAGTGTATCAGATACATCAGGTAATGATGTTGGTAGCAATGAAGATGCAGAAAAAATAGGTAGTACTGTTACACTTCTTACAAGAGAAGAACAAAGCTTAATACTTGCAAGGGCAGAAGGATATGAAGATATACATTTTCAATTAGTATATCGTGGAAATGATGAAAGAAAACAACAACTTTTACAAGAACAAAAAAGTATAATTACAAGAGAAATATCTGAAAAAATAACAGAAACAGAAACAAATACTAAAATACAAGAAACAACTAATAATCAATAAAGGAGGTATAAAAATGGCATTAAAAACAAAAAAACCAATTAAGGCAGAAGAAAAAATACAAGAAGATAGAAAAATTAATAATAGTATTGGTGCTAAATCAGTTTTATTTTGGGGTAGTACTGACAGTGGTAAAAGTGTATTATCTACAATATTTGCGAAAAAGCTAGCAAGTGAAAATAAAGATAAAAATGTAGTTTTGTTATATGCAGATGAAATTACACCTATAATGAATTGTTTTTTTCCAACAAACAGTTTTAATACCATTGAAAGTTTAGGAACAATTTTTACTCCTATAAAATTAACAGAAGATTTAATTTTTTCAAATTTAACAACTTTTAAAAAATGTGAAAATTTAGGGATACTTGGATTTAAAAATTGTGAAAACTATGCACAATATCCTGAATGTAGTGAAGATATTGCTAAACAATTAATAACTTTATTAAAAAAAGAATTTGATTATGTAATAATAGATGGTTCAGCAACTTTTATATATAACCAACTTACAAGTGTAGCATTTAACGAAGTTGATGTTTGTTTTAAAGTTTGTACACAAGATTTAAAAAGTGCTAGCTATTTTGGTAGTAATGAAGCTTTTTTAGATACAGTTGATATAAAAATAAATAAACAACTTGTAATACTTAATAAAATAGATGAACGTGGAGTATATGAAGAAGTTTTTAATAAAACTAATAGCTATGATTATAAAATAGATTTTAGTAAAGAATTAAAATCTATTGTAGAGAAAGGTAATTTGATGATTGATGTAAATGATAAAAATTTTAATAATACAATAAATGGTATAATAAAGGAAGTGTTTTAGTTGGAGTTTGAAGAAAAAAGAGATAAACAAAGAATAGATTTTAAAAATAAAAAAGTTTTAGATTATGAAAAAGTTTTAGAAATAACAACAGATTATTTAACACAAAATTTTTCTGATATTATTTTAAATCTTTTTGATGAAGAAAATAAAGAAAATATAAAAAATCAATTACAGAGCAAAATAAAAAAATATTTACAAGACAATTCATTAGCTGTTAAAAATATGAATACAAATGAATTAATTGAAAAAATATATATAGATGCTTTTGAATTTACTTTTTTAAATAAATACATATTTGATGAAAATGTAGAAGAAATAAACTGTAACTCTTGGGATTGTATTTATGTAAACTTTAGTGATGGTAGAATTGTGCAATTAGATGAAAAATTTCAAGATGGAGAGCAAGCATTAAGTGTAGTTAGAAGAATACTAGCTATATCAAATAATAGAGTAAATGACGCAGAACCTATAGCACTTGGAGATATAGGAAAAAATAGAAGAATAACAGTTATGATACCACCTATTGTAGATGATGAAGTTGGTGTTACGTTTAGCTTAAGAAATGTTAATTCGGCTAATATCGATGCAAAAACATTTTTAGAAAAGGGTACAGCAACAGAAGAAATGCTAGACTTTTTAGAGATTATGCTTAAATATGGTGTAAGTGTTTGTATAGCAGGAGGTACAGGTAGTGGGAAAACAACTCTAACAAACTGGTTATTATCTACTATACCTAATAATAAAAGAATATACACTATTGAAAGTGGTTCAAGAGAACTAGACTTAGTTAAGAAAGATGAAAACGGTGAAATAATAAATAATGTCGTATCTACTAAAACAAAAGAAAATAAAAATAAAGAGTTTAGTGTAGACCAAGATAAATTGCTACAAATAGCATTAAGATTTCATCCAGATGTTATATGTGTTGGTGAAATGCGTGATAAGGAAGCCTATACGGCACAAGAAGCTAGTAGAACAGGGCATAATATAATAACAACAGTACATGCAGATAGTGCAGAAGATACTTATGATAGAATACTAACACTTTCCTTAAAGTCTAATAACAATATAAATGATGAAAGATTATTTAAATATATAATAAAAGCATTTCCTATTGTTATTTTTGCAAAACAACTTGAAGATAGTGATAAATCTAGAAAAATAATGGAAATAATGGAAGGATATATTGATAATGATGATAAAATAAGATTTAACACTATATTTAATTTTGAGGTAGAAAAAACAGATATAGATATAGAAAAAAATAAAGTATCTATAATAGGTAATCATAAAAAAATAGGAGGAATTAGTGAAAAGTTAGCTAAAAGACTTAGAAACAATGGTATACCGACTAATGAACTAAGAAAGCTTATAAGGGAGGAAAAATAAATGTTAGAAGGAATTTTAGGACTAGTTATATTTTTTCTTATAACAATAGGGCTTTTTAATATTTTAAATATAAATTTTTTAAGTATTACAAATCAAGGCTTAAATTATTTAATGCAAGATAAAAAAATAAACATTAAAAAACGTGTTAATATATTAAAAGGTAAAAATAAAGAAAATTATGTAATTAGCCAAATAAAAAGAGTTAATTATATATTAGAAATAACAAATAAAAAAAGACAATTACCATTTATTTTCGCCATAGCTTGTTTAAGTGGATTAGTTGGTATAAGTATATGTGTTGCAATAAATAATGTTTATTTAATGCCTGTTTTATCAACAGGTTTATTTTTAGTGCCATTTTTTATAATGGAAACGCAAATGAATTTGTATAAAGAAGAATTAACCTCAGAGCTTGAAACAGTTATGAGTATAATAACTACAAGTTATTTAAGAACAGAAAATATTATTTTAAGTGTTAAAGAAAATTTAGATTTTATAAATCCACCACTGCAACAATATTTTAAAGAATTTTTAATAAATACACAAGTAAATCCAAATACAGAATATGCTTTAAAAATATTACAAAATTCTATTGAAAATAAAATATTTAAGGAATGGTGTGAAGCACTTATAAGTTGTCAGTCAAACCATACATTAAAAACAGTGTTAAATCCAATAGTGGCAAAACTTTCAGATTTACAAGTTGTAAATACAGAATTAGATATGCTTTTTGCAAAGCCTAAAAATGACTTTTTAACAATGGTAGGTATAATAGGCATAGGGCTACCAATGCTTCTTGTAATGAATAAATCTTGGATAGCAGGACTTTTAACAACA
Source organism: [Clostridium] colinum (assembly GCF_940677205.1). NCBI lineage: Bacteria > Bacillati > Bacillota > Clostridia > Lachnospirales > Lachnospiraceae > Tyzzerella > [Clostridium] colinum. The sequence goes on along the minus strand of NZ_OW712331.1, from coordinate 1,436,467 downwards.
CAAATAGGTAAAATTGCCTTAGCAATAGGTGTAGGCTTAATTTTCTATGCAATACTTAGTGTTATGAAACTTATTAAACCATTAGAAGATTAAGAAAGGGGGCTTATTATGGAATTATTAGCAGGTGTATTTTTTGGGTATGGACTATACAATATTTTAAAACATATATTTAAAATACCTGATAGTGCCTATGTAAAGCCTTTTAGAAGATTTAAAACTAATACTAAAAGCGAAAGTTTTTTAACAGAATTTAAAGCGAAAATATATTATAAAATATTAGATTTTATAAAAATAGATGAGCTTAAAAGAAAAAAGTTAGAAAAAACACTTTTTCTAGCCAATATAGATAAAAAGCCAGAGGAATATATTGCAGAAGGATTGTCAGAGTTAATATTTTATAGCTTAGTTGGTTTTGTTACTATAATAATAAGTCCAATTATGACACTTATTATTATAGTATATGGTTTTTGGCTTTATAATAAACATAAAAAATATCCATATAATCAAATATCAAAAAACAAAGACCTTATAGATAGTGAGCTTTACAGATTTTCAACAACTATTGAGCAAGAATTACTTATAGATACAAATATAGTAAGAATTTTAGAAGCTTTTAAAAATAGAACAAATCCTGTTTTTAGAAAACACTTAGAACGTTGTTTAACTGAAATGCGTACAAGTAATGAAATATCTGCATTAAAAAAACTAGAAACAAGAATAAATTCTCCTATGTTATCAGATGTATGTAGGGGGCTTATTGCATTATCTCGTGGCGAAAATAACAGAGAATATTTTGCAAGGTTATCAACTTCATTTAAAAGTATGTATATAAACCAAAAAAGAAAAGAAGCAAGTTTGCTACCAGATAAAATTAAAAAGTATGAAACTTATGTTCTTATAAGTCTATGTGTTATTGGTATAACTGCAATGATTATGGGAAGTTTACCTAATTTTTAGAAAGAAGGTGCAAAATGCTAAAAAAAATAAAATCTAAATTAAAAGAGCAAAAAGGAGTAGATAACACTATCGAAATGGGAGTTATTTTAATAATATTATTTATCGTATTGTTTGCTATAATAGGTTTTTGTAATTTGCTTTATATGAACTATAAAGTTGCTCAATTTACAAATGAAACAGTACGTATTGCAGAGCTTTATGGAGAAGTTGGAGATAAATCTTTAGAACAAATAGAAAAATTAAAAAATTCAATAGGAATAGACCCTGTTGTGAAGTTTAGTAAAACTGGAAAAGTAGAATTTATGGAAAGTATAACTTGTACAGTTGAATTGCCTTATAAACTAAAAATACCTTTTTTAGATATAAATATAAAAATAAAAAAAAGTGCTAGTGGAGTTGGTGAAGTATATTGGAAGTGATGAAATTAAAATTTAGGTTAATAAAAAATAAGTTTGCAGAAGAAAAGGGTATAAGCACTACAACAATTGGATTTGGAAAATTATTTTTGATATTATTTATCTTTTATTTGATTTTTACGATGATGAACATAATATTTTTAATAACAAATAGTAGAGAAATAGTACAAAGTGCAACAATAGCAACAGTACAAAGAAATTATGCAAAAGTTTATCATACTTCACGTGAAAGTTATTCAGGTGGGTATCGTCCAAATGGTATAGGTTTTTATGAGAGTTACATAGACGATACTACTAGCTTAATACAATATTTGACTAAAAATGACAAATTAAATTTAGTAGATGCCTATAACTTAAATAAAGTTGGAGCAAATGGAGAAAAATTATATGCTATTAACAATATAAAAGTAAATGTAAATAATGAACCTATACGTAGTGGTACGCAAAAATTTCTTATAACAACAAGATATAACTTTGAATATCCTATTAACTTTTTTGGTAACGAATTTAATGTTGTTGTACCTATTAAAGTATCTGTTAAACATACGGCTAAATATTAAAATAAACATCTTAATATAATAGATGAAATTAATAAAAGGTACACATATATTAAAAATTTAAATTTTAATATTAGATAAAGTAGGTGATAGATATTAGTAACTGTAAAAGAGATGTAAAGATAAAAGTTATAGAAAAGACAAGCTCTGGTGTTAGATTTTTAGATTTAAAAGGTAAGATAATAAAATCTCAAGACCAGTATATTTATATAAAAGGATACGTAATAAATACAGAAAATATAGTAAAATGGGAAGAAATTTGAAAAATATACATAAATATATACTTGACAAATAAATTATATATACGTTATAATAAATTATAACGTATATATAAAATTAAGAAATTTAAAAGTTATAGTAAAGGGAAAAAATAATGTTATTAAGTAATAAGTATAGAAATATAGTATAAATGATGATATAAGAAGTCGTTAATAAAACAAACTTGATAGATTTAATATTATATGGTAGTATTAATATATAAAATATCTAATACTATTATATTATGAAGGAGTTTATTATGGAGAGTATTTTTTCTAAAATAGAAAATTTTTTAAGTAAAAATTTAGATAAAATATTACAATTTATTGATAATACAAGCGAAACAAAATTAATTATTATTTGTGCATTTATCTTAATTTTTACAGGACTTATTATATTTTATTTATTAAATAGAAAAGATAAGACTATTGAGATATTAAATAATAATATAGAAGATAAAGAAGCAATTATCACAAGTTTAAATCTTTGCATTAAAGATTTAAATGATAAACTCTCTAAACAAAGTTTAACTATGTATTAATAGTAAATAAAAGGAGAATTATTATGAATAAATTTTTAATTATTATAGTTATTTTATTAATTATATTTATTTTATTTCTGATACTTAAAAAATTTATTTATTTACCTATAAAGCACGCTATATTAAGATATACTTATGAAAAAGAAAATTTAATATTAATTATAAATAAGAAATATGATTTTATTAAAGAAGATAATATTATAAAAAGGTATCCTTATTTAAAAAATCATATTGAAAGAAATATATACCTTATTAATGAGTGTTTATATAAAAAAGAACTTTTTGTTAATGTTTTCCAACTAAACAAAGAAACTTTTGCTTTTTCTGAAAAAAATATTGAATTCATTAAAAAAGAGATTACAAGTGTTATAGATAATAAAGAACAAGAGCTAATTGAAATATTAGATAATATAGTAGAATTAAATTTACTATTTTTAAAAAATAGAAAACCAATTAAATATTTTAAATTAGTATTAAAAAAATTTGTTTTGATAAAAATTATACCTAAATTAGTAAAATTGCTTAATAAATTTGATAAATTTTTAAGAAAAGAAATTGTAAAAGTTGAAAGTTATAATAAAGACAATATTTATGAGGAACTGAATAAAAATATATTAATTGATAAGTTTTTAATAAAATAAAAAAAGAGAGGTAAAAATTATGAAGAAGAATGAAGGTAAAAGTAAAAAAGGTATTATTATTGGTATATCTGCTTTAGTGTTAGTGCTAGTATGCGGTGGTGGGTATATGGTGCTAAATAATAATGAGAGTAAATTAGTATCTAATAGTACAGAGAAAACAAGTGTTAATAGTGAAAATACAACAAAAGAAGATACAACATTATTTACTGAAACTGAAAAAGATAGTACAGAAAATACTACTAATACAAATGAAGAACAAAGCACAGAAACTACATCATTAGAACAAGATACAACAATAGTTAAAGATGAACAAAACAAAAAAGAAAATAATAATAAACTAGCAGAAAGTAAATCTGTACAAAAAGAAACACAAACTACTACAACTAAAAAAGAAGAAACTACGAAAAAACAAGTAGTAACAGAAAAACAAACAGAAGTTAATACACAAGCAACAACAAAAGCATCTATTAAACAAACAACACAGACAACAACTAGAAAAGTTACAACAACACAAACTACTACAAAAGAACCAAAAACAGAAAGTACAACAAAAGCTCCTGTTAATAACGGTGGTGGAAATAGCAAATCTAAAGATGAAATAACAGATGAAAACTTTTGGGACAAAGCAGAAGAAATACTTGGACCTACAATAGATACAGGTGAAGTAGGTGGTGTAGAACGTTTTGACATGTCAGAGGGTAGTATGGATGTTATAATAGGACAATAATAAATAATATTTATTTAAAGCATTTCATTTTATGAAGTGCTTTTTTATATGTAAATTTAAGGAGGTAAACTATGAAGAAGATTAAAACAATAATAGCTATTATCTTAATTTTTTCTTTTTGTTTTAATAGTGTGAGTATATTTGCAAAGGGAGATACTAATATAGGAAATGGTGGTAACGATGGAGATTATGATAATGGTGGTAGTGGCAGACCTGATACTATATTAGATAATGAGCAAGATGAAGGGGTAAGAGTTACACTTGTTGATGCTAAAACTTATAAACCTGTTACAAGCCCTATGGACTTTGCTAACAATCCTAGACAACCTATACAAAAGTATTTAGGTACAGGGTATAAGTTATACTATAAAGAAAATAAAAAAGTTAATATGTATGATGGAGCAGGTTATAGATGTAAAAAACCTGATATAAAATTACCTAAAATAGTAGGAGGAGATTTACAAACGATAAAAAATTATTTTGGTAGTGAAAAATTTCTAAAGAATTTTTCTAATTTAACAGGTTTTGATTATGAAAAAATGATAAGTGGTAATTATAAACTTATGTTAGAGCCTGTTGGTTATCCTAAAATAGCAGGAAAAGTAACGGCTTGTACTGCAACAGAGTTAGCATTACTTGATGTAAAAATGAACGGATATGTATCTAATAGCTATATTAAAAATTTTAGCCATATGAACCTACCTTTAGCTATGTTTTTAGAACGTGATGAGTTTGGTATTAAAAAATGGACAGGAGCTACTAACACAAAACAAAAAAATGACACAATCATAGCTATGCTTGGTGTAGGTGCAGTTACATTTGTACCAGAAGAGCCTGAAAAACCACCAATAATACCACCTAGCTATGAGTACAGAGCAAATACAGATGTATATACAAGTTTAGAATTAACAGGTATTGACTGTTTGTTATATTATCAAAACAAAGAAATAAAAAATCCTGTTACAGTAACATTTAATATTGATGGTAAAGATTACAAAGCAGATAATGACAATGGTGGTGGTATAGTATTTAAAGGAACAGGTATAGCTTACGTTAAATGGCATACACCTAATACTCCTCAAGATATGGTTATAAAAGCTAAAGTAAGTTATAAAGAAGTTGAGTATAATGAAATAACAGGAAAGCCGTATTTAAAATCTAAAACAGATGAATATGATATAGGTGTAAAAATAGTAGAAATAAAGGAAAAAACACCACCAAATCCAGACGCAGATGATAAAAATAGCAACTTTAAATTTCAAGACCCACAAATAATAGCAAATAATAATATTGAAGGAAGTTGGCTTGAATATGATGTAAATCTAGAAAGTATACCTATCTTTAATAATAAAGGAGAATGGATACGAGATAAAGAAGAGTGGATATGGACAACTTATGAATATAAAGCATATTTAGGTACATTTTTAAATATATATCCTGCCCCTTTATGTAAAACTTATGAATCTCAAAATTATGATTTATATCACAATAGTAAAGCTGGTATACATACTCAACGTTTTTTATATAAATTAAAAAGTGGGTATGGTATAAGACAAAAAATAGAGAGTAAGCTTATTGTTAAAAAGACAACAAAAGTAAAACATCTTGATGGTACATTTGAAGATTATACAGAAGTTGTAGCAAATGTAGGTATAGCACCACAAAATGCTATAAATTATTTTTCAGATTTTTATTTCAAAAATTATTTTAGATTATCAGAAGTAACAGACTTAAGCTCAAATAAATCTATTATGGAATTTAAGAAAAATCCATATTCTACATATCAAAATAGAACACACTTTACACCGATATGGTATCCTGACAATGAATTTTATGTTGTAAACAGTATGGTTTTTGATGCTTGGATACCTTCAGGACAGTTATATATTGGAGCTCATACGACAAACGGTGCAAGTGTTAGTCAAAAAACTGCAGGTAATGCTATATATATAAAAGGTAACTTATGGGATGATTGGTATGTACAACCGTTACCAACATATGGAACAGATCCTAGAGAAATAACTATAAATTAATTTTATATTTTTGATTTAAAGACAAATCTTATGGTTTGTCTTTTTGTTGTTATAGTTAAAATTAAAAAATAAACAGGAAGTCATAGTAATGTTTTTATATGAAAAAAGTTTTAATGAAGCAAAAAATAAATATTATATATTATTGAAATGTAATGTTATAACTTATTAAATATTATTTTGAAAATTATTAAAAAGGGAATTTACATATGCCTTTGATGTGTGGACACCTGTAGGTATCTTATTTATAAATTTATTGTATATGTTGATGGAGATATGTGGTATGATTACCATTATCTGTAAATTAATGATTTTGTAATAGATTTAAAATCTTTGAGTTTTCAATGATTTTTAAAATTAAAATACTTGGCCAAAGAATTAGCCGTATTTTAATTTTAAAAATTTAAGGCAAAAAAAGAAAATAATTTTGTAAATTAATAATGTCTAATGTATAAACCTTGACTTAAATTTTAAAATACTATATTATGTAAGGAGATAAAAATGGTAAAGATAATATTTATATTTTTAGGAGCCATAATAATTATGAAAATTTTAAGTTGGATTAAAAATACTATCAATTTTTCAGAAAATTTTAAAAGAAAATTTGAAGATTTAGAAGAGGATATTCAAAGTTTAACAAATATTTTGAAAGAAAATGGTAGTATTAGAATAGAGCATAAAGAAATAAAAGATTTGATCTCTAAAGATAATAAAGATATAAAAAATCTTTTATCAGAAGAAAGTTTTATAAGAAAGGATATAAATCACATAAAAGATAAAATAAATGAGGAAAGAAATTTAAAACAAAATTTAGCTGGAAAAGAGCTTGATATAAATAAGACTATGGAGCATATACAGTCTATTTATGAAAATCAATTAAAACAAAAAGATAAAATAAATGAATTAGAACTAGAAAATCAGAAATTAAAAAATTATATAAAAGATTTAGAAAAACAAAATTTAAAACTTAAATTAAAATTCAATAGAGAACAAGATTATGACTTGGAATTATAAAGGCAAACTTTTTAGTTTGTCTTTTTATATATTGAAAAAGAAAGGAAAAAAGATGTTTTTATATGAAAAAGATTTAAAATATAAATTTTGGAAGTTTTATAACAATAAAAATAGAGCTAAAAAATATCAATTTGAATGTCCTATAAGGGAAGGAAATGTAGATTTAGTAACTATTGAAAAATATCAAGGTAATTATCAAGTAAATGCATTTGAATTTAAGATAAGTGATATAAAAAAGGTATTGTTACAAGCAGAAACAAATTTAGACTTTGTTAATAGAAGTTGGGTAGTTGTACCAATAGAAAAGAGACAACTTATATTAGAAAAATATAAACATTATTTAGATTCAAAGAAATACATAGGAGTTATAGGTGTACATAGTGAAGGTAAATATGAAATAATATATCAACCTAAATTTAAACAAAATATACTTATTAATCAAACAATATTAAACTTATGTATTTTGTAAATAAATAGCTAAAAAATATGATATATTAATAAATTCAGTAATAAGGTATTTAATAAGATACAATATTCTTAAGCAGACTTAGAAAATGTTGTATAAGTAAAAAATATATGATATAATCTCAAATAGGGTAATGGTTTGGAAATTACGGTTTAGCCTTTCTACATAAGAGTAGAAAGGGGGTTAATAATATGAGTACTTATGAAGTTTTAACACTTATTATAAGTAGTAACATTTTATTAATCACTCTTTTAAATTACATAAATAATAATAAAAAGTAATATAAGAGAAAACCGTAAACTAGCTCCAATAGTCTACGGTTAAATTAAAACAAAACCGAAAGGCTAAACCGTTCTAAACGGTTACCTTACCCTTATATAGATATTATATCTTATATTATTAAGATTGTAAATATATTTTATAAAAGTTTAATTAATATTTTTAATATAAAAAGAGAGGTAAAAATTATGAAGAAGAATGAAGGTAAAAGTAAAAAAAGTATTATTATTGGTATATCTGCTTTAGCATTAGTGCTAGTATGCGGTGGTGGATATATGGTGCTAAATAATAATGAAAGTAAATTAGTATCTAATAGCACAGAACAAACAAGTGTTAATAGTGAAAATACAACAAAAGAAGATACAACATTATTTACTGAAACTGAAAAAGATAGTACAGAAAATACTACTAATACAAATGAAGAACAAAGCACAGAAAATACATCATTAGAACAAGATACAACAATAGTTAAAGATGAACAAAACAAAAAAGAAAATAATAATAAACTAGCAGAAAGTAAATCTGTACAAAAAGAAACACAAACTATTACAACCAAAAAAGAAGAAACTACGAAAAAACAAGTAGTAACAGAAAAACAAACAGAAGTTACTACACAAGCAACAACAAAAGCACCTATTAAAGAAACAACACAGACAACAACTAGAAAAGTTACAACAACACAAACAACAACAAAAGAACCTGTTACAGAAACAACAACAAAAGCTCCTGTTAACAATAGTAATAGTAGTAGTAATAATAACACTATACCTAAAGGACAAAGTGTAGATGAGTTTCTAAAGGCTAATGGTTGGACTGATGAGCAAATACAAAATGGAAGTGGTAGTATTGCTGAAGAATTTGATATGATGAAATATAGTACAGATGGGACTATGGGAAAACAAATAGGACAATAATAACCAATTATATTTAAAGCATTTCATTTTTATGGAGTGCTTTTTTTATGGAAAAAGGAGGATAAAATGAACAACATAGCACAAAAAATAAAGAGATTTATAAAAAAGTGTGAAAAAAGTAATATATTTTTGATTTTTTGTATTATTTTAAGCGTTGCTAAGGATATGTAATAAATACAGAAAATATAGTAAAATGGGAAGAAATTTGAAAAATATACATAAATATATACTTGACAAATAAATTATATATACGTTATAATAAATTATAACGTATATATAAAAATGATAATTTTGCAAGAAAATATACCATTGAAAGTAAATTTTACAAATTTTTCTAAATCAAATTAATGGAGGAAAAAATGAAAATTTTAGAAGGGTATAATAAAAGACAAAAAATAAAATTAGCAAAGTATAAAAATACATCTATTGAAATGTTAAATGAATTGGTAAAAGATGAAGATATAGAAGTAAGAATTGAAGTTTATGGAAGAAAAGATTTTATAAACATTAAAGACCTCATTACTAATTTAAATCAAGAAGAGTATGAAATATTTATGGTTTCAATAAAACGTGAAAAAGAAAAAAATGATTTTGAATATGCCTTAAACATAGTAAATAATACTACAAAAATTGCTATTGTAATATCATCATTAACAGTAAGCGTTTGTATAATATCTAGTATAATACTATTTTCGGCAATTAAGTTGGGTGAAATATTAAATGTGTAAGAAAAGAATTATTTATAATATAATAGATATAATTTTAGGTATTATTTTTATATATTTCATATTTAAGGAGAAAATAAGTATATCTTTATTTATATTTATAATACAATATTTATATAACAATTTTTATTCCTATAAAACTTTATATAAGTATAAGAAACAGAAAAATATTTATTGAAAATTAGATAAGGAGTTTATAAGGGAGAGCTACTATTATAGTATTATTTTAATTTAAACATAATGATAGAAATTAAGATGATTATTACTATTGAAATAGAGAAAGCAAAAAAAATATATAACTTTATTCTATTTTTAATTTGTTCTTCACTATAGTAAATATTATCATTATTATAATAAAAATTAAGTGCTTTTTTAGCAAATATAAAAAATATAATTATTGGGATAAGTACTCTTCCAAATTTAAGAATATCGTAAATCATATTAATGAATGGTAAAAATAGGTTATCCATATAAAATCAACTCCTTTAATTTTAAAGCTCCCCTTTAAAATTTTAACATAAGTTTACCAAAAGATAAAATAATTTATAAAGAAATAGAAAATGTTGTATAAGTAAAAAATATATGATATAATCTCAAATAGGGTAATGGTTTGGAAATTACGGTTTAGCCTTTCTACATAAGAGTAGAAAGGGGGTTGATAATATGAGTACTTATGAAGTTTTAACACTTATTATAAGTAGTAACATTTTATTAATCACTCTTTTAAATTACATAAATAATAATAAAAAGTAATATAAAAGAAAACCGTAAACTAACGCCAATAGTCTACGGTTAATAAAACAATTAACTTACAGGCTAAACCGTTCTAAACGGTTACCTTACCCTTATATAGATATTATATCTTATATTATTAAGATTGTAAATATATTTTATAAAAGTTTAATTAATATTTTTAATATAAAAAGAGAGGTAAAAATTATGAAGAAGAATGAAGGTAAAAGTAAAAAAGGTATTATTATTGGTATATCTGCTTTAGCGTTAGTGCTAGTATGCGGTGGTGGATATATGGTGTTAAATAATAATGAGAGTAAATTAGTATCTAATAGTACAGAGAAAACAAGTGTTAATAGTGAAAATACAACAAAAGAAGATACAACATTATTTACTGAAACTGAAAAAGATAGTACAGAAAATACTACTAATACAAATGAAGAACAAAGCACAGAAACTACATCATTAGAACAAGATACAACAATAGTTAAAGATGAACAAAACAAAAAAGAAAATAATGATAAATTAGCAGAAACTACATCTGTAAAAAAAGAAACACAAATTACTACAACTAAAAAAGAAGAAACTACGAAAAAACAAGTAGTAACAGAAAAACAAACAGAAGTTACTACACAAGCAACAACAAAAGCACCTATTAAAGAAACAACACAAACAACAACTAAAAAAGTTACAACAACACAAACTACTACAAAAGAACCAAAAACAGAAAGTACAACAAAAGCTCCTGTTAACAATAGTAATAGTAGTAGTAATAATAACACTATACCTAAAGAACAAAGTGTAGATGAGTTATTAAAAGCTAATGGTTGGACTGATGAACAGATAGCAGGTAGTGAGAGTGGTGGTGTAGTAGAAGAAGCTCATTATAAGTTATCAGGCATACAAATAGGACAATAATAACCAATTATATTTAAAGCATTTCATTTTTATGGAGTGCTTTTTTTATGTAAAAAGGAGGATAAAATGAACAATATAGCACAAAAAATAAAGAGATTTATAAAAAAGTGTGAAAAAAATAATACATTTTTGATTTTTTGTATTATTTTAAGCGTTGGTATGGTAGTTACTAGCTTTGCAAAATCAAATATATTTAAAACATCAAAAATAGAAAAAGATAGTAATATAGAAGTAGCTATGGTTAGTGATAGGACTAGTAGCATAAGAACAACTAGGAATGGAAATACTAACATAGGTAATGGTGGAAATGGTGGTGATTATGAAAATGGCGGTAAAAAATCTGACAGTATACTAGATAATGAACAAGATGAGGGAGTAAGAGTAACACTTGTTGATACAGAAAGTAATGCACCTGTTACTGTGCCTATTGATTTTGCCAATAATCCTAGACAACCTATAGATGTACATTTTGGTAAAGTAAGTAAGCTTCAGTATTTAAAAAGTCAAAATTTATCTTTTTATAAAGGTAATAGTTATATATTAAAAAAACCTGATTCAAAATTACCTAAAATAATAGGTGGAGATTTAGCTACTATTAAAAAACACTTTGGGGATAAAGAGTTTTTGCAATATTTTGCCAAAGAAACAGGCTTTAATTATGAAGAAATGATAAGTGGTAAGTATAAACTAATGCTTGAGCCTATAGGTTATCCTAAAATACAAGGCAAAGTAACAGCTTGTACTGCAACAGAAATAGCTTTATATGATAAGGCATTAAACGGATACATAAATAAAAGTTGGATACAAAATTTTTCACACTTAAATTTACCTTTTGCAATGTTTTTAGAACGTGATGAGTTTGGTATTAAAAAATGGACAGGAGCTACTAATACAAAACAAAAAAATGACACAATCATAGCTATGCTTGGTGTAGGTGCAGTTACATTTGTACCAGAAGAGCCTGAAAAACCACCAATAATACCACCTAGCTATGAGTACAGAGCAAATACAGATGTATATACAAGTTTAGAATTAACAGGTATTGACTGTTTGTTATATTATCAAAACAAACAAATAAAAAATCCTGTTACAGTAACATTTAATATTGATGGTAAAGATTACAAGGCAGATAATGACAATGGTGGTGGTATAGTGTTTAAAGGAACAGGTATAGCTTACGTTAAATGGCATACACCTAATACTCCTCAAGATATGGTTATAAAAGCTAAAGTAAGTTATAAAGAAGTTGAGTATAATGAAATAACAGGAAAGCCGTATTTAAAATCTAAAACAGATGAATATGATATAGGTGTAAAAATAGTAGAAATAAAGGAAAAAACACCACCAAATCCAGACGCAGATGATAAAAATAGCAACTTTAAATTTCAAGACCCACAAACAATAGCAAATAATAATATTGAAGGAAGTTGGCTTGAATATGATGTAAATCTAGAAAGTATACCTATCTTTAATAATAAAGGAGAATGGGTACGAGATAAAGAAGAGTGGATATGGACAACTTATGAATATAAAGCATATTTAGGTACATTTTTAAATATATATCCTGACCCTTTATGTAAAACTTATGAATCTCAAAATTATGATTTATATCACAATAGTAAAGCTGGTATACATACTCAACGTTTTTTATATAAATTAAAAAGTGGGTATGGTATAAGACAAAAAATAGAGAGTAAACTTATTGTTAAAAAGACAACAAAAGTAAAACATCTTGATGGTACATTTGAAGATTATACAGAAGTTGTAGCAAATGTAGGTATAGCACCACAAAATGCTATAAATTATTTTTCAGATTTTTATTTCAAAAATTATTTTAGATTATCAGAAGTAACAGACTTAAGCTCAAATAAATCTATTATGGAATTTAAGAAAAATCCATATTCTACATATCAAAATAGAACACACTTTACACCGATATGGTATCCTGACAATGAATTTTATGTTGTAAACAGTATGGTTTTTGATGCTTGGATACCTTCAGGACAGTTATATATTGGAGCTCATACGACAAACGGTGCAAGTGTTAGTCAAAAAACTGCAGGTAATGCTATATATATAAAAGGTAACTTATGGGATGATTGGTATGTACAACCGTTACCAACATATGGCACAGACCCTAGAGAAATAACTATAAATTAATTTTATATTTTTGATTTAAAGACAAATCTTATGGTTTGTCTTTTTGTTGTTATAGTTAAAATTAAAAAATAAACAGGAAGTGATAGTAATGTTTTTATATGAAAAAGATTTAAAATATAAATTTTGGAAGTTTTATAACAATAAAAATAGAGCTAAAAAATATCAATTTGAATGTCCTATAAGAGAAGGAAATGTAGATTTAGTAACTATTGAAAAGTATCAAGGTAATTATCAAGTAAATGCATTTGAATTTAAGATAAGTGATATAAAAAAGGTATTGTTACAAGCAGAAACAAATTTAGACTTTGTTAATAGAAGTTGGGTAGTTGTACCAATAGAAAAGAGACAACTTATATTAGAAAAATATAAACATTATTTAGATTCAAAGAAATACATAGGAGTTATAGGTGTACATAGTGAAGGTAAATATGAAATAATATATCAACCTAAATTTAAACAAAATATACTTATTAATCAAACAATATTAAATTTATGTATTTTGTAAAGTTTATAAATTTATTTTAATGAAAATAAAACATAATTGAAGTAAAACTATTTTCGTTTATACTAGTTTTAATAGATATATAATTTATATTTTTAATTATAAAAAGCTATATTGTAAAAATTACTAATTTATATTAAAATATATATATACTATTAATATTTATTGTTAGATATAAGGAGAAAAAAATGCAACCATTAATAATAGATTATATTAAAGAAGCTGAAAATAAAGGATTAATTAAGTTTAATTTAGATAAATCAATTATTACATATTTATATGAAAATAAATCGAGAAATTATAATAATCCAGAAGAAAAAGTTCAGGCTGAAACATTCGCTAAACTTGTATTACAATATAAATATCCTGTTGAAAATATTAGACAATTTGTTTCTGTGACTATAGGTTCTGAAATAAAACAAGCTGATATTATAGTATATAATGATAATAATCAAAAATTACCTCATATTATAGTTGAATGTAAAAAAGAAAATATTTCTGAACAAGAATTTATACAGGCAACTAATCAAGCTTTTTCCTATGCACATGCTACTGCAAGTACTCTTAAATATGTTTGGACTACTTCAGGTATTAAGGATACATACTATAAGTTTGATAAAAATAGTGAATTTCGTGAATCTATATCAGATATTCCTAAATATGGTGTTGAAAAAATTAGTTCTTATAAATATGGATATAATGGTGGAAAAACAGAAGATGGACAAGAAGTATTACCACTTCAAAAAGTAACAGAATCAGAGCTTACAAATATTTTTAGACAAGCACATCAAGCTCTTTGGGGTGGTGGAGAACTTAATCCATCAGAAGCTTTTGATGAGCTTGATAAACTTATTTTTTGTAAAATCTTTGATGAAAAAAAAGACCGTTTAGAAGGAGATGCTTATGATTTTCAAATAATAACTATTGAAGCTAAAGATAGCAGTGAAGAATCTAAAAGCGAAGCAGAAAAAGAAACAAATATAAAATTATTAGAACGTATTAAAAATCTTTATGAAGAAGGACGTAAATTAGGAGAACGTAGAAATGATCCAGACATATTTAAAGATGATATAAAGCTAAATGCTAATAAAATAAGAACTGTTGTAGGATATTTGCAAGGAATTGATTTACTAAACACAGATCTTGATAGTAAAGGGCGTGCATTTGAAACTTTTATGGGTTCATTTTTTCGTGGTGATTTTGGTCAATATTTTACACCAAGAAAAATTGTAAGTTTTATAATAGATAGCCTACCAATTAAAAAAGATAGTAAAGTACTTGATACTTCTTGTGGAAGTGGTGGATTTTTACTTCATGCATTAGATAAAGTTAGAAGAGAAGCTACAGAAATATATCCCAAATATAAAGAAGATGTTAATGCTTATAAACGTTGGTTTAAATACTGGCATAGTTTTGCAGAAAACAATCTTTTTGGTATAGAAATAAATGAACAAATAGCAAGAACTGCAAAAATGAATATGATTATTCATGATGATGGGCACACGAATGTTGTAAGTGCAGATGGTTTATTAGCCCCTGAAGATTTGATAAAGCGTACAGGTAATATAGGCTTTAAAGAAGGTTCTTTTGACTTTATAATAACAAATCCTCCTTTTGGTTCTATTATAAAACAAACAGAAAAAGCGTATTTACATCAATATTCCTTAGCTATTAAAGATAGTTATTGGTTAAACCCAGAAAGTAAAGTATCTAAACGTCCTAGTCAAAGTACAGAAGTTTTATTTATTGAACAAGCTGAAAAATATTTATGTCCTGGAGGATATTTAGCTATTGTTATACCGGATGGAATATTGACAAATAGTAGTATGCAATATGTTAGAAATTATATTAGTGAAACATTTCGTATAATAGCTATTGTATCTATGCCTCAAACAGCTTTTACCGCAAATGGAGCTGGTGTTAAAAGTTCGGTAATGTTTTTAAAAAAGTATAGTAAAAATGAAAAATTAACTAGAAAAACAACAAGGAAGGAAATAGAAAATTTATTACTTGAAGAAAGTGATGAAGGAAAGGAGCTTTTTAAACTACTTGATGACAAAAAGAAAACTCTAAAAATTATACAAAAAAATATAAAAGAAGCAAAAAAATTAAATTTGGCTAATTTAAATTTATTAGAAGAAGAGAAAAAAGATATAATAGAAAAATTTGATGAAAAAATAGAAAAAATTCGTGAAATTTTGACGGAAAAATTTGATGAAAAATTTAGAAAAAGATTAAAAAACTATCCTATTTTTATGGCAATAGCAGAAAATATAGGATATAATGCTAAAGGTGAAAATACAGGTATAAATGAATTAGAACATATCTCAATAGAATTAGCTAGATTTATAAATGCTATAGAAGAAGAAAATGATAGTTCTTTTCTTTAAGCCCCAATTTTGATAAAAATAAGCTATTTATATTAAATTGGGGCGAACTTGATAGAAGGCTTGACTCTGAATACTATTTGCCTGAAATAATAAAAAAAATAAATATAATAAAAGAAACTACTTATAAAACTTTAGGAAGTATTAGTAAGAAAATAGTAAATGGTTCTACACCGCCAGGTGGTATATTTGAAAGTAAAGGGATTTTATATTATCGTTCTCAAGATATATCTATATATGAAATGAAAAAAAGCCAATATATAACATTAGAATTTGATGAAGAATTAAAACGTTCTAGATGTTGTGAAGGTGATATTTTGGTTGCTGTTGTTGGAAGTGTTGGTAAAATAGGATATATATATAATAATGATTTGATGGGAAATATTAGTCAAAACTTAGCTAAAATTTCTATAAATGATAATAATTTTATACCTAAATATGTTGCTATATTTTTAGATAGTTTATTAGGACAAATTCAATTATTTAGACTTGCAACAAAAACTACACATTTGTATATTAATAATTTACAATTAAGTAAAGTTTTGATTCCCAAACTAGATAAATCTATACAACAAAAAATAATTGAAATAATGGATATTGCTTATGAAACAAAACAACGAAAAGAAAATGAAGCAAAACAACTTATTGAAAGTATAAATAATTATATTTTAAATGAACTTGGTATTGATATACCAAAAGAAGAAGAAGATAGTCTTGAAAATAGAATGTTCTATGTAGATTCAAATAATGTTTTAGACAGCAGATTTGATGTATTTTATCATAAGACTTCATATAATAAATATGAAAATGCTATTTTAAATTGTAAATTTAAAGCTAAAAAACTTGGAGATTTTATTACATATATAACATATGGAGCATCTATAAATAATTGTTATGTAGATAGTGGAATACCATTATTAAGAATAAAAAATTTGAATGAAAATGAACTTAATAGTAATGAAATGGTATATTTGCCAACAGATTTGGAAAGTAAATTAAGTAGTAGTAAAGTAAATACTGGAGATTTATTAATATCACGAAGTGGTAGTATAGGTATTTGTAGTGTTGTAGATAAAAAACATAATAATTTTGCTTTTGGTTCATTTATGATTAAATTTATTATAAATAATTTAAATAGTGAGTATGTATCATATGTTATAAATAGCATAATAGGTAAAAAATATTTTGAAAAAAATAAAATAGGTACAGTACAAGAAAATATAACAATTCCAATTATTAAGTCATTTTATATTCCTATACCAGATGATGGCAAACAAAACGAAATAGTCTTACAAATAAAAAATATCCGTTTAAAAGCTAAACAATTAGAAAAAGAAGCAGAAGAAATAGTACGAATAGCTAAAGAAAAAGTAGAAAAAATATTATTGGAGGGTAACTTATGAAGTTAACTGGTATTGTAGATATGTCTATGAAAAATTTTTTTGTGTACGTGGCTTTGCACCAATGATAAATATTGCAAACAGTTCACAATCTATTGAGGGTATACAGAGAGATTTAATTAAAGAGCATACAGGGGAAATGAAGGAATTTTTAAATAGTGGAAATTTTACTTTTTTTCCGGAAGTAATACTTTGTGTTGACCTTGCGGCTAATAAAGCTGATAAATTAGCTATAGATATATTATATGAAACTATTAGATATAGAAAACCTTTAAGAAGGAAAAAAATTGGTAATTTTAATATTTCTATTTCTAATAATAGAAAAAATATTAATTATTGTGATATAGTCCAATCTATTTATATAGATTTTGAAGAAGATAATATTATTAAGTTTTTGAAAATTGATGGAAATCATAGGCTGAGTGCTGTTTCTGAAAATGATAAGTTTAAAAATTATAATATACCTTTTTGTTTATTATTATTTAGAGAAAAAGATGAAACAGATAAGTTTTGTAGAGCATTATTTCATAATATTAATACTAAACAAGTCCCACTAAAAACCGAAGAAAATTTAAAGGTTATAATAGAAAGTGAACAGCTCTTTAGTGATGAAGTTTTAGAAAATGATAATAGTTTTGGAAAAGAATATTTATATACAAGGAAACTTTGCAAAAGTATTGATTTAACTTTATTTCCACAAGTTAATAAATTTATAAGTAAAAATAAATATACTTATTTTATAGAATTATTTAATTATCTTTTAAATAATCAGAAAGACTTAAAAGATAAAGATTTAGTTTCGATAGTTAGAGAAAATATTACAGAAATTAACAGTTCAATTAGAGAATCATTATTAACAAATATAACAGATAATATATCTATTTTAGCAGTAATGACTTTTTATAAATTAAATAATGAAAAAGAAAAATATGAAGCATTTATATCTTGTATAAATAAAAATAATATTGGAGATATAAAAAATTTACGTATTAAAGATTTAATAAATATTTATAATTCAATATATGAAAGAATTCCTAAAAAAGTATTTCTTGCTAGATGGTATCCACAAGAAACAGATAAAGCTTATAAAGATTCTATGAATAGACGAAAGGTAATAAAGGAAGTTGTTGTAGAAGATTTAAAATTAGAATCAACTGATTTAGGAACTCTAGATACTGCTACATTTGATATTAGAGATAGAATGTATAAAGATATAAGAACATGTGATATATTTATAGCAGATTTAACAGGAGCACGTCATAATGTTATGTTAGAAGTGGGATATGCCTTACAACATGTTGGAACATCTCGTATGATTTTTTATTTTCAAGAAACTGATATTTGTAAAACCGTACCATTTGATATAAATCATCTTGCTTATGATAAAATTGAAGATTCTTCAGACATAAAAGATAAAACAAAAAAAAGAATAGAAAAAATTTTGAATCAAGCTAAAGAAGGCGAAATATAAATTAATTTTTTCTAATAAGTTATATTAAAATTATAAAATAATTTATTTATAAT
Source organism: [Clostridium] colinum (assembly GCF_940677205.1). Classification (NCBI taxonomy): domain Bacteria; kingdom Bacillati; phylum Bacillota; class Clostridia; order Lachnospirales; family Lachnospiraceae; genus Tyzzerella; species [Clostridium] colinum. The sequence continues at coordinate 1,417,319 of NZ_OW712331.1, read as the reverse complement.
GATTAAATTTATGTATATAATATAGATAAAAAATTAATTTAAGGTTCAACTTTATTATATTAAGTACAAAAGTAGATTTTTGATTTAATATAATATTTGCTTTGAAATAAAATAAAAATATATTAGTTTCTTTTTTTAATTTGTTTTGACTTAGTATAACAAAATAAATACATTAAAATTAAAAAAATAGACATATAAAAAGAATATTTAAGATATAAACTTTCAATTATATATATTAAAACTATAAATAATAAAAAAGAAATAGTGAATGTAGAGATTGACTAATTTAGATTTGAATACAATTAAAAAATTAAGATAAAGTATATAACTTTCATATTTTAATAAAAAAATAAATATATTATATGTATTATATCATTATAAGGTAATAATATTAAGTAGGAAAAATAAAAATAATATTTAAAATAATTGTGTGTTCATTTTATTTTTATATTAACATTGATAGATTTACACTAATAATAAATTATGTTATAATATTATCAAACATTATAAAAGGAGTAAGTTTATGATATTAGAAAATAAGCTAGGTATTACAGATTATACTGAACTTGCTAGACAGGAAGAAAAGATAAGTAAAGCTAAAGCCATACAATTATTTGAAAATAATATTATAGAAGATAGTGAAGTAGGTAGCTTTAAATGTTTAGCAAAAATACATAAGTTTTTATTTGAAGATATATATAATTTTGCAGGTACAATAAGAAATGTAAATGTAGCAAAAGGAAATTTTAGATTTGCTCCACTTATGTATTTAGAACAATCTTTAAATTATATAGATAATATGCCGCAATCTAATTTTGATGAAATTATAGAAAAATATGTAGAGATGAACATAGCACATCCTTTTAGAGAAGGGAATGGAAGAGCCACTAGAATTTGGCTTGACTTAATACTTAAAAAAGAAATTAAAATGGTTGTAGATTGGGGTAGAATAAATAAGAATGATTATTTACTTGCAATGGAAAGAAGCCCTATAAAAGATATAGAAATAAAAGTACTAATAAAACAAGCTCTCACAGATAAAATAAATGATAGGCAAGTTTATATAAAAGGTATAGATGCAAGTTACTATTATGAAGGATATAATATTTATAAGTCAGAAGATTTTATATAATAAAATAAAGTTTAATAAAAACACTTATTATTAATTAATTTAATTAAAAAAGGTAACTATATTTTATATAGATTATCTTTTTTGTATTATTATGTGCTTAAATATATTTTTAGAATAAATAAAAAGCTAATTAAATATATTAAATTAAAAAGGAGAGATAATATGTTTAATAGTTATAATTTATCTAAAGAAGAAATAAAATTATATAAAAATATAGACTTTGATAAATTAAAAAATATGGATATTAGAGAAGTAAAAAGAGAAGATTTAGTAGATATTAGCAAAATAAAAATAGATGCTAATTTACCATATCAATTAAAAATTTTAAATTTTTTAAAAGTAATAAAAAATCCATATTTTTTTAAAGTAGGAGATATAATTGTTAATACTACATATAATGAGTGTAATAACAATATTACAATTGAAGATTGCATTAATACTCATTTTAAAAATTAATAAAATACATAAAAAATCAACTAGACATATAAAAAATTTTGTGATATACTTTCAAAAAAAATAAGACACAAAATATTCTAGTTGATTTTTTAACTATTTTTTGATTAAATAATTCACTAGGAGTGTAAAAAAATGAAAAAATTTAAAGTTGGAATGTATTTAAGAATTTCTCGTGATGATGGTAAACAAAATGAAAGTGAAAGTATAACAAATCAAAAAGCTTTAATACAATCTTTTATTGATGAAAGAGAAGATTTTGAACTAGTTTCAATAAAAGTTGATGATGGTTACAGTGGAAGTGATTTTGAGAGACCTGGCTTTAAGGAGTTGATGGAAGAAGTAAAGCAAAAAAAGATAAATTGTATTATAGTAAAAGATTTTTCAAGATTTGGACGTAATTTTGTAGAAGTTAGTAAATATATAGAAGAGATATTTCCATTTATGGAAGTAAGATTTATTTCTATTAATGATGATTATGATAGTATAAACGGCGATAATACAAATTTAATAGTACCTTTTAAAAATCTTATAAATGATGCTTATTTAAGAGATATTTCAATGAAAGTAAGAAGCCAACTTGAAATAAAGAAAAAAAATGGACAATTTATAGGGGCATTTGCAACATATGGTTATCTAAAAGACCCTAATGATAAAAATAAATTAGTTGTAGATGAATATGCTGCAAAAATAGTACAAGAAATCTTTAAATTAAAATTAGAAGGGTATTCCCATATTAAAATAGCCGAAAAACTTAATAAAGATGGTATTTTATCACCTCAAGAATATAAAAAACATATAGGACTAAATTTTAATAATGGCTTTAAATCTAAATCTATCGGAAAATGGCATCATAATGCTATAATAAGAATTTTAACAAACCCTGTATATATTGGTGTGTTAGAACAAGGAAAAACTACTACTTTAAATTATAAAGTAAAGAAAAAAATTCAAAATGATAAAGAAAAATGGGTAATTTCAGAAAATTCTCATAAAGCTATTATAGATAAAAATACCTTTGAAATGGTTCAAAGTTTAATGCGTTCTGATACAAGAATAGCTACTAATAAAGATAAATTATTTCTACTTTCTGGTATTTTATATTGTGCAGATTGTGGAAGTACTTTAATAAGAAAAAATTATGGAAAACCAGACAAAAGATACATTTATTATGTTTGTTCTGGTGCAATAAAGAAAAATGGTTGTACAAAGCATTCCATTAGAGATATAGTAATAGAAGATGCTGTGTTACAAGCTATAAAAGTACATATAAAAGCTTTACTAGATATTGAAAAAATGATAGAAAATCTTAAAGAATTATCATATACAGAAAATAAAATACAAAAATTAGATACCAACATTAATGACAATAAAAATAGCATTATAAAATTACAAGAACGTAAGTTTAAAGTATATGAAGATTTTAAAGATGGTTTAATAAATAAAGATGAGTATATTAAATTTAGTGGAATATTAGAAGATAAAATAAATATTTTAGAAAAAAGTACTAAAACATTAAAAAATAAATTAAAAAACTTAATAGATGGAAATTCGGAGGAGCAACAATTTATAAAATATTTTACTCAATATAAAGATATTGAAAAATTAGATAGAAAATTAGTTGTTTCTTTAATTGAGAAAATTTATGTTTATGAAGATTTAAGAATATCTATTAAATTTAGGTTTGAAGAACAATACAAACAAATAACCCAAATTTTAAGTGAACTTGAAAATTTATAGGGGGATATTTGTATGGCAAGAAAAAGCAGAAAAGTAGATAATGCAACTAGCTTAAAAAAAATATACAAGGTGGGTGCTTATGTTCGACTTTCAATTTTAAATAATAATACAAATGATGAAAGTACTATTGAAAATCAAAAAAATATAATTTTAGATTATATTAATAAAAACGATGATTTTAAATTAATAGATATTTATGAGGATAATAATAAAACAGGTAGAAATTTTGAAAGAAATGAATTTCAAAGGCTTTTAAATGATATAAAATTAAAAAAAATAAATTGTATTATAGTAAAAGATTTATCAAGATTTGGGCGAGATTATAAAGAATGTACTAATTATATTGAAAATATATTACCATTTTTAAATGTAAGATTTATTGCTATTAATGATATGTTTGATAGTAATAATATTAATGGTAATGATATATTATCTATGCAATTAAAAAATATTATTAATGAATTTTATTCGAAAGATATATCTAAAAAAATTTTAGCTAGTTTAACACAGAAAAAAGAAAGTGGAGAGCATTTATGTGCTTTTGCACCTTATGGATATTTAAAAGATAAAGAAAATAAAGGTAAAATTATTATAGATAATAATGTTAATCAAGTTGTTATAGATATTTTTAATTGGAGATTACAAAATTATAGTTGTAGTGATATTGCATTAAAATTAGAAAAATTAAATATAGATTCGCCTGCTAAATATTTTTATAAAATAGGAATTTTAAAATCTAATAAATATGCTAATACAAAATGGAATAGAGAAGCTGTTAATAGAATTTTAAAAAATGATATTTATATTGGAAACTTATGTCAAGGTAAATATACTAAAAGAGTAGAAAATAATAAAAAACAATTGCCTGTTAATAAAGAAAGTTGGATAATTAAAGAAAATAATCATACACCAATAATAGATAAAGAAACATTTTATAAAGTACAAGCTATAAATGAAAATGTAACATTAAAATATAATAAAAATAAGTATACAAATAAAAAAGAAGATATTTTGAAAGGCTTATTAAAATGTGGTTGTTGTGGTAGAAATCTTACTAAAAGAGTAAATATAAAAACTTATGAACTAAATAAAGTTAACATACAAAATAGGATTATTTGTGAAGGAAGATATAAAGTAGTAGATAAATGTAATTTTAAAGGTATAAGAGAAGATGTTATACTAAAAACTATTTTAGAAACTATAAAATTAAATATAAAACTATCAAAAGATATTAATAAAATAATTGAATTTAAAGAATATACTAATAAAATAAATTTACATAAACAAAATTTAATTAAAGAAATAAATATTACTAAAGAAAAAATACAAAATATAGAATATAATTATGAAAAACTTTATAATGATTATTTAGATGGAGTTTTAAGTAAAGTTGATTATATATTTATTAAAGATAAATACATAACCAAGCAAGATAATTTTATTGCCCATTTAAATGTATTAGAACAAAATTTGAAAGAATTTGAAAAAAACATAATAAATAATGAATTTTTAAATAATTTTTTGATATTAAATGATAATGATATTTTAAATAGAGAAATACTATTAAATTTAATAGAAAGTATAACAATATATAGCAATAAAAGTATGAAAATAAAATTTAAGTTTTTTAAAAACTACGAAATTTTAAATGAATATTTGTTTGATATGGGAGTTATATAAATTATGTCTTTAGATTATTCAGTAGCAAGTTACTTAAGAATTTCTAATGAAGATAAATACAAAAAAGATGAAAGTAATAGTATAATAAATCAACGGAATTTAATTAAAGACTTTATAAATAAAGATAATGAATTAAGAAGTTATAACTTTATTGAATATGTAGATGATGGTTGTAGTGGATTTGACTTTAAAAGACCTGGTATAAATAAGTTGTTTGAAGATATAAAAAAAAATAAAGTTAATTGTATAATAGTGAAAGACCTATCTCGTTTTGGTAGAAATTATATAGAAGTTAGTAATTATTTAGAAAATATATTTCCATATTTAAATATAAGATTTATAGCCATAAATGATAATTTTGATAGTAAAAAGTCTAAATATAATTTAAATGATATAGATATAAATTTTAAAAATATTATCTATGACTATTATTCTAAAGATTTATCTAAAAAGGTTACTATTTCTAGAAATATTAAAGCTAAGCAAGGTAAGTATGTGGGAAGTGTAGCACCTTTTGGGTATAAAAAGTCTTCTTATGATGTTGGAATATTAGAAATAGATGAAGAAAGCTCTAAAGTTGTAAAAGATATATTTAGTTTATTTTTATCTGGTAAAAATTATTTAGAAATAGCTAATATATTAAATGACCTTAATATATTAACTAGAAGAGAGTTTTCAAAAAATAAAAAGCAAAATAATTTAACTAAAAAAAATATTTGGAAAAGTGAAATGATTAAAGACATTTTAACTAATAAAACTTACATAGGTACATTAGAATATCTAAAATCAAGTAAATCAATAAAAACAAGAAGAAAATTTGTAAGAAATTCTAAAGAAAATTGGATTGTAGTAGAAGATGCATACCCTTCAATAATAAGTAAAGAAGATTTTTTTAAAGTACAAACTCTTTTAAAAAAGAAAAATTCAAAAAAAGAAATAAAAAGAAAAAATATATTTGCTTATAAGTTATATTGTGGATATTGTAAATATAGTATTTTTAATTCTAGTAAAAAATATTTTTGTCAAAATATAAAGTATAATTATTTTGATGAATGTAATAAAAATATTATACTAAAAGAAAAACTTGAAAATATTGTATTTAGTCTTATAAAGAAAAAAATATATAAATTTAAACAAGAAAATAAAAATAATATAGAAAATGAAAAAAACTTATATAAAATTAGGTTAGATAATATAGAAAGCGAAAAAACTAGAATTTATATGTTATATTTAGATGAAAAAATAACTAAAGAACAATACATAAATAAAAAGAAAAATTTAGAAAATGAACAGAAAAATATATATTTAAATTTGGAGAAGTTAAATAATAAAAATGAAAATTATATTAATTTAGCTCATATTAATAAATTTATAAATGTAGAAACTTTAAATTATGATTTAGTAGATTTTTTTATCGAAAAAATTTATTTATATGATAGTAATAAAGTTGAGATTGATTGGAAATTTTAATATTAAATTAGATTGATAAGATATATACTGATAAATTTTGTTAAAGTGTCAAAGATAGGCTATACTTAAAAGTTTTTTAACAAAGATAAGAATAAGTAGAATAAAATAATTTCTTATCTTTGTTTTTATATTTATATATATTATACTTCAACAAAAGTGTTTCCTAAAATTTATAACTATTATTTTATATTTTAAAATATTATGTTAAAATATAATTATATAAGATAAAAAGGAAGTGATTTAGTGCAAATAAAGGATGAGCAAAAATGGGAAAAATTAGATATAAGTAATGATTTTATTTTTTCTAAATTGATGAGAGATAAAGAAGTTTGTAAAAAAGTATTAGAAGTATTGTTAAAGTTTAAAATATCTAATATAAAATATATAGAAGATGAAAAAACTATAAATATAGGATATGATGCTAAGAGTATAAGACTTGATATTTATGTAGAAGATGATGAGAAAATTTATAACATAGAAATGCAAGTCGTAAATAAAAAAGATTTAGCAAAAAGAAGTAGGTATTATCAATCTATGATAGATTTAAATATTATAGAAAAAGGAGAACACTATAAAAATTTAAAAGAAAGTTATGTAATATTTATATGTACATTTGACCCATTTAAAAAAGATTTACCAAAATATACATTTGAAAATATTTGTAAAGAAAATAATAACTTATTTTTAAAAGATGGAGCATATAAAGTTTTTTTTAATACAAAAGCATTTGAAAAAGAAGAAGATATGTATTTAAAATCATTTCTAAAATATATTGAAGGACAAATAGAAGATAATGATTTTATAAATATGATAAATAATAAGTTAAAAAAAATAAAAGAAAATAAAGAATGGAGGCAAGAATATATGACTTTACTTATGAAAGAACAAGAAAAATTTGAAGAAGGTTTACAAGAAGGAATACAACAAGGGATACAACAAGAAAGATATAATAGAATGAAAACACAAATATCTTTATTAAAAGAGCTTAATATTGATAATTCTATTATAGTTGAAAAAATTACTAGAGATTATGAAGTTACAGAAGAAGAAGTTAAAAAATATTTATAAAATTTAAAACATATAATTAATAAATAAAAGTACTTATTAAAGATGATAAACTTTAGCAAGTACTTTTATTTTTATATTATTTATTATCCAGTTGAAACATTTAAATAAATATTTTATAATATCAATAATTATTTATTAAATTTTTGTATAATATAAAATTATTTTTGAAGGTTAAGATAGTGTATACACAGTATAAAAATGAAATTTTAAAAATATTTATATACGTTTTAATACTTATAAATATACTATCTTTATACAAAACAAAGATAAGTTAGAGTTTTATTCTACTTATTATTTAATAAATATAATAATTTAATAAAAAAATTATTGCAAAAGATTAAAAAATATATTAAAATATCCTAAGATACTTAATTCAAAAAATTATTATTTCATAAATATTTTAATAAAAATCTTACTTATTATACTAACGAAAAAATAATGTAATATATTAAAAAAATTTTATTAAAAAATGTATTACTTATCTTGACATCTTGCTATGGGATTATATCAACTTATAATGCCTATATATATAATACTGTTATAATAGGACTTAATCAAAAAATATTGAAAAAATAGAGTTTTTTTGATTAAGTCTTATTTTTTTACTTTTTTAAAATTATATACAAGAAGTTATTTTATTATGAGTACAATTATAGCAATTATAAATGAGAAAGGGGGAGTTGGTAAAACTACAACAGCAACTAATATGGCATATTTGTTAGGTAAACAAAATAAAAAAGTTTTATTAATAGATTTTGATGGACAAGCAATACTACAATGTTGATGTGTAATGAAAATCCCAATAGTATAGGTGTAACTATTTCAACTATTTTAAATAACATTATTGATAATAACTACATATTACCATCAGAAGATTATTTAATAAAAACTAAAGGTATAAATTTAGTACCAGCTAATTCAAATTTATTTTCATTAGAAAGTAAATTGTCAACAGTAACTTTTAGGGAATATATATTAAAAAAATTTATTGATGACATTAAAAATGACTATGATTATATTATTATTGACTGTATGCCTCAAATAGGTGTTCCATTAATTAATGTAATGGTTGCATCAGACAGGTTAATTATACCTACACAATCAGAAATATTATCAGTAAAAGGGTTAGCTGAATTAATTAGATATTATATAGGTGTAAAAGATGTTAACTAAAATTTAAAAATAAGTGGAATACTTATAACAATGGATAGCAAAAACACGAAAACGTAAAAAACTATTAGATGGTAGCTTTAAAGAAAATGTAAATATATTTAAAACAGTTATACCTAATAGTATTAAAGTAGCAGAGGCTGATATTTATAAAAAAATTATATATGAATATTTACCTACAAATATTGCCTCAATATCTTATGAAAAATTTTTAAAGTAGGTATTAATGAAGTCTTTAACGGCAGAACTATCCGAAATACAATATCCTTTTAAATTTATAGTAGTATCACGACCTGTTGATATAAGCCCTATTATATCAAGTATGCAAGAAATGATAAAATTTTCTAATGATAGTCAAAAAGAACTATTAAAGAAAGATATTATTGAAATGAATAATTTTGCATTAAGTGGGGATATAGTAGAGCGACAATTTTACCTAGTTATATGGGAAAAATATCAAGAAAGTATTGAAAAGGAAACAAATAGAAAAGCCATGTTACTTGCATAAAAGTTTACTATAAATAATATAGTTTGTGAAATATTAAATCAAAGATAAATAATGAGATTTATAAACTTAATAAATAACCCTTACTATGCACATTTAGAAGATACAGATTTTACAAAAGATATACCAATAATTATAAAAGAATAATAAAATGGTAAAAAAATAAATATAAAAAATAAGAAAAAACAAACTAATCCAATGCTTGATATATTAACACCAATAGGCTTGAGATTTAATAAAAATACTTTACATATAGGCGAAAGTTTTATAAAAATTTATGTTATTATAAAATATCCTAATAAGGTAAAAAGCAAATGGTTATCTAAAATAACAAATATACCTAATACAGTTGTAACAATAGGTATAAAGCCAGTTGATAATACAAGTTTAATAACAGCAATATCAAGAAATATTACATATGATAGAAGCTTAGCAGAATCTTCAAAAGACACTTTAACTAGATAAAGTGCAGAAAAATCGGGAAAAGATATAGAAAAAATAATTTTACAAATAGACCAAGAAAATGAAACAGTAGCACTTATGACAATTTGTGTAGCTACAATATCAAGAGATGAACAAGACTTTAAGAAGTTTGTAGACGTTCAGAAAGTATGATAAGTGTATTAAAATGTAAAATGAGAGCTATACCTAACTTACAAAAGGAATTATTTAAACATATATATCCTACTTTTACTAATAAGGAAAAAATAGAAAATATACTACAAAAAAATAGTACCTATATCAACATTTGTAGGTGGATTTCCATTTATAAGAAGTGGATTTGATGATAGTGCTGGTTATTATTTTTGCAACAGATAGTAATGGAGGGGTTGTTATAGCCGATATATGGAAAAGAAAAAGCGATAGGATTAATTCAAATATTGTAATAATTGGCAAAAGTGGTGGAAGATAATAAATATAGAGATTTATTATTTTTTATGTTTAATATTGAAAAGATATTTTTTATATTTGAATAATTTATTAAAACATTACCAAATAGTAAAATTTCACAAAAAAATGAAAAAAATATATATAAATTTATAATATATTGATATATAAAATATTATATATAGAAATTATATTGAAATAATTTACATATTGCAGTATAATTTACTTAAGATAATTTAAAAATAATAAAAATGTATAGAATATAGACATTATAATATATGGAGGGTGATATTTATGTTAAAAAAAGTTAATGGAAAAAAAGATACTGTAAATTGGCAACCTTGTATGTGGTGTGATGAATCTGATACTTGTGCAGATTTAAGTTGTGTTTTCTGTGATGGTAGCAAAGATGATATTATAGGCAATTAATTAAGCATACATATACTTTACCATAATAAATTTTTATAAAAATTTTTAAATTATCTTATTAAAATAATTGTGTCTATATTTTATACATTTATTTGAAGGGATGATATATATGAAATTAAATACATTCACAATAATTAATCACTTAAACAATGATTATTGGTTGGATACAGATAAACTTTTACTTTTTCAAATAGATGAAAAAGTAAAAAAATTTTTAAAGTATGCTCATCTTGAAGAAGATGAAATATATGATAAAACTAAAGATATTTTTACTAAAGACGAGCTTGATAATTTGTTAAAAACTATAAAAGAAAATGGTCTTATAAATGAAGTAGTTGATAATAAGATAAAGGATGTTCCTAATATTTCATCGATAACACTTATGTTAATTCAAGGGTGTAATTTAGCTTGTTCCTATTGTTTTGGAGATGGAGGAACATATAATAATAAAGGCTTAATGACTGAGGAAATAGCTAAAAAATCAATTGATTTTTTAATTAAAAATTCTACATCAAAAAAACTTAATGTTACATTTTTTGGAGGAGAGCCTCTTTTGAATTTTTCTTTAATAAAACATATTATTTCTTATTGTAATGATATTGAAAAATCTAGTGATATAAAATTTTATTATAATATGACTACAAATGGTACTTTAATAAATGATGAAATATCTAAATTTATAATAGACAATAAAATTAATACAATGATAAGTATTGATGGTGGAGAAGAACACAATAAGGAGAGAGTATATTTAAACAAAGAACCTGCTTATAACGATATTATTAATAATACTAAAACATTAAGAGCTAAAGGGCTACTGGCATCAAGACCAACAATTACTCCTAGTAATTTAAATTTAATAGATGTATTTAATAAGTTAGATAATTTGAATTTTAATAAGATACCTATGGCTTGTGCTGATAATATTATGGATATAGTTAGTTATAACGATTATTTAAACGAAAATTTAAAGCTCATATCTTTTTTCAAAGATTTAATTGATAATAATAAATATGATATAGCTAAAAAAATTAATATGATTCATAGAGCACTTGTTCAGCTTAATAGTGCAAAAGTACAAAAAAGTCCTTGTGGAGCTTCAATAAATATGGTTGCTATTGATATTAATGGTGATATATTCCCTTGTCATAGATTTGTTTCTAGTGAAACTCATAAAATAGGTAATGTTAATTTTGGCATTGATAGAGAAACATTTATAGAGCAGTTATCAAATGAAGATACTAAATTTGATGAATGTAATAATTGTACAGTAAAAATGTTTTGTAGAGGTAGTTGCCCATATGAAAATTATAATAATACTAAAATATTAAATAGACCATCTATTAGACAATGTTATTTTAATAAAGTATTTTTTACACAAATAATACACTTATATTTAGACTTATCTGATGGACAAAAAGAAAAATTATTTAATAACTAAATATAGGAGGATTAAAAATGGATACTTTAATCAAAATTAATAACTTATGTAAATATTATGGTAATAAAAATAGCCGAGTAGACATATTAAATAACATTAATTTAGAAATTTATAATGGTGAATTTTTAGTTATAATGGGTAAATCTGGTTCTGGAAAATCTACTTTATTAAATATTATTGCCACTATTGATAAAGGTAATAGTGGTGAAGTTATTATGAATGGTGAAAATTTAGAAAAATTTAGCCCTTCAAAATCTAATGATTTTAGGAGAGAAAATTTAGGTTTTATTTTTCAAGATTTTAAACTACTTGATACAATGAATGTTAAAGAAAATGTGGCTGTTCCATTATTATTAAAAAAAGAAAACATAAATACTATTAATAAAAAAATAGATGAAATTTTAGAAAGACTAGAAATTAGTTATTTAAAAGATAAAAGAATATTTGAAATTTCAGGTGGAGAAAAGCAAAGAGTGGCTTGTGCAAGAGCTATAATTGGAAATCCAAAACTTATTATTGCAGATGAACCAACAGGTGCTTTAGATTCTAAATCAAGTGAAATTGTTATGAATTTACTTAAAAAAATAAATAAAGAATTTAATACTACATTAATAATGGTTACACACGATAAAAATATTGCTAATTATGGTGATAGAGTTATTGAAATTAAAGATGGAAGTATTAAGGGGTGATTTTTATGAATATTAAATTTTCAAATCTTAATATAAAAGAAAAAATAAAAGAGTATAGTATATATTTTTTTACTATTGTAATTACTACTTGCCTATTTTTTTCTTTTCTATCTATTGGAGACTCTAATAATATAGTAATGAATAATAGTGAATATGATTTTTCATATTATTTGAATGTTGTAAACATATTAGTTTATGTAACTTCAATAAGTATACTTTTTATTGTTAGTTATGTTAATAATTACATATATAAAGAAAAAATGAAAAGTATTTCTATCTTAAATATATTAGGAGCAGATAAGAAAACTTTAGCTATAAATTTTTCAAAAGAAGTTTTTCAAATTTCGTTTATAGGTGTTTTAATAGGTTTAATTTTAGGTACTATATTTTCTCAAATACTTTCTTTGTTTATGCAGTATGCTATATTTTCAGAAATAAAATCTAATTTTTCTATATATTGGCTTACATACATAAAAACAATTATATATTTTTTAATTTTATTTTTGTTTATGACTTTAATAAATATTTTTAAAATAGGTAACAAAAGACCTATTTATTTAATAAAAGATGGTATAGATGCTAAAATAAAACCGAACTCAAAAATAAAGCAAATTATAAATGTTATCTTATTTCTTATGTCCTCTTTATATATTATATATAATATTTATGTTTATTTTAATATAGGTAGAGATTTTAAGGGTATAATACCTCATTATGAAAGTAATAAAGTACAATTAAAATTATTTATAGTAATATTAATATTTATATTTACATTTATTACTACAATTATAGCATTTATTGAAAGAAAAAGAAATTTAAACAACAAACTTTTTGTATTTACAAGTATAGAAGCTAATTTATATAAAAACATAAAATTAATGGCAGGGTTAGTAATTCTTATGACTATATCTATATTAAGTTTTTCAATGTCTAAAATTTTATCTATTTCAGCAGAAGAAAATTATATTAATAGAATGAAAAATGATATGTATATAAATTTTGATTCTTTTGTTATAGAAGATAAAAAAGATATACCAGATATTGATTATTATAATATTGTAAGTGAAGTTTTAAAAGAAAAAAATAATGAAATAGAAGATTATGTAAATTTAAAATTTTATTATATAGATGATAGTGATTTTAAACCTTATAGTGAAAAAATTAATAGATATGACCAAAACAGACTTGCCATAGGGCAAACAGATTATAATAAACTAAGAGAAATGCAAGGATATAATAAAATAGAATTAAATAATGATAAATTTTTATATCAAGTAAGCAATACTATCGATACATCTGATATAGAAGAAAATTTAGAAGCATTAAGTAAAATAAAAGTAAATAATAAAATTCTATATAATGTAGGAGAAACTCCACAAAATTATATAAATAAAGATAATTTAGGAAGTTACATATATGATGGTGTAAATCAAGATTTATTAGTTTTTCCAGACGAAATAATAGAAAATTTATCATTAGCTAAAGTTGATTTTGTTGCAAACTTTAAAAATAACTTAACATATAAAGATGCTAAAGATATTGATGAAAAGGTATTAACAATATTAAATAATAAACTTGAAAGTTTAAATAATAAATATAAGAAACATCTTGAAACTGAAAAATTAAATAGTTTTATTAGCCTTATAAGAATAGATGATATAGAAAAAGTAGATATTAAATTTGGTTCATTAATAACTATTTTATTAGGCAGTTATATTGGGTTAATATTCATCATATTAGTTATGTCTATACTAACTATTCAATCATTAGTTAATATAAAAAATAACCTAAAAAATTATAAAACATTATATATTTTAGGAATGGATTTTCAAGATATAGAAAATATAAATAAAAAAGTTATAAATAGTTTTATAAGTATACCTTTAATATTATCAATAACATCTTTAACTTTTATTATTGTTTCTTTTTACATAAGATATAAAATTAAAATAGATCTTTTTATGGGAAGTGTACCTTATTTTATATTTGTTGTGTTTCCAATAATTATAATAATTGCGTTAGTTTTTATTTATATAAAATTAATTTTAAAAAATAGTTATAATATATTAAAAACTAATCTTCATTAACATAATAAGGTGTGATAAATATGTTTTTAACTAGATTTATTGATAAGCGATGTATTAAGTTCTATATATTCGGTATTATATTAATAATTTTTAGTAGTTGTATATCTGTATATATTCCAAGTATGTTAGGAAATATACTTGATAAAATACCAAATATAGATAGTTATAGTAATTTATTCAAGTATTATTTTTTATTTTTATTATTAGGTATTTTGTTGGTTTTATCTAATTATTTATCATCTAAAATTTTTAATAAAGTAAATATAAAATCAAATGAGTATATAAATAAAATAATTTTTAAAAAATTAAAATCTTTAAATATGTTATATTGGGAAAAACAATCTATTGGTGAAGTTTTTACTATTATTAATAATGATGTGGTTACAGTATTAGATTATTATACTAAATCATTTCCACAATTAATAGCTCTATTTTTATCTATTTTATTAATATTTATATATATTATAAGAACTAATATATATATAGCAATAATACTATTTTCTATTAATATTATACTTGCATATATACAATATAATTATAATAAAAATATAAAAGTAAAGATGAAAGAATTTAGAGATATAAACGGAGTATTTAATTCTAAGTTAAATGATATATTAAATAATATAGAATCTCTTCAAATAAAAAACTATTGTAATTCAGTTGAGAAAGATTTTTATCAAGATAATTTTTTATTATTTAAAACTAAAGAAAATTTTTTAAATAAAATTATTAAATCTTCATCTATTAATTTAATTACAAGCACACTTAGTATGATAATTATATTAGTTATAGGAGGATATGCTATAAATACTAAAATTATGTCTATTGGAATTTTAGTAAATTTGATATTATATTCTCAGAAAATTTTTTCTCCTTTGACTAATATTATAAAATTATTTATACACTATGAGTCAATAAAACCATCAATTTCTAAAATTAAATTATTATTAGATAATAAAAATGAAATGTTGAGTGGAAATATAGAAATTGATAATAAAAAATTTATAACTTTAGAAATTGAAGATTTAAGTATTAAATTTAAAAATAAATATATTTTAAAAAATTTAAATTTAAAATTTGAGAAAAGTGAAATTATTGGAATTGTTGGTAAAAATGGTTCGGGTAAAAGCACATTAATTAAAGTAATTAGAAAATTAATACCTATTGATGAAGGGAAAATTTTATTAGATAAAATTAATATTAATAATATTAGTTATAATTCATTATTAAAAAGTATAAGTATAATGTCTCAAAGTATATTTGTTAATAAAACTACTCTTGATGTCATCAAGGATAAACTAAAAAATTATAAAGATATAGATTTACTAAATAAATTTTTAGGGGAAAATAAAAATTTATTTAGTGATATAGATGGGATAAAATACAAAGTTGACACCAACTCTTTAGGTGAGCTTCAAAAAATATTATTTTTAGAAACTATTTTAAATGAAGCAAACATATATATTTTTGATGAGCCATCATCAGCAATTGATATACATAGCGAGAAATATATGGCTCAAATTTTAAAAAGTATTTCAGAGAATAAAATAATAATAATTATCACACATAGAGAATTTTTATTAAATATATGTAATAGAATTATAAATTTAGATGAAATTTAATTTATTTAATCTTTATTATAGTAAGGTATCATAGAAAATATTGTATTTTTGTTGCTAAATTAAAAAGTAAAATATAAATAAAAAAATATTAATATTGTAATTATGAATTAAAGACTGGATAAAAATGATAAAAATTATGTCTTTTTTATTATTATAATTAAGATATTACTTAGTTTCTCTATTTTAAATTTTAAAGAAGAAAGACAATATAGGTATCTGTTTTTTATACAAAGTATTGTAAATAAACAAAAAATAGAAAAAATAGAAAGGAAGATATTATTTGAAAGAATTAGCAATAAAAATATTAATTCAATTATCAATAGAGGAAGAAAAAAGAAAAAAGGCTTTAAATATTTATAGTATCAGTTGTTACAGGGCTATTAATATTAATAGCCTTTTTTTATACTTAATAACAAATCCTTTAGATATGTTCAAATAATTTATTTTTGGAGATGAAATATTAGCAATAGAGCAAAAAAGATTATGGATATAACCAAAGTATAGGTATTTATGATAAAGATTATATTAAAGTAGATGGACAAGATTATGCAGATATAACATTTACAGATAGTGAAATAATGTTGTATATTTTAATCAATTAGATAAAAAGTACAAAAATCAATTGTATGGAACAGATAAAGTCGGGACGCACGGATGTGGGCTATTGTACTATCTATTTTAATAGGGCAAATATACGACCCTATATACTTATATATGGATATTATGCTAAAGGAAGTGGTTCATACTATAGTTTAATACGGCTTTTGGACTTAATGTAGAGGAGTTAGGAAATGATAAAGTAAAAGTAGTAGATGCACTTAATGGTAAGTTAGTAGTAGCACTTATGAGTAAAGGAACATTTACAAATAGTGGGCACTTTATAGTATTAAAGAGAATAACAAGTGAAGGAAAAATATTTGTAGCAGACTCTGCTAGTTATAAAAGAAGTAAATAGCAATTTGATATAGACTTAATAATAAATGAGGCTAGAAAAGGTGCAGGAGAAGGTGGAGTTTTCTGGAGTATATGGAATTAAAATTTAAAATAAAAAAGTTGTCAAAAGGAGTTTAAAATTATGAAAAAGTCAGAAATAAAAAATATATTATATAAAAGAAATTTAAAAAGTAGACCATTAGATATATTATTATATTTGAAATAACTAATGAAATTTGTAATAATAAATATAATTTAGTTAAAAAAGATATATTAAAAAGTATAAAGAAGATAATGCAAATGATATATATTTTTAAAGATATAAAAGCATTAAAAAATGAACTGGAGAGGGGTTCATTTTTACACTACTTTTAACTTACAATATAACATTATATTAAAATTGAAATATAAGTATACATGATTGAAGGTAGTTGTGAAATAATACTATAATATGTTATAATATATAATATTATGAAATTAACTTTAATAGGAGTATTCTTAAATGAGTAGTAATAGTTTTAATACCCAAAATACAATAGATGTAATAAAAGATTACTTAGATGACAAAATATATTCATATGCTATTATGTTAGATGGAGAATGGGGAAGTGGAAAAACATATTTTGTTAAAAATATTTTAGAGAAAGATATTAATAAGAAAATAATATATGTATCCTTGTATGGTATTAATTCACTTGATGAAATATCTAATGCTATTATTTTTAGTAGTTTGAAAAATAAAAATAATAAGGTAGTAATAGCAAGTAATTTAGGTATAAATATAGGTAAGTTATTATTAAATAATTATTTACCTAAAGAAGTAGTTGAAATAAAAAAAGAATTATTGGAAAGTTTAGATTTTAAAGGAATTTTTGAAGACAATAAATTAAAAAATAAATTTTTAATTTTTGATGATTTAGAAAGATGTAAACTTCCATTAAATGAAGTTCTTGGATATATAAATAATTATATTGAGCATCAAAATGTAAAAGTTATGATTGTTGCAAATGAAAATAAAATAAAAGAAAATTTTGAAAACTACACAAAAATAAAAGAAAAACTTATTTCTCAAACAATAAATTATATTCCTAATTTAAAAAATAGTATAGAAAATATACTGAAAAACTCTGATATAAATGAAGAATTAAAAAATATTTTGAAACAAGAAGAAACAATAGAAGTTTGTGTCAATATGATGAATAAAGAACAACATTTAAATTTAAGGACATATCAATTTTTTCTTTCAAAGATAAATATATTGTATAGTAAAATATTTAATAATATAGAAAACATTAATGAAAAAGATAAATTAATATTTGAGCTTATACAAATCTTATTATGTTATAGTTATTTTGTATAAAAAAGGTGAGATAATAAATAAATCCAATAATTTTATTGAAAAAATTCATTCATATAGATTAATAAAATTTAGTACAAAAGATTTAAATGTTTTTCTAAATTTTATAGAAAATTCTGTTTTAAATGAAAAATATATAGAAAAATTTAAAGAAAGAGAATTTGATGTATTAAACCAATATAATAAATTAATTTCAAATTTACATAATTATTGGGATTATTTTTATGAAAAAGAAATATTGAAACAAGTTAATGAACTATTAAAATTTATAGAACCTAAATATGCTACTAAAGAATTTATAGAAAAATATCCATATATAATTAAGATAATATTAGAATTAAATCATATGAAGATTATTGATATAAATTTAGATAATATATTTGATAAAATGAAAGAAAATATTAAATATTTTGATGATTATATTTTGGTTTCATATGATTTACCCAATATGTATAAAGAAAAAATCAATGAGAAAACAAATATATTAAGAAAAGAAATAAATAATAATTTTGAACTAAAAATAAAAAATAAGTTTAACTATATATTATGTTCTACAACAAATGACGAAGAATGGATAACTGATTTTTTTGATATTAGTATAGGACATATAATTATAATAGGATTTTTGGCTAATGTCAATATAGATAAACTTGTACAAAAAATATATAGGTCTAGTCCTAAACAAATAAATGGTTTCTTAAAAAACATAAATAATAAAGTATATTATAATATTCCACAAATAAAAGAATTTGATAAAGAAAAACAAGCATTAACTGACTTTAAAACAGCATTAAAAGAATATAAAAAAGATAATATAGATAAAGTTGTTATATTGCAAATAGAAAATATAATAAATTATATAGGAGGATAATATGGAAAGAGAAATTGAAAATAAATTATGGGATATAGCGTGTACATTAAGAGGAAATATGGACGCATCAGAATATAAGCAAGTTATATTAGGGCTTATATTTTTAAAATACATATCAGATAAATTTGAAACAAAATATAAAGAGCTTGTGGCAGAAGGAGATGATTTTGAAGATGATGAAGATGCATATATTGCAGAAAATATCTTTTTTGTGCCAGAAGATGCAAGATGGGGCTATATATTAGAAAATGCAAATAGTGAAGAAATAGGACAAGTAATAGATAATGCTATGAAAAGCATAGAAAAAAATAATAATAGGCTTAAAAATGTATTACCTAAAAACTTTGCAAGAGAAGAACTTGATAAAAGAAAACTTGGGGAAGTTATAACTAAGTTTAATAATATAGAAATACCAAAAAATGATAATGATGTTTTAGGTAGAGCTTATGAATATTGTTTATCACAATTTGCAGAACAAGAAGGGAAAAAAGGGGGCGAATTTTACACACCAGAATGTGTTGTAAAAACAATAGTTGAAATATTAAAACCTTACAATGGTAGGGTGTATGACCCTTGTTGTGGTAGTGGTGGTATGTTTGTTCAATCTAAAAAATTTATAGAAAGTCATCAAGGAAACATAAATGATATTTCTATATATGGGCAAGAATCTAACCCTACAACTTGGAAGCTTGCTATGATGAACCTTGCTATTAGAGGTATAGAGGCAGATTTGGGACAATATAATGCCGACACTTTTTTAAACGATGTACATTCAAATTTGAGGGCAGATTTTATAATGGCAAATCCACCGTTTAATCTTTCAAACTGGGGCAGAGATAATTTAGAAGATGACAAAAGGTTTAAATATGGATTGCCACCAGATGCTAATGCCAACTTTGCTTGGTTGCAACATATGATATACCATTTATCAAATAATGGTAAAATAGGTATGGTTCTTGCTAATGGTTCTTTATCTTCTCAATCAGGAGGCGAAGGAGAAATAAGAGCAAGAATAATAGAAGATGATTTAGTAGATTGTATAATTGCTATGCCTTCGCAACTTTTTTATACAACACAGATACCTGTTTGCCTTTGGATAATAGCTAAAGATAAAAAACAAAAAGGTAAAACACTTTTTATAGATGCTAGAAATATGGGTGAAATGAAAACAAGAAAGTTAAGAGAGCTTACAGAAGATGAAATAGGTAAAATAGCAAAAATATATACAGATTATGAAAATGGAATATTAGAAGATGTGAAAGGTTTTTGTAAAGTGTCTACAACAGAAGAAATAAAAGCTCAAGATTATATATTAACACCTGGTAGATATGTTGGTATAGAAAAACAAGAAGAAGACACAG
Organism: [Clostridium] colinum; assembly: GCF_940677205.1. Lineage (NCBI taxonomy): Bacteria > Bacillati > Bacillota > Clostridia > Lachnospirales > Lachnospiraceae > Tyzzerella > [Clostridium] colinum. The sequence continues at coordinate 1,396,420 of NZ_OW712331.1, read as the reverse complement.
AACCTTTTGATGAAAAAATGGAAAGGCTTATAAAAGAGCTTTCAGAAATGTTTTCTAAAAGTAGACAATTAGAAGATAAAATAAAAGAAAGATTAGGGGGAATAGGATTTGAGTTTTAATATTGAACAATTTAAAAAAGATAAAGAAAAGTTAGATTTATTAAAAGATATAGAAGAAGGCAATAAAATTTTAAATAATTTTAAAAGAGAAGATGCTATTGATTTTATAGAAAAACAAAAATTTGAAAATGCAGAAACTAATATAACAAATATAAATACACAATTTATACCTTATAATCAAGCTAGTGATAATATGTTAAAAGATAAAATTTATGAAATAATAAGTATTCTTCAAGCTAAATTTGTTTCAAAGGCAGGTGAGTAATTAGTGAAACATTGGAAAGAAGTCAAATTGGGTGATATATGTGATATTATAATGGGACAATCTCCAAAATCTGAATTTTATAATAATGAAAATAAAGGAATTGAATTTTTGCAAGGAAATAAAACATTTGGTATAAAACACCCCATATATGATACATATACAACTCAAATAACAAAAAAAGCACTTAAAAATGATATTATTATGAGTGTTAGAGCACCTGTTGGAGATATAAATATAACTACAAAAGATATTTGTATAGGTAGAGGTTTATGTAGTTTAAGAATGAAAAATAATCAACAAGAATTTTTATATTATTTGTTAAAAAATTATTCAAAAGAGTTGCAAAGTAATCAAAACGGAACAGTATTTGGTTCTATAAATAAAAATCAAATATTTAATTTTAAAGTATTAATTACAACAAATATAGAAGAACAAAAAGCAATAGCAAAAAACCTTTCTTGCCTTGATGAAAAAATAGAGCTAAACAACAAAATTAACAAAAATCTTGAAGAAATGGCTCAAGCTATTTTTAAAAAATGGTTTATTGATTTTGATTATCCACTTACTGATGAAGAAATAGCTAATGGTGGGCGTGAATTTGTAGATAGTGAACTTGGCAAAATTCCTAAAAGTTGGCGTGTTGGAAAACTTAATGATATTATTTATGATATAATAGGTGGAGATTGGGGAAAAGATAAAGTGCAAGGTAATTATATAAAAAATGTTTTTTGTATAAGAGGAGCAGATATTCCTAAAATAGAAAATGGGGAATTAATTAATCTACCGAATAGATTTATCATTAATAAAAATTTTGAAAATAAAAAACTTTTATCAAATGATATTATAATTGAAATATCTGGAGGCAGTCCAACTCAATCAACTGGAAGAGTTACTATAATAAAAAATAGTATTTTAAAAAATACTCCTAATCTCATTTGTACAAATTTTTGTAGAATTTTAAGAAGTAAAAATAATTTTCATAATTTTATGTATTATTATTTAAAATTCATTTATAATAAAGGTGTTATGTTTACATATGAAAATGGTACAACAGGTATAAAAAATTTAGATGTTAAAAATCTATTAGAAAAAGAAGTTTTAACAATTCCAGATATTAAAATAATTCATAATTTTAATATTATTATAGATGCTATAAAATATAAAATTATAAAATCTTCAGAACAAAATGAAAAACTAGCTCAAATAAGAGATACTTTATTACCTAAATTAATAAATGGTGATGTTAGAGTGCCTTATTAATACTAAAGAGAGGATTTTTATGATGTTAGAATTAGTAAAAGATAACTTAGGAGATATTTCATCAGTTACAACAACAGTTATAATTGCTATAATAGTTTATTTTCAAAATAATAAATTTAATAAAAATAATCAAAATTTACAAGAAAAGTTAAGTAAAGATAATTAAGAGTTACAAAAGAAGATAAATGAAATTGAAAATAAAAAAATACTATATAATAATATATTAAGTATTTATCATAATTTTACAAAAGTTAAAGACATTATTTCAAAATTTAAAAATAAAGAGTATTTTTTAAATATATTAATGGATTATAAACATATTAATGATAAAGTAAATAAATTAAATATTTTGAAAGATGATATATCTAAATCTTTATTAGAAGCAAAAATTATATTTTCAAAAGAAGAGATTTTACTTATTAATTTAATAAAAATAGAACAAATATATAGTGGTTTTTATTATGATTTTGAAGATTATATTAAAAATAAATATGAGGCAGATTATTTAGATGCTTTATGGAAACTTTGTAAATTAAGTGATATTAATATAATAAGAGATGGAAATTCTATTTTTGGTAATGAATTTGATGGTAATTCAAATACAGCTGAATTAGATATTTTGAATGATAAAGAGTTAATAAAACAATTTAATCAAAATTTTAACTTTGATTATTTATTGACAATTACATCAGAATTTGAAATAATTTTAGATTATTTTGAAGAGGAAAATTTTGATATACATTTTAAAGAATATTTATCTATTGATAAAATGCTTATTTAAAGAAGGTGATATATTGATTAGAATGTATAATAAAAATTTAATACCAAAAGCTCAAGATTTAAGAGAAAATATGACACATCAAGAAAAAAAGCTATGGTATGGTTATCTTAGTAAATATCCTTTAAGATTTAGAAGACAAAAGCTTATAACAAAGTATATTTTAGATTTTTATTGTGCTAAAGCTAAACTTGTTGTAGAAATAGATGGCAACCAACATTACACAAAAGAAGGTTTAGCTTATGATGAAAAAAGAACTGCATTTTTAGAAAATGTATTTAAGCTAAAAGTAATAAGATTTAAAAATGAAGAAGTAGATAACAATTTTCAACAAGTATGTAATACAATAGATAAAGTTGTAAGAGAAAGAACAAATTAAACTTTTTAATAAAGATAAGGATTGTATAAAAATCAATACAACCTTATCTTTATATTAAATTTATAATAGATATTTTTTAAATTAGTATTATATCTTTAATATCTTTTTTAGTATACACTATTTTATACATTACCAAATAACCTCATCTTCTGAAATACATTCATTTAAAGAAGTATTCATTCCATCTATTAATTTATTTTTCATTACTTTATTAGACATTAATTCAAGTGTAGCAATCATACCATTATATTCTTCTTCACTAATTAATATAGCATTACCTTCTTTTGTATTTATTGATAAAGTTTCATTAAATTTTATAGTATTTTCAGTAAGTTTATAAATATTTTTTCTAAAATTAGTTATATTTGTTGTTATCATTTCAAAATCACCTTTCTAAATATATTATAACATACAATATAAATAAATTTATGATATAATAAAATTAAATTTTATAAGTAAAAATAATAAATAAATTCATAAGGGAGAATATACAATGAAAGAGGCAGACTATGAAAATGCAATATTAGAACTATTTGAAAATATAGGATATAAAAAACTTAATGGTGCAAATATAGAACGAGATTTAAAAAGTCCTTTATGGGAGCAAGAGCTACAAGAAAGCTTAGCAAGAATAAATAAAAATTTACCTAAAGATGCTATACAAGAGGCTATTTATAAAATTAAAAATATAGAAAATGGTTCATTAGAACAACAAAATGAAATATTTATGAACTATTTACAAAATGGAGTAACGGTAAAATATAAAGAAGATAACGAAGAAATACATAAATTATGTAATCTTATAGATTATGAAAAAATAGGCAATAACTCTTTTTATGCAGTTAATCAATTTACTTTTATTGAAAGAGAAGAAAAACGCCCTGATATTATATTATTTATAAATGGACTTCCTTTAATATTAATGGAGCTTAAATCTCCTTCAAGAGAAAATACAACTACAAGTGAAGCTTATAGACAAGTAAGAAACTATATGCAAGTTATACCATCTATGTTTATTTATAATGTAGCTATTGTTTTAAGTGATTTAGTAGTTTCTAAAATAGGAACAATAACTTCTAATGAAGACAGATTTATGGTTTGGAAAACTAAAGACGGAAAATCTGAAGATAAAAGTTTAGTTAATTTTAATGTATTCTTTGAAGGTATTTTTCAAAAAGAAAGATTTTTAGATATTGTAAGAAATTTTTGCCTTTTTTCAAATACTGGTGTAAAAAAAGTTAAAATTATAGCAGGTTATCATCAATATTATGCAGTAAAAAAAGCCGTTGAACGAACAAAAGAGGCTAAAGAAACTGATAAAAAAGGGGGAGTATTTTGGCATACACAAGGTAGTGGAAAATCTTTATCTATGGTTTTTTACTCTAAGTTATTATCAAAAGAAATTCCTAATGTAACTATATTAGTCTTAACAGATAGAAAAGATTTAGATAATCAATTATATACACAGTTTGTAAAATGCACAGACTTTTTAAGAACAACACCTATACAAGCAGAAGATAGAAAACACCTTAAAAAGCTTTTAGAAACTACAAAATCGGGAGAAATTATTTTCACAACAATGCAAAAATTTGAAGAAAGTTACGAAGCATTATCTGAAAGAAATGATATAATCGTTATGGCAGATGAAGCTCACCGTGGACAATATGGACTGAAAGAAAAAATAGATGAAGACGGTAAAATAAAAATAGGTTTTGCTAGAATGATAAGAAATAGTTTACCTAATGCAACATATATAGGTTTTACAGGGACACCTATTTCACAAAAAGATAAAAGCACAAGAGAAGTTTTTGGAGATTACATAGATATTTATGATATGACACAAGCTGTTGAAGACGGAGCTACAAAGCCAGTTTATTATGAAAGTAGAGTTGTTAAGCTACAACTAGACGAAGATACATTAAAACAAATAGATGAAGAATATTCTAATTTAAGTGATTTTGCCGATGAAATAACAATAGAAAAAAGCAAAAAACAATTAGCTAAAATGGACGCAATACTTGGTGCAGAAGAAACAATAAATTCTTTAGTTACTGATATTTTATCTCATTATGATAATTATAGAAAAAATCTTTTAACAGGGAAAGCTATGATAGTAGCTTATTCTAGGGATATAGGTATAAAAATATATAAAAAGATTATAGAGCTAAAGCCAGAATATGAAAAAAATGTAAATATTGTAATGACTTCAAGCAACAACGACCCTGAAGAATGGAAAGCACTTATAGGAGATAAAAAATATAAAGAAGAATTGGCTATACAATTTAAAGATGATGAAAGCGATTTTAAAATAGCTATCGTTGTTGATATGTGGCTAACAGGATTTGATGTACCTTCTCTTGCTACAATGTATGTTTATAAACCTATGAAATCTCATAACCTTATGCAAGCTATAACTAGAGTAAACCGTGTATTTAAAGAAAAAGAAGGTGGACTTGTTGTAGATTATATAGGTATTGCAACTGCTTTAAAAGAGGCTATGAACGAATATACTTTAAGGGATAGAGAAAAATATGGTGATACAGATATAAAAACTAAAGCATATCCTATATTTTTAGAAAAACTTAGTTTTTGCAAAGATATGTTTGTAAAATTTGATTATAGTAAATTTTTAAATGGTACAGATTTAGACAGAGCAAATACTATTTTAGACGGAGTTAATTATATAATATCAGATAATAAGAAAAAAGATGATTTTGCAAAAACAGCTAATGAACTTAAACAAGCTTTATCTTTATGTGCTAGTATTGTTTGTGAAGAAGACAGGTTGCTATCGGCTTTTTTTGAAGCAGTTAGAGCTACTGTTGTGAAAATTAGTTTTAATGGGGAAAATGAAAAAAGATTATCTTTAAACGATGTAAACGAAAATATAAATAATCTTTTAAAAGCAAGCATAAAAAGTGAAGGAATAATAAACTTATTTTCTGATATAAAATCAGAGTTTTCTATATTTAATCCTGAATTTTTACAAGAAGTTAAAAAAATGAAACAAAAAAATATAGCAATAACTTTACTAAAACAATTATTAAATGAAGAAGTTAAGCAATATAAAAAAAGTAACTTAGTAAAATCAGAGCTGTTCTCTGATAAAATTAAAAAGCTTATGAATTCTTATGTAAATGGATTAATTTCTAATGAAGAAGTAATAGAAGAACTTATAAAAATTAGTAAAGAAATAATGGAAATGAAAGAAGAATCTAAAAAATTAGGATTTACTGAAGAAGAATTAGCTTTTTATGATGCTCTTACAAAACCTCAAGCTGTTAAAGATTTTTATGAAAATAAAAATGAAGATTTGGTTAATTTAACAAAAGAATTGACAGATATGTTAAGAAAAAGCCGTACAGTTGATTGGCAAAGAAAAGAAAGTGCTAGAGCTAAAATGAGGCTAATGGTAAAAAAATTATTAAAAAAATATAAATACCCACCTGAGGATTGTGATGATGCAATAGATACAGTTATAGAACAATGTGAATTATGGACAGATAATTTATAATATTATTGTAAACTAAAAATCAAATTATGTAAATATCATTTTAGATTTATTCATAATAAAAATATATTTTATATATTGCGTAAAAAGGCAACTAATAATTATTTATTAGTTTGTCTTTTTTTGTGTCTTATAAAGTCTAAATTGACGAGAAATGTTTGTAATAATAAGGTTTTAACAATTTTTAATTATAATGTAATTAAAAATGTTATAGATTGAACTAATTGCCAAGACATTTATTTAACATAATAATACTTCTAGAATGTAGTCTGTCAGTTAGGGGGAGGAGTTGAAGACTACAAAACAAGCTATAAAGATATTAATATAATATTTGTAATAATTAAAATAACTTGTTTTGCATTAAATATAAATCTTTTTTTAGTATAAAATAAAATGTATTTTATATTTAAAAATTATTTTATATTTTAGAATAATTATAACAATAATCAAATATATTAAATTAAAAAAAAGGAGAAAAATTCATGAAAAATAAATTTAATATATCAAAAGAAGAATTAGAAGATTATAAAAATATTGATTTTAACAAATTAAAAAATATGGATATAAATAATATAAGATTAGAAGATTTAAAAGATATTAATGATATAGAAATTGATGATAGTTTACCATATGAATTAAAAGTTTTAAAATTTATACAACAAATAAAAAATCCATATTTTTTTAAAGTAGGTGATGTTATAGTAAATAGTACTTATAATGAGCCTAAAGAGAATATTTACATTGAAGACTGTTTAAATAAATAAAATATAATTATAAAAATCAACTAGACAGATGAAAAAATTTATAATATACTTTCAAAAAATAAGACGTATCAAAACTCTAGTTGATTTTTTTGATTAAAAATAATCAATTGGGAGTGTTAGAAATGAAAAAGTATAAAGTTTCAATGTACTTAAGAATATCTCGTGAGGATAATAATAAAAACGAAAGTGAAAGTATAATAAATCAAAAATCTATGATACAAACTTTTATTAATGAAAGAGAAGATTTAGAATTAGTTTCTATAAAAATTGATGATGGTTATAGTGGGGGAAATTTTGAACGACCAGCCTTTAAAGAGCTAATGGAAGAAATAAAATCTAAAAAAGTAAATTGTATTATAGTAAAAGATTTTTCTAGATTTGGACGTAATTTTGTTGAAGTAGGAAAATATATAGAAGAAATTTTTCCTTTTTTAGGCATTAGATTTATATCTATTAATGATGGATATGATAGTATCAATAATAATTCGGAACAAAGTTTAATAGTACCTTTTAAAAATCTTATAAATGATGCTTATTTAAGAGATATATCTATAAAAGTAAGAACTCAATTAGATTTAAAAAGAAAGAATGGAGAATTTATAGGTTCTTTTGCACCATATGGATATTTGAAAGACCCTAACAACAAAAATAAATTAATTATAGATGATTATCCATCAAAAATAGTACAAGAAATATTTGAAATGAAATTAGAAGGTTATACTCATACTAAAATAGCTGAAAAATTAAATAACAGAGGTGTTTTATCTCCAATGGAGTATAAAAAACATATAGGTTTAAATTTTAAAAATAGTGTAAAATTTAAAAAAACCTCTTTATGGAGCCATAAAACTATAATTGATATTTTAAAAAGTAAAGCTTATATTGGTATATTAGAACAAGCAAAATTTACATCTTTAAATTATAGAGTTAAAAAGTTAGTTAAAAATCCTGAAGAAAAATGGTTAATTTGTGAAGATACTCACCCACCAATAATAGATAAACAAACTTTTGAAATTGTACAAAGTCTTATGCTATCTGATACAAGAGTAGCACCTAATAATGAAAAAGTATCTTTATTTTCTGGTATTTTATATTGTCCTGACTGTGGAAGAAGTATGGTAAGGAAAAACTTTGGTACAAAAGAAAATAGAAATATTAATTATGTTTGTTCTGGTTGTATTAAAGGTAATGGTTGTACTAAACATTCTATAAAAGAAACAGTTATAAAAGAAACTCTATTAAAAATAATAAATTTACATATTAAAACTTTAATAGATACTGAAAAAGTTATAAAAGATATTAAAAAATTACCTTTTAGTGAAAAACAAATTGAAAATATCAATATAAATATTAGTACAGGAAAAAAAGAAATTGATAAATTAAAAGAACATAAATTTAAAATATATGAAGATTATAAAAATGAAATATTAGATAAAGATGAATATATTAGATATAATGATATAATAGAACAGAAAATTAAAAAGCTTGAAGATGGTATAAAAGATTTTGAATTTAAATTAAATGATTTAATTAATGGAAATAAACAAGAATTAGAACTAAAAGAATATATTAAGAAATATAAAAATATTAAAGAATTAGATAGAAAATTACTTGTTTGTTTGATTAATAAAATTTATGTTTATGAAAATTTAAGGATATGTGTAAAATTTAGATTTGATGAGCAATATGGAGAAATAATCAACCTTTTAAATAATTTAAAAGATTTAAAGGAGGTTATTTAATATGGCTAGAAAAAGTAGAGTAAACTTACAATTAAATTTAAATAATCCTAAAAAATCTTTTCAAGTTGGAGCTTATGTTCGCCTTTCAATCTTAAATAATAATACAGATGATGAAAACACTATTGAAAATCAAAAAAATATAATTTTAAATTATATAAATAATAATAATGATTTTGAATTAGTAAAATTTTATGAAGATAATAATAAAACAGGTACAAACTTTAATAGAAAAGGATTTGAAAGTCTTTTAGAAGATATAAAATATAAAAAAATAAATTGTATAATAGTAAAAGATTTATCTAGATTTGGACGAGATTATAAAGAATGTAGTAATTATATTGAAAATATATTACCATTTTTAAATATAAGGTTTATAGCTATAAATGATAATTTTGATAGTGTAAATATAAAAAATAATGATATATTATCAGTGCATCTTAAAAATATTGTTAATGAAATATATTCAAAAGATATTTCAAAAAAAGTTTCATCTGCTTTACAGTCTAAAAGAAAAAAAGGACAATATTTATGTACTATTCCTACTTATGGATATTTAAAAGATACACAAAATAAAGGTAAAGTAATAGTTGATGAAAAAGCAAGTGAAGTTGTTAAAAAAATTTTTAATTGGCGTTTACAAAATAAAAGTTATAATGAAATATTATTTGAACTTGAAAAATTAAATATAGATGCACCTTATAAACATTTTTATAATTTGGGACTTTTTAAAACAGATAAATATGCTAATGTAAAGTGGAATAAAGAATGTATCAATCGAATTTTAAATAATGATTTTTATATAGGCAATTTAACTCAAGGAAAAACTATTCAAACAATAAGTAATAATCATAAAAAAATAAATTTACCTAAAGAAGAATGGGTAGTTATACATAATAATCATATACCTATAATAGATGAAGATACATTTAATCAAGTGAAAGATATAAATAATCATTTAAAACAAAAATATTTTAAAGAACACAATACAAATATTAATGATGAAAATATTTTAAAGGGAATTATAAAATGTGGTTACTGTGATAAAAATATTAGATTAGTTAAAAATATTAAAAAAAATTATGTAGATAAAAGATTTACTTGTTCTAATAAGCTAAAATATAAAGATAGATGTAATTTTAAAAGTATAAAAGAAGAAATAATTTTAAATATTATTTTGGAGACTATAAAATTACAATTAAAACTTGCTAAAAACCTAAATGAAATAGTTAAAAGTAAAAAGTATTTACATAAATTTGAATTAGAGAAAAAATGTATAGAAGATAAAGTAAATAAAATAAATTTTGAAATAGATAATATTAATAATATATATGATATTATGTATAATGATTATTTAGAAAATGTATTAAACAAAGAAGATTATATTTATAATAAAACTAAATACAAGCAAAAAGAATTAAAACTTAAAGATGAATTAATAAAATTAAATCAGGATTTAAACAAAATTGAAGAAAGATTTAATGATAAAAATTTTATTAATGAATTTTTAATTTTTGAAGATAAAGAAATTTTAACTAAAGAAATGATATTAAAATTAATAGATGAAATAGTTATATATAATGATAAAAAGTTAAAAATAGCTTTTAAATTTTGTGATAGATTTGATGAAATTAAAAGTTTTAAATAGTTGAGAGGTGTTTTAAATGACTTCTAAGTATTCAATAGCTATGTATTTAAGAATTTCAAATAAAGATAAAAATAAATATGAAAAAGCTGAAAGTAATAGTATAGAAAGTCAAAGACATATTATACAAAATTTTATAACTAAAAAAGAAGAATTTAAAAACTTTAAAGCAGTTGAATATGTAGATGACGGTTTCTCTGGCACAGACTTTAAAAGACCTAGCATACAAACACTATTTGAAGATATAAAAGAAAATAAAATAAAGTATATAATAGTAAAAGATTTATCTAGGTTTGGAAGAAACTATATAGAGGTTGTAAACTATTTAGAAAATATATTACCATTTTTTAATGTAAGATTTATATCTATAAATGACAATTTTGATAGTAAAAATTCAAAATACAATTTAAATGATATTGATATAAATTTTAAAAATATAATATATGATTATTATTCTAAAGATTTGTCTAGTAAAATAACGAGTAGTAAAATAAATAAGGCTAAGCAAGGAAATTATTTAGGTTATACTGCCCCTTTTGGTTATAAAAAATCTAAAGAACAAAAAGGTAAATTAGAAATAGATGAAGAAACATCTTTAATAGTTAAAAATATTTTTAATTTATTTTTAGATGGAAACAGTTGTTTAGAAATAGCTAAAAAATTAAATGAAAATAATGTTAAAACAAGATTAGATTTTATAAATAAAACAGTAAATTCTAAAAACTTATGGAAAAGGGAACATATTAGAGAAATATTGTCCAATAAGGTTTATATTGGTACAATAGAGTATTTAAGGACAAGTAGAAATATAAAAACTAGGCATAAGCAAGTAACAAATAATAAAAGTGATTGGATTATAGTAGAGGGTTGTCATACTGGTATTATAAATAAACAAGATTTTTATAAGGTACAAGATATGCTAACTACAAGAAAGACAACAAAAAACAAAGAAAGAAAAAACATTTTTGCATATAAGTTATATTGTGGCTATTGTGGTTATTCTTTATATAATTCTAGTAAAACATATTTTTGTAGGACAAGAAATTATGAATATAATGATAATTGTAAACATAATGTAATTGAAAAAGAGCTTCTTGAAAATGTTATATTAAAAGGTATTCAAAAAATAGAATTTGATATATTAAACAAAAACAATAATAATACAAAAAACGAATTAAAAATGTTTGAAAAAGAATTAATACAACTTGAAGATGAAAAAGATGAATTTTATATGTTATATTTAAATGAAAATATGGACAAGGAACAATATTTATTAAGTCGTAAAAATATAGAAAGTAGAAAAGAAAATATAACTAAAAAAATAGAAATTTTAAAAAATGAAACAAGAAGGTATATAAAACTGGATGGAATAGAAAAAGTCATATATAAGGATAAATTAACTTATGAAATAGTAGACTTATTTGTAAAAAAGATATATATATATGACAAATGTAAAATAAAAATAGAATGGAATTTTGAGTTAAATTTCAACCTTTTTTAATAATTTTTTAATTTCCTGTCTTGACAATATACTATGTTAGCGTGGAGTATATCATCATCTGGTTTTTCTACAACTATATCAAAACTAGTAGCAGAAGAAAATTCCAAAAAAGAATATGGTAACATAAAAAGAATTTTATCTATTTGTATATTTATATCTGGATTAATATCTTGTTTATTAAGTTTTTTAGTATTTATATTTTCAGGATATATAGCTAATAATTTATTAAAAAGTAAAGAAACGTTATTATCATTACATATTATGTGTATAAGTTTTCCTTTTATGGCAATAGGGTCTTGCATAAGAGGGTATTTTTTAGGAATGCAAGATGCTATAGTGCCAGCTATCAGTCAAGTATTAGAGCAAGTTTCTAGAATGATTACTATATATATTTTAGCCTCAATATTTATACCTATGGGTTTATCATATGCTTGTGCAGTTGGTGTCATAGGTATGTGTGTAGGAGAAATATTTGCATTTTTATATGTACTTATGGTTTATAATGCAAAAATTAATAATGGTAAAAAGCCTACAGTATCAACTGTAAAGTATACATCAATAATATTAGCTATGGCAATACCTTTAACAGCAAATAGAGTTTTAGGTTCATTTTTAAGTACAATAGAAAATATATTAATACCACAAAAGTTAATAGAATATGGGTATAATGCTACAGAAGCTATGAGTTTGTATGGACAGCTTAGTGGTATGTCTATGCCACTAGTTATGTTTCCTTCTTCACTTCTTACAGCACTTGCAATAGCTATGATACCAGCTATATCGGAAGCAATGGCAAAGAATAAAATTAGTACTATAAGGCAAACTATATCCAAAACACTTAATATAACAGCATTTATAGGTATTGGAACAACTGGATTATTTATATTTTTTTCAAATGAGCTTGGAATGACAATATATTCACAAGATGATATAGGTTGGCAACTTCTATACATAGGATTTTTATGTCCATTTTTATATTTACAAGTTACATTTTCAGGTATATTAAATGGGTTAGGTGAGCAGTTTTTAATATTTAAAAATAGTATTGTATCTTCAATAATAAATATTTGTTTTATATATTTTTTAATACCTAAATATGACTTATATGCATTTATAATAGGTTGGTTTTTAAGTTTAATAATAGTAAATATAATATCTATATCAAAATTAAAAAGTAAAATAGATTTTAAAATAGATATTTCAAATAGTGTATTAAAACCTATAATTTGTATATTGTCTAGTGGTATAATTGCTAAATATTGTTATAATTTATTAATATTAACATATGGAGAAATTTTTAGTTTAGTTATATCATTAAGTATTTTAGGATTAATATATATTATATTATTAATATTAGTTGGAGCTTTAAATATAAAAGAATTTATAATTTTAAAATAAGGTAATAGATTACTATTTAATTTTTGTATAACTATTTTTATATTTGGCAAGCATATCTTTATAAACTTATTAAATTTATGAAGATATGAGGAAGGTTATATATGCAAAAATTAAATAAAAAATATTTTTATATAATAGGTTTAATATTAGTAAGTTTAATATTTGTTATACCTATAATAATAAATTTTATGTTTTTTCCAAAACAAATTAATCTTTTAGCAGGAAATATTCATAAATTAGACTTTAATATACCAGCTGTTGCAACTATTGTTTCAAATGATGATAGTGTTATAAATGTAAATAATAAACCATTAGAAGAAAAAAGTAATATAAATCTTAATGAAACGGTATATTTACAGTCAGAAAAAGAAGGTGCTGTAAATATGAAAGTTTCTTTAATAGGAATACCTATAAAAAATGTTACAGTATCTACTTTACCAAACACAAAACTAATACCTTGTGGAGATTCTATTGGTGTTAGGATAGATACGCAAGGTGTTATGGTGTTAGGCTTAGGTAGTGTTATAGGTGAAGATGGAAAAGAATATGAACCTTCAAAAAATATATTACAACCTGGAGATATGATATTAAAAATAAATAATGAAGAAATAGATAGTAAAGAAACTTTAATAAAGTGTATAGAAAATAATGATATTTTAAATATGGAAATAAAAAGAAATAATAAATTAGAAAATTTAGTAATAAAATGTGTTAAAGGTCAAGATGGAAAAAATAAAATTGGTGTATGGGTTAGAGATAGCACTCAAGGTATTGGAACTATAACTTATATAAATCCAGAAACAAAATATTTTGGAGCTTTAGGTCACGGCATTGTAGATGTAGATACAAAAGAAATAATGGAAGTAAAAGATGGCAAAATAATGAAATCAAATATTGTTGATATAAAAAAAGGAGAAAAAGGTTCGCCAGGAGAATTAGTAGGAAATATAAATAAAAATGAAACAATAGGAAATATTACAAATAATACTAATGTTGGTATATATGGCAAAATAACAAATGATGATTTTTTTGATAATAAAAAAGCTACTCCTATTGGGCTTAAAGATAGTGTAGAGATAGGACCAGCATCTATACTTTGTAATATAGATGGAGAAGAAGTTAAAGAGTATGACATAGAAATAGAAAGTATAAATAAATATAATATAGATAATTCAAAATCTATGGTTATAAGAATAACAGATAAAGAATTACTAGAAAAAACAAACGGTATTATACAAGGTATGAGTGGAAGTCCTATAATTCAAAATGGAAATATAATAGGTGCTATAACACACGTTTTTGTAAATGAGCCATCAAAAGGATATGGAATATTTATTGAAAATATGCTAAATAATGAACAAAAACATATAGGATAAACATAAAATACATTTATTATTAATTTATACAATTTAAAATATAGCAGTTGTAATATATAAATTTATATTATAACTGTTATATTTTTTTATTAAATTGAATATAATTTTATAACTTATATATTTTACTATGTTTACAAGGAGAAAAAATATGGACAAGAAGATAGAAAAATTTTGTGAAAAAATAGGATTTGGAATAGCCATAAGTATAATATTAATAATTATATTATTTTTTAATATAAATGAAGTTGCTTTTGGAGAAATTATGCTATATGATACATTGCCTAATTATAAAATAAATGAAGAGGCTAAAGATATATTTAAAAAAGAAGATACCATAATGGCTTCTAACATAGAAAATATGAAAAGTGAAGAAATAGGAGATATAGAGCTTATAGGACTTGATGATATAGATTATGAACATAAAAAAACAGAAGATGAAATAAAAAAAAGTACATCAGTTTCAAATACTAATATAGATTTAAAAAAACTTGAAAATTTAGAAGAGTTAAGAAAAGAATTTTATATAGTAGATTCATCAACAGGTATGTCTAAAGATTATTTCGATGTTAATAAATTTATAAATACAGATTTAAAAATAGAAAAAAGTGAAGATGAACCTAAAGTATTAATTTTCCATACACATCCTCATGAAATGTTTAAAGATAGCTATGTGTATGATATAAATGAGGGTATAGTAGGTGTAGGAGCAAGATTAGCAACTATTTTAGAAGAAGAGTATAATATAAAAACATTACATATAACAAATTCATCTTTTGATATGTTAAATGGAAGTTTACAAAGAAACGGTGCATATGAAAGAATGGAGCCAGTAATAAAAAAAGTGTTAGAAGAAAATCCATCTATAGAGCTAGTTATAGATTTACATAGAGATGGAGTAGGGGAAAATACACATCTTGTAGAAACAATAAATGGTAAACCAACAGCTAAAATAATGTTTTTTAATGGTATATCAAGAATAATGGAAAATGGAAAGTTAAATAATATATCAAATTTACCTAATCCATATATACCTACAAATCTTGCGCTTAGCTTTAATATGCAAAAAAAGGCTATGGAAAAATACCCAAATTTTACAAGAAAAATATACATAAAACCTTATAGATATAGTCTGCATTTAAAACCTAAAACTATGTTGATAGAAGCTGGAGCACAAACTAATACTAAACAGGAACTATATAATGCTATGGAGATTTTAGCAGAACTTATAAATGATGTTATTTTTTCTTAAGTATAAAAAGGAGAATTAATAATGGAATATTTAAAAGATAAATATTATGGATATAAAATAAAAGATAATACATTAAAAAATTTAATGATTGTAATGTTTTTAGGAAGTATTTTAGGTTCATTATTTGCTTGTTTAATAAAAGATAGTAGTATTCAAAAATTAGATATATTTATAGATAGTTTTGTAACACAAAATAATAGTATAAATTTTAATTTTATATATTATTTTGAAGTATTTTTTAAAGGTATAAAATATTTTATATTTATATGGTTTTTAGGGTTTATACCTTTAGGAATTATATTTATATATTTAATAGTATTTTCTAAAGGATTTTTTATTAGTTTTACAACAGCATTATTTTTTAATGGTTACTATTTAAAAGGATTAGAATATATTTTTAATATATATATTATAGAAAATATAGTAGTCATTATATTAATATTTTATATATCATTTAAATCAATAAATTATTTTAAAAATAAAAGAATTGGGTTAAAAATAGATATAAAGCAATATATAAAAAATCTTTTAGTATGTATTTTTATAAATATGATATTATTTTATTTTATTGTATAAATTTTATATAAAGAGCATTATAAAAACTGTACTTAGATTTTATAAGTACAGTTTTTATAATGTTAATATATATAAACAAAAAAATAATTATAAATTGTTAGCTTTATAGTATATTAAAAATTTTATCTTTACTTTATAATTATAATTTTGGAATTTTATAATATAGTATATTTTAAAATTTATGATTTTGATACAATGTTTTTATTATTTCATTATTTTCTTGTCTATTTCTTCTTTTATATCGTGTAAGAATATATCTAATGGTTTAGAGCCTAAATCTTCACCACGGCTTTTAATAGAAACTTCACCAAGTTCTGCTTCTTTTTCACCAACAACAAGTAAAAAAGGAATTCTTTGTAACCTAGCTTCTCTTATTTTATATCCAATTTTTTCAGCACGATAGTCAACATCTGTTCTTATACCATTATTTTTAAGTTTTTTAACAACATTTTCTGCATAATCGTGATATTTTTCAGATAAAGGTAAAACAATAGCTTGAACTGGAGCAAGCCAAGTAGGGAAATTGCCAGCATATTTTTCAATAAGCATAGCTAAAGTTCTTTCATAACAACCAATAGATGTTCTGTGTATGATAATTGGATTTTTCTTTTCACCATCTTTATCTACATAAGTCATATTAAACAATTTACCTTGTAAAAAGTCTATTTGTACTGTTATAATAGTGTCTTCTTTACCGTGAACATTTTTAAATTGTATATCTAGTTTAGGACCATAAAAAGCAGCTTCTCCTTCTGCCTCTGTAAAATTAAGACCTATTTCATTTAAAAGCTCACGCATAACATTTTGAGTTTCTTCCCATTGTTCAGGAGTTCCTTCATATTTATCTTTATTGTTAGGGTCCCATTTTGAAAATCTATATGTTACATCATCTTGTATACCAAGAGTAGTCATCATAAAGTTTATCAAATCTACAGCACCTTTAAATTCTTCACCTAATTGTTCTTTAGTACAAATGATATGTCCTTCAGATATAGTAAATTGGCGAACTCTTATAAGCCCATGCATTTCCCCAGAAGATTCGTTTCTAAATAGTGTAGAAGTTTCACCATATCTAATAGGTAAATCTCTATAACTGTGTTGTTCAGCATTATATACAGTATATTGGAATGGGCAAGTCATAGGTCTAAGAGCAAACACTTCAGTATCATTTTCTTCATCTCCAAGAACAAACATACCATCTTTATAATGTTGCCAATGTCCAGAAATTTTGTATAAATCATTTTTTGCCATTAAAGGTGTTTTTGTAAGGCTATATCCTCTTTTTTCTTCTTCATCCTCTACAAAACGTTGTAAAGTTTGAACTATTTTTGCACCTTTAGGCATTAAAAGTGGTAAACCTTGGCCTATTTCTTCAGATGTAGTAAATATACCAAGTTCTCTACCTAAGCGATTATGGTCTCTTTTTTTAGCTTCTTCTTTTTTTTCTAAATATTCTTGTAGCTCACTTGCTTTAGGAAATGCAGTTGCATATATTCTAGCCAACATTTTATTTTTTTCGCTACCTTTCCAATATGCACCAGATGAACCTTCTTCATTTAATATTTTTATAGCTTTTAAATATTTTGTGCTTAAAAGGTGAGGACCAGCACATAAATCAACAAAATCACCTTGTTTATAAAAACTAATAACAGCATCTTTAGGTAAATCATTTATAAGTTCAATTTTATAAGGTTCATCATTTTCTTCCATTAACTTTAAAGCATCTTCTCTAGATAATTCGAAGCGTTCTATTTTTAAGTCTTCTTTTACTATTTTTTTCATTTCTTTTTCTATTTCTATAAGCTCTGTTGAAGAAAAAGGTTCTCTATCAAAATCATAATAAAATCCTTCATCTGTAGCAGGTCCTATAGCTAATTTAGCATTAGGATATAATCTTTTTACAGCTTGAGCTAATATGTGAGACCCAGTATGTCTAAATGCTTTTTTACCTTCTTCTGTATCAAATGTTAAAAGGCTTAAAGAACAATCTTTTTCTATTATTGTTCTTAAGTCACATACTTTTCCATCAACAAGACCAGCAAAAGTATTTCTAGCCAATCCTTCACTTATATTTTTAGCTATATCTAAAATACTACTGCCTTTTTCAAAACTTTTTATTGTTCCATCTTTTAAAGTAATATTAATCATAATTTAAATCCTCCTTATAATAATTTTGAGCTAATATTATTATTTGTATTAAATAATTTATTATTATAGTTTTATATATTTATTGAGATTTATGATTTAAAAATTTATATTAAAAAGCCCCATTTTCCATAGAAGGAAAATGGGGCGTAATATACGCGGTTCCACCCAATTTCATAGTAAAAACTATATCTCTTATTGTCTTTAACGAAACAACCCGTGCTTTATTAGAGCCATTACTCAAAGGTAGTTTTCATTTATTTTTAGTTAAGATACTTTCAGCCTAAGGTATCTCTCTCTTTGAACATCAAAATAAACTACTGTCCTTATCTCAAATTTAAATATGTATATATTATATCATTAAAAAATATATTGTCAATATTATTTATTAAATATAACACCTTTTTTAGATAAATTTCTTTGGGTATCAAATATATATTTAGATAAATCCTCTTGATATTTTTTAGGTATATTTTCAAATTTACACTTATAAGAATATCTATATTCTTCACCTAAATTAGATTTTTCTTTGTGTATTATAGTACATATAGCCACTACGAATAATTCATCAACGTTTATTAATATTTTTACATGTTGTCCTTCTTTCAAATCTTCATTAGCAAAAAATTTAATACCACCACTACTTATATCAATTGTTTTAGCTTTATAAAATAAAATATCCGTATTTTTTAAAGTATCTTCATTACAATTTTCTACAATATCATATTCAAAATTAAGACTTACCTCTAATCTAAAACTAGCTCTTCTTTGTAATTTTTCACTTTTATCTAAAATTTCAACTTTTACTAAAGCTATGTTATCTTTTACAGTGTATGAGATTACTTTCATAGTATTTTTAAATAGTCCATTATTTGTTTTAAACATTATAGAATATTTTGTGCTATTAGATAATTTTACTATGTTGCCATTAGACATAGGAGCTAATATTATAGCTTCTTTTTCAGATACGAATTCTTCTAATTTAGTTTTATGAGAGTATGCAAAATCTTTGTCATTTAATTGGCTTATTTCTATAGGTATCCCTGTTTTCAAATTTAAAATAGAATCTAGTTTTTTTTCTTCTTCCTTTTTCTTAAATAACCCCATAATTATCCTTTCCTATTTATTATTTATTTTCCCTTTTTTAGATAATATTCTTTGTGCATCAAATATATGCTTTGTTATAAGTTCTTTAAATTTTTCAGATACATTTTCAAATTTACACGTATAATAAAATTTACATTTTTCTTTATTTTCAATGTCTTCTTCAGATTTATCTATTATAGTTGCTAATATTATTATAAGTTTATTTTTTATATTTAGTAATATTTTTATTTTAGAATTTAAATCTATATTTTCATTAGTTTTAAATTTTAAACCTCCACTACTTATATCGATAGTTCTACCTATTAATTTAATATCATTAATAGAATTTGGACATAATAATTTATTATTTGTAACTATTGTAAATTTAAACTCTAAGTCTATATTTAATCTAAAACTTTCTCGTCTTTGAATTTTTCGAGTATTACTTAATAGTTTTATTTTTATTATTGGCATATCATTGTATATGTCATATTCTAAAACTTTCATTTTATTTTCAAATAATCCAGAGCTAGTTTTAAATGTTATTTCATATTCAGTTTTTTTATCTATTTTAACCATATGACCATTTTGGGATTTAGGCATAATGATAATAACTTCAGTATCTGATAGTACAAAAACTAATTTACTATACATATGAATTTTATCGTTACTTTCTAGTGATATTTTTATAGGAGTGCCATATTTTAAATGTGATATACTTTCTCCATTTTCTTTTCTGTCATGCTTAAATTGTCTAATAAAATCCATTTTTAAATAAATCCTACTTTCTTTTTGACCTTTCTTAAGGTTTTATTAGCTATATATTCAGCTCTTTTAGCTCCATCTTTAATAGCATCTTCTAAAAATATTTTATCTGATAATATTTGTTTAAATTTTTCTTGTATAGGTCTTATTTCTTCTATAACAACTTCTGCAATAGCTTCTTTAAAGCTACCATATCCAAAGTTACTAAAATATTTTTCAGCATCTTTAATAGTACTATTTGTTATAGCACAATATATATTTAATAAATTTTTTATACCAGGTTTATCATCACTATATATAATTTGGTTGTCAGAATCTGTAACACTTCTTTTTATTTTATTTGCTATTACTTTTAAATCATCTAATAGATAAATAACATTATTTTCATTATCTGCATCAGATTTACTCATTTTTTTAGTAGGGTTTTGTAAGCCCATTATTTTAGCACCTACTTTAGGTATATATATTTCTGGTATAGTAAAAATATCACCATAAATATTATTAAATCTTATAGCAATATCTCTAGCTAGTTCTAAATGTTGCCTTTGGTCTTCACCAACAGGAACAATAGAAGTTTGATATAATAAAATATCTGCTGTTTGTAAAACAGGATAAGTAAAAAGCCCAGTTGGTATGTTATTACCCTGTTTTTGAGATTTATCTTTAAATTGGGTCATTCTAGATAGTTCGCCCATATAGCTATAGCAATTTAATATCCAACCAAGCTCAGCATGTGCAGATACATTAGATTGTATATATATTAGATTTTTAGTATTATCAAGACCAGCTGCAAGGTATAATGCTAATAATTCTTTAGTATATTTTCTAAGCATAGTAGGGTCTTGTCTAACGGTTATAGCGTGTAAATCTGCTATACAGTAAATACAATTATATTCTTCTTGCAAAACGTTCCAATTTTTAAAAGCACCTAAGTAGTTACCTAGTGTTGGTTTACCAGATGGTTGCATACCACTGAATAAAACTTTTTTATTTTCAGTCATATATAATATTACCTCCTTATGTTTAATTTATCTAATATTTAAGTTGTTATCGAGATATATAATATTATTATCTAAAATAAATTTTAAAAATTGTTTTTCTTCGTCCATTTCTAGAGATTTAAAATTACCTTTAATAAATCTTCTTTCTACATATTCTATTCCATTTAATGTAGCTTTGAATTGATATAAATTATTATTTTGGTTTTTATGTGTTGTTACATATATATTATCTTCATTAATTATAACGTCATTTCCCATACCTAAATAAACACTATTAGATAGAGGTTTATACATATCATATAGATTTATATAAGATATTAGAGTATAGTTATTATCGTTTATATCTGGAAAATAAAAAATTTTATTAAGATTAAAGTTTTGTGTTTTAATATCTACAACAACATTATTATTATAAATACACTCTTCAAAATAAGGTTCTTTATTTTTATATTTATTTATATTTATTTTAGATATAGTATATAAATTATTACCATCTATAATATTTTTGTAAAAATCTCCATTATTTTCTATAACTTTAACAGTTTGTATATTTTTTCTATCAGATATATCATAAATAACCGTTTTAAGATTACTATCCATATATGTTATAATAAATCTGTTATCTGTTATTTTTATATCTTTTATGTTATTGTTTATTTTTTCAACTTTAAAGCTAAAAATTTCTTCTTTATCTTTTGTTACAAAATAAACTTCAATAAATGCTTGATTTACATATATATTATAGTTGTTAGTTTTCTTTATAATAATAGGATTATTATCTTTTAGTAAATTAGGTAAATCATTTATATTTAATAAATTTTCTTGTGGAGTTTCTAAATTATTTTGGGTATCTAACGCATATTTATTAGATAAATGTCTTAAATTTTCATTATTACCAACTATAGGTAATTGTTTTACTTGTTTTTCTAGTTCTTTTAAAATATTTAATTCTTCTATTGGGTCAAATAAATTAACCATATTACTAATAATAATTAAGTCATCATTATAAAAGACCTCTTTATCAAATATATCGGCAAAGCTTCTAAGAGGTATATAAAATCTATCATTTATTATTTTAGCTTTTGTATCTATTTTTATAGTTTCTTGACTTGTATTATCTATAATTTGTATGCTTGTACCATTATTAGAAAATATTATAGCTTTATTATATAACCTTATAATAGTTTCTTTAGTTTGTTTAGAAAAACTAATATTAGCACCAAAGGCTGTTTGTAAAAATTTTGCTGGTATATAAACTTTTCCGTCTTCAATTATTGGTACCAGAGTAGAATCATTTTCATCTATTAAAAATTGTTTTTCATTTATTATAATTACAGGACTATTTATTGCTAACACAACAGAATTTTTAAGTTTATCTTCTGCTGTTAGTTCATTTGGTAAAGGCTCTATTGCATTTGTTTTTTTAGATGATAATTGTATTAATAAAACTGAACTTAATATTAAAAAATAAATAATTAGTATATTTAATATGATTTTATTTTTCATAAAATACCTCCAAACAAAGGTTTGTAACAATTTTTATATATTTTATCATATATTTATATATTTTTCAAATAGTTTTAATACAATTTTTATTGTTTTTATAATGTAAATATATTTTAATAAAATTATAGATTATTTTGTATTTCTATATAAAATTAATACTACAAAAATATAAAAAAATATATATTTAAAGAAAATATTGTTAATTTTATTTTTAAATTATTACATTTTTATTTCAAATAGTATATATATTGGAATTATGTCAAATTTTCTGCTATAATAATAAGAACTAGAAGAAAAATTATGGAGGCTACTTATGTTTAAATCAAAAAATATTTTTGTTATTGTGTGTACAACTGTTTTTATTATTATGTCAAACATTTGTGTATTTTCGGCACCATATGTTAATTTTAAAATAAGTTATGATGGTAAAACTTATACATACAACAAAGAAAAAGTATATTTATACGTTAATGATAAAAAAATAGAAAATTTACCTTTAGAACCTATTATTATTGATAATTACACACTTGTACCGGCAAGAGAAACATTTGAAAAAATAGGAGCAACTGTTACTTGGATTAAAAATACTGAACAAGTTCAAGTAGTATATAAAGATATAGTTGTTCTTATGAAAATAAATGATATTAATGCTACAGTTAATGGTAAATTATTTAAAATGAGTATACCACCTAAACTTATAAATGGAAAAACAATGATACCAGTTAGATTTGTAAGTGAAGCTGTTGGACTTGAAGTAAAATGGGATAATAAAACAAGAATAATAAATATTAATGAATCAGTAATTAAAGATACAACAACAGAAACAACATCAATTACAGAAACAACAACTCAAGTAAAAAATCAAGAAATAATTATAGAAAAAATAGACATGCCAGATTCTGATGAGCGAACATTTGCAATATTTGCTAATAAAAAAATTGATAAATTTGAGCAAATAATATTAGAAGATGGTTCGGTTGCTATCGATATATATAATTGTAAAAATAATATAGTAGAAACATCTTTAGAAAGTATTACAGAATTTGTATCTAATGTTACTATAGAAAATAAAGAAAATAATGTTACTAGATTTATATTTAAAACGAAAAGTTCTGTTTTAAATAATAACTTTTTATCTGAAGATGGTAAAATATTATATGTTAATTTTGGTGGAAATCCGATTAAAAAATTACAATTATTTAATGATGGAACAAATGATATATTAAAAATATATGGAGAATTTGCACCAGATATTAATATAAGAAAAAATGATTTTAATGATAAAATTAGCATAGAAATAAAAAATTCAGCTATTGTAAACTTAACAGAAGATATTAAAGAAACTAAATATATTGAAAATATTGATTATAGCAAAAGCACAAATATTATGGTAAATATAGAGGCTAATCTTAAAGAAAATGTTGATTTTTCTTATAAAAAAGAGGATAATGTAACAACTGTTACTTTAGGTTTAAACATAAATAAAGATAATAATGTAAATAATAATACAACAAATGATAATACAAATATTGTATCTGGTAGACAATTTAAAATAGAAAAAAAATCTTCTATATCTATTGATATAAATAATGTTAAACATACAGATAATTATTTAAATAAAGAATATATTCTTACTTTTGATAAGGATATAACTTCCTTAATAGCCATAGGTGAGTATAAAGTAAATAATGAGCTTGTAGATACAATTACAGTACAAAATGTTGGTGGTGTTACTCAAATTGTTCTTAAATGTAAAAAAATAACAGCAATTAATGTAACAGAAGACAATAATTATATTTATATTAATATGCTTTTACCTAAAGAAAAATATAAAAATATAGTTGTTATAGACCCTGGTCACGGAGGAGAAGCTCCAGGTACATCTGGTAATGGGCTTATTGAAAAAGATGTAAACCTTGAAATTTGTCTTATATTAAATGATTTATTTGAGGCTAATAAAGATGTTAAAGCATATTTTACAAGATTAGAAGATGTAAATCCAAGTTTTGTAGATAGAACTAATATGTCTAACGAAGTAGGGGATATGTTTATATCTATACATCAAAATGCATCTGGAAATGGCTCTACAGGACCTAATGGTACAGAAGTATTTTATTTAAACCCTAATACTAGTGATAGAGGTATTACAAGTAAGGCAATGGCAGAAATATTGCAAAAAAATCTTTTAAAAGATTTAGGACTATTAGATAGAAAAATAAAAACATCTAATTTAATTGTTCTTAGAAATAACAAAGTGCCAGCTGTTTTATGTGAAATAGGATTTTTAAGTAGTCCATCAGATGCAAGTAAGCTAGCACAAAGAGACTTTAAAGAAAAAGCAGCTCAGTCTATTTATAATGGTACATTAGAAATATTTGAAAAATATCCAAGTAAAAGATAAAATACTAAATTATAGTAAAAATACACTACAAGTATTAGTAAAATTTAATATTTGTAGTGTATTTTATTTATATATTTATTATGAAAACATATATACAATTTATGATTTTTTATTAGTAATTTTATATTTTTTATTTGTAAAATATTTTAATTATTTATATTTTTATATCACTAAAACGGTAAAGAACAAAATTAAAATAATTTATCACAATATAAAAATAAACCCAGTTATCATATTAAAGATAACTGGGGAAAAAGATAATAAAAAATTATTTCATAGAATCTTTAGAACCTAAAACATTTTCAATTTTATCTTCTACTAATTTTTGGATAAGCTCTCTACTATCACCTAAATATCCTCTAGGGTCGAAAGCAGAAGGATTTTCTCCAAAGAATTTTCTAATACCTGCTGTCATAGCAAGTCTTAAATCTGTATCCATATTTATTTTACATACAGCCATACTAGACGCTTTTCTAAGCATATCATTAGGAATACCGCTAGCACCATCAATTTTACCACCAAAATCATTGCACATTTTTACGCAATTTTGGTCAACAGAAGAAGCACCGTGTAAAACGATAGGGAAATTATGTATACCTTCAGATTCTAATTTAGCAGTAATATTTTCTAAAATATCAAATCTTAATTTAGCTTCACCTTTAAATTTGTAAGCACCATGGCTTGTACCAATAGCAATAGCTAAAGAGTCTACGCCTGTTCTTTTGATAAAGTCAACAGCTTGTTCTGGGTCTGTGTAAGTAGCATGTTCTTCAGAAACATTAACATCGTCTTCCACACCAGCAAGCATACCAAGTTCAGCTTCAACTACAACACCTTTAGAGTGAGCATAGTCTACAACTTCTTTAGTTTTAGCAACATTTTCTTCATATTCAAAATGAGAACCATCAAACATAACAGATGTAAAGCCAGCATCAATAACTTTTTTTACTGTTTCTAAGTCTGGACCGTGGTCTAAGTGTACAGCAATATCTATACCAGTCTCTTCGATAGCAGCATTAACCATAGCCATTAAATATTTAGGACCAGCATATGCTAAAGCACTTTTAGAAACTTGTAAAATAACAGCAGAATTAAGTTTTGCAGCTGCATTTACAACCCCTTGTATGATTTCCATATTATTGATGTTAAAAGCACCGATAGCATATTTACCTTCGAAAGCTTTTTCAAACATTTCCTTAGTAGTTACTAAAGCCATTTTATTATCTCCCTTCAAAAAAACATTTTTGTAATATAATTATAATATATTTTTAATATTAATACAACAGTTAAATTAAATTTTATCCAAAATAATTTAATAGCTATTTAATGTATAAAATTTATGATATAATAAAATAAAAAGGAGAGATACTTTAATGATATATATTTTTTTAATAATATTTTTAATATTAATAGATTTAATAAGCAAAAGGTATATTAATAAAAAATATAAAATAAATGAAGAAAAAAGTTTGTATAAAAATAAAATTTATATTCGTCATATAAAAAATGAAGGGCTTGCTTATGGAATTTTAAAAAACAGTAAAAAATTAATATATATAATAGTTTTTATATGTACATTACTTGTAAGTATATTATTTTATTGTGCTTTTAAAGAAAACTCTAAATTAAAAAAGATAGCTTTTTCATTTGCTTTAGGAGGAGCCTTAGGAAATTTTATAGAAAGGATAAAAAACAAAAGTATAACAGATTTTATATATATAAAATATAAAAATGCACCAATTTTTAATTTTGCAGATATTTTTTTATTCATATCATCAATACTTCTAATTATAAAAGAAATAAAAGATATTATAATTAGAAAATAAGTTTTTAAATGTTTTACTAATATTAAGTATAATAAAAATTTTTATGCATATGATATAAATATTCATATATTTGAGGTGATTTTATGAATTTAAAAAAATATCATATAATAGGGTTTATTTTTACAGCAGTATTAGGAACTATTTTACATTTTACATATAACTTTTTTGATAAAAATATTATAATAGGTTATTTTACTCCAGTTAATGAAAGTACTTGGGAACATTTAAAACTATTAATAACGCCAATTATAATATTTTCTATATATGAATATTTTTCATATGGAAAAGATTTAGAAAATTTTATTATTGTTAAGGCTTTGTCTATATTATTAGGAATGTGTGTTATTGTAGTAGCATTTTACACTTATACAGGGATTATAGGTAAAAATTATTTATTACTAGATATAGGAACATTTATTTTAGCTTCATTTTTATCTTATTATTTTTCTTATAAAATGTTAAAAAATAAAATTTTTTATAATGAAAATAGCAAATATATAGGTGTATCAATAATATTTATTATACTTATTTTAATGATAAACTTTACAACAAACCCACCTAAAATAAACTTATTTTTAGATACTACAACAAATACTTATGGTATAGAGTAATATTTTTATAAAATAATACTTGAAATAGTATTTATTTTATGGTATAAATTATATTATGTAAATGCAATGAAGAGGACTATTAAGCAAAATAAGTATTTTTAGAGAGTTGACGGTTGGTGTAAGTCAATATTACTTTTTGCCCAACTCACCTTGGAGCAGAAATACTGAAGTAATAGTAGGTATTTTCGGTTTGTCCCCGTTACAGACTTATAAGTGCGTAATTTTAGGTTTTACCTTTTACGAAATAGAGTGGTACCACGGAAAAGCCCCTTTCGTCTCTATATTTTAAGGCTTGTGCTTTAAATGAGATAAAGGGGCTTTATTATAACTAAATTTAAATTTTGGAGGTAAATATGAATAGATACGATTTTAATAGTATAGAAAAAAAGTGGCGTAAAATTTGGGAAGAAAATCCAATAAATCCTACAAACACTAATAAGCCAAAATATTATTGTTTAGATATGTTTCCATATCCATCTGGTAATGGTTTACACGTAGGTCATTGGAGAGGATATGTGTTAAGTGATGTTATAAGTAGATATAAAGTTTTACAAGGGTACGAAGTGTTGCATCCTATGGGGTGGGATGCGTTTGGTTTGCCAGCTGAAAATTATGCTATAAAAACTGGAACACATCCATCTGTAGCAACATCTAAAAGTATATCTAATGTTAAAAGACAATTAAAAGAAATAAGTGCTATTTATGATTGGGACAAAGAAATAAATACAACAGACCCTAAATATTATAAATGGACTCAATGGATATTTTTAAAAATGTTTGAAAATGGGCTTGCATATGAAAAAGAAATGCCTTTAAATTGGTGTCCTAGCTGTAAAGCCGTTTTAGCTAATGAAGAGGCTACAAATGGTGAATGTGATAGATGTGGTTCACAGGTTACAAAGAAAAATCTTAGACAATGGATGCTTAAAATTACAAATTATGCAGAAAGACTTTTAAATGACCTAGATAAATTAGATTGGCCAGAAAAAGTTAAAAAAATGCAAGCAGATTGGATAGGAAAAAGCTATGGTGCTGAAATAGATTTTTCGGTAGAAGGTAAAGAAGACAAAATTAAAGTATTTACAACAAGACCAGATACTTTATATGGTGCTTGTTTTATGGTTTTAGCACCAGAGCATAACATCATAAAAGATATTGTTACAGATGAACAAAAAGAAGCAGTAGAACAATATATATTTGAAGCTAGTACAAAATCATCTGTTGATAGAATGACAGAAAAAGAAAAAACAGGTGTATTTACTGGTGCTTATGGTATAAATCCATTAAATAATAAAAAATTACCTATATGGATTTCAGACTATGTATTAGCAGATTATGGAACAGGGGCTATTATGTGTGTTCCAGCTCATGATGAGAGAGATTTTGCATTTGCTAAAAAGTTTGATTTGCCTATTGTACAAATTATAAAAAAAGCCGATGAAGATATAAAAGATAATCTAGAACAAGCATTTTTAGAAGAAGGTGTTATGGTTAATTCTGATAAATTTAATGGTATAAAATCTTCTGAGGCAAAAGAAGTTATTGCTTCATTTTTGGAAGAACAGGGAATAGGTAAAAAAACTGTAAATTATAAACTTAGAGATTGGGTATTTTCAAGACAGCGTTATTGGGGAGAGCCTATACCTTTGGTACATTGTGATAAATGTGGTGTAGTAGGTGTTAAAGAAGAAGATTTACCAGTAGAACTACCTAATGTATCATCATATCAACCAACAAGCACAGGAGAATCTCCTCTTGCAGATATAGAAGAATGGGTAAATACTACTTGTCCTAAATGTGGTGGTAAGGCTAAAAGAGAAACAAATACAATGCCTCAATGGGCAGGGTCTTCTTGGTATTTTCTTAGATATTGTGATGTAAATAATGATACTCAACTTGCAAGCAAAGAAGCCTTAAAAAAATGGTTACCAGTTGATATGTATGTAGGTGGTATAGAACACGCGGTATTACATCTTTTATATGCAAGATTTTACACTAAATTTTTAAAAGATATAGGAGTAGTAGATTTTGAAGAGCCATTTTTACATTTATTCAATCAAGGTATGATTACTAAAGATGGAGCTAAAATGAGTAAATCTAAAGGAAATGTTGTATCTCCTGACGAACTTGTAGAAAAATATGGTTGTGATTCTTTAAGATTATATGAACTTTTTGTAGGTCCACCAGAAATAGACTGTGAGTGGGATGACAGTGGAATAGATGGTACATTTAGATATTTAAATAAAGTTTGGAAATTTATAGATGAGTATAAAGATAAAATAGTAGAACCTAGTGATGAAATGGTTAAACTTCGTCATAAAATGGTATATGAAATAACAATAAGATTAGAGGCTTTAACATTAAATACGGTTGTTTCAGGATTTATGGAATTTACAAATAAAATAATTGCCGAAGCTAAAAATATAGGTGGTGTAGATAAAGATACATTAGAAACAATTATTATACTTTTATCTCCATTTACACCTCATATTTGCGAAGAACTTTGGCAAATGATAGGACACACTGAAACTGTGTTTAAAAATGAGTGGTGTACTTATGATGAAGAAAAAATGAAAGATAGTACAATAGAAATAGCTTTACAGATAAATGGTAAAGTTAAAGGTAGCCTTAAAATAGATGCAGATGCTAATAAAGATGAAGTTTTGGCTTTAGCTAAAGAAAATTTAACTGACAAATTAGAAGGGTTAAACATTGTTAAAGAAATATATGTTCCAGGTAGAATAGTCAATATAGTAGCAAAATAGTTATAATTAAAAAGGAGTAAAAATTTTAAATTTTACTCCTTTTTAATTAATATTTTAAATATTTTCAATACTAAATACTTTCATTTGGTTTTTACCACTTTTTTTAGCTAAATACATCGCCTGGTCTGCTTGTTTATATAATTTTTTATATAAGTTAATATTATTATTTTCAGAAAAAGCAATACCAATGCTACATCCT
The DNA here is from genome assembly GCF_940677205.1 of [Clostridium] colinum. NCBI lineage: Bacteria > Bacillati > Bacillota > Clostridia > Lachnospirales > Lachnospiraceae > Tyzzerella > [Clostridium] colinum. The sequence continues at coordinate 1,365,555 of NZ_OW712331.1, read as the reverse complement.
ATTTCAATTTCACCATCTTCATATTCATATTTTATTGGAAAAATTTCCATAATTTTTTTAGCTTTTTTTAATGCACATTCTTTGCTTAATAGTTCTGGTATAAATATCATAAATTCATCTCCACCTAGCCTAGATATACAATCTGTACTGCGAAATATTTTTCTTAATTCTAAAGAAATGTGAATTAATGCTTCATCGCCTTTTATATGTCCTAGATTATCGTTAAGACCTTTAAAATTATCAATATCTAAAATAAACATTGTACATAAATTGTTTTTTGTTGAGAATTTTTGAACAAAATTTTCAGCAGCAGTTCTATTTAATAAATTTGTTAAGCTATCGCGTTCACTTAAATATAATAGTTTATTTTTTAATTTAATATCTTTATATTTTAATTTTGAAAAGCAAATATTAATACCTACTGCAAACATAACTATAAATACATTATCCATAATGTATAAATTTATATTACGTATAGAGTCAAAGCCATGTCTTTGCATTATACCTATAACTGTATCAGTAAAAAATACTAAAAATATTGAAAGAAAATATTTAACATTACTTTCAATTATAGTTAATGCTGTGGCCATTATTATACAGCTAATCATCATATATGAAACAAAATTACTGTATAAAAAAATTGTACTTCTAATAATACTATAATTTGAATTACATTTATATATGCAAAACTTATAGAAAATTTTTTATTATTAGGGAAATAATATTTAAATAAAATATATCCCATTAAAGATAAGAAACATTGTAATAAACAAATTTTAGTTGTTGGATTAAAAGAACCATTATCAATAAACTCTATAAAGTTTATTATAGGTATATAAAAAATAAAAAATATAAAAAGTGAAATAGATAACATTTTTTGTGCAATAATTGTATATTCTTGAACTTCATTGTAATAATTTTCAGTATTATTATTCCTATTTTTTAAATTTCTAGAAAATATGTTCATTTATTTTGTAACCCCTTTATTTACCTTTTCTAAATTATTATACTATTATAAAATATGTATATGAAGACTTAATAATATTTATTATCGATATCATTTTGTAGAAGATTTATAAAACCTATTGAAGATTTATATATTAAATAGTATTGATTTTATAAATACTCCATCTTAATATTTATAAAAAATAATAGCATTTTTTATTCAATTTGTCAAACATAAAATTATATTTTAAATCAAAAAATTTTTAAATAAAAAATAAAACAACATTTTATTTTTTTATTTGAAATGTTGTTTTATTAATAAATATAGAAATTTATAATTATTTTGTATATAATTAACTAAATCTTTCGTAGTTTATTTTACTTTTATCTACTCCAAGTTCTAAAAGATTTTTTTCTAAAGATTCCATAAAGATTGGTGGACCACAGAAGTAAAATGAGCCATTTAAAGGTAAGTTTTGTTTAATCCATTCTTTTGTTACAAATCCTTTAACATCATAATTTTCTCCTAATGTGTCTTTATCTAGTGGATTAGAGAAGAATACAGTATTTTTTAAATTATTTTCTTTACAAATATTAGCAATATCTTCATTAAAAGGATGTAAGTCAGAGTTTTGAACTGCTTGTACCATATGTATTTCTCTATTTTTTGCATTAGCTAGCAACATAGATAGTAAAGGAGTTATACCAATACCACCAGATAATAAGATAATAGGTGTTTCTTTAGGTAAAGATTCGTCCAATATAAAATCACCAGCAGGCGGCATAGCTTCTATAATATCACCAACTTGTAATTTATCGTGTAAATATGAACTCATTAAACCATTATCTATTTTTTTTATACTTAGTCTATACATTTCATCATTAGGTAAATCTGAAAGACTGTAACATCTAATAACATCTTTAATTTCAGCATTATCTGTTTTTATTTTTAAAGGCAAAAATTGCCCTGCAATATATTTATTTAATTTTTCACCATTTTTAGATTTAAAATAAAATGATTTTATTGTATCACATACATCTTCTTTTTTTATTAAAACTAACTCTTTAAATCCATTCCAATTAGTCATATAAGCACCTCCTAAATGATAATAATTATCATACAATAATTATAATCTTATAATATGAATATGTCAATATATTTATAAAAAGTTTATTATAATATTTAAAATAAGTACTATAATAACGTATAAAATGATTATTTTATACGTTATTATAGGGGAGGATAAATTATTTTAAAACAGGCATAGGACCAGCACCATTTTTGGCCGTTAGTACCTGAGTTAATTTTGTTTTTAGTGTTTGTATTTCATAGTCTGTATCTTTAGGAGAGGGTATATAATAACCTTTTTTTTCAGCAAATTTATATAAATTATATTGAGCTTCTTCTGCTTCATTTCTCATTTGTTGAAAAATTTGTCTTAAATTTAAGTCGCTACATTCTGTTATCATCTTTGCATAGTTAAGGATACTAGCTTTTAAACCAGTTAAAATATCTAAAACCATATCTTTTTCATTCATAATAAGCCTCCTATAACAGTTGTATTAATTTTTGAGCCGATTGTTCAGCTTTTATGCTAGAGGATTTAAACATTTCTTTAAGCTCACTATCACAAGCTTTATTAGCATAGCAAGATAGCTTTGAAGACATTGTAATACTATTAGATACACATTCCCTAATTGAGTTTATCTCCATTTGATTTAAGTTAGACATATATTCACCCCTCTAAAATTAAAATTTTATATAAATATTTTAACCTTAAAAATAAAATATATACCTATTTAAGATATTTATTTGTTTTTATCATCTAAAATCTTATTATTTATAAAGAACATAAATATAGCAACAGAAAAAATTATAAAGTAACCTATAAAGCTATATACATTAGGTTTTTGATTAAAAACTATATATCCTAATATACCAGAGAATATTATTTGAGAATAATCAAAAATAGATATTTCTTTTGCAGGAGCATTTGCATAAGCATATGTTATAGCAAATTGTCCAAAGCTTGCAAATAAACCAGCTAATAAAAGATAGATTAATTGAGTTATAGACATAGGTGAAAAATTAAATACTATAAAAGGTAATATAGATAAACAAGAAAAGCAGGAAAAAAAGAAAACTATAAAAAGTCCCTTTTCACCACGTATACTTAAAAATCTTACTAAAGTGTAAGCTATACCAGCACACATTGCACCTAAAACGCCTATTAAAGCTGGGAAACTGGTTAAACTAGTTTTTTCTATATTGTTATTTAAAAAGCCTATTATTAAATTTGGATTTATAATAAATAAACTACCTAAAAATGCTATAAATATAGACACAATTTGCCATAGCTTAATTTTTTCTTTTAATATTAAAAATGAAAATATGATAACAAAAAAAGGTGAAAGCTTATTAAGCATATTAGCATCAGATAGTATTAAATTTTCTATTGCATAATAATTAAATATTATACCTAAAGTACCAAAAGTAGCTCTTAATATTAAAAGTATTAAGTTTTCTTTTTTAAATTTAAATCCTATTTTAGATTTTTTTATAATATAAAATGAAAAACCTAAAGCTACTAAATTTCTAAAAAAACTTTTTTGTAGAGAAGGTAAATCACCAGATAGTTTTATAAATAGACTCATAAAAGCAAAGCTTAAAGAGGATAATATAATAAATAATATTCCTTTATTTTTTTTTGACATAATAAACTCCTTTCTAAAATATTAAACTGAAGACAAAATATTTTACGTTAATTTTTATGATTTTCAAAAAAACTTTAATCACAAGATAGGGCTTTAGCCTTTGTATAAAGAAATTAATTTTTTTATATAACCTTAAAATATAACAATATTTTATAATAAAAATAAAAAAATGTAAATTAGACATTGTAAAAATCTAAAAATATATTATAATTAGTTTAGATAAGTTAATATTTTTGAAAATTTGGAGGTAAAAGATGAGTTACAAAAATGAGTTCATTAAATTTATGTGTGATTCTGGAGTTTTAACTTTTGGAGATTTTGTAACAAAAAGTGGCAGAAATACACCATATTTTATTAATACAGGTAATTATAACACAGGTGAACAAATAAATAAATTAGGATATTTTTATGCAAAATGTATGCAAGAAAATAATATAGATAGTAATGTTTTATTTGGACCAGCTTATAAAGGTATACCTCTTTGTGTAACAGTTGCATCTGCTTTATATAAAGATTATAATAAAAATGTAAATTATTGTTTTAATAGAAAAGAAGCTAAAGACCACGGAGAAGGTGGTGTTATGGTAGGATATAATATTAAAGATGGTGATAAAATAACTATTATAGAAGATGTTATAACGGCGGGTACTGCAATAAGAGAAAGTTTGCCTATATTAAATAAGATGGGAAATGTAACAGTAGATTCGGTTATTATATCTGTTGATAGAATGGAAAAAGGCAATAATGAAAAGTCAGCAATACAAGAAGTTTATGAAGAATTTGGAATAAAAGTATATCCAATAGTTACAATAATAGATATTATAGAAGCTATAAAATCTGGTGTAATAGAAGGAAAAGAATATTTAGATAAAATGATAGCTTATAGAGAAAAATATGGAATAAAATAATATTGTAACCTAATTGTAACAAATATGTTACTAATTGGAAATGTTTTTATTTTTTATATATGATATAATTTAATTATATTAAACATTTTTAAAGAAAGGAAATAAAAATTATGGTTAATAAATTAAAAAAATCTTTTACATTATTAACATTAGTTTTTATAATGTTAATGCCAAGTGTTAGTGCATTTGGTGCCGAACCAGTTTATGTTAAACTAAATGGTGCACCAATTGTTTATGAAGATGCACAACCACAAATTATGAACCAACGAGCTATGGTTCCTTTTAGAAAAACAGCAGAAACATTAGGAGCTGTTGTTGAATGGAACAAACAAACAGAAACAGCTACTTTAAGAAAAGGTGATAGAGTAGTAGTACATACTATGCGTAGTAGTGTTATTACTGTAAATGGTAAAGCTTCTACATTTGATACGCCTTCTGCAGTTGTACAAAATAGAACAATGATGCCTGTTAGAATGCTTAGCGAAGCATTAGGTAACTCTGTAACTTGGGATAATTCTACAAGAACAGTTAACATAATAGCAGACCAACCTACTGTTATAAATGTTGTACCAGATAAAACAACTGTTAATAGCGGAGAAAAAATTAACATTGCAATAACAACAAATTCTACAACAGATAAAATAAAAATTGTAGATGTAAATGAAAATGATAGTATTATATCAGAAGCTAATACATATAGTTCAAACCCAGATGGTACTAGATTATTCTCTGTACCTTGGACACCAAATGTTGCAAAAAGTACATTTAAAACACTTAAAGTTGTTCCAGGTAATTTAACAACATATAATCAAGATAGTACATCTTATAAAGTTTGTGCAATTAGTGTAAATGCCGATGTTAAACCTAAAGTTACATCTTTTAAATCAGATAAAAAAGATGTTGGCAGAGGTGATAAAATAAAATTAACTATAGAGGCTAATGCTAATACAGATAGAATAAAAATAGGCACTGAGAAAAATAATAAATTATTAGAGATAACAAATTATAAGTTAGGCGAAGGAAATAACTCTAACATAAGAGTCTTTGAAACAGAAATGAAGATGGAAGATAGAGGAGACATAGAGCTTAGAGCTTATCCAGGTAATATATCTAACGGATATGAATCTAGCTATGAAACATTAAAAATAAGTGTTGGTGGATCAGGTAGCACTACTTCAACTGAAAAACTTAAAATAAAAGATACTTATATTTTAAATGATGGTATATATGTAGATGAAACTATAAAAGTTATTGTAAAAACTTCAACAGACATTGATAGAGTAGAAATTTTAAATGAAAATGATAAAATTGTAGATGAAACAAGATTTACTTCTGTGAAAAATAATAGCGAATATATTTGGTTAATGGATATACCAGTTAAAAGTAGTGGAAGGAATAGATTTTATGTAGTAGCATATAATACTAATAAGGATAAAGTAAAAGAAAGTATTAGCTTTAGTGCATCTACTTATTCTAGCAGTGATTTAGAAATAATTAATATAGAACAAAGAGATATTGGTGCTGTATCTGGAGATACTGTTAAATTCCGTATCAGAACAACAAACCAAGCAGATTCTATCAAAGTATTTGATGGTAGTTCAGAAGTGGCAAAAGTAACAGATTATAACAATAATGGGTCTATTAGAGAATGGGAAGTTAAAGTAAAAATTACTTCATCTAATAAAGATAGCTTAAAAGTTGTAGCATATGATAAAAATCAAAAACAAACATCTACTAAATTAAATGTTTATTTAGATGTACAATCAAGTGGAAAAATATACGATTATAATTTAAAAACTTCAGAAGTATATAAAAATGAATATATAAGAGTAGATGTATATACAAATAAAGCTATTTCTAAAGTTTGGGTAGAAGACAGTAATAATGCAAGGGTTATATTAAAAACTTCTTATGATAGTGTAAGCGGAAATGAATACACTTGGGAGCTTAAATTTGTAGCAGAAGAAGCAGGAAGTAGTATGAGATATACTATATATGCAGAAGACCAAAATGGTAAAAGATATGATGAAACATTTAGAGTTCGTGTAAATAAATAATAAATTTAATATTTAAAAAGTTAAGCCCACCTTAATGGTGGGTTTAGCTATATGGAGGTAATTATGGTTAATAACTTAACTCTTATGACAGACCTTTATCAATTAACAATGATGCAAGGTTATTTTGAGGCTAATATGCATAATAAAAAAGCTGTTTTTGATATGTTTTATAGAAAAAATCCTAGTAATAATGGTTATGCAATAGTTTGTGGATTAGAACAAATAGTAGATTATATAAAAAATATAAAATTTGATGAAGATAATATTAATTATTTAAAAAGTCTTAATATATTTAAAGATGATTTTTTACAATATTTAAAAGAGTTTAAGTTTACAGGAGATATTTATGCTATACCAGAAGGTACAATAGTTTTTCCTAATGAACCATTAATAAGAGTAAGCTCTAATATTATGGAGGCTCAATTTATAGAAACAACTATATTAAATATAATAAATCATCAAAGCCTTATAGCTACAAAAGCATCAAGAGTAGCCTGGGCAGCAGAAGGTGATTTTATTATGGAATTTGGACTTAGACGAGCACAAGGACCAGATGCTGGTGTTTATGGTTCTAGAGCAGCGTTTATAGGTGGGTGTATGGCTACAAGCAATGTTTTAGCAGGAAAAATGTTTAACATACCAGTGTCTGGAACACACTCGCATAGTTGGGTAATGAGTTTTAAAGATGAGATAACGGCTTTTAGGACATATGCTAATATTTTTCCAGATAGATGTATACTTTTAGTAGACACATATGATACATTAAAAAGTGGAGTACCTAATGCTATAAAAGTTTTTAAAGAAATGGAAGAAAAAGGGGTAAAACTTAAAAGCTATGGAATACGTTTAGATAGTGGAGATTTAGCCTATATATCAGACAAAGCTAGAACTATGTTAGATGAAGCCGGATTTAAAGATGCAATTATAACAGCATCTAATGATTTAGACGAAAACATTATATCATCTTTAAAACAACAAGGTACTAAAATAAATGTTTGGGGAGTTGGTACAAACCTTATAACTTCTAGTGATTGTCCGGCTTTTGGTGGTGTTTATAAGCTTTGTGCAGAAGAAGTTGATGGAGAAGTAATACCAAAAATAAAGCTATCTGAAAATACAGATAAGGTAAATAATCCAGGGGTTAAAAAAATATTTAGAATTTATGATAAAGCTACTAATAAAGTAAAAGCAGACCTTATTTGCCTTGAAGATGAAAATATAGATGAAAATGAGGACTTAACTATTTTTCACCCAATAAATACTTGGAAAACAATGACATTAAAAGCTAATGAGTATTATACAAAAGAGCTTTTAAAACCAGTATTTTTAAATGGTAAATGTGTTTTTGAAAAAATAGAAACTGTGGATATAAAAAAACATTGTGAAAATGAAAAAGAAAGCTTTTGGAATGAGTATAAAAGGCTTATTAATCCACATATTTTACCAGTAGACTTATCTTTAAAGTTATATAATCTTAAAAAAGATATGATTGATAGCATAAGAAGGAATAAATAAAAAATGTATATAAATATTGGTATTAAATATTGACAATGTATAAATTTTATGTTAATATGACATTGGCGTTATATGCGTCTTTTTTTGCATAAATAAAAATACAAGAGAGGTGGAAGTCTTGAGAACAAAAATTACTTTAGCATGTACTGATTGTAAACAAAGAAACTATAACACAATGAAAGACAAAAAAGTACATCCAGACAGAATGGAAACAAAAAAATATTGTAAATTCTGTGGTAAACATACTTTACACAGAGAAACTAAATAATTCTCTCTAGTTTATCGAAAGGAGTTTGATAAAGTATGCAAGAGAATAATGAACAAACCAAAAACGTATCAAACGAATCATCTTCTAAAGATAAAAAGTCTAAGAAAAAAGAAAATAAGAAAAAAGGCGGTTTTTTTTCAGAATCTAAAGCAGAGTTTAAAAAAATAACTTGGCCAAATAGAAAAGTTTTAGCAAAACAAACAATTACAGTTATTTTTATATCTTTAATTGTTGGAGCTATTATTTTTTGCTATGATTTAGGTATAAACTTTATATTTAAAAGTTTAATTGACTTAATGGCATAAAATTAAAAGGATATTTATTATATGGATAAAGAAAATGAATTATATCTAGAAAATGAAGAGCTAGATAGTAAGCTTGATAATGAAGAAAAAATAGACACAAATATTTTAGAAGAAGAGTTTTCATCTGATAAAAATATGCCGAAAGAAAAACCTAAATGGTATGTTATACACACATATTCTGGATATGAAAACAATGTTAAAGATAGCATTCAAAAAATAATAGAAAATAGAGAAATGTATGATGTTATAACAGAGGTTGTTGTTCCAGTACAAAAAGTTTATGAAACAACAAAAACGGGTAAACAAAAAGAAATACAAAGAAAGATTTTCCCAGGATATGTTTTTCTTAAGATGATAATGAATGATGATACTTGGTATGTTGTTCGTAATACTCGTGGTGTAACTAGTTTTGTAGGCCCTGGTTCTAAACCAGTACCTTTAACAGAAGATGAAGTTATATCTATGGGTATAGAAAGCTTTTTAGACACTTGTGATATAGAAATAGGCGATTTAGTTCTTATAAAAGAAGGACCATTTGCTAAATCTAGCGGTGTTGTTAAAGAAGTTAATGCTAACAGGAAAACTGTTATTGTTAATGTTAACTTTTTTGGGAGAGAAACTCCTGTTGAATTAGATTTTCATCAAGTTCAACAAATGGGATAATTTCCCGCTTACAACTGTTATTGGTATAGATTTATACCGTGGGAGGGAAAGTCCCGCTAATTACCACATTACTTAGGAGGTGCCTTAAAAATGGCAAAGAAAATTTCTGGTTATATAAAATTACAAATTCCTGCTGGTAAAGCTACTCCAGCACCACCTGTTGGTCCTGCTCTTGGTCAACATGGTGTAAACATTATGGGCTTCTGTAAAGAATTTAACGAAAGAACATCTAAAGACGCTGGTCTTGTTATCCCAGTTGTTATAACTGTATATCAAGATAAAAGTTTTACATTTGTTACAAAAACTCCACCAGCTGCAGTTCTTTTAAAGAAAGCTTGTAAATTAGAATCTGGTTCTGGTGTTCCTAATAAAACAAAAGTTGCAAAAATATCTAAAGAAGAAGTTAGAAAAATCGCTGAATTAAAAATGCCAGACTTAAACGCTGCATCTGTTGAAGCTGCTATGAGTATGATTAGCGGTACAGCTAGAAGTATGGGTATTGTTGTAGAAGATTAATAATTCAGTTAAATTAAGTGGGAGGGAAAATCTCGCTATTACCACATAAGGAGGAACTATTGTGAAAAGAGGAAAAAAATATCTTGAAAAAGAAAAATTAATTGATAAATCTATGCTTTATGATACAAATGAAGCAGTGGAATTAGTTATTAAAACTTCTACTGCTAAATTTGATGAAACAGTTGAAGCACATATTCGCTTAGGTGTTGATAGTAGACACGCTGACCAACAAGTGCGTGGTGCTGTTGTTTTACCACACGGTACAGGTAAAAAAGCTCGTGTTTTAGTTTTTGCTAAAGGGGCTAAAGCTGAAGAAGCTGAAAAAGCTGGAGCAGATTATGTTGGTGCTGAAGATATGGTTGCAAAAATTCAAAACGAAAACTGGTTTGAATTTGATGTAATAGTTGCTACACCTGATATGATGGGGCTTGTAGGACGTATTGGTCGTGTATTAGGCCCTAAAGGTCTTATGCCTAACCCTAAAGCAGGTACTGTTACAATGGACGTTGCTAAAGCTATTGAAGATATTAAAGCTGGTAAAATTGAATACCGTCTTGATAAAACTAATATTATTCATGTTCCAGTTGGAAAAGTTTCTTTTGGAGCTGAAAAATTATATGATAACTTCCAAACTCTTATTGGTGCTGTAATTAAAGCTAAACCAGCAGCTACTAAAGGACAATATTTAAGAAGTGTTGTACTTTCTACAACTATGGGTCCTGGTGTAAAAGTTAATCACGCTAAAATTACAGAGTAATATATAATAAAGTTTTACTTTTGGCTATAGATTTTGTCTATGGCCTTTTAAAGTATAAAAAAATGGTTGTTTACCGTTTTTAGTAATAGAAAAAAATATAAATAATTAAAAAATATTTTACAAATAAAAAATAGAAAATTACTACTAAAAAATTACAAATTGTATATATGTTTTTATAATAAATATATAAATTAAATTATGGTGTAGTTATATTTACAAATTTAAAAAAATTATAATAACTTAAAATGTATATATAGATAAGATTAAATTAAATAGTATTTATTGTAATATTTTTTAATATAAATGTCATAAATAAATAAAAGCTATTTTATTACTTAAATAATAAAATAGCTTTTATTTATTTATGAACTTAATGAGTATTTGTATTATTTATTAGTTAATTTTAAATGTCGTGGTAAACCATCTACCATAATAGGATATATTTCACCTTGTATAAGAGGTTTGATATAATCTATAAGCTCTTTAGAGACAGATCCATTTTTACCATCTATCCATTCTAAAGGTACTTTTTTCTCAAAGTTTGCTATATCATAAACACTATGAGATTTCATATTTATATTATAAGGCGTATTACTAGTTCGTTCAAAAATAACAACCTTTCCAGTTTCACCAGATAAAGCTATATTAACTGCATACATACCAGCTAAAAAACTTTCATTCATATCTACTTCGGATACAGAATGACTAGCACATCTTTGAGTTGTATTAAGTTCAATAGCTCGTGTTTTACACCCAAGTGTTTTATGTAGTATTTTAGCTAATGTATTTGCTGTACCACTTAAAGATTTATGACCAAAACAATCTAAAAACATATTTTCTTCTTCTATTTCACATATATTAGTACCATTTTTGTTTTTTATACCTTCAGATATAGCTATTACTAAACTTTTTTTTGTTTTTTGTAAAGATTTAATTTTAGCTATAAATTCTTCTATGTCAAAAACAACTTCTGGTAAGTATATTAAATCAACACCACTACAATCTTCAGATTTAGTAATAGCAGTAGAAGCAGTTAGCCAACCAGCATTTCTACCCATTATTTCTATTATTGTAATATTTTTGGCATCATAAACTGTTGCATCTTTAATAATTTCTTTTATTGTAGTAGCAATATATTTACAAGCACTACCAAACCCTGGAGTATGGTCTGTAATTGCTAAATCATTATCAATAGTTTTAGGAACACCTATAAATTGTATTTTTTTATCTGTAGCTACACTATATGTATGTAATTTTTTTATAGTATCCATAGAGTCATTTCCACCTATATAGAAAAATTTATCTATATTTAATTTTTCTAATATAGAAAATATCTTTTCATATATTTCGTTATTTTCTTCCATATTAGGTAGTTTAAATCTACAAGAACCTAAATAAGCCGAAGGTGTTCTTTTTAAAAGTTCTATTTCTAATTCAGTTTTAATTTCTTTATCAAGCTCTACATACTTTTCGTCTAAAAGACCTTGTATCCCATTTATCATACCATAAACTTTTATATTATTATCTTTACCACCTTTAAAAACACCAGCTAAACTAGCATTTATTACAGCTGTTGGGCCTCCAGATTGACCTACTATGATATTTCCCATTTTTTTATAAGTCCTCCTAAAAAGTTTTTTATTTATTATATCAAATTTTTATAGCATTTACAATAATTTTTATACATAGTAAAATTATATTTGGATTAAAATAATAGGAATTTGTTTAGCTGTTATTGTATCTATATTTAGAAAGTTATAAGCTTTAGATACTTTTTCATAGTCTAATTCATATATGTACGATAAATCTTTAGCATTGTAAAAATAAGGAGAACCACATTCAATTTCTCTTTTTAAAATTTTACAAATAAAACTAGTGCCATTTAACATTATAGATAAAAAATTTGAACTGTTAATTTCTTTTTGATTTATTTTAAACAATATATTTTTTACTTCTTCTTCACTTAATTCTAATATTTTAGAAACATCTTGTAAAGACATATTTTCATTTGTTTTTAAAAATAAATCTAGCTCTTTAATTTTAGGCACTATTTTATTATTATATGTATCTATTGGATGTTGTTTGTTCATATGTATACCTCTCTTTATAAAATTCTATAAATAAATTATAACATTTATATAATTTTATTCTATATAAAACTGTTGGTATATATAGAAATAATTAGCATATATAATATAAAAAATAGAGTATATTATGTAGATAACTTATTATTTACAAACTCTAAAAGTTTTTATATAATTAAAGTTATAATAAGTTTATTTTAATCGTAAATGAGGTATAACAATGAAAAAAAACAATAAATGCATTACTACATCTATTGTAGCTACATCTTTAGCAACAATAGGGGTTATATCATATAAAGTTTTAAAGAAAAAATATCCAGCTAAACTTAATGTAATTAATAAATATATCAAAAATAATATTTTAAGTTTTAAAAATAATAATATAGAAGAAGATATATATACTAAACCATTAAAAAGTAATAAAATAAAAGAAAAAGAGATTATCACAACTATTGAAGAATATAAAAATAATGAAGTTGAAAAAAATATTAATAATAATTTAGAGATTGATAATTCTATGAATTATGATTTTGATAATAGTATTTTAGAAGAAAATGATTTTGAAGATAAAGCTAAACAGACTATTCAAAAATGTTTAGATGATATTATAAAAGATAATGAAGAAGATATATTAATACCAGATGATTATATAGAAGATGAAATAAGATATCAATTATGTTTGTCTAATAAAGAACCTATTACTAAAAATATATTAAATAAGCTAGAGCGTATAGATTTTTTTGAAATTGATGATAACGATATAAAAGTTTATTGTGAATTTTTAAGTAAATATACAAATATTAAATCAATAGTTATAGACTCTTTAAATCCTTTAAAATATGATGGTAAGATAGAAAATAGCAGTTCTAAGTATTGTTTAAAGGATATATCTCCTATTAATAAATTAAAATTTTTAGAAGAATTAAGTTTTAATTGGGGGATAGAAAAAATAGATTTTTCAACCTTAAAAGATTTAGATAAATTAAAAAAACTAGAAATAAAATTTGGAATGTTAAATGATATAACTTTTATATCACATCTTAATAATTTAGAGCATATAGAAATAATGCTATCTAATAATGTAAAAGATTTATCTCCAATAGCACAGTTAGAAAATTTAAAAATATTATATTTATATACAAATATAAAGTTAGATATGGAAATTTTTAAAAATATGAAAAGTTTAAAAAAAATATATATAAATGGAGAAAGTATTACCATATAATTAATAAGGCTATAGACTTTGTCTACAGCCTTAAAAGAGTATTTATTAAACTATATAAAAAATCCAATTTTTTAACAAGGGATAAAGTATTTAAAAATATACACTTTACACAAGTTAAAAAAAGTAGCATCTTTTAATTGTAATTTAAAAAAAAGTATAAAAAGATATTAAATTACTTTAAAAATAATTTGTTTTTAATATGACAAGAATTTATATTTTAAATTTTTTATAGAAAATAAATAAAATCTACATATACATGATTTAAATAATAGTTTATAAATATATAGAAATTATTTAACTTCTGGTATAAGCATAAAGAATCCGGACAAGTCTGAGCTATCATCAGAAGCCTGTTTAAATGTAGATTCTATAAATAAAACTCTATCTGCAACACGACCAAATTGGATAGCAGGAACACTTAATATAGCACCGGCCATATCAACAGATAAAGAAGGCACAGATTGATTTATTTTATAGTTCATAAGTTGAGACAAAGCAGTAAGATAAGAGCTTGTAAGAATGTTGCCAATTTCTGTAAGCATAGAATAATCTATGTCGTCAAATTCTGAAAAATTATTTTTCTCTCTCCCCATAATCTCTTTGGCAAGTGTACAAGCAGATTTTTCTGTCATAAGATACATCATAATACCATTAACATCACCACTAATACCTACTAATAAACCAGCTATCAAAGCATCGGCACCACCTATAATATCGGCAAGGTGTTTAAACTCTGGCATTTTTACAGTAGGAACATTCATAGATATGCGTTGGTTAACAAGGCTTGATAAACTAGTGGCAGCATTACCTGTTCCTATGTTAGCAACTTCTTTTAGCATATCTATATCCATTAAATTTAAGTTACCCATAATAAACTCCTTACAAATTTAATTAATTTACATTATTAACAATTTATAGTATAATAATTTTAACACAAAAAAATAATTTTGAAAACTATTTTATAAAAAATAGTAATATTTTTAAAATATTATAATAAATATAAGGTATATTAAAACAAGGAGGCTTTATGAAAAAATTTATTTTAATAGTTCCTTCTAATGATGATGAAAAGTTTTTTATAAATAAAAACTATATAAATAATATAAAAATTTTTAATATTCCTTATTATGTGTGTGATTATAATATAAAAAATATAGATTATGATTATATAAATGGGATTTTATTAACAGGTGGTGGAGATATAGAGCCTTCTTTATATAATCAAAAAAAACATTGGCAATCACAGGATATATATTTAGAAAGAGATAATTTTGAAATATCGTTGCTAAAAGAAGCATTTAAGAGAAAAATACCTACACTTGCTATATGTAGAGGTATGCAAATAATGAATGTAGCTTTTGGTGGCACTATTAACCAACATATAGATGGACATATGCAAAAAGAAGATAAAAAAATACCAACTCATTATATAGATATAGAAAAAGATACTATTTTATATAATATATTAGAAAAAGATAGCATAAAAGTTAATTCTGTTCATCATCAAGTGGTTGATAAAGTTGCTAATGGATTTAAAGTATGTGCTAAATGTGAAAATATAATAGAAGGTATTGAATATATAGATAAAGATATTTTTTTTATGGGATTACAATGGCACCCAGAGGCATTATATGATGAGAATAGTAAAAAAATATTCTCAAGTTTTGTAAAAAATATAAAATAATTATTAAAAACAAAAGAAGAAGGAGCTAAATATGAATAAATTAAATGAAAAAATGGAAGCTATAAAAAGTTTAGATTGGCTTATAGAAGTAATAGCTGATATAGGTTTAAGCATTATACAAATAATAATAGCAAGTATTATAATAAAAATTTTAACAAGTTTTATAAAAAAATCTTTAAAATTAAATAGTAAGCTTAGTGATAGAAAAAGGCAAACTTTATCGGAAGTTTTAATTAGTGTAGCTAAATATACTGTATGGTTTGTAGCTATTTGTAGCATACTTGGAAATTTTGGTGTAAATATGACATCTTTAATAGCAGTTGCGGGTGTTGGTAGCGTAGCTATCGGTTTTGGAGCCCAAAGTCTTGTTCAGGATATTATAACAGGTATGTTTATATTATTTGAAGACCAATTTGGCGTTGGAGACATTATAACAGTAGATAGATTAACAGGAACAGTTGAAAGTATTGGGCTTAGAAGCACAAGAATAAGAAGCGTTGATGGAGATTTACATATTATACCAAATGGTATGATAAAAATAATAACAAATATGTCTAAAGAATTTAACAGAGCAACAATAGATATAGGGGTTGCATATGAAGAAAATATTGATAGAGTAATAGCTGTTATGAAAGATGAAACAGACAAAATATTTAAAAATAATCTTGTAAAAGGTCTTATATCGGAGCCTAAAGTTTTAGGAATAATAGACTTAGCAGATAGTGCTGTTGTAATACGAATATTGGCAGATACTCAAATAGGTGAAAATTGGCACGTAGAAAGAGAAATAAGACGTTTTATGAAAAAAAGGTTTGATAAAGAAAATATTAATATACCTTATCCTAAACGTGTTGTAGAAATAATAGATAACAAAAGAAAGGAAGCCTAAAATGGAATATTTAGTTGGAGATATTGTATATACTAAAAAACCTCATCCTTGTAAAAGTCATGAATGGGAAGTTATAAGAATTGGAGCAGATTTTAAAATAAAATGTTTAGGATGTGGACATATAGTTATGTTACCTCGAGTAAAGTTTGAAAAATTTGTTAAAAAGAAAATAGAAAAATAAAAAATAAAAATAATAAATGTATAAATTACCCTTTTAGAATAAATACTAATTTTAGTTATTTGTTTTGAAAGGGGTTTTTTATGAGCTTTAAAAAAGATTATTTTGAAATAAGATTAGAAAGTATTGGTGGACTTGGTGCAAATTTAGCAGGCAAAATATTAGGAGAATATGGTGCATTATACTTAGGTCTTAATGCTTCTAATTTTTCAAGCTATGGTTCAGAAAAAAGAGGGTCTCCGGTTAAATCATATATAAGATATGCAAAAGAAAATGTACCAATAAGAGTTAATAGCCCTATACAAAATCCAGATATTTTAGGGCTTTTTCATATAGCTTTAGCTGGTAAAGAAAATGTGATGGCAGGTGTATGTGAAAATACATCAGTTGTTGTAAACACTGAAAAACAACCAGACGAAGTAAGAGATATATTAAAAATGTATTCTGGTAAATTATATTGTATAGATGCTTTAAAAATAGCATTAGATACCAAAAGTCGTATAAATATGGTTATGCTTGGAGCAATTGCAAAAACTAATGATTTTATGTGTATAGATAAATTAGAAGAATGTATAAAAAATACAATAGGTAAAAAATATCCTAATGCTTTGGAACAAAATTTAAAAGCTATAAAGCTTGGATATGAAAATGTTAAATATAAAGAAATAAAAGTAGATGATAAATATGATTATATTATAGGCAAAGATATAGAAAGAGCGTGGGGGTATAAAAATGCACCAATAGGTGGAATAAACACTTGTTTTGGTAGTACAATATCTAATGATTTATCGGCTAGTAGAGAAGGATATGTACCTATTTTTTTAAAAGACAAATGCATAAATTGTGGGCTTTGTGATTCGACTTGTCCAGATATGGCTTTTCAATTTGTTAAGGGAGAATATAAAGGTAAAGAAAGTATGGTAAATTTAGGTATAGATTATCATCATTGTAAAGGTTGTATGAGGTGTGTAAATATTTGTCCAGTAAATGCTTTAAAATCTTGTTTAGAAAAAGATGTAGATATATTTAAAAATCATATAAGAAATAAAGATTTGATTGTAGATAAATTAGAATTTGAAAATGTTGGAGCAAACTCTTTTGTAACTAGTGAAAATAATTTAGAAGATAATGAGATTTAAGGAGGAAAGATATGCTTAAACAAAAAGTCATATTTGAAAGTGGTAACGAGCTTGCAAGTATAGCTTGTAAACAAATAAATTATCATATAATGGGATATTATCCAATAACACCATCTACACAGATAGCTGAAAATTTGGATTATATGATAGCTAATGGAGAAAGCCAAACCAAACTAATAGCAGCAGAAGGTGAGCATAGTGCATTAGGGATATGCTATGGAGCATCTGTAGGTGGAGGTAGAGTATTTAGTGCTACAAGTGCTAATGGGCTTTTATATAGCTTAGAACAATTACCAGTTCAATCTGGTACTAGGTTTCCTATGGTTTTAAATGTTGCTTGTAGGACAGTGTCTGGCCCTTTATCTATAAAAGGAGACCATAGTGATATAATGTATACTTTAAATACAGGTTGGATAATACTTTTTGCAAAAGATAACCAAGAAGTATATGATTTTAATATAATAGGCCTAAAATTAGCAGAAAAAGTAAATTTACCAGTAATAGTAGCTTTTGATGGATTTTTTACTAGTCATCAAAAGAAAAAAGCACATATTTTTGATGATGATAAAGATGTACAAAATTTTATAGGGGAATGTAAAAGAGATTATACGGCACTTAATATGAATAACCCTATAACAATAGGGTCTTATATGAATGAGCCTGATTTAATAAACAATAAGTTTCAATTAAGTTTAGCTATGGAAGAGGCTAAAGATTATTTACCAAAGCTTTTTGAAGAGTATAAGGAAATATCGGGAAGAGAATATAAAACATCTGAAGGATATTTAACAAAAGATGCAGATGTTATTATATTTGCTTTAGGGTCTACTTTTGAAACTGTTAAAGATGCCGTAGACAAAATGCGAAAAGAAGGTAAAAAAGCAGGGGCTTTTACTCTTAAAGTTTTACGCCCGTGGATAACCAATGACATATATGAAATATGTAAAGATACTAAGCTTTTAATATGTCTTGATAGACAAGATAGCTATGGAGCTAATGGTGGAAATATGAGTATAGAAATAAAAGCTAGTTTACAAGAAAAGGAATTAAACACAAAAGTAATAACTCGTATATACGGGATTAGTGGTAAAGATTTTTATGTAGAAGATGGATTAAAATTATTTGAAGAGGCTTTTTCTTGTATTGAGGGAACTGAAACAAAAAGATTTGACTATTTAGGAAAATATGAAGGGAATTTAGACAATCAACAAACTAACTTTTTTAAACCAATAAAATTAGAAGATATAAAACTTAACATAACAAATGCAGAGTATAATGAAGAAACAAAAACATTTAATGTTACAGGTGGTAATATAAAAGATATAACAGCTATGCCTAAAAGATTAGCTCCAGGACACGGAGCTTGCCCAGGTTGTGGAATACCTGTTAATTTAAATCTTTTATTAAGTGGAATAGAAGGAAATGTAGTTTTACTTTTCCAAACTGGTTGTGGAATGGTTGTTACCACTTGCTATCCTAAAACATCTTTTAAAGTAAATTATGTTCATAATCTTTTTCAAAATGGTGCTGCCACATTATCAGGACTTTTAGAAATGTACAATGAAAAGAAAAAAAGAGGAGAAATGTTAGATGAAGATATAACATTTATAATGGTATCTGGTGATGGTGGACTTGATATAGGGCTTGGGTCTGCTTTAAGCACAGCTATAAGAAATCATAATATGATAATATTTGAATATGATAACGGTGGATATATGAATACTGGTTATCAATACTCATATTCTACTCCAAAAGGAGCTAGAAGTTCTACAAGTCATATTGGAGAATGTGAGTATGGTAAACAAATATTTCATAAAGATAACCCACAAATATTTGCAGCCACTAATATACCATATGTTGCAACAGTTGCAGAAAGTCATATAACAGATTTTGTAAGAAAAGCAAGAAAAGCTCAAGAATATAGTAAAAAATTTGGATTAGCTTATATAAAATGTTTATCTGCTTGTCCTTTAAATTGGGGAGATGAGCCTCAATATGAAAGAGAAGTAATAGAAAGTGCTGTAAAAAGTTGTTATCATCCTTTATATGAAATAGAACAGGGGATAACTAAAATAAATTATAATCCAGAAGATAAAAATGAAAAAATACCTATTAAAGAGTTTTTGTTTAAAATGGGTAGAACAAAACACTTAAAAAATGAAAAATATAATTATATAATAGATAGCATACAAGAAGAAACAGACAGAAGATGGCAAAGGTTAAAAGCAAGAGCGGAAAGTCCATATTTATAGTACTATATATAAAAAAGGTATGAAATAATATCATACCTTTTTTTATATATTTAAAATAATTTTTAAAACATATCTTTCTTAGACATAATTTTTACAACAAGTAAACATATACCAACAGAACCTAATATAATCCATAAAAATGCAAGGGGATTATCTGAAAAAGGCACTGGAACGTTCATACCAAAAAAGCTAGATACAATAGTAGGTATGGCCATAATAATAGTTATAGATGTTAATACTTTCATAACAATATTTAAATTATTAGATATAATAGAGGCAAAGGCGTCCATTGTACCTGCTAATATATCACTATAAATTTTTGCCATTTCTATTGCTTGTTTGTTTTCTATAATAGTATCTTCTAGAAGTTCTTTATCTTCATCATATTTTTTTATAAAGTCATATCTTAAAAGTTTTTCCATAACTAATTCATTAGATTTTAAAGAAGTAGAAAAATATACTAAACTTTTTTCTAGTGTTAAAAGTTGTATAAGTTCTTTATTTTTCATAGATTTATGAAGCTCATTTTCTATAATGTTACTTTGTTTATCAATTCTTTTTAAAAAATATAAATATAAAGAAGCATTTTTATATAATATTTGTAAAATAAATCTAGCTCTTTTGTATGTGTAGAAAGTTTTAACACGATTTTTAATAAACGGTTCTAAAACTAAAGTATCGTTAAGAGATACAGTAATAATGGCTTTATCGGTAGATATAATACCAATAGGTAAAGTTTCATATATATTAGATTCTCTATCTTTAGATATACAAGGAGTATCTACTAATATTAAAAAATGGTTATTATCATCATCTATTTCTATTCTTGAGCGTTCTTCTTCATCTAGAGCTGCATTTATGAAATCAACATCAACATTTAAAGTAGTAGCAATTTCATTAACTTCTTTTAAAGTTGGGTTTACCATATTTATCCAAACGCCATCTACAATAGTATCTGTTTCTACAATTTCATTATTTGAAGTTATATACATTTTTATCATTTTGTTTCCTCCTTCAAGTCCATATTAAATGTAGGAAACAACTATATATTTATAGAAAAGTAACCTATTTTATGGACAATATTAAAATTTTAAAAGTTTTTATAAAATAATGCTGTGGAATAGTGTCCATAAAGTCACCTCTTTCTTAGATATACTAACAATCAATATATACCATTTTAAATGATTTAGTTAGATTTTGCAAGTATTTATTATATAGTTGCATACTTTATTATTAATAACTCTACTGCTAGTTCATCTTCTATTTTACCAGTTTTTATATTATTATCTATTTCTAAACATTCATTTAGAGCCTGTAATAATGTCTTTATAGAAAAGTTTTTACTTTGTTTAAGAGCATCTTTAACTATGAAACTATGTATATTAATTTCAGAAGCAATAGTAGATACATTATAATTTTTATTATATAAATATTTACATTGTAATATAATTTTAAATTGTCTGTAAATCATATTTAAAACAACAAAAGGTGAAGTTTTATTAAATATTAAATTTTTATACATACTTATAGCTTTATCAACATTTTTATTAGCCATAAAGTTTATTAAATCAAATATTTTACTTTCAACAGATTTAGTACAAATAGAATCTATATCATTTATGGTTATTGTTTGTGAATTACTAAACGAGATTAATTTATTTATTTCATTTAGTAATATTTCCATATTGCAACCAATGTTTCTTATTATATACAAACTTTCTTTTGGTGTTATGTTTTTATTATTATCTTTAAATATATTAAATATCCAATCAATAAGTTCATTTTCAGATAACGTATTAATATGGTGTATAGAGCCTATTTTAGATATTGTTTTAAAAATTTTTAATTTTTTATCTATTTTTTCTTCCAGAAAAACTAATATAGTAGTTTTAGGTAAAGTTTTTAAATATTCTTCTAAAATAGTTAAGTCATCTTTTTTACCATTGTAAAGTAAGCTAGTATTTTTTAAAATAACTAATCTATATGAATTCATAAAAGGTAATGTATCACAAGCATCTATTATTTCAGATATATTTATATTTTTACCTTCAAAGGATATAAAATTCATCATTTTTAAATCTTCGTTTACAATGCTAGATATTAGTTTTTTTTCATAAGTATTTTTTAAATAGTTTTCTTCACCAAATATAATATATATATTTGAAAATGTTTTATTTTTTATATGATTATCTAAAGTTTTCAATATTATCTCTCCCAAGAGGTATTTTCTATACATTTAATTTTATATTTATTTTTATAAAAATTTATAGATATAGCTTTGTTTTTATCTGTTCTATAAATATAAATATTATTTTCAGTGAGAATATTTATAGTTTCTTCGCTAGGGTGATTATATATATTATCTTTTTTACAAGATATTAAAGCTATATTAGGGTTTACTTTATTTAAAAATTCTTTTGTTGTAGAAGTTTTAGAGCCATGATGAGCTATTTTAAGTATATTTGCAGATAAATTTAAATTATTATCTACTAAAAATTTTTCGGCTTCTTTTTCTATATCACCAGTAAATAAAATAGAATGATTTTTATATTTTAATTTTAAGACAATAGAATTATTATTATCATCTTTATTATAGAAATTTTTGTTAGGGTGGAGTATATCAAATTCAATGTTTTTATCTAATATAAGTTTATCTCCAGCTTGTAAAAAATATATAGGTATGTTTTCATTTTTAGCAGTTATTAAAAGATTTTTATAATTTTCATCTATAGTATTATTTAGGGGTAAGAATAAATTTTTTATATTAATTTTATCTAAAATTTCTATTATACCTTTTATGTGGTCCGTATCATTATGTGTTACAAAAACAAAATCAAGAGATTTAATACCTTTGCTTTTTAGATAAGGTAAAATAATATTTTCTCCAACAGAATAACTTTTATTACCGCCACCGTCTATTAAAAATGTACTATTATTATTTATGCCAACAATACTATCACCTTGACCAATATCTAACATAGTTATATTAAATGGTTTAGGTATAAAACTTGATAAAAACATAGATATTATAAATATTATCATACCAATATTTATAAATTTTTTTCTTTTTCTTAAAAGGTATTTATCGTAAAATGCATAAGCTATAAAAATTAGCATAATATAAAGACCTAATATAACAAAAATAGATGGTTTACCTATTAATATATTATTAAAATTCATATTTTCAACTACTTTACAAATATATGTAAAAAATCTAAGTATATAATATACACTACCTATTAAAAACTTTGAAAGAGGTATGCTAAAAATACCTATAATAGTTGTTAAAAATCCAATAATAATAACAATAGACATAAAAGGTATAATAATTATATTTAACAGTGTATCTAAAATAGTAATATTATAAAAATAATAAGCAGTTATAGGTTTTATAGATAAGCATACAAAAAATGATATAATAAAAGATTTAAATATACCTTTTAAATTATATAACTGACAAATTCGTCCACCTAAAAACGCTATAGAAAATACAGATGTATAAGAATATAAAAATCCAATATCAAAAATATAATAAGGATTTTTAATAAGTAAAATTATAGCAGATAAACTAATAGAAGATATAAAATCTAGACTTCTATAAATCATATGGCCTATTAAAACAGTTATACACATAATAGTTGCTCTTACTGTTGATAAACTAGCTCCAGTAAATATACAATAAAAAATTAAAACTATAATAACTAATATATATCTAAAACGATTATATAGTAGTTTGAATAGTTTAGTTAAAAAAATTGATAAAGTTGCTATATGAAGACCGGAAATTGCTAATATATGATATATACCAGATGTTTTGTATAAATCTATAGTGTTATTATCTAAAAATTGTTTTTCGCCTAAAATCATAGCCTTTAAAATATTACTTTCTGTAATAGGCAAAATATCATCATAAATATTACATATATTATCTTTAAGGTTAGATAAATAAAGTTTAAATTTATTATACTTTAATATATTAATATTTTCTGCATACATTTTATATGTTATATCATTTATTTTAAAATTTAGTTCTTCATCATAACTATTTGGATTTGATTTTTTATTAGGATAGTATATAGTTCCATTAATAGATATTTTAGCACCATATTTTATATTATTTAAATTATCAGTATATACAAGAATATTTAAGTTTTCATTTTTATTATTTATTGATACAGTTTTTAATATGAATTTATATTTATTATTAGATGTATTTTCTATATTTTTAACATATCCAATAGCATTAATTTTATCCTTTTCCTTTAAATTATATGTAGTATTGTTTAAATAAATTAAATAATAACCTAATAAAGTAAACAATATTAAATATTTTGGAAACTTTATTTTGTATAGCTTAGAAAGGTATAAAGATATTAATAATAACACAAAAAATAAAACTATTACCAAAAAGCCATTTATAAAGTTTCCAATTAATATACCTAAAATTAAAAATATAAGAATAAATAATAGCGGTCTTTTCATAAGCATTAAATAATAAAAGATTTATATTAATCTTTTTTATCTCCTAAATTGTTTAAGGTATTATTTTCTATAATATTTTCATAACGCCCTATAGGCTGGCTAACATCTATATTAGCTTTAAAAATATTTATTTTTTCACCCTCTATTAAAATTTGTACTTTATTAACATTAGAAAGGTTTGTTAAAGAATTTACGATAGAATATATAGCAAGCCTTTCTTGCTCTTCATTATTTGATAATTTATTTATAAAGTCTGAGGTTAAATCTACATAACATATACTGTCTTCTGTTTTTACATTTCTAATTTTTGTTTCGGAAGGTAAAGTTTTAATATTTTCTTGCATTTTAGGACCATTTATAAGCTCTTCTACAATATGCCATTCCATACTTTTATTTTGTTTAAATTCTATATTTCTACTTTCTGCTACTAATTTATTATCATTGTTTGCAAAATAGAGAATAACTTTTTCTTGTTCTATTTTATCTGGAGATATAAAAGGATTTAAAATAGTGTTATTTCTATTTAATAAAATAATATTATCACCATATACAATTTCTTTATTATCTACTAATATTTTTATATTATTAATAAAATTAACTTCTGTCATAGTCCAAACTAAACCGGCTTTAAATATTAATTGTTCTATATCTGAAAGAAAGTTATAATTTTTAGAAAGGTTTAAATATAATGTATTATTACTTATATTATAATCTAGTAAGGATACATTTTCTGGAACAACAGATTTTAAATTTGTAGATTTTGAAGGGAGTTTCATTTCTTCAAATATGTTATTTACAAAAGTATCTTTATTTATTTCTACTTTTTTTTCTTCTGGTACAAGATTATTATTTACTTTATCATAATAATAAATAGAAATATTTTTTAAAGTATCCTTTTTTTCATTAGATGTTATAGAAATAAGAGTTATTAAAACAATAGACATTATTACAAAAATTACACCAAATAGAAATAGTTTTTTATTATTTTTCATATTTCCTCCTAGTATTTATTCTTGTTTATCAGTAAATTTTATAGGAATTCTTACAACAAATGTAGAACCTTCGCCTTCTTTACTAGAAACTTTTATACTACCTTTATGAAGTATAACAGTAGAGTGGGTAATAGATAAGCCAAGGCCAGTGCCACCTGTTTCTCTGTCACGAGTTTTATCTACTCTATAAAATCTATTAAATATTTTTGTTTGTTCTTCATCGTTAATGCCTATACCAGTATCAGATACTGTTATAAATGCATTTTGATGGTCGCAGTCTAAAACTACTTTAACACTACCTTCAGGGTGAGTATATTTTATAGCGTTTTCTACAAGGTTAGATATTGCTAAGCTAAATTTCATTTCATCGGCTTCTACAATTACATTTTTTAAGTATTCTTTAGATAAAGAGATATTTTTTTGTTCTGCTAAAGGTGTTAATCTTTTTAATATATCATCTAACATTGTATTAAGGTCACTTTCAGATATATTAAGACCTGCTTCTCTATAATCTAGCTTAACTAAAGCTAAAAGATTATTTACTATTTCAGTCATTCTATCTATTTCAGAATTTATATCTTGTAAAAATTCTATATACATTTCAGAAGGTATATCTTCTTGTAAAAGGATAGAATCGCTTAAAACTTTTATAGAGCTAAGAGGAGTTTTTAACTCATGAGAAACATTAGAAACAAATTCTTGTCTTGAAGTATCTATTTGTTCTAATTTTTCTGTCATAGCATTAAAAGCTTCACCTAATTGAGATATTTCATTATTGCCGTTTATTTTTACTCTTTGGTGTAATTGACCATCAGTTATTTCATTTATGCTTTTTAGAATTTTTTTTAGAGGTGTGATTACAATTTCAGAGGTGAAAAATACAAATATGCCTATAATTATACTTATAAATATAGTTAGCATAAACCATTTTTGAGAAACACCATCTATTAAAGCTTGAGAATCTTCAAAAGAAGATACTAATAAAACAACACCTTTTTTATGTGTAAATTTTTCTTCTATATAGCTAGAAGAATAAATAACACCTTTATCTTTATGATAATTAGAAGCATTTTTACCTTCTAATGCTAATAAAATTTCAGAAGTTAGAAAAGTTTTGCCAACATCTAAATTGTTAGAATCTAAAATAACAATACCTTGATTATTTATAATTAATATTCTAAAATTTTCTTCAATGCTTTTTTCTTGTAAAATATCCAAAAGTTCAGATTGTTTATCTACATTTGATAAATATGAACCTTCTTGTATCATAACAGCTATTTTATTAGCTTGATATAATAAATCTCGTTCTTCAACATTTTTAAAATACGACTCCATAGTATTTTTCATTGTGTTAGAGAAAAATACTAAAGGAAAAAAACTTATAATAAAAAAACATATAAAAAGTTTTGCTCTAAGACTTTGATACCATTTTACCGGTTTATTACTGTAAATAATAACCAACTCCCCATTTTGTATGAATATATTTTGGCTCACTAGGACACTCTTCAACTTTTTCTCTAAGGCGTCTAACGTGAACATCAACACTTCTAGCATCGGCAGGGTAGCCATAGCCCCAAACAGTGTCTAGAAGGTTTTCACGGCTATAGACTTTTCCTACATTTTTCATAAACAACTCTAGTAAGTCAAATTCTTTTGCTGTAAGATTTATTTCTTTTTGATTTATAAATGTACGTCTAGATTCTGTGTTTATTTCTATATCTCTAAATTTTATAATATTTTTATTTTGTGGAGTTATATCAACTTTTCTTACACTTCTTCTTAAAATGGACTTTATTCTTGCTTTAAGCTCTAATATGTTAAAAGGTTTTGTAATATAGTCATCAGCCCCATATTCAAGCCCCATTATTTTATCCATATCTTCACCTTTAGCAGTTACCATTATTATTGGAACATTAGAAAATTCTCTTATCATTTGACAAGCAGTAAGACCATCTATTTTTGGAAGCATTACATCTAATAGTATAAGGCTATATTCTTTTTCTTTAGAAAGACGTAGAGCTTCTTCTCCATCATAAGCAACATCTACGTTCATACCTTCTTGTTCTAGGCTAAATTTAATACCTTTAACAATAAGTTTTTCATCATCAACAACTAAAATATTTCTGTCCATATGTTATCTCCTCAATCAACAGTTATTAAATTTTTAATTTTTTCATATGTTTTATCACCAATACGGCTTACATTTTTTATATCAGATATATTATAAAATAAAGAAACATTTTCTCTATATTCTATAATATTTTTAGCAATAGTATCACCTATATTAGGTAATGTTTTTAAAGTTTCTTTATCAGCTGTATTTATATTTATAAGGCTATTATTATTTTGTATATTATTTATATGTTTGTCAATAGTTTTTTTATTATTAGTTGTTAAATTATTATATAAAAAGTTATTTTCTTTTGTATTTAAATTTTTATAAAATTCATCTGTTATTTGATTAGCATTTATAGAAAAATTATTATTATCATTATTACAAGTAGCACTTGTAATATAAATACAACTAAATAAAAAACATAATATTATTAATAATATGGTATATTTATTTTTCATAAAAACTCCTTAATTGTGTTTTAAAAATATTGAATTTATATATAAAATATTATATAATAAAAAAATGTTAATTTTTAACCAAATTATAATAGCTTAAGGAAGAGGTTACATTTATGAATTTTTATACTATTTTAAAAAAATTTACTTGTTTTATACTATTATATACCATTTTCTTTTTAAATACCAGTGTATTTTATGTTTTTGGAAATGAAACAAGTGAAGTAAGCGAAACAAATGAAATAATAGAGAACGAAAAAACAGATGAAACAACAGAACAAATAACAGAGCAAGAAGAAGCAAATGATATGTTAAATTTAACAGCTAAATCAGCAGTTTTAATAGATGCTAAAACAGGAATTGTAATATATGAGAAAAATAAAGATGAAAAGTCTTATCCAGCCAGTACAACAAAAATAATGACAGCTTTATTAGCAATAGAAAATACTAACCCAACAGATATATTAACACATTCTCATAATGCAGTTTATAACATAGGTCCAGGAAGTAGCCATATAGGTATGAGAGAAAATGAACAGATAACAATGGAACAAGCCTTACACGGAGTTTTATTAGCATCTGCAAATGAAGTTTGTATGGCTATAGCAGAGCATATATCTGGAAATGTGGAAGATTTTGTAGAGCTTATGAATAAACGTGCACAAAAATTAGGTGCTAAAAATACACATTTTGTTAATCCACATGGATTTCACGATGATAACCATTATACAACAAGCTATGATATGGCATTAATAATGAAAGAAGCTATAAAAAACGAAGAGTTTGTTAAATATATAAATACACCAACTTATAGAATATCTACAACTAATATAGTAAATGAAGAAAGAGTGTTGAATAATTCTAATAAATTAATATTAAAAACATCTCCTTATTATTATGAATATTGTATAGGAGGTAAAACAGGATTTACAAATGAAGCAGGAAACACATTAGTAACATACGCTAAAAAAGATAATATAGAGTTAATAAGTGTTGTTATGAGAGATGAAGGTTATAAAGTTTATGATGATACTAAAACTCTATTTGAATATGGGTTTTCGGCTTATGAGCAAAAAGAAATTTTTAATAAAGAAGGATATAAAAACAAAGTACCTGTATTTCAAAAATTTAAAGAACAAGAAATACCATTAGGTGATATATATTTATTAGCAGAAGATAATTTATCAATAAATTTACCTAAAAATGTAGATGTATCTAAAATAATAAAAGTAGATAATATACCTAAACCAGTTTTAGGGCCTATAAATATAGGAGATAAAGTAGGAACATTAGATTTTTTATATGAAGACAATATTATAGCTAGTGTAAATCTTATTTCTGAAACAAAATTAGACATTATAGACGAGGCAAAATTAGAAAAAAAAGAAAAATTAAAATCTATGTCAAAAATATTTTTAAATATTGTTAAATATATAGGTATAGGATTAATAGTTTTATTAATATTATTTTTTATATTAATGATTATTGTTAAAAGTGTTGTAAAACGTAAAAGAAAACGTAAAAGGTTTAGTAGATATGGATATAGTAATAAACCATTAAAACCTATGAAAAATAATAAGAAAAAAAGAAATAATAGAAGATAATAAAAAAACACTATATGCTTTAAAACATATAGTGTTTTTTTATTATACTAAACACACATTTGAAGCTTGAGCTCCTTTTTCACCTTGAACTATTTCAAATTCAACAGCTTGACCTTCTTTTAATGTTTTGTATCCTTCAGAGTTGATAGCAGAAAAATGTACAAAAACATCATTTTCTCCTTCTACAGTAATGAAACCAAAGCCTTTTTCTTCATTAAACCATTTTACAGTACCTTTTTTCATAAAAAAATCCTCCTAAAGATAAAATAAATATTTAATTTTATATAGAAAAATTAACATTATTTACAAGCTGTTAGCTTTATAGAAAGTAACAATTTTAAAATTTAAAAATAATACTAAAAAATGACATATTTACTTTTATACTGTACAATATTAAAAAATGATTATTAAAAATAAAAGGCGAGGAAAACCAAGCTTAAATTATAAAAACAACTATTTAATTTAACATAACTATACTAAAAGTAGTACGTTAAATTTTAGAAAAATTAATAAAATATAAAAAACTTGCTTAATATTAAAAACCTATAATAAAACTATATTTATAATAACATAGGCATATAGTAAAGTCAATATTTTATGGTATTATATCATTTTTTAATAAAATATCTATAAAATCATTAGAAACTATTTTTACACCACTATCGTTAAGGTGGGCATCATCTCTAAAGTTATCGTTTGTAAGAAGATTTTTTTCTTTATTTATTAAGTTATAGTCTATATAAAATATATTATTTTGCTTTGCAAAATCTGAAATTTGGTTATATATAAATTCATAATTTTTGATATAATCCATAGATACATTAGCAATAGGAGCAGTAACAAATACTAAAGAAATGTTATTTTCTTTGCAAAGGTTAATAATTTTTAGTAAAAATTCTTTTTGAGTTTGTGAAAAGTTAAAATTTTTACCGTCTAAATTTTTAAATTGGTTTGTTTTATCATATTCATCATTTAACATTTTATAATCACAATATACATAACCTTTAGAACGATATTCTTCAATACCAATTTGTTTTTTACGGTCTTTATCTTTTAAGTTAAATTTATTTTTTATTTTTTTATTATATTCATTGCCTTTGTATGCAAAAAAGTCTTCTTGATATTTAAAAATATTATTTTTATATTTAATTTTTTCAGATAATGGAAAATCATTTTTTATATATTCATTTTTTAAATCAGTATTATTTAAAACTTGGAATAGAGTTTTAACTTGATTAAGCTCAAAGTCATTTTGCAATAAATCCCAATATATTTCTAAAACAACTACTTTAGGTGTTTGATAATTTAAAATTTCTCTTAAAGTATAGTAGGCAGAATCAGGGTGTTGTAGAGGCATACCCATCTGAAAGCTATTTATACCAAGTTTATTATCAAATATTTCGGGGTCAAATGTACAATATGAATGAGAAGAACCTAAAAATACCATATCTAAGCTATTTGGACTTAGATTGTAAAAATCTTCAAATCTTTTTTTATTAAAACCATTTATAATATTTTCTGTACTAGCAGACGAATATTTTTTACCTATAAAATTTATCATAGGTATTAAACATAATATAAATATAAATATTTTTATTATAAATTTTATATTTAATTTAAAATTGGAAGTATATAAATTGTCCGGCATCACTAAAAACCCCCATAGAAAGTATAATTATAGTTATTATATAATAGAAAATAAATTTTATAAAAAAAGGCATTTTGTCTAATGTAATATATATTCTTTGTTTATATTCAAAAATTTCTATAAAAAATAGTAAGGCTATACAAGATGTTACCATTAATATTTCAAAAATATTAAGCCCAAGCTCTGTTGAAATATTATATAAATATTGAATATTAGTAATATTTGTTATATCTGAAAATAAATTATTTACTATATAAAAGCCATCTTTTACTGTGTTTGCTCTAAAAAATATTAGAGAAAAACATATTAAACTAAAAGTAATAATAATTCTAAAAATATTAAAAAAGTTATCAACATATTTATTTTTTATATTAAATCCTATAAAATTTAAAAATTTATTTTTTAAATCTCCAATAATTTGATAAAATCCATTTAAACCACCCCAAATAAGAAATGTCCAATTAGCACCGTGCCATATACCACTTACTAAAAAAGTAATCATTAAATTAAAATAAGTTCTTATTGTGCCTTTTCTATTTCCACCTAAAGGAATATATAAATAATCTTTAAACCAAGTGGATAAAGAGATATGCCATCTTGTCCAAAATTCTTTCACATTTTTTGAAAAATAAGGACTTTTAAAGTTTTCCATTAAGTTTATACCAAATAATTTAGCACAGCCAATAGCTATATCAGAATAACCACTAAAGTCACAATATAATTGTATTGCAAAAAATACAGTAGCTATAATAAAAGATATACCACTATAATTATAAGGTGAGTTGTAAATAGTATTAACAAGTATAGAAACTCTATCTGCTATGACTATTTTTTTAAAATATCCTATAAGCATTATTTTTAAACCAGTTGATATATTGTTAGTATTAAATTTATGTTCTTTAAATAGTTGATTTAAAAGCCTATCAGCTCTTTCTATTGGACCTGCTACTAACTGTGGAAAAAACATTATATATAAACTTACTTTTAATATATTTTTTTCGGCTTTATATCTTTTTCTATAAATATCTATTATATAGCTTGTAGCTTGAAATGTATAAAAAGATATACCCATTGGTAAAACTATGTCAAAATTTTTGATAGGATAGGGAATATTAAGGTAATTATATAAAGTTATAAAAGAATGGTTTATAAATACACTATATTTAAATATAAATAATATTAAAAAGTTTATAAACAAACCAAATATTAAAATAGTTTTACTTTTGGTGTAATATTTTTCTATTAATAATCCTATAAAATAATTAAAAAAGCTAGAAAATAAAATTAAGAAAATAAACTCTATTCTCCAAGCCATATAAAATATACAACTACTTATTAAAAGTAGATACCATCTGTATTTATTAGGTATAATATAATATAAACTTAATATTATTGCTAAAAATATCAAAAATGTAAGGGAATTAAAAAGCATTTTACACCTCTTTATATTTTATTTTTTATTATACGTTATTTTTTATGTATTTTCAATACTAGGATTTAATAATAGTTATCATTTGACAATATATAGTATATTTGTTAATATTATTAAGAAAACAAATTTTAATTAATATAAAATTATAAATATTGATATAAATAATAAAAATTTAAGGAGATGATATTATGGGAAATTGTAACTCTTGTCCATCTAAAGGTAGATGTGGAAAACAAGAAGACAGTTGTGGGATAAAAGTAAACCCTAAAAATAAAATAAAAAATGTTATTGGTGTAATGAGTGGTAAAGGTGGCGTTGGTAAAAGCACAGTATCTGTTACTTTAGCAAAAGAGCTTAATAGCCAAGGCTATAAAGTAGGTATATTGGATGCAGATATTACAGGCCCTAGCGTTGTTAGACTTTTGGGTATAGACAAAGACGTACGTGCTATGGGTACGGCAGAAAGAGAGATTATACCGGTAGTATCTAAAGAAGGTATAAAAGTTATATCATTAAATCTTTTAATAGAAGATGAAAACCAACCAGTTATATGGAGAGGGTCTTTACTTAGCAACTGTGTAAATCAATTTTGGTCAGATGTTTTATGGGAAGAGCTTGACTATCTTATTATAGATATGCCTCCAGGAACTGGCGATGTAACTTTAACTGTAATGCAATCTATACCTTTAACAGGACTTATTATAGTATCTGTACCTCAAAGTATGGTATCTATGATTGTTACTAAATCTATAAATATGGCTAAAAAAATGAATATAAAAATATATGGAGTAGTTGAAAATATGAGTTATATACTATGTCCACATTGTAATGAGAAAATCTATATATATGATAGAGAAGAAACAGATAAATTATTAGAAGCTAATAATGTTAAACTTTTAGCAGAATTACCTACAACAAAAGATTTGGCTAATATATATAAGTCGGGAATTGAACAATGTGATAATCTTATAAAAGACCAGTTTAAAAACATAGTAAAAGAAATAGTAAAATAAATTATATATAATATTAATATATATGCTAAAACTAACAAAGGAAATAATATTATGAATTTTAGAGAAAGAATAAAAGATTATAAAAGTGTTGTTGTAAAGGTTGGAACTACATCTTTAACACATAAAAATGGTAAAATAAATTTACAAGCTATAGAAAATTTAGCGTGGGTTTTATCAGATATTAGAAATCAGGGTAAAAAGGTTATATTAGTATCATCTGGTGCTATTGCTGTTGGAAGCGAAAGATTGTCTTTAGATGAAAGACCTAGAGATATAATAGGAAAACAAGTGGCATCTGCTGTTGGTCAAGGTGTTTTGATGCAAATATATGAAAGCTTTTTTTCAAAATATAACCAAAAAATAGCACAAATATTACTAACAAAAGATGTTTTTGATAATAGTATAACTAGAGAAAATGCTCAAAATACTTTATTTAAACTATTAGAGATGGGAGTTATACCTATTGTAAATGAAAATGACACTATATCAACAGATGAGATAGAAGGATTTTCGGATAATGACACTTTATCTGCATATGTTTGTGATATTGCTAAAGCCGATATATTAATAATACTATCAGATATTGATGGTATGTACACAAAAGATCCCAACAAATATAATGATGCAAAGATAATTAGTGAAATAACAAAAATAGATAATGATATAGAAAATAGTGCAAAAGGCTCTAACAGTAGCTTAGGTACTGGTGGTATGAAAACAAAGGTTAGCTCTGCAAAAATAGTTAATAAAAATGGAGCAGATATGATTGTAGCTAGTGGCAAAGAAGCTAGTATATTATTTAAAATATTAACTGGTGAAAATATAGGTACATTATTTGTTGGAAAAAGATAAGGGGTGATTTTATGGAGCTTACAAAAATATGTGAAAGAGCAAAAAAAGCTAGTAAAGACTTAGCAAAACTTAAATCTATTGAAAAAAATAATATATTAATAGCTTGTAGCAACGCACTTTTAAAAGAAAAAGAAAATATAATAAAAGCTAATCAAATAGATTTAGAAAATGCAAAAAAAAATAATATAAAACAAAGTTTATTAGACAGAATAATGTTAAATGAGCAACGAATAGACAATATGGCACAAGGTATTTTACAAGTTGCTAATTTAAACGACCCATTAGATGAATATATGGATATGAAAGTTTTACCAAACGGTTTGAAGATTGGTAAAAAAAGAGTTGCTATGGGTGTTATTTGTATTATATATGAAGCTAGACCAAATGTAACTTCAGATGCTTTTGCTATGTGCTTTAAGGCTTCAAGCGCTGTTATTTTAAAAGGTGGAAAAGAAGCTATAAATTCTAATAAAGCTATTGTAGATATATTTAAGAAAGCTATAAAAGAGTTGGGTTATAATGAAAATATGATTACTTTAATTGAAAGCACAGATAGAGAAACTACTACAAAGCTTATGAAAATGAATGATTATATTGATTTATTAATACCTAGAGGTGGAGCTAATCTTATAAAAGCAGTTATAGAAAATAGCACAATACCTGTTATAGAAACAGGAGTGGGGAATTGTCATATATTTATTGATGAATATGCAGATGAAAACAAGGCTATAGATATTGTATTAAATGCTAAAGTACAAAGACCTTCTGTTTGTAATTCTCTTGAAACATTAATGATACATAAAAATATTATTAATTCTGTACTACCTAAAATAATAGAAAAATTAAAAGAATATAATGTAAAAATTAAAGGAGATGAAGTAGTAAAAAATATAGCTAGAGATGAAGAAATAGAGCTAGCAACAGAAGAAGACTGGAAAGAAGAATTTTTAGATTATATCTTAGCTATAAAATGTGTAAACAATATAACAGAGGCTATAAAACATATAGAAAAATATTCTACAGGACATTCAGAAGCTATTATTACAGAAAATTATTGTAATGCTAATAAATTTGTTGAAGAGGTAGATTCGGCTGTTACATATGTAAATGCCTCTACTAGATTTACAGATGGAGAACAGTTTGGGTTTGGGGCTGAAATAGGAATTAGTACACAAAAATTACACGCTAGAGGTCCTATGGGTATAAAAGAAATAACATCCTATAAATATATTGTTTTTGGTGATGGACAGATAAGAAAATAAGTAAAAAAATATATAAAAAATATTGAATTTTAATAAAAATATGTTATAATTAATATTATTTATAAAAGTCAATATTGTAACTTAATATTTAAATATAAAAAATATTTTTATATTAAAACTATATATATGTTATAATAATATTTTTTAAAAGTAATTTTTTATATATTTTGTATACACAGATTTATAATTAAAAAGGTATTTACATATTATATGGGGTAAAAATATAAGTAGAAAAAGTTAATATGTTACATAAGGGCATTTATAATGAATTAATTATTATAAAATTTATATTTTAAAAGTATTTTAAGGAGTGTAAATATGAAGAAAAATTTAAGAACATTTAATAAAGTTGTTTCTATATCTACTTTAGTTGCAGCTTTTTCAATGACTACATATGCAAATACATTAAATGTAAAAGACATAGAGGGTCATTGGGCAGAAAATGTTGTTGCTAAATGGGTAAATAATGGTTTGATTAGTGGATATGAAGATGGAAACTTTAAACCAAACAATACTATAACGCGTGCAGAATTTGTTACAGTTGCAAACAAAGGATTAAATTTTACTAACAAAGGAAATGCTAATTTTACAGATGTTAGTGAAAATAGTTGGTATTATAACGAAGTTGCAATTGCTACAGGTGAAGGGTATATAAAAGGATATCCAGACAATACCTTTAAACCAAATGATATTGTAACAAGAGCACAAGTTGCAGTAGTACTTTCTAATATATTAAACTTAGAAAGCAAAGAAAGTGTTAGTTTTTCAGACAATAATGAAATACCATCATGGGCTAATGAAGCAGTTATAAAAGTAGTATCTAATGGATATATGAAAGGCTATCCAGACGGAACATTTAAGCCAAATCAACCACTAACTAGAGCAGAAGCAGTTTTTGTATTAGATAAAGTTAAAGAAGCAAAAAATGGACAAGAAGGCAATAAAGAAAATAATAAAAATACAGCAGATACACAAAATGATTTAAGAACAAGCACAACAACTGGTACAGGATATGATTTTAGCAATAGCACAAATAATGGTGGAAATAATAATGGAAATAATGGTGGAAATGGAGGAAGTGGTACAGTTTCTAACAAAACACAAGAAGTTAAAAACAAAGATGAATTAAAAGCGGCTATATCTAACAACGAAGTAGGAATTATTAACATTGTTGGAGATATACAAGGAGACATTGAAGTTACTAGAACAGGTAACACAGATTTAACAATTAATTTTGGAAATTCTAAAGGAATCAACTCTTTAAAAATTAATGCTCCAGAGGCTAAAAAAATTATATTAAGTGATTCGGCTGAAGGTGCTAAAGTTAATACTATAATAATTAATGCACCTAAAGCACATATTGAAAATACTGTAGAAGTATCTGAAAAAATAGTTATAGAGTCAGTTGCAAAAAATACTTTTGTAATAAAAGACAAAGCTCCTAAAATAGAGTTACGTGGAGAGGGTAAAATAGACGTTTTACCATTAAGCCAAAAACCAGTTGTAGAAATTTATACAGATAAAGAAGTAAACTTAAGTGGTATAATGGGAAATGTAAAAGTAAATGTAGATAATTCTAAAATTACTGTTGAAAAAAGTACAACAATAGATAAAATAGAAGTTAATCAACATATAAAAGATTGCCTTATAAAAACAAATAAAGATACAAAAATAGAGCTTGTAGAAACATATAGTGATATTAATGTATCTGGTGAAGATGGAATAGTTAAAGACGTTAATGTATTACAGGATAATGTAAAAGTAACAATAAATGGTTCAGTTATAGTAGAAAATGTAAATACAGAAACTGAATTTGACAAAGTAGAAATAAAAGGTGATGGAACAAACAAACCAAATAAAGTAAATAGATTAGCTCCAGAACTAGAGGGTGTTAGCTTTGAAGATGATGAAGCAACAGATGAAAAAACAAAAATTAAACTTCCACAAGCAGGTGATGGTAATAGCTTTAAATATAAAATTTCAGATAATGACCAACCAGTAAAAAGACCAAATATAGGAGATGATACAACAGGTTGGATAGATATTCAAAATGATGATACTTTTGAAACTACAAATGGTAAAAACATAGGTGTTGCAGAAGCAGATAAAGAGGGCAAGGTTGTTAAATTTGTAAACAAACAAGCGGATGTATTTGCTAATGTAACAGAAGAAAAAAATCTTAAATCAATGGAAGAATCTCTTAAAAAATTAGAAAATAAAGTAAGTGTAGAAGATGGAAGAGAGATTGATAAAACTATTACAGATTTAAAAGATTTAGTAAGATTAGATAAATTTAAAGAAAGAATAGAAAAGCACGCTCAATATAGCAAATATCTAAAATTGCAAGAAGAATTGAAAATAATGAATGATATTGATAAATATTATCCAAATAAGACAGTAGTGCTTGATGATAAAGGTGATATACAATTACATGAAGATATAAAACTAGAATTTAAAGCTACATTGAAGAAAGCAGATGGTAGCGAAGTAACTGTAAAAAATAAAGAGAAAAAAGTAGAAAATAATAAAGTATCTTTTAGAAAAGAAATGAGAGCAGCAGGGCTTGGTAAATATAAAGTTATTTTAGAGACAACAAAAGATGCGGATTTATTTGAAACACTTGATCAAGGTAAAATTACTTTAACTACTAATGAGCAAGAAGTGAAAAAATTAGAAAATACTTTACGATTGACAATATATGATAAAAATTTAAATATAAAAGAAAAAGGAAGTGCAACATTAGATTTTGAAAATAGAATTTTAAGCTGGGAGCCAGTGCCAAATGCTACATCTTATGATATTTATGGAGAGCTTACAATTAAGAATACAGAAGGAGCTTTAGGAACTTATTATATGAACTTAGATGAAGAATCAAAACATGCTGAAAATTCATTTGAAGCTAAAAGATTTATTGTAAGTGAGGATAATAAAGTACAAAATTATAGTAATGAGGTTTCATTAATAGCAGCAAATGTAAAAGAAACGAGTATTTCTCTTGATGATAATTTATTTTTACCAGGCTCGAATGTATATGGTTTATCTAACAGATTAAATGAGTTGGAAAATTATGAAAAAGAAAATACTTCTGTTTATATTTGGATTATACCTAGAAATGAAAAAAGTTTATATATATCCAAAGTGTATAAAAATCCTACTAAAGATTTTGAAATTCAAGATAGAAATAGTATTAAGGTTTCAATTCCTCTTACAACAATGAAAAATTATTGGGAAAAAATATTAGGATTTGAGCCTAAAAAATGAGATTAATAATAGGTTGTTTACTATTTTTAGTGATATAAAAAATATAAACAATTAAAAAATATTTTATAAATAAAAAATAGAAAATTATTGATAAAAAATCATAAATTATTTATATGTTTTTATAATAAATGTATAAGTAAAATACTAATATAGATACAAATTAAATTAGAATTTATTTTATAAATTTAAGAAACTTATTATTAATTTTATTCATAGATAACATGAAAACAAAAGATATGATAAAATTCATATCTTTTGTTTTCATTATAAAAATCTTATCAATTACATTAAAATATATTGACAAATAATACAAAATATGTTAAAATTAAAAAATGTATCAAAAGGTACAATTATTGATGAAAAATTTAAAAAGTTATTTATTTTTACTCAAAAAATATATAAAATAGAAATAGAAAAGGATGTATTTATATGTATTACAACCATTTGATTTTATAATAATTTTAGCCGAACACAATAATTTTAAAAATAAAATAATAGTATTCGGTGGTTTTTTGTGTTTTAAATAAAACTTATTTATAGCAAACAAAGCTTTTTAGCTTAAAATATATTTAAGGAGTGTAGTGCCGTGGAGAAAAGTAGAATACAACCGATTAAATTTGGCGATGTTGTTCGTATGAGCTATTCCAGAATAGATGAAGTTTTAGAAATGCCTAATCTTCTTGCTCTTCAAAAAGATAGCTATGATTGGTTTATTGAAGAAGGGCTTAAAGAGGTGTTTGAAGATATATCACCTATAACAGACCACAGCAATAATCTTATACTTGAATTTGTTGGGTTTAAAATAGACTCTGAACCTAGATATTCTATTGCTGAATGTAAAGAAAGAGATGCAACTTATGCAGCAGCTTTAAGAGTAAAAACTAGACTTACTAACAAAAAAGACGATGAAATAAAAGAACAAGAAATATTTATGGGTGATTTTCCATTAATGACAGATACAGGTACATTTGTTATAAATGGTGCAGAGCGTGTTATTGTTAGCCAACTTGTTCGTTCTCCTGGTATATATTATGCTATGGAAAAAGATAAGGTTGGTAAAAACCTTATAAGTTCTACTGTTATACCAAATAGAGGTGCGTGGCTTGAATATGAAACAGATTCTAACGATGTATTTTATGTTAGGGTAGATAGAAACCGTAAAATACCTGTTACATCTTTAATACGTGCTTTAGGTATAGGCACAGATGAAGAAATTATCCAATATTTTGGCGAAGAAGGAAAAATTTTAGCTACTATAGAAAAAGATATAACTAAAACATACGAAGAAGGCTTGTTAGAAGTATATAAAAAAATAAGACCAGGT
Organism: [Clostridium] colinum; assembly: GCF_940677205.1. NCBI lineage: Bacteria > Bacillati > Bacillota > Clostridia > Lachnospirales > Lachnospiraceae > Tyzzerella > [Clostridium] colinum. The sequence continues at coordinate 1,325,014 of NZ_OW712331.1, read as the reverse complement.
GAACCACCTACGGTAGAAAGTGCACAATCTTTATTAACCAGTATGTTTTATGACCCTAAAAGATATGACCTTGCACGTGTTGGTAGATATAAATTTAATAAAAAACTATCATATAAAAATAGAGTTCGTGGATTTAAATTAGCAGAAAATGTAGTGGATACTACAACAGGTGAAATATTAGCTAATGAAGGAGAAAAAATAACATCTGAAATAGCAGATAAAATACAAAACGCCGGTATACCATATATTAATGTATATGTAGAAGATGATAAAGTATGTAAAGTAATAGGTAACCTTACAGTTGATGCAACAGAATATTTAAAAGCCTATGATATTACTAAAGAAGAAGTGGGTATTAAAGAAGATGTTTATTATCCAGTTTTATTAGAGTTACTTGAGCTTGCAGACGATAGAGAAGATTTAAAATATAAAATAGAAACTAATCTTCAAAGATTAGTACCAAAACATATTACTTTTGAAGATATTATGGCTAGTATTAACTATAATATACATTTAGATTATGGTATTGGTGCGGAAGATGATATTGACCATCTTGGCAATAGACGTATTAGAGCAGTTGGGGAGCTTTTACAAAACCAATTTAGAATAGGGCTTTCTCGTATGGAAAGAGTTGTAAAAGAAAGAATGAATACTCAAACATTAGACACAATAACTCCACAAGCCTTAATAAATATTAAACCAGTAACAGCTGTTATAAAAGAGTTTTTTGGTAGCTCACAACTTTCACAGTTTATGGACCAAAACAACCCTCTTAGTGAAATGACACACAAACGCCGTTTATCTGCCTTAGGTCCTGGTGGTTTATCAAGAGATAGAGCGGGCTTTGAGGTTAGGGACGTACATACCTCACATTATGGTCGTATGTGTCCTATAGAAACACCAGAGGGGCCAAACATCGGTCTTATTAACTCTTTAGCTACATTTGCTAAAATAAATCAATATGGATTTATTGAGGCTCCTTATAGAAAAATAGATAAATCTGGTGACAAACCTCGAGTTATCAATGAATTTATATATATAACTGCAGATGAAGAAGAAAATTATGTTATAGCACAAGCTAATGAACCATTAAATGAAAATGGAGAATTTATTCATCCAAAAGTTACAGCTCGTCTTGGCGAAGATAACGTAGAGATAGAACCAAACAAAATTGACCTTATGGACGTTTCTCCTAAACAGCTTGTTTCTGTAGCTACAGCTTTAATACCTTTCCTTGAAAATGACGACGTTACAAGAGCATTAATGGGGTCTAACATGCAACGTCAGGCAGTACCTCTTTTAACAACAGAAGCACCAGTTGTTGGTACTGGTATGGAACATAAAACAGCTAAAGACTCAGGTGTTGTTATAGTAGCTAAAAATAGTGGTATTATAGAAAAAGTAGATGCTTCAGAAATAATAATAAAAACTAACGAAGGTAGAAAAGATAGATATAAACTTAGCAAATTTAAAAGAAGTAACCAAAGTAACTGTATGAACCAAAAGCCAATTGTTTCTAAGGGGCAAATTGTTAATGCTGGAGACATTATAGCAGACGGTCCTTCTACAAAAGATGGCGAGCTTGCACTTGGTAAAAATCCACTTATCGGATTTATGACTTGGGAAGGTTACAACTATGAAGATGCTGTTTTACTTAGCGAAAGACTTGTTGCAGAAGATGTATATACATCTATTCATATAGAAGAATACGAATGTGAAGCTAGAGATACTAAGCTAGGACCAGAAGAAATAACAAGAGATATACCAAACGTTGGTGATGATGCATTAAGAGATTTAACAGAAAGTGGTATTATTAGAATAGGGGCAGAAGTTTCTCCTAATGATATTCTTGTTGGTAAAGTTACACCTAAAGGTGAAACAGAGCTTACAGCAGAAGAAAGACTTTTAAGAGCTATTTTTGGTGAAAAAGCACGTGAAGTTAGAGATACATCTTTAAGAGTACCTCATGGAGAATGTGGTATAATCGTAGATGTTAAAATATTTACTCGTGAAAATGGCGACGAATTACCACCAGGTGTTAATAAACTTGTTCGTGTATATATAGCTCAAAAAAGAAAAATATCTGTTGGGGATAAAATGGCTGGTCGTCACGGTAACAAAGGGGTTGTATCTCGTGTGTTACCAGTAGAAGATATGCCTTTCTTACCAAATGGTAGACCACTTGATATTGTTTTAAATCCTCTTGGGGTTCCTTCTCGTATGAACATTGGTCAGGTATTAGAAATACATTTATCATTAGCAGCTAAAGTGTTAGATTGGAAAATAGCAACACCAGTATTTGATGGTGCAAACGAAAATGATATTATGGAAACATTAGAGCTTGCAAATGATTATGCAAATTCATCTTGGGAAGATTTTGAAGCTAAATGGAAAGATAAAATTAATGATGAAATATTTGATTATTTAGAAAAAAATAAAGCCCATAGAGAAGAATGGCGTGGTGTTAAGCTTAATCATACAGGTAAAATAAAGCTTAGAGATGGTAGAACAGGCGAAGAGTTTGACAATGCTACAACAGTAGGATTTATGCACTATCTTAAATTACATCACCTTGTAGATGATAAAATACACGCACGTTCAACTGGTCCATATTCTTTAGTTACACAACAACCACTTGGTGGTAAAGCACAATTTGGTGGACAAAGATTTGGTGAGATGGAGGTTTGGGCACTCGAGGCTTATGGTGCATCATATACTTTACAAGAAATATTAACAGTTAAATCGGACGATATAGTAGGTCGTGTAAAAACTTACGAGGCGATTGTTAAAGGTGAAAATATACCAGAACCAGGTGTTCCAGAATCATTTAAAGTATTGTTAAAAGAACTTCAAGCATTAGGTTTAGATGTTCGTGTCTTATTAGAAGATTCTACAGAAGTTGAAATAAAAGAATCTATAGAAGACGGTGATGCTATCTCTGTAAATGTAAATATAGAAGGCACAGAAGAAGAAGAAACTGAAGATATTTTAACAAATGTTTTAGAAAAAAATCTGATTATAGATGAATTTACAGACTATGATGATATTGACCCTATAGAAGAAATATTATTAGAAGAAGACATTGATTTAGATTATAACGATGAAGACATTTTTGCCGAAATAAGCAAAGAATTTATTGATGAAGATAATTTTGAATAATAGAAAGGAGAAAGGTGTTATATGAGTGCACAAAATAGTGAACAATCTATAATTTTTGATTCTATTAAGATTGGATTAGCATCTCCTGAAAAAATACGTGAATGGTCTAGAGGCGAGGTAAAAAAACCAGAAACTATAAATTATAGAACCTTAAAACCAGAAAAAGATGGTCTTTTTTGTGAGAGAATATTTGGTCCACAAAAAGACTGGGAATGTCATTGTGGAAAATTTAAAAGAGTTAGATACAAAGGCATTGTTTGCGACAGATGTGGTGTTGAAATAACAAAATCTAAGGTAAGACGCGAGAGAATGGGGCATATAGAGCTAGCAGCCCCAGTATCTCACATATGGTATTTTAAAGGAATACCAAGCCGTATGGGTATTATACTTGGTATGAGCCCACGTTCTTTAGAAAAAATTCTATATTTTGCAAATTATGTAGTTTTAGATGCTGGTAATACAGCTTTATCTTATAAAGATTTATTAACAGAAAAAGAATATAGAGAAGCATATGATAAATATGGAAATACTTTTACAGTTGGTATGGGTGCTGAGGCTATAAAAATTCTTTTACAACAAATAGATTTAGAAAAAGAATCTAAAGAGCTTAAAGCCCAACTTAAAGAAAGTACTGGTCAAAAAAGAGTTAGAATAATTAAAAAATTAGAAGTTATAGAATCATTTAGGGTGTCAAATAATAAGCCAGAGTGGATGATTTTAGATGTATTACCAGTAATACCACCAGATATTAGACCGATGGTTCAGTTAGACGGTGGTAGGTTTGCAACATCAGACTTAAATGACCTTTATAGAAGAGTTATAAATAGAAATAATCGTCTTAAAAGACTTTTAGAGCTGGGAGCTCCAGATATTATAGTTAGAAATGAAAAAAGAATGCTTCAAGAGGCAGTAGATGCACTTATAGATAACGGTAGAAGAGGGCGCCCTGTTACAGGCCCTGGCAACAGAAGCTTAAAATCTCTTTCAGACTTATTAAAAGGTAAACAAGGTCGCTTTAGACAAAATCTTTTAGGAAAACGTGTTGACTATTCTGGACGTTCTGTTATCGTTGTAGGTCCTAACCTTAAAATATATCAATGTGGTTTACCAAAAGAAATGGCAATAGAGTTATTTAAACCTTTTGTTATGAAAAAATTAGTAGAAGATGGAATTTCTCATAATATAAAATCTGCTAAACGTATGGTAGAAAGATTACAAAGAGAAGTTTGGGACGTTTTAGAAGAAGTTATTAAAGAGCACCCTGTTATGCTTAACCGTGCTCCTACTCTTCATAGACTTGGTATACAAGCATTTGAGCCAGTTTTAGTAGAAGGACGTGCTTTAAAATTACATCCTCTTGTTTGTACAGCATATAATGCCGACTTTGATGGAGACCAAATGGCTGTTCACGTTCCTTTATCTGTAGAGGCACAAGCAGAATGTAGATTTTTACTACTTGCACCAAACAACCTTTTAAAACCTTCAGATGGTGAACCTGTTACAGTTCCTTCTCAGGATATGGTTTTAGGTATTTACTATTTAACCCTTGAAAAAGACGGAGAAAAAGGTGAAGGTAAAGTATTTAAAGATGAAAATGAAGCTATTTTAGCTTATGATAACCATATCATTAGTCTACATGCTAAAATAAAAGTAAGAAGAACTATTAAAAATGAAGATGGAACAATAGAAAGCAAAATAGTAAATTCTACTGTTGGTAGAGTAATATTTAATGAAATAATACCTCAAGATATAGGGTTTGTTGATAGAACAAAAGAAGAAAATAAATTTGATTTTGAAATAGATTTCTTGTGTGATAAAAAAGCATTAGGTAAGATAATTAATCGTTGTATAAATAAACATTCGGCAACAGATACTGCTAAAATGTTAGATGATATTAAAAACTTAGGATTTAAATACTCTACAAAAGGAGCTTTAACTGTTTCTGTATCCGATATGGAAATACCAGAAGAAAAAGAAGCATTTTTAGAAGAGGCAGACAAAGAAGTTGATAAAATTACAAAAATGTTTAGACGTGGTCTTATGACAGATGAAGAAAGACATTTTAAAGTAATTAAAGCTTGGGAAACAGCCGATGATAAAATAACAAATGCACTTTTAGCAGGTCTTGGTAAATATAATGATATTTATATGATGGCGCACTCTGGAGCGAGGGGCTCTAATAGACAGATTAAACAGCTTGCAGGTATGCGTGGTCTTATGGCATCACCTTCTGGGGAAACTATTGAGCTTCCTATCAAAGCTAATTTCCGTGAAGGTCTTACAGTTCAAGAATACTTTATATCTGCTCATGGGGCTAGAAAAGGGCTTTCAGATACAGCTCTTAGAACAGCCGATTCTGGATACTTAACAAGAAGATTAGTTGATGTATCTCAAGATATTATTATTAGAGAGTTTGACTGTGCTGAAGAAACAGGCGAAGTTCCAGGTATGTGGGTTAAAGCATTTATGGATGGACAAGAAACTATTGAACCTTTATCAGATAGAATAAGAGGTAGATATTCAGTTGAAAATATTAAACATCCAGAAACAGGTGAAATAATAGTAGAAGCAGATACTATGATTACACCAGACCAAGCAGAGCTTGTTGAAAATCTAGGTATAGAAAAAGTTCTTATAAGAAATATTTTATCTTGTAGATCTAGAAAAGGTGTTTGCTCTAAATGTTATGGTGCAAATATGGCTAGTGGTCGTGTTGTTAGAATAGGTGAGGCAGTAGGTATTATTGCTGCACAATCTATAGGTGAGCCAGGTACACAGCTTACTATGCGTACATTCCATACAGGTGGTGTTTCTGGTGGTACTGACCTTACACAAGGTTTACCTCGTGTAGATGAATTATTTGAAGCAAGAAAACCTAAAGGACTTGCTATAATAGCTGAATTTGGCGGTAAAGTTTCTATTACAGAAACTAAAAATAAACGTGAAGTTACAGTTACTGCAGATAATGGAGAGATAAAAGAATATCTTATACCTTATGGGTCTCGTATAAAAGTATTAAATGGTGATTATATAGAAGCCGGAGATGAGCTTACAGAAGGTAGTGTTAACCCTCATGATATACTTAGAATAAAAGGTATTAGAGGTGTTCAAGACTATATGATACAAGAAGTTCAACGTGTATATCGTTTACAAGGTGTTGATATCAACGATAAACATATAGAAGTTATTGTTAGACAAATGCTTAAGAGAACAAAAATAGAAGAACCAGGGGATACAGAGTTTTTACCAGGTAGCTTAATAGATTGGTTAGAATACGATGAAACTAACAAAAAAATGTTAGAAGAAGGTTTGGAACAAGCAAATGGTACACGTGTGCTTTTAGGTATAACAAAGGCATCTCTTGCTACAGAATCATTCCTTTCTGCCGCATCTTTCCAAGAAACAACAAAAGTTCTTACAGAAGCAGCTATCAAAGGTAAAGTTGACCCACTTATTGGTCTTAAAGAAAATGTTATTATAGGTAAACTTATACCAGCAGGTACAGGTATGCAAACTTATAGAAAAATAGATTTAAGACTAGATAAAGATAAACAAAATGAAGAAATAACAGATGAAGTAGAAGAAAATATAGATGATATTGTATAAAAAATATTATTAATATTAAAAGGTTGTATATTGTTTTTAGTTGTATAATTACAGTATGCAACCTTTTTATTACTTATTTAGCATTTTTTATTGATATATACTTAACAAAGAGGGAAATTATATAATTCTAAATAAATATAAGATTATTTATAAATAATAAATATAGATTAATTTTATTTTTTTAGTTTTATATTAAAAAATAAATATTAAAATTTTAATTATTTAAAATATTAGAAAAGGCTATATCAAAAATTGATATAGCCTTTATAAAATATTTTATAAATTATTTATTTTTTAAATTGAAAAAAGTGTTAAGACCTAAATATTCTGCAATATCACCAGAATCATTAAGCTCTTCTTCAATTCTTAATAATTGGTTATATTTTGCAACCCTGTCAGAACGGCAAGGAGCACCAGTTTTAATTTGTCCTGCATTTACTGCAACAGATATGTCTGCAATAGTAGAATCTTCTGTTTCACCAGAACGATGAGATACAACAGCAGTCATATTATTTCTATTAGCTAATTGGATAGCTTCAAAAGTTTCAGTTAAAGTACCGATTTGGTTAACTTTAATAAGGATTGAGTTAGCAACGCCAAGCTCGATACCTTTTTGTAATCTTTCTGTATTAGTAACAAATAAGTCATCACCAACTAATTGGATTTTATTACCTAATTTTTCAGTTAATAATTTCCAACCATCCCAGTCGTTTTCATCTAAACCATCTTCAATAGAAATGATTGGGTATTTAGCAACAAGTGCTTCATAGTAAGCAACCATTTCTTCAGAAGTTCTGTAGATTTCTTCGCCTTTCATTTTACTTTCACCTTCAAAGTAGTATTTACCAGAAGATTTGTCATAAAGTTCAGAAGAAGCAACGTCTAATGCCACTTTAATTTGTTCGCCTGGTTTGTAACCAGCTTTTTCAGTAGCTTCAAGGATTAAATCAATAACTTCGTCAGAAGTAGCTAAGTCTGGAGCGAAACCACCTTCATCACCAACAGCTGTAGAAAGACCTCTAGATTTTAATACTTTCTTTAAGTTGTGGTATATTTCAGCACACATTCTTAAAGCTTCTTTAAAAGAAGTAGCACCAACAGGCATAATCATAAATTCTTGAACGTCAACAGTGTTATCAGCGTGTTTACCACCGTTTAAAATGTTCATCATAGGAACTGGTAAAGTTTTAGAATTAAATCCACCTAAATATTGATATAAAGGCATATTTAATGCTTCAGCAGCCGCTCTAGCAACAGCCATAGATACTGCTAAAATAGCATTAGCACCTAATTTAGCTTTATTAGGAGTACCGTCTAAAGCAATCATAGTTCTATCAATAGAAACTTGGTCAAGAGCGTTCATACCGATAATTTCTTCAGCAATAGTTTCGTTTACGTTTTTAACTGCTGTTTCAACACCAGCACCAACGTATCTATCGCCACCGTCTCTAAGCTCAACAGCTTCGTGTTCACCAGTAGATGCACCAGAAGGAACAGCTGCTCTACCCATAACTAAGTTACCTACTAAATCTTCAACGATAACTTCAACTTCAACAGTAGGATTAGCTCTAGAGTCTAATACCTCTCTTGCAATTACATCAACAATTTCAATATAACCTTTCATTATATAAAAATCTCCTTTCAATTTATGTTATATAACATAGCCTGTTATAATATAATAATAACTTTAAATGTAAATAATGTCAATATTTTAACATAATAATTTTTTTATTAATTATTTATTTTATTAATAAAGATTCACCAGTCATTTCTTTTGGTTGTTCTAAATTCATCATATCTAAAAGAGTTGGAGCTATATCAGCAAGTTTTCCATCTTCTTTAAGACCTTTAGCTTTATCACAATTAATAAGAATAAAAGGTACTGGATTTGTTGTATGAGCTGTAAAAGGTTCGCCAGTAGTATAGTCTATCAATTGGTCGCTATTTCCGTGGTCTGCACAAATAAACATTTGAGCATTATTTGATATTACTGTATCTACTACTTTTCCTATACATTCATCTATAAATTCTATAGATTTAATAGCTGCATCTACAACACCAGTATGACCTACCATATCTGGATTTGCATAGTTTACAATAATTAAGTCATATTTGCCACTTGCAATATTTTCTGTTAATTTTTCTGTAACTTCTTTAGCGCTCATTTCTGGTTGTAAATCATAAGTTGCTACTTGTGGTGAAGGGATTAAAATTCTATCTTCATTTTTATATGGCTCTTCTACACCACCATTAAAGAAAAATGTAACGTGAGCATATTTTTCTGTTTCTGCAAGTCTTAATTGTTTAAGACCTAAATTAGATATGTATTCGCCAAAAGTATTTGTTAAACTTTCTTTTAAGAACACAACTTCTTTATTTTTAATAGAAGAATCATAATCTGTAAAAGTAACAAATTTTAAATTAAAGTAACCTTTAGCTCTATCAAAACCTGTAAAGTCTTCATCACAAAAAGCTCTTGTCATTTCTCTAGCTCTGTCAGGACGATAATTAAAGAAAATAACAGAATCATTTTCATTAATAGTAGCTATTGGCATATCATTTTCTGTAACTACAGTAGGTACTACAAATTCATCATTAACATCTTTAGAATAAGAATTTTCTATATAAGATATAACATTGTCTGTACTACCACCTTTACCCATAACCATAGCGTTGTATGCGTGTTCTACTCTTTCCCAACGATTATCTCTATCCATAGCATAATATCTACCACTAATAGTAGCTATTTTTCCTACACCAATTTCATTAATTTTAGCTTGTAATTCTTCTAAAAATCCTTTACCAGAGGTTGGGGGAGTGTCTCTACCATCTAAAAATGCATGAACATATACTTTTTCAATACCATTCATTTTAGCCATTTTTAATAGGCCATATAAATGCTCATTATGGCTATGAACACCACCGCTAGATAAAAGCCCCATTAAATGTAAAGCTGTATTTCTTTCTTTACAATTATCCATAGCACTTTTTAAAACATTGTTTTCAAAAAAATCTCCATCATGGATAGATTTAGTTATTCTAGTAAGCTCTTGATAAACAATTCTACCAGCTCCCATATTTAAATGTCCAACTTCAGAATTACCCATTTGACCGTCTGGTAAGCCAACAAATAAACCACTAGCATTACCTTTAACACAAGGGTATTCTTTAGTTATTTTATCAATATTAGGAGTATTAGCAAGTTTTATAGCATTACCTTCAGTTTTATCATTTATACCAAACCCATCTAATATCATTAAAATAGTTGTTTTTTTCTCCATATTTACCTCCTTACTAAGAATTAATAGTTTACAACTTTAATAAAGTCTTCTTTAAGGCTAGCGCCACCAACTAAACCACCATCTATATTAGGCATATTAAATAGTTCGTTTGCACTATCTCCAGTAACACTTCCGCCATATTGTATTCTAATAACATCAGAAACATCTTGACCATATATTTCTGCTATAACTTTTCTAACTTCTGCACAAACTTCTTCAGCTTGTTCTTTTGTTGCTACTTTACCAGTACCAATAGCCCAAATTGGTTCGTAAGCAATAACAACTTTTTTAGCATCTTCTTTAGAAATATTAGCAAAAGCCTTTTTAACTTGCATTCTAACTAATTCTATAGTAATATTAAGCTCTCTTTCTTCAAGGCTTTCACCAACACATAAGATAGGGATAATATCGTGTTCTAAAGCTTTTTTAATTTTTTTATTTACTATTTCATCAGTTTCTCCAAAATATGCACGTCTTTCAGAATGACCTATAATAACATATTTTACGCCAAGTTCTTTAAGCATAGATGGAGCAATTTCTCCAGTATAAGCACCAGATTCTTCAAAGTGCATATTTTGAGCTCCAAGATTAATATTTGTGCCTTTAATAGCTTCAGAAACAGACATTAAATCTACAAAAGGAACGCAAACTACTACATCACTTTTATCTGTATCAATACCACTTTTTAAAGTATTTATAAGCTCAACTGCTTCTTTATGATTTTTATTCATTTTCCAGTTACCAGCAATAATTTTTTTTCTCATAATATCCCTCCATAAATATATAGGCTAAGACTAAATTAAGCCTTAGCCTTTAGTTATAAAAATAATTAAGGTAAAATTTTATATTAAAAGTATAATTATTTGTCATCTGCTGCAACAACACCTGGTAATTCTTTACCTTCTAAAAATTCTAAAGAAGCACCACCACCAGTTGAAATATGGCTCATTTTATCTGCAAAACCAAGTTGGTTAACGGCTGCAGCAGAATCTCCACCACCAATAATTGTTGTAGCATCAATGTTTGCTAAAGCTTCTGCTACTGCGATAGTACCTTTTGCAAAGTTAGCAAATTCAAACACACCCATAGGTCCGTTCCAAACAACAGTTTTAGCATCTTTTAATGCATTTTTAAATAATTCTCTAGTTTTTTCACCTATGTCAAGACCTTGCCAACCTTCTGGAATATTTCCTTCTACTGTTTTAAATTCTGTATCATTTTTAAATTCTTGTGTGATAACTGTATCAACAGGGATTAAGAAGTTTACTCCTTTAGCTTTAGCTTTTTCCATCATTTCTTTAGCATATTCAACTTTGTCTGCTTCTAATAAAGAGTTACCTACTTCAAGGCCTTTAGCTTTCATAAATGTGTAAGCCATACCACCGCCAATAATTAATGTATCAACTTTTTCAAGTAAGTTATTGATAACATTAATTTTGTCAGAAACTTTAGCACCACCTAAGATAGCAACAAAAGGTCTAACAGGGTTATTTACAGCATTACCTAAATAAGTTATTTCTTTATCCATTAAATATCCAACAGCTGATTCTGAAACAAATTTTGTAACACCAACAGTTGAACAATGTGCTCTATGAGAAGAACCAAAAGCATCATTTACATAAACATCACAAAGGCTAGCAAGCTCTTTGCTAAATGTTTCTTCGTTTTTAGTTTCTTCTTTTCTAAATCTAGTGTTTTGTAATAAAACAACGTCACCTTCTTGCATTTCTTCAACGGCTTTTTTAGCATTTTCGCCAACAACTGTATCATCAGCGGCAAAAACAACTGTTTTACCTAATTTTTCAGATAATCTAGTAGCAACAGGTACTAAAGATGCAGTAGGAGTAGGCTCTTTTGGCTTACCTAAATGAGAACATAAAATAACTTTTGCACCTTCATTTATTAATTTATTTATTGTTGGAAGAGCAGCAACTATTCTGTTTTCATCTGTAATAACACCATCTTGTAATGGAACATTAAAGTCGCATCTTACTAATACTCTTTTCCCTTTTACTTGTAAATCATCAACGGATTTTTTATTTAACATAATAAATTCCCCTTTCAAAATACACAATATTTTGTGCTACTAAATTTAAAGTTAATTTTTAGAAATTGTGATTAATAAAAATATTCATCACATTGATAATATTATAACATATATACAATTTTATTGCTTTATATTTTTTATACAATTTTTTTTGTCATTTATTAGAAATTTTTATTAATAACACACAATTTAATATATTTTTATAGTTATTATATGTTTAATAAAATTATTTTATAATTAATAAAACATTTGTATACATAGTTACGTATATTATATATATCTAATAAAATTTATGGAGGTAATTAATATGACAAATGAAAGAATAATGATTTTGGAAATGGTTAAAGAAAACAAAATATCTGTTGATGATGGGGTTAAACTTTTAAACGCAATAAATAAAAATAGTTCTTCTAATTTTGAAGATTTTAAAAATGATTTAAAATATAAATTTGACAATATGCCAAAGCCAGATACAACTAAAATAAAACAAAATACACAAGCAGTTTTTAATAAAACAGAAGAATTATTTGATGAATTTGCAAAATCTATAAAAGATTTTTTTAATACATCTAATACAAATAATAATACACAAAATAATGATAATAATACAACTATAAATGTTGAGCCAGTAGAACCTGAAAATAAAGAAAATAATACTAATAATGAAGATAATAATAACTAAAATATATGTAAATAAAGATATAGATTTTTTCTATAACTTTTAAAAAGTTTTAGAAAAATTTATATAAAAAGAGTATATTAAAATACAATAATTTAGTATTTTAATATACTCTTTTTTACTTATAAACTTATTAGTTTTTAGCTTTGCCTTGTATTTCAGGAACAGGGTCTAATGTATTTTTATTAGAATGATATTTTTTATTACTTTCTGTTTTAGGTTGACTATTTTTACCAGGTCTTTTCATACCAGCTTTTGCCATAAATATACCTCCTTTATTTTATGTAAATATTATTTGATGCAGTGAAAAATTTATTCATAAAATTTTGAAGAAATATATTCTTTTATGCTATGTGCAGTTTTTCTTCCTTCACGCATAGCGACAACAACTGTGTCTGGGCCATTTACAACATCTCCACCGGCAAAAACACCATCTATATTTGTCATACCAAAAGGAGAATCGGATATTTTTATACAACCCCAATCATCTAATTTTATAGAATTATCTTCTACAATAGGTTTAGAGCCAATAGCAGTTAAAACAATTGTACAAGGTATAATAAACTCTTCTTCTGTGTCTAAATTTTTTACTTTTAATCCAGTAACTTTATTATCTTCACCAATAAACTCTAAAGGGTTACATCTCCACATAAAGTTAACATTATCTTTAACTGCTTCTTCATATTCTTCCAAAGAAGCAGGCATTTCTTCTCTTGTTCTTCTATATACAACAGTTGTTTTGTCAGTTAAAATTTTTGCTGTTCTAGAGGCGTCCATAGCAACATTACCACCACCAATAACTAACACAATGTCTGAAGATTTTATAATAGGGTTATTTTTATCTTTAGCAAAGTCAGTTAAAAACTGATTAGCGTGTATAACACCATTAAGATTTTCACCTTTAATATTAATAGATTTTGGCATATTTGCTCCAGTAGATAAAAATATAGCATTATATCCTTTATTTTTTAATGTTTCTATTGAAAAGTCTTTACCAAATTTACTATTTAATATAAAGTTTACACCTAAATTTTTTAATTTTTCTATCTCTCTATCAACGGAATATGTAGGTAGCCTAAACGTAGGAATACCATAGGATAATATACCGCCTGGTTTTTCTTCCATTTCGTATATATCAACATTAAATCCATCTTTAGCTAGTATGTATGCACAGCTAAGACCAGAAGGACCAGAACCAACAATAGCAACTTTACTTAAGTTATTATTAAATTTTTGATTATCTATAAAATTATTTTCATAAGCATAATTGGCTATAAAATTTTCTATCCTACCAATTTTAACAGGAGTTTTTTTTCTACCTAAGATACAACTACCTTCACATTGTTTTTCGTGAGCACAAATTTTTCCACATATAGCAGGTAAATTTGTCTTTTCAGATAATATTTTATAAGCTAGTTTTAAATCATCATCTACAACGGCTTTTATAAATTGTGGAATATTATTTTGTATAGGACAACCAGTAACACAAAGGGGTTTTTTACAATTTAAACAACGTTTTGCTTCTTCTAAAGCTTCATCTTTGGTTAAATCTAAAACATCTAAAGTATTAAGTTTATTTAACATATAACACCTCTTATAGTAAAATATTTTTTAGTTTATTTATTAATCGTTTGTTGTTTTCTTCAGAAAGGATACAAAATCTAAAAAAACTATCATCTAAAAAAGTAAAATTTTTAGCATCTCTTATTAGTATATTTTCTTTTATAAGTATTTCAAAAAGGTTTGTTGAAGTAGTTTTTTTGTTTAAAATTTTGCATAATATAAAGTTAGATTTACTATCATAAAATTTTAAATTATTAATGTTAGAAAGTTCTTTAAATATATATTTTTTTTGTGTAGATATTAAATTTTTGGTGGCTTTAATATATTCTATATCATTAAATATAGTTATACCAATTAAATTTGCAATAGAATTAACGCTCCAAGGGTCTTTGTATTTATTTATTTTATGTAAAATATCTTTATTTTTACAAATACCATAACCAAGCCTTATACCAGGTATAGCAAAAAATTTTGAAGTACCTCTTATAATAAATAAATTGTCATAATAGTCTACAAGAGAGGTAGCACATATATTTTCACTTTCACTAGAAAACTCAGCATATGTTTCATCTATCATTAAGAATTTGCATTTTTCTAATAAAAGTTTAATTTGGTCATTATTTAGAGCAGTACCTGTTGGATTATTAGGGTTACATAAAATAACTAAATCTATTTTATCGTTAATAATATTTAAAAGATTTTGTATGTTTAGTATAAAATTATCTTCTTCTTTTAAATGAAAAAAATGTATATTACAGTTATTATTTTTTAATTCTCGTTCATACTCAGAATAAGAAGGAGAAACAATAATAGCATTTTTAGGAGATAAATTTTTTATAAACAAAGAAATAATTTCAGTAGCTCCATTACCAACAATTATACTATTTTCACTACAATTGCAATAATTAGATATAGATTTTTTTAAAGTAGAGTAGTTTTTATCTGGATAAGTCGTTATAACATCAATATTACTACTTATAGTATTTTTTATTTTATTAGACATACCTAAAGGGTTTATATTTCCACTAAAATCTATAATAGAATTTTTAGGTATGTTATATTTTTGATTTATCATATCTAAATCTCCACCATGATTAAGCATAAATCTCCTCCTTTAAAATTTTATCAATATATATATTAAAATAAAAATCTATTAATTTCAACAATTATTTATTTAAAAGTTGATAGTTTGCAAAAAATGATTTATAATAAAATTAACATTTATTAGAAAGTATAAAAACATATTATTAAAGAAGGTAAAAAAATGGATTTAAAAGAATTTTTAGAATATCCTTTACCTAATATACAAATAGATATAGATAAAATAGCTATAAATATGAATGAAAAAAATAGCGGGACTATAAATATCAAAAATATTGGGGGAGGTACATTATCAGGTAATATAATATCAAATACAGACTGTATAATACTAGATAAAGAAGAATTTTATGGTAATGATATAAACATAGAATATCGAGTGGTACCTTCAATATATTCTAGTGGGGACTTTATAAAAAGTGAAATAACTATAATATCTAATGGAGGTCAAATTTATATTCCTGTTTTTATTAATATTTTAAATTTTGATTATTTAGAATGTGGTAAAAATAAGATATATACAATAAAAGATTTTTATCAGTATTATTTAAAAAATTATATTGATGCAATAAGAATTTTTTATTCTTATGAGTTTGTATTATGGTTAAAAAATATAAAATATAAACATATAGACGTAGTAGAAGAAATACTAAAAGATGCCAATAAACAAAGGGCTTTAGATAACTTTTTTATTCTAACAAAAATGAAAGAAAGAGCATATATACAAATAATGCAAAAAAATTTTAAATACAAATATTTTACCACAAGATTGGATACAGAGATAATAGGGATTATACCTATAAAGCTTATAGGTACAGGATATTTTGAAGAAGATATTATATTAGAAGAAGATATAAATTTTATAAAAATATCTAAAAGTAAAATTACTAATAAAGATTTTGATGAAAATGGAATATATAATTTAGAATTTAAAATTTTAAAAAATAAAATAGATAGTTTTTTTGAAAAAAGAAAAATATTATTTAATAAAACAAATCAGAGTGTAACAATAGAGCTTAACAGAAAAAATCCAGTTGAAATATTATTGGAGCGAAAATATTTTACAATAACGGATAAAGGAATATTAAAAATATTAAATAATACAGAGGAAGACATAATAGTAGAAATTATACCTAATGATACTTTTATACATTTTGAAGGTAAAAAGTATCTTGTATCAAAATATGCAGAAATTGGATTTGACGTAAGATTAACAGGATTTTTAAAGGCACAGATGGATTTTACTAAAAAGCCTAACTTAGAAAGTGAAATATTTATAAAAGTTATTTTTGGAGATAATATATATAAAATACAAAAAATTATATATATTGGCAATAGTTTAATATAGGAGTATTAATATGCAATTTTTAGAAAAAAATATTAATAATATAGAAAAGCAATATAATAATAAAAAAAATAAAAAAAGACTTATATTCCTTTTAAACACATATTATTTAGGATTTTTAACTATGGATAAAATTACTTATTTAAACAAAGCCTATAATTATTGTGCAGAATATTTAAACAAAAATAAGTCGGATATAGATATTTTGCTTGCAATATTGTTTTTTAGTATAAATATTAAAGATAAAGAAAAAATAGATTATTTTAATAGTAATATTTCTAAATATAAAAAATATTTAAGAAATAATGATGAAGAAAAATATGAATTTTATTTATTTTTGCAAGGGTTAATAAGAGCTAATAAAGGAGCTATTAGGTCTACTAATAAGTATATAAAATATTTACAAAATATAGAAAGTGATAAATCAAAATTATATATAATATTTTTAAAAATAATAATAGATGATGTTGATAGAAATATTATGGAATATATAAAAAATATAAATGATAATAGTTTTTATAAAAATATAATTTTGTATAATATTTTAGAAAAAAAGCAAAAATTTATAAATATAGATAAAGGAATATTTAAAAATTATATAAAATGGTCTTTATACAATGGAATAAATATAGAGAAAACAATAATTAGATACGAAAATAGTATAATGTTTAATTATAGTGAAAATACATTTAATAAAAAACTATATTTTAATTATAATTTAGATTTTATTTTAATAAAAATTTGCGAGGTATATCTTCAAAATAATATACATAATAAATATAGTTATTTTTTCTTTAAAGAAGCTATAAATAGGCAATTATCTATGGATAAATTAAATAATAATTATATAAAAGCTTGTTATAAAAATAATATGGAAGATATAGGGCTTTATCCTATAAGGCAATTTTTAAAAGAAAAAAATAAAGACATAGATTTAATGTTATTTATATATTATATTATTCTAAATGATAAAAAATACAATAGTTTAGTTTTGGAAAATAAAAATAAAATATTACAATATTCAGCTTATTTTTTAGAAAAAGGTTGCACAGGTAAATATTATTATACACTTTATAAATATTTATTAGATTTTGTAAAAGAAGATAGCTTAGAAGAAAAGAAAATAATGGATATTTTATATCCTAATAATTTTTTATATGAAATATTTATAGAAGATAATAAAGCTAAAGTTATCCTTATAAAAGATTATGAAATAGATAGTATTACAGAATACAGGATAAATAATAATAAGGCTATTATAACAGCAAGCTCAACAAATTTTTATTATTATGTATTTACTGAAGAAAAAAAAGATTTATTAGACTGTAAAGTAAAAATTAAAAGAGTTGTAGAAAGAGTTAATGGTAAATATTTTAATAGATTTTATCAAAAAGGTTATAGAGATAAATTTACACTAATAAATACAGTAAGATATTTTTTAGAATGTGATGATTTAGATAGTAGCAAAATAGAAATTTTACAAGAAGCATTAAATTTAAACATATCAATACATTTTAAAATGAAAATATTATTAAATATTGGTAACATTAATTTTTATAATGAAAACTATGAAATAGCAACAAGTTATTATAAAAAAGTTTTAGAAAAATATATAAACGATAAATATTTAGATAATATTCTAAAATCTTATATTATTTGTAAAGAATATGAAAAATCTATTGAAATTATTAAAAAGAAAGCTCATATTTTAAGTGATGATGTGTTATTTTATGCTATAAAAAATATAAGTGAAGATGAAAAATATGATAAAGATATAGCGGTATTTGCATATGAGCTTTTACTTCGTTCAAAGGTTGATAATATTTTTATAGAAATAGTTTTAAAAAATTATAAAGGTAGTCTTAAAGAATGGATTGAGCTTAGAAAATCTTTAGAAACAATAGGTATTTTGAAAAAAGAGATAGATGAGCATATATTAAAAATAACAATATATACACATAGTATAAATAGTTATAGTGAAAAAATATTTTTAAAATTATATCAAGAAGATGTAGACAGTAGTATTATAGAATATTTTTTAAATTATTGTATGTATGAGGCCTTTAATGGTGATTATATATTTAGTGATGATGTTTTATACATTATGGAATATATATTTAAAGAAACTAACTATAACATATTAGGATATGCTTTGGCACATATATATTTAAAAGGAAATTATAATTTAGAAAATAAAAATAATATATTAAATCAAATTATAAAAAATATGGAAAAGGAGCAAATAGGATTTAAAATATTTGAAAATAATAAAGACAAATTTAAAGATTTCTCGTATTTATATAAAAATAAACCTTTTATTTACAATACTGTACCTAATAGGGAGGTTTATTTACATTATAAAAATATAAACCAAGATAAATTTTTATCTATAAAAATGAAATATTTTAAATTTGGAATATATATTGTAACTTTACCTATTTTTTATGGCGAAGATATAGAATATTATTTTGTAGAAAATATAGAAAATGGTAGTATCGCTACTAAAAGTTTTTTTACAACTAACAATAAAAATATAATATTTGATATAGATGATATATATTTTAAAATAAATAATGCTTTTATAAATATTTATGAAGGAAAATATAATCAAGTGCATAATTCGATAGAACAACTTATTTTAAAAGATTATAACTTAAAAGGAAAAATATTATAAAAGTAATATTTTAAAACTAAGGAGGAAAATAAAAATGGGAACATTAGGTCTTGATTTAGAAAGAGGATTATTTTTGGGGATAGATTTTGGTACAACAAATTCGGTTGTTAGTATATTTGATTTTAAAGACGGTGAAGTTCAAACAATACCTATTGATGGTAGTAATATTTTTCCAACTGCTATCCAGTTTGAAACAGATATAGAAGATGAAAACAAATTATCTAAAATATTTGGAGTACAGGCTAAAGAGGCGGCTATGATATACCCTCAAAGTACTATTTTATCTATAAAAAGATTTTTAGGTACAGATGAAAACATTGTAGTTAATGTAGATGATAAAGAGTTTGTGTTTAAGCCAGAACAAATAGCAGGAGAGATAATGGGATATCTTAAAAGAATGGCAGATGAATATGCTAGAGAAAAGCTTAATATATCTGGCGAATTTTCAGGTTGTGTAATAACAGTTCCGGCTAACTCTACAGATAAACAAAAGAAAATGACAAAAGAGGCAGCTATACTAGCAGGCTTTGATGAAGATAGTGTATATTTAAGACTAGAGCCAGCAGCCGCTGCAATAAGCTATGCAGTAAATGAAAGAAAAGATAAAAAAGTGTTAGTTTATGACTTTGGCGGTGGAACATTTGATGCTTGTATATTAGAAATAAAATTAGATGAAAATAAAGAACCAAATATATCTATTTTAAGCACTTATGGAGATAATAATTTAGGTGGGAATGATGTTGATAAAATATTAATAGATATGATATATGAAGAGTTTAAAAAATTGACAGACAATGAAATAGATTTATTTGATGAAAATATAGATGATGGTGTTTCTAAAAGGCAAAAAAAGGTAGCTTTAGTTCGTTTAGCACAAATGGCAAACCAAGCAAAAGAAAGACTTTCACAAGCAAAATCTACAAAAATAGTATTAGCACCATTTATACAAGAACCTAAAATAGTTAATATCAATATGGAAATAACAAGAGATGACTTTTTAAATCATAAGAGAGTAAATAAACTTAACGATAGTGATGAAATATTTGAAAAATTTCAAGGAAAGTCTGTTATAGATATGATTAACCAAACTATTTTATGTGTTGATAAATCTTTAGAAACGGCTAAAATAAAAACTGAAGATATAGATGAAATATTTTTAGTAGGGGGTAGTTCATCTATGCCTATTGTAAGTGAAAAAATAAAAGAAAAATTTAATAAAGAACCTTTCAAATCTAAAATAAGTCCAGCACTTAGTATATCTCAAGGAGCAGCACATTATTGTAATATGATTATGATGCCAACAGTAAAAGGTCCTGTTGTTCACGAAAAAACTATTCACCCAATAGGGTTAGAAATAGCAGGTAGAAGGTTTATGGAGATTGTAAAAGCAGGTATGGATATACCAAAAGATAGCCTTGTAGTAGAAGCTCCAGAACCATTAATAACTAATTTTGACAATGTTAGCAGTATGGCTATTGTTGTTTATGAAAACACTATACCAGATGATACAAAAGGAAATACTTTTGTTACTAATGATGGTATGAAAAGGCTTGCTGGAACTTCTTTAAGAGGGATACCACAAGGACCAAAAGGAAAAGAAAAAGTAAAAGTAATATTTAGTGTTAGCCCAGATAATATGCTTAAAGTTACAGCTAAAAGTATGAGTGATGGTGGAATTGTTACAGAACTTTCAGTTGATGAGCTATACTAATAAAGTATTATGAAGGGAGGAGCCTATGTGTAAATCTACCATAGAAATGGAATTTGAAAAAATTTTTATGGAGCAAGATTGCTTTAAAAAACAGTATATTTGTATGCTTAAAGAAAAGTTTATATCTAGTAAGAAGCAATTAAAAAGGCTCATTTTATCTATATTTATGAATCATATATCAAATAATGAAAGCTTAGCATTATTTGATGAGGAGATTTTTAACATTTATAAAACAATTATTGATAATTATATAACTTTTTTAAATAACATAGAAAATATGAATTTTAAATTTAATAATGAATTATTAAAAAATTTATCTGGCATAGTTTCTGTTTTAAAAAGTCAAGTTAGCTTTTTTTCTGATAATAAAAATTTGGATATAAATCCTATTTATACAGAAAAGAAAAATGTAACAACAAAATATGTAGATAATATTTATAAAAATCTAGATATTTTATCGGATAATAGTTTTGAAAATATAGATTTAAAAAATATTAAACAACATTTTATAACCACTATTATAGAAAATATATTATCTAATTATAAAACAAATCTGATATGTTGCTTTAATTCTATTAATGATATAGAAAATAGAAAACAAGTAAAATATTTTAAGGAAGTTTTAGAAGAAGAAATTGAAATTTTAACTTCTATAATAAAATTTCAAATAAAGGCTTTAGAAGACTTTTGTGAGAATGATGATGAAAAAATTAATATAGAAAATTTACTAAATCCTATAATAGAATCTTATCAACAAACAAGCAAAAGCTTTAATGAGCTTAATAAAAAGATTAAATCAATAGATACAAATATTAATATAGATTTTGATATAGACAATAAAAAAATAGAAAAATTTATTATAGGGATTTTTAAAGATATTAAAAATCCCGAAGATAAATTTAAAGAAAAAGCTTTTAAAATATTTGAAAAATATCTAGCCGAATTAAAAGAAAAAACTATATTAAAAGAAGAAGATAATATAAATTTATTTAAAAATAATATAGATAAATCTTTAAATTTTTCACAAAATATTAGAAATAAATTTGATGTGATTTGTCAATATATAGAGCAAAATAAGTCATTTTATGAAAAAAATAATGTATATAATATTATAGATGGAATATATGAAAGTATAAATATTAAATCTATTAATATAAAAGAAAAAGAAGACGAAATATTTTTAGATAAAGATAAAATGTATATAAAAATAAATGAAGAGTTAAAAATTTTTAAAAATTATGATATAGAATATGATTTTAATGCCATATATAATACATTAAAAATAGATTTTAATATGGAAAATATAAAAAATCATATAAATATTGAGCCTATGTTATGTAATTTAGAAAAAACTTTTAGCCTTTACATAAAAAAGATAGATGATTTTATAAAAAATACAATTTTATTTGAAATAAGCACATTTCAAGAAATAATGTATTATTCTGTTGTAAGGCTTAGAGATAGTGAAGATGAAAAAATAAAAGATTTTACTAAATATATAGATAATATTGAGATGGATATAGAAGACATTTTGACACAAAATAATATTTTACTTATAAAACCAAATCCACACGATATGTTTAATGCAAAAGAACACGAAGTTTTATTAGCCGAAAAAAATGAAGATTTTATTAAAGGTCAAATAATAAAAGTTGTAAATTATGGATATAAGGAAAAAGATAAAGGAATTATAAAAAGGGCTACCATTATAGCAGCAAAGTAGGGGTTTTATGATTAATGAAAATAAATTTATTATAGGAATAGATTTAGGTAACCTAACCTCAACTATATCTTATTTTGACTTTAACCAAATGGATATAGATGTTGTTGATGTTAGCGGAGGATATGGAAAAGCTAGTGTGCCAACAGTTGTTTCTTATAATATAGACACTGGAGATTGGATTTTTGGAGAATATGCTATATTAAATAAAGGATTTGCCAATGAAATAATAATAGATAATATAGTAGATAATCTTGGAAAAGGTTTAACTTATACTGTTAAAGATAAAAACATAAGTTTAACTTTAGCTTTAAGTAAATTTATATTATTTTTAATAGAAAATATAAAAAATATTAATCCTAATGCTAATATAGAAGGAATTGTTTTATCTATATCTTCCTATGCTAATTATGATGATGTAAAAGAAGCTTTTAAGCTTGCTAATATAGACCATTTATTATTAAAAATTACAAATGATAAAGAATGTATTTTAAAAAGCTATTTTTATGAAAATGATATTATAGGAGATAAAATATTAATAGTTGATTATAGTAATAGGCAACTTAGAGCTTCTATTTATAAAATACAAGAAGAAGGCAAAATAAAATGTGTAAAAACATATTTTAATGAAAAAATAGGACAACAAAGATTATTTAATATAACAAAAAATTTAATAACAAAAAAATTTTTAGAAGAAACAGGTAAGATAGATTTAACAGAATATGAGAAAAATAGTTTAGATTCTTTTGTATACCAACAATTTGATATTATTTTTCAAAGGCAAAGCTTGTCGGATATAAAGCTATATTATAACTTTTTTTATCCACCATTTCAAAAGATAATAACAAAGCAAGAAATTTTTGATATAATCTCTTTTTTTGAAAAAGAAATGAATACATTTTTTAATGACTTATTTCAAAATATAGAGATTAAAGAAAATGATATAAAAAACATTATATTAACAGGTGGTGGAATAGAGATAGATTTTATACATAAGTTTATAAAATCTAGGTTTAATTTAGAAAAAAGTTTTAAGACAAAAGCAAAAAGATTTATATCAGACGGAGCTTGCATAACAGCTTGTCAAGAGCTTGGTGTTTTACCAAAAGATAAAATGTATATAGAAGATGAAGAACAAATAAAGTCAAATATAGGTATATTTATAAAAAAATTAGATAGTGTAAAATTTGAACCTTTTGTCTATAAAAATAGTTTTATTTGGCAAAAATTTGATAAAAAAGTATTTTGTTTAACTAATGATAAAAATATAGATATTAATATTGCTTTGCAAGAAAACGAAAATTTTAAGGTTATAGAAAATATAAAATTAAATTTAAATGATTATTCAGATTTTGATAATAGTGATGTTAAAACAATTAGACTTTTAATGTATGTAGAGTTTAAAAGTAATAAACAAATGATTTTTAATATAGAAGATTTTGGATTTGGTGATATACGACCTAAGACTCAGTTTAAAAAACAATTTATTATAAATATATAGTACAAATAGTAGATAAAAGAGGTGATATATATGAAATGGACAGAATATAAAAAGCAAATAGAAGAAAATAAAAACTTATTGGAAGATTATTATATTTTAGGTATAGACCTTGGGACAACTAATTCTATAATAAGCTATTGGGATATGATAAATGAAAAACCAGAGCCAATAGATATAAGCAATGGATTTGGAAAAATACCTATGCCTTCTGTTGTTCAATATAGAAAAGATGACGAAGGAGAAGGCGAGTGGGTTATAGGTGAAGAAGCTTTTCGCTCAATGAAAATATATCCAGAAACTACTATACGTTCTATAAAAAGAAAAATGGGGACTAATGAAACAGTTGAGCTAGATGGAAAAAAATACTTACCAGAAGAAATATCTGCTAAAATATTAACAGAGCTTATAGAACATTGTAAAAGTTTAAATCCTAAAGCAGAGATAGTAGGACTTGTTGTTTCTGTTCCTTATGATTTTGACGATGCCGCAAAAAAAGCAACTATGAAAGCTTGTGAAATAGCTGGAATATCGGACAAGCTTATTTGTCTTATAGAAGAGCCAAAAGCAGCGGCACTTGCATATAACTTTAGACATCAATTAAATCAAGATGAAAAAATAATGGTTTTTGACTTTGGTGGTGGTACATTAGATATCACATTATTTAATGTTTTAGAAAAAGATGATAAGCATATAAAATTACAGGTTATAAGTGAAGGTGGAAAAGCCTATCACGGTGGAGATAATGTGGACGAGTATATTTTAAATAGATGCTATAATTTTATAGAAGAAAAAGCTAATCAAAAAAGAGAAGATTTAAGCCCAGAAAATATGGTAGAGCTTATTTGCCGTGCTAGAGAGTCTAAAGAGCGTCTTTCTGGAGTAAAAACTTTTAGAATACCTTTTACATTTTGTATACCACCTTTTGTAGAACAGATGACAAGAGATGATTTAGAAGAAATAATTAACCCTTTTATAGAAGAAACTAGAAAGCTTGTTTTAAAGGCTTTAAGAGAAGTTTATACAGGTGCATTAACTCCAGATGATATAGATAGAGTTTTATTAGAAGGTGGGTCTTCTCAGATGCCGTGGGTAAAAGATATGCTTATAGCTATTTTTAATAATGAAAGTAAAATTTACACATCTGAAAGACCAGCTTTAGATATATCTCTTGGTGCAACATATTATGCAGCTATGAAAATGGGACTTTTATCATCTCCAGATATAGAAAGTGAAAAAATGTCTATAGAATTTGAGGTTACAGTACCTCACGATATAGGGCTTGAAATAGAAAATAATGGTGTTAAATCTTTTTACACAATGATTAGAAGAGGAACACCATATGCATTAGCTAAAAAAGAACAAATATTTACTCTTTCTGGTACTGAAAAAGAGGATATGACAAACTTTAATTTAAAAATAATGGAAAGAATAAATAAAGAAGATACTATTGAAAAATGCAAACTAATAGGCGAAGTTTTAATAAAAGATTTACCAGAAAGACCTAGTGGTAAAACAAGACTTAACATAACATTGCAAGTAGAAGAAGAAGGTGGCCTTGTTAAAGGGTCTGTTACCGATATGGGATATGGTACAGAATATGAACCTTCTGGATATAGTGAAAGTTTTGACCCAAGCAGATTTAATAAAACAATTTTGGAGGGCTAAAAAATGGCATATTTAGGAATAGATTTAGGTACAACAAACTCCGTTGCAACAATATATAGAGATAGAGATGATAAAATTGAAGTAGTAAAAATAGATGGTACAGACGAAGTTTTGCCTTCTGTTGTTAATTATCCAACATTAGAAGGGGAAGAAATAGTAGTAGGGTCTGAGGCTAAATTAGCATCTATTATTTACCCAGAAAGTACTGTTATATCTATAAAAAGAAAAATAGGAACAGATGAAAAAGTTATTATAAATGGAGAAGAAAAAACTCCAGAGCAAGTAAGTGCAGAAATATTAAAAAAACTAAAAAAATCTGCAGAAGAGCAATCTGGAGAAACTTTTGATGAAGTTGTTATAACACACCCAGCATATTTTAACGATAGACAAATTTTTGCTACAAAACAAGCGGGTATATTAGCAGGATTTAAAAATGTTTATCTTTTATCTGAACCATTGGCTGCAGCTATTGAATATGGATATAAACAAGGCTATGCACAAACTTTACTTGTATATGATTTTGGCGGTGGAACTTTTGATGCTTGTGTTTTAAAAGTTAGCATTGATGAAAATGGGGAAGAAATTTTTCAAGAGCTTTCAGACGTTGGGGATATGAACCTTGGTGGAGATGATTTTGATGCAGAGCTTATAAAGTTTATGAAAGAAAAATTTATGCAAGATAGTGGCATAGATATAGATAGCTTAGATGATTTAGACAGAAAAACAGTTATGCAAAAATTAAAACAAGAAGCAGAGCAAACTAAGAAAAAATTATCTGGTACAGGAAAAGTGTCAATAAAAATAAATCCACTTGTAATTATTGATGGTGTACCTAAAAATTTATCTATTGATATAACAAGAGAAGACTTTGAGGCACTTATTAGAAAATATGTAGAAAGAAGCCGAGAAATTTTAGAAGAAGCATTAAAAAGAGCAAATAAAGAGCCAGATGAAATATCAAAAGTTATATTAGTAGGCGGGTCTACACTAATACCAATGGTTAAAAGAATGGTAGCCGGATTTGTAAAAGAGCCTTATAGAGCAACAGACCCAGCTAAAAGTGTTGCTATGGGAGCAGCTATTTATAACTATCTTATACATTTACCTAATAGAAATGTTAAAGTAGGGCAAATAACAAGACAAATTTTTGGAACAGAGGCTATAATAAATATAGATACAATGGAAAGAGGACTTATACCTATTATACCTATGGGTAGCCCTATACCAAGTAAATTTTCAGATTCTAAATTTTCTAATGCTAATGGTGCTAGCACAGTAGCAGTTGATGTTTATCAATGGGAACAAGGAAATGAAGAAAATAAAAAATATATAGGTACAGCTATTTTGGACAATCTTAAAGGTGAATCTCAAATAGAAATAACATATGCTATTGATGAAAATAACCTTTTTGAAGTATATTTAAAAGATATAAATACAGGTAAAATAAAAATAAAAGAATTTGATAGAACAAAATTTTCTTTACCACCTGAAAAAGAAGATGTTAAGCTTGTAGGTAAAGAAAATGTAAATATTACATTTTTAATAGATACAACAGGTAGTATGGATAGCTATATAAATGGTGTTAAAGACAGAGCAATTGAATTTTCAAATATATTAAGTGAACGAGGGGCTAAATTTAAACTTGGGCTTATAGGATTTGGAGATTTAAATGAAAAAGAAAAACCTAGTGTATATAATTTTACAAATGATATAGAAAAATTTAAACGTCAAGTAAAAAATATACCAAGAACTTATGGTGGAGATATACCTGAATCATCACTTGATGCCTTAGAAACAGGTGTTCAACTTTTACAAAATTCTGATTTAGAGCCAGATAGTCAAAACATATTTATATTAATAACAGATGCTCCTCCTCATGTTCCTACTAATAGTGGTAAAAGTGTTGAAGATATTTGTAATATGCTAAAACAGGCAAAAGTTACAACATATGTTGTAGCAAGGCGTGATAAAGAAAGCCTAAAATCTTTCGACCCAGTTACTGCTCCAAATGGAAAATATTATGACTTAAAAGATAAGTTTTATGATATATTAGATAATATAGCTAGAAGTATAACAGAACTAATAAGATTATAAAGAAGGTGGTTATATGGTTGCTAGCTTAAAGCAAAGTTTGGCAGAAGATAAAAATATATCTCCATATAAACTTACAAATGGTATAAATATTTATTCGATAGAAGAGGCTATATATCTTTTTTATAAAAATTTTAAAGAGTATAGTACAGATTTTTTTGAAGATAAGTTTATAAACTGGGTATATAATGACCTTTTAAATGTTGATATAGCTAACAAATTGATTGAAATAAAAAAACAAGAAAGTTTTTATCAAAGAAGTATAGAATTTTTAACTATTAATGATTTTTATACATTAGAAGAAATAGAAAGTATCTCGCTAGAACTTTTTAATTGGGAAAAAAGAGGACAAGTAGAGCGAAAAAAGATTAAAGGAGATAGATTTTTTAAAGAAAATATGTTTGAAAAAGCTATAAAGTCTTATAAAGATGCATTAGACTTTGATGTTTCAAATTATATTTTATATAATAATATAGGAATTTGCTATATAAGACTTAAACAATATGATTTAGCATTAACATATTTAAAAAAGGCTATAAATTTATCTAACAATAATTTAGACATATTATTTAACCTAATAGAATTATTAATAGAAAAAGAAGATTTTGACGATGCTAAGGAAAATATAAACAAATTAAATGATGATATTGTGTATAAAAAATATTATTATTTAGGCGAATTATATTTTAAAAAGAAAGAATTTGATAAAGCTAAAAGTTTATTTATACAAGCACATTTGTTTAATAAATCAGATGATATATTATTAAAAATTGCTAATTGTTATGTAAAGCTTAATTTATATGATAGAGCTACGAAGTGCTTAGAAATTATAGAAGATAAAAATGTTGATATTTTAATAGCTAAAAGTGATATATACGAACATCTTAATAATATACCTAAAGCTATAAAATGTATAGAAAAAGCAAATTTTTATAATAGAAATAATTATATATTGTGGCTTAAGTTAGCTAAATATTACAGGCAAGAATATAATCTTTTAAAAGCAGAAGGAGCTATAGCTAAAGCATATACTTTAGCACCAGATAACGAAAGAGTATTGTTTGAGCAATCTCTTATAAAAAAGGCTCAAGGTAAATTTAAAGAATATCAAAGTATATTATCTAAAATAGTACAAAAATCTAGTGAAGAATATAGGCAAAATTTGTATACTAATAACAATGTAAAATAGTTTTAAATATACAAATTTATACAAAAACTAGTATTTTATAATTAAATACTAGTTTTTGTTATATTATTTTAATAAAATTATTAATAAATATTTAAAAATTTGCATATATAAATATTTTGTGATAAAATTATAAAAATAATGGTTCAATAAATATTGAGATGTTATAATTTTATTAAAATTTAAAATTTACCTCAATTTTGAAAAAGAGCCCAAAATATATACAAAGGAGAGATTTTAATGGAAATACACACGGTGGGTATTTTATCTTTGCTCCCACCTATCATTGCTATTATATTAGCGCTTAAAACAAAGGAAGTTATATCTTCGCTTATTGTAGGTATTTTATCTGGAACATTAATATATTCTATATATGATACAGATGGAGTTATACAAGTTGGTACTAGAACTATTGAAGTTACTATGAACCTTATGGCAGAAAAACTTTCAGAAAACAGCTCTATTATAATATTTTTAGGAATTCTTGGGGCTATAGTTGTTATTATAACAAAAGCTGGTGGCTCTAAGGCTTATGGTGAATGGGCGGTAAAAAAAATAAAATCTAGAAAAGGGGCTAAGTTAGCAACGGCGGTATTAGGTGTTATTATATTTATTGATGACTATTTTAACTGTTTAACAGTAGGTACAGTTATGCGTCCTGTTACAGATAAATATAAAATATCTCGTGAAAAACTTGCATACATTATTGATGCAACAGCCGCACCTATATGTATAATAGCTCCAGTCTCTTCTTGGGCAGCATCTGTTATATCTCAAATGACAGATAGTGGTTTAAATGGTATACAAGATTTTGTTAGAACTATACCTTACAACTTATATGCTATTTTAACAATGATTATGGTTTTAATCGTATGTTTAACAAAATTAGAATTTGGTAAAATGGCAAAATGTGAATATTTAGCCTTAGAAGGCAAAAAAAATGATGACTTTGAGGCACTAGATGAAGATGATGAGCTTAGTAAAATATCTATATCAGAAAAAGGTAAGGTGTTTGATTTAGTTATACCTATATTAGTATTAATAGTTTCATCTATTTTATCAATGTTATATGTTGGTGGTTATTTTAATGGTGGTATGACTTTATCTGAAAGTTTTGGTAACACTAATGCAGGGCCAGCACTTGCTATGAGTGGATTTTTTACATTAATAGTTACATTTTTATTATTTATCCCAAGAAAAGTATTAACTTTTAAAGAGTTTATGTCTGGCATAGCTACAGGTGTTAAGTCTATGGTATCTGCTTATATAATTCTTATATTAGCCTGGACAATAAGTGGTGTTTGTAGAGATTTATTAAATACAGGTGGATATGTAGGTGGGCTTGTAGAAGGGTCTAGTGTGGCAGGAATGTTAATACCAGTTGTAGCATTTTGTGTTGCTGGGCTACTTGCCTTTTCTATGGGTACATCTTGGGGTACATTTGGTATATTAATACCTATAATAGCTGTTGTATGTGAAAATACAGCACCACAACTTACAATAACATCATTAGGAGCTGTTTTAGCAGGGTCTGTTTTTGGGGACCATTGTAGCCCTATATCAGATACAACCATATTATCATCTACAGGAGCTAGATGTAATCATATAAGCCACGTTGCAACACAAATACCATATACATTTGTTGTGGCTATAAGTTGTGTAATAGGATATATTGTAGCAGGTATAACGGCTAACCTTTTATTAACTTGGATATTTGCATTAGGTAGTATGCTTATAATTTTATTTGTTTTATATTTAAAAACAGAAAAAGAATTGAATAAAAATCATTAATTTTTTATATAATAAATAAGGTAAGATATATTCTTATCTTATTTATTGTACTGTAATTGTATGTGTTGACAATAATTTATATTGTGTGTATAATTTATAATAATTAAATATTAAGATAGACTTGCTGGTGCGTTTTAACGATAATAGGGAATTGAGTTAAAATCTTAAACAGACCTTGCTGCCGTGATGAAGGAGTTTATTTATATATGCCACTGGGTTAAACTGGGAAGGCTAAATAAATGTTGATGTCTTAGTCGGAATACCTGCCAAAAAATAATATAACTATATTATGCAAGTTTTAGTTTTAAAACTCACAGGTTATTGAGGTTTATAACTTATCTATTTACATAGCTATTAATATTATATATTAAAATTATTTAATAATACTATTTTATGCTATACATAATAAAATAGAAAGTTATAAGTCTTAGGTTATACTAAGGCTTTTTTAGGTGTTTATATGGAGTATTATTTAAAAAATATAGAAAAAATAAATGAAAATATTTATAATGAAGCTAAAAAATATATAGATTTTTTGGCAAAGCCTATAGGTAGTTTAGGAGAACTTGAAGAAATATCTGCAAAACTTTGTAGTATATATAATAGTTTAAACATAAATATAGACAAAAAGGCTATAATAGTTTTAGCAAGTGATAATGGTATATTTGAAGAAGGTATAGCATCTACACCACAAGAGGTAACAGCTATACAAACAATAAATATTTTAGAAGGTAAAACAGGTGTATCTGTCATAGCTAAACAATTTAATACAGATGTTTTAGTTTGTGATGTAGGCATAAAATGTGATATAAATCATCCTAAACTTATAAATAAAAAAATACGAAAATCTACTAATAATTTTTTTGAACAAGAGGCTATGACAAAAGATGAAGCTATAAAAGCTATTAATATAGGTATTGAACTTGTTAACCAAGCTAAAAAAGATGGATATAGCATAATAGGTACTGGAGAAATGGGAATAGGCAATACGACAACAAGTAGTGCTATTTTAGCGTCTATATTAGGCTTAAAAGAAGATGAAATAGAAAGTGTTGTAGGTGTTGGCGCTGGTCTTACTAAAGATGCTTACAATAAAAAAGTAGACATAATAAAAAAAGCTATAAAAAAACATAAACCTAATCAAAATGATGTTATAGATATTATAACAAAAGTTGGTGGATTTGATATAGCTACAATGATAGGAGTATATATAGGGTGTGCATACAATAAAATTCCTGTTGTTGTAGATGGATTTATAGCAATAGTAGCAGGCTTATGTGCTATTAAGCTAAATGAACATATTAAAGGATATATGTTTTTATCTCATAAGTCTATGGAAAAAGGATATATTTTAGCACAAAAAGAAATAGGACTACCATCTTATTTAGATTTAAAAATGAGATTGGGCGAAGGTAGTGGTTGCCCTTTAATGTTTTCTATAATGGAAGCATCTGTTGCTATGTTTAAAAATATGGCAACTTTTGATGAAGCTAAAATAGATACCGATTATTTAAATAATTTAAAGTAGGTGCTTTTATGATTGTATATGTTTCTGGTGGTTGTAAAAATGGAAAATCTAGTATAGCAGAAAAAATAGCATTTTCTTTAAAAGAAGAAGATAAACCGTTTTATTATATAGCAACTATGTGTCCAACAGATGAAGAAGACTTAATAAGAATAGAAAAACATAAAAAAAATAGATTACATTTAAATTTTAAAACAATAGAAATACAAAAAGATATTAAAAATATAGAAAATTTATGTGATTTAAAAGGAACATTTTTAATAGATAGCGTTACAGCACTTTTAGCTAATGAGATGTTTAAAGATAATTTAATGTTAGAGGCTTATAAAAAGGTTAGTGAGGATTTATTATATATAATAAGTAAAATGAGAAATGTGGTATTAGTTTCTGACTATATTTTTTCTGACAGTATAAAATATGATGAAATAACTAACACATATAAAAAAGGGCTAGCTTTTATAGATAAATCTTGTGTTAAAAATGCAGATGTTTTAATAGAAGTATGCTACAACAACATTATAGTGCATAAAGGCAAAGAAAGGTTTGATGAAATAAAATTATGATAAATGGACTTTTTATGGCTTTTTCTATGTATACAACAATACCTATGCCTCAAGTAAAATGGGAAGAAAAAAATTTTCCTTTTATTATAGTTTATTTACAGTTTGTAGGATTAGTTATTGGATTAATATGGTTTTTGGGTATAAATATAATAAGTAATTTTAATATACCAATAACTATAAAGTCAGCATTAGTATGTTTAATACCATTATTTTTAAGTGGATTTATTCATATAGATGGGTATATGGATACTTGTGATGCTATATTTTCAAGAGCTAGTTTAGAAAAAAAATATAAAATTTTAAAAGATTCTTGTGTTGGGGCATTTGCAGTAATAGGATTATTAATAATAAATGTTATATACTATGTATGTATTTATGAAATATTAAAACAAGATAAAAATATAACCTCTTTAATATTTATACCTTTGTTTTCAAGAGGTATTACTAGCTTATTTATTATAAAAGTTAATCCTATATCTAAAGAAGGGTTTATAGCTAATTTTAAAAAAGATTTAAATAATAAGCATTTTTATACTATTTTAATAATTTTATTAATGTTTTTATTTTTATCATATTATTTTAGCATATTAAAAATAATTTTAATAAATATATTAAGTTGTTTTATTTTTGCTACTTTTTGTATAAAAGATTTAAAAGGTATATCTGGAGATTTATGTGGATTTATAATAACAACAAGTTCTTTAACATCTATACTTTTTTTATCAATATTATAGGAGGAATTTATGATACTTATTATAGGAGGAGCTTATCAAGGTAAATTAAGTTACGCTAAAGATAAGTTTAATATAGATGATAGTAATGTATTTTTTTGTGATGATAAAAATATCCAAATAGATTTTAATAAAAAAATAATAGCTAATATAGATAAATTTATTTTGGCTATGATAAAAAACAATAAAGAACCTATAATATACATAAAAGAAAATATAGATAGGTTTAGAGATAAAATAATAACTTGTGAAGATATATCTTGTGGTATTGTACCAATAGAATATGAAATGCGTCTTTTAAGAGAAAGTATAGGGCATAGCTTATCTATATTATCTAAAAATAGTGATAAGGTGGTTAGATTATTTTGTGGGATACCAATGGAGATAAAATAAAAATAAATTTAATAAGGCACGGTAAAACATATGCAAATGAACAAAAGCTATATTATGGATTTTCAGATATAGCGTTAAGCGAAAATGGGATAAAAGAGTTATACCATTTGAAAAATATTATACAATATGAAATGCCTAGTCTTTTTATAACAAGTGGGCTTAAAAGAACTATTGAAACATTAAATATACTTTTTGGAAAAGTAGATTATATAGTAAATGAAAATTTTAAAGAAATGAATTTTGGTGATTTTGAGCTTAAAAGTTATAAACAGTTAAAAAATAATGAAGATTATAAAAAATGGATTGAAAATATAGATGAAAATAATATACCTAATGGTGAAACAAAAAAAGAGTTTGAAAACAGAGTTATAAAAGCTTTTGAAGATTTATTTCATCATTGTAAAAAACAGAAAATTAAAGATGTAGTAGTCATTTGTCATAGTGGAGTAATATCAATTATAATGATGTATTTATTTAAAGAAAAAAGTAAAAATTTTTATGATTGGTTGCCTAGTTATGGCAGAGGATATACTATAATCTTTAAAAATAAATATAAAAATTATAAAAATATTTAGGAGGAAAAACTATGAAAAAGTTTAAAAATTTAATTTTAATTTTTGCTATTTTATTGTCTACATTATTAGTTGGTTGTATTTTTAATGAACAAGAAGGTAGCATAGAAAGTACTACTATAGAAAATAGTAATATAGTGCTAGATAGAGAGGGTAATGAAGTTATTTTACCAGAAAAAACAGATAAAATAATTTCATTAGCACCTAGTATAACAGAAACATTAGTTAACTTAGGTCTTGCAGACAACCTTGTGGCAGTAGATAAATATTCTTTAAAAGTAGACGGAGTAAATAAAGATTTACCTATATTTGATATTATGACTCCAGATGCTGAAAATATTGTTGCATTAAAACCAGATATTATATTTGGTACTGGTATGAGCAAATCAGATGGTACAGACCCTTTTGCACCAATGGTAGAAATGGGAGCTTTTGTAACAGTTGTACCTACTTCTACAAGTGTTGAAGGTATAAAAGAAGATATTTTATTTATAGGTAAAGTTACAAAAAAAGAAGAAGAAGCTAAAAAAATAGTTAGTGATTATGAAGAAAGAATGAATTCTATTTTAGACAAAGTAAAAACAGTAAAACAAGAAAATCCTATAAGTGTATATTTTGAAACTTCTCCAATGCCAGATGCTTATACTTTTGGAAAAAATACATTTTTAAATGATATGATTAATTTATTAGGTGCAAAAAATATTTTTGAAGAACAAGATGGTTGGATACCAGTTTCTGAAGAGCAAGTAGTTGCTAAAAATCCTAGTGTTATACTTACAAACGCAGACTTTTTAGAAACACCAGTTGAAGATATAAAAAAGAGAGCTGGTTGGGAAAATATAGATGCAGTTAAAAACAATAAAGTATATTTAATAGAAAAAAATACTAGCTCAAGAGCAAATGAAAATTCTATTGTAGCTTTTGAAAATATAGCAAAAGCATTATATCCTGAATTATTTGAAAATTAGGTGAAAATATGTCTAAAATAATAATGATACAAGGTACATCATCTGGTGTAGGAAAGTCTATATTTGCTACTGCTTTATGTAGAATTTTTACTCAAGATGGATATAAAGTAGCACCATTTAAAGTACAAAATATGTCTTCTAATGCACATATTTTAAAAGATGGAAATAAAATGGCTCGTTCTCAAGCTATTTGTGCTTACGCTTGTAACACAGAACCAGATTATAAAATGAACCCAATATTATTAGTACCTACAAAAAATAATGTAGAAGTTTATTTAAACGGTAAATATAAGGGAAATATGGACGGATTTGGTTATGAGGAAGTTAAAACAGACTTTTTAAATCAAGCTAAAATGTCTTTTGATAGTCTTTGTGAGCAAAATGATATAGTTGTTATTGAGGGAGCCGGAAGCCCTGTTGAGCTTAATCTTATAAAAAATGATATTGTAAATATGGGCTTTGCTAAAATAGTAAATGCCCCCGTATTATTAATATCAGATATATCAAGAGGTGGTATTTTTGCGTCTTTATATGGAACTATAAAACTTATGACAGAAATAGAACAGTCTCTTATAAAAGGTATTATTATAAACAAGTTTAAAGGTAATATTAATTATTTTGAAGATGGTAAAAATATTATAGAAGATATTTGTAAAAAAGATGTTTTAGGCATATTACCATATTTTGATATAAATATTGAAGATGAAGATAGCCTTGTAGATAGTGGAGAAATGAAGACAAAAGAAATTTTAATACAAAATCTAAAAGGTGAAAAAACAGAAGATTTATATATAAAATATTTAAAAGAACAGTTTGATTTGTTAGCAAATAATTTTAAATCAAATTTAGATATGAAAAAAATTTATGATATTTTAAATTTAAGGGTATAGTTTATAGACTATGCCCTTAAAAATATTTAAAAGGATAAAATATAAGGAGAATAAAATGATAATACAAAAAGCAGATGAAAAGCATTTAAAAGAAATAAATGAAATAACAAATTATTTTATAATAAATACAAATTTTAATTTTAATTTTGAACCAAAAACTTTAGAAGATACAAAAAAATGGTATAATGAACATATAGAAAATAATTTACCTATAATAGTATGTTTAATAGGTCAAAAAGTAGTAGGTTGGGCATCTTTATCTAAATTTAGAGATTATAGAGGCTATGATAAAACAGTAGAAGTATCTTTATATGTAAAAAATGAATATAAGAAAATGGGAATAGGTAGTTTATTATTAGAAAAAATAGAATATGAAGCTAGAGAAAGAGGGTTTCATTCAATAGTATCTGCTATAACAGGTGGTAATGAGGCTAGTATTAATTTACATAAAAAATTTGGATATGATATAAAAGGTATTTTTGAACAAATAGGATATAAAAATAATACTTTTTTAGATGTAATATTTTTATATAAGATATTATAGAAAATTAAATTTTTATATATAAAGTTAATTAAAATAAATTATATACCGATATATATTATATATATGTAGGGGTGATATTTTGAAGATAGAAAAAATAAATAATAACAATACAAATACTGTAAATAATGAAATTATTAATTTTGAAAAAGGAGATATTATATCTGGAGAAATAAAGTCTTTAAAAGATAATAAATATATAATACATTTAGAAGACAAATATTACATAAATGTAGATAAAGATAAAATTTCAAACAAAGTAGGAGATACTGTATATTTTAGAGTAGAAGATGAGAAAAACACTTTAAAACAAATTTTTAATACTGAAAGCCAAGATAATTTAAATAATGATATAAACAATATAAAAATTAAAAGAAACTTAGATAAAAATACATTATTAAATAATAGAGCTCAACAACAATATAAACTTTTTTTAGATAAAAATAGTCAACCATCAGTACAAGAAAATAATTTATACAATTCTAAAATAAAAAATAAATTATCTCATTTATCTAATACAGTAAATAAAAAAAGTTTACAAAATTTGATAAATAATGGAGTTGACCCTAAAAAAGTAGATGTATTAACATTTAGTGATTATTTAAGTATTAGCACAGGTGTAGACGTAGAAAACAAAGAAAAGCCAGAAGAAAAAACTTTACAAGAGTTAAAAGAAGATAAAAAAAAGGCTATTAAAATGGACTTAAATATGAACGGGCTAGACGAAGAGGACTTATTTAATTTTGAAGATATTTTATCTAAAGTTGGTTTGCCTAATACAGATAAAAATATATCAGCATTAAAAAATGTAAAAGATAAAATTGATAATATAGAAAATATTGACAAAGACACTAGCTTAAATATTATAAAAAAAGGAAATAAAACAACAATAGAGGATTTATACTCATCTAAATATTCAAGAGTGTCTAATAAAGATAGTATAGATATAGAAAATATAGAAAACCTTGAAGAACAAATAAAAAATATATTAAACCAAAATGATATAGAGATTCATGAAGAAAATATAGCTATTGCAAAAGATTTTATAAAAAGTGAAGTTGATATATCTTCTGAAAATATAAAAAAATATAAAAAGTTAGCAAATATAAAACAAGAAATAGATATTAAAAATATTTTAGAAAAAAGTGCTAACAATATATTAAAAAATGAAAATGTATTAGACATAGATATATTTAATAATGAAACTATAGAACAATATATTAAATATAAAAATATGTTACCAAAAATTTTGCCAGAGCATATACAAGGGCTTATTGATGAGAATATAAATATAAATCTTAAAAATATAGAAAATAATTATAAAAATATTAATATACAAAATATTAATGTTACTGAAGAAGCTATATCTGAAAGATTAAATCTTTCTAAAATTCAATTAAAGCTTACAACAGAGGCTATGTATTCACTTTATGATAAAGGTATAAATATAGATACAAAACCATTAAAAGATGTTATAAATTATCTTGAAAATATAGAACAAGAAAATTATAAAAAATATCTACAAATAAATAAAGTAGAACCTACACAAAATAATGTTGAAACAATGAAAAATGTATTTTCAACTATAAAAAGTTTTTATCCAAATGCAGTTTATAATACATTTAAAGATATAATAGATAAAAAAATAGATTTTTCATTATCTGGCATTAATAAAAGTTTAAAATCTCAAAATATTATTGATACCTTTGAAACTTTTAAAACTACACCTAATAAATCTTTTGGTGATAGTATTAATAAACTTACAGAAGATTTTAAAGATTTACTTATAAAAAATGGATTTGAACCTACACAACATAATATAAAAGCATTAAAAATTTTATCACTTAATAATATAGATTTTACAGAAGAAAATATTTTAAATATTAAATTATTAGATAATAAAATAGATTATGTAGCAAATAATTTACATCCATTAACAGTTGCAAAAATGCTAAAATATAATTTTAACCCTATGGATAGAAAAATAGATGAAGTTATAGATTATATAGATAATAACAAATTTGGACAAACATCTAGAGAAAAAATAGCAGAGCAAATATTAGATATAGATAGAGAAAACATATTGTCTAAAGAAGAAAGAAATGCTATAATTGCTGTTTATAGAATGCTAAATATTGTTCAAAAAGGAGATAGTGCATCTATTGGAAATTTATTAAAAGCAGAAAAAAATGTTACTTTATCAAACCTTTTAGAGGCATCTAAAATATATGAAAAAAGCAGAAAAAATATAGGCTTTGACAAAAAGATAGATAAATCAGTAGGTGAAAGTGAAAAAATAATACCAGAAGATAATATCACTAATGCTATAAAATCTGGAATAGAAAAAGCTAATGAAAATTATAATAAATTTATTTTAAATCAAATATTAAATTATGCAAATCCAGATAAAATTTTACAAATTGATAATTTTAATACTAATATTGAAAATATTTTAGATAAATTAAAAGATAAAGATAAACAAACTATATCTAATAATACACAAAGTGATTTAATTAAATCTATACAAAGTTTAGAAAGTGTAGATATAGATACTATAAATTATTTAACAAAAAATAATCTTCCAATTACTCTTGATAATATTCAAATAATGGAAAATATTATTAAGAAAAATACTAAACTTAGTAAGGATATAGATGATTTTAAATCTGAATTAGAAAAAAGAGATATTTCTTTTGGTGAAAGTATTTTTAATATTGAAGATGATAAAAATATGACAAAAGAAGAATTGCTTAATACAATGGAAAATTTAAACCAAGAAAATCAACAAGTGTTTGATGAGATAATAAATTTAGAAGATTTAGATGATATAAAATATATGATATTAAAAAATAAAAAAGTATCTTCAAATATTAATTTTATGCAAGATTATAATAATATAAAAAATGGTAAATATACATTACCTATGAAATTATCTACAGGTAAAATAACAGACCTTAATATGTATATATTAAATGACATGGCATTAAATGATAAAAACTTAAATTTATATTTAAACTTTGAAAATGATAATAATAAATCTATTGAGGCTTATGTTAAAGTATTTAATGACGGAACAATAGTTGATATTGTAACAGATACAACAAGCGATATACAAAATTATGAAAAAGATGTTTTAAATATTTTAAGTAATTTTAATATATATCCAGATAATATTACATATAGTGTAGATAATCCAAAAGATTTATATAAAGAAGATAATATTTTAAATATAGAAGAAAAGTTTAAAGACTTTGATAATAATTTTAATAAAGTTATTTAATTAACAAAACTAAAAAAGAGTATATTTTGTTTCTATAAATTTACTCTTTTTTAGTTTTAATTATATTAAACCACCATCTAATGTTATCACTTGCCCTGTTAGATATGAAGAATTGTTAGAAGCTAGATAATAAGCTAAATTTGCTACTTCTTCTGGTTTACCAAAACGCATATAAGGTATATCATCTATAAATGCTTCTTTTTCTTCTGCAGATAAAAAGTTATTCATTTCGGTATCTATAGCACCACAAGATATAGCATTAATGCGTATACCGCTAGGGGCAAGCTCTTTTGCTAATGCTTTTGTAAAAGAATTTATAGCACCTTTTGTAGAAGAATATACAACTTCGCAAGATGCACCAACATTTCCCCATATAGAAGAAATATTTATTATTATACCATTTTTTTTATTAATCATACTTTTAGAAGCTATATGAGAACAATTAAAAACACCTTCTATGTTGGTTTTTATGAGTTTTTGCCAAATATCTGGCGTTATTTCATTAAAAAGACCTATATGAGAAATGCCTGCATTATTTATTAAAATATCTACACAACCAAAAGTTTTTTCTATTTCTTTAAATATATTAAGCGCTGTTAAATAGTCAGAAATATCACCTTGTAATGCTAATATATTAGGATTAATTTTTTTTAATTCAGTATAAGTTTTATCTAAATCATCTTTTCTATTTATACAGTTAATAACAACTTTAAAATTGTTTAAAGCAAATATTTTTGCAATTTCTTTACCTATACCTCTTGATGAACCAGTAACAAATACTACTTTAGACAATATGTTCACCTCTAAGCCTTGCAATTTCTTCTTTATATAAATTAGTTTTTGTATCTAGCCAAGGTGTTTCTAATATAAAAATTTTATCTTTTAAATATTTTGAATGTACTATATTATAAATAGCATCAAAACCTATAAAATCTTTGCCTTTTGGATTTGTTTCATCTGCACCTAAATTTGCGTGCCTATCTTTTCTTGCTCCACATTTATTTAAAGACCCATTTATATGTACTACTTTTATTTTATCAAGTCCTATTATATTATCAAAATCAATCATTACGTTATCAAAATCATTTACAATGTCATAGCCACTATCGTGAAGATGACAGGTATCAAGACATATACCTATTTTTTCTTTTTTTTCTACTTTATCTATAATTAATTTTAATTCCTCAAAATTTTTCCCAACTTCAGAGCCTTTGCCAGCCATTGTTTCTAAACAAATAAAGGGTTTTGTATCATCTTTCAAAACAGAATTAAGTCCATTTGCGATTCGTTCTATTCCATAATCTAAAGTTTTTTCTGTAAAAGAACCTGGGTGTAATACAATATAATCAGACCCAATAGCAGTTGTTCTTTCTATTTCTTGTTTTAAAAAATCTATTGCTAAGCTATATGTATCATCTTTATAAGATGCTAAGTTAATAATATATGGTGCGTGAACTACTATATCACTTATATTATGTGTTTTCATAAAATTTTTACCTTCTTCTATTTTTAATTTTTCAATAGGAGAACGTTTAGTATTTTGAGGAGCACCAGTATATATCATAAATGTATTAGCTCCATAAGAATATGCCTCTTTAGCAGCATTTATAAGTCCACCAGATATAGACACATGAGAACCTATTTTCATAATATCTTCCTTTCATTTTATATTTTATACTATAATTATATAAAAACTTAGTTATTTTGTAAACTTTAATCTTTTTATATATTATGTTAAAATTTTTGTAGATAATAAATTTGTGTATTATATATAGATTTAGGATAAAATATATTTATATTTATCTTTTCAAAGGTTAAAAATTTTGATATAATAAAGATAATTTGATTGTTAAGAGATTATTATATATTAGTTGGAGGTTAATATGGCGTTTACAAATAATAATGGTATAGTTCAAATATCTGATGATGTTTTAGTAGCTATTGTTCAAACAGCTACTTTAGAAATAGAAGGTGTTCATTCTATTAATTCTAGCTTAGCAGGTGAGATAATAGGTAAATTTGGTAAGAAAAATTCTAAAGGAATTAATATTCTTAACCAAAATAATAAACTTACAATAAATATAAATTTATCTATAAAACAAAATTATAAAATATTAGAAGTTGCTAAAAATGTTCAAAATAAAGTTAAAAATGCAATAGAAAATATGACAGGATTAGGAATAGAAAAAATAAATATAAATATTGTTTCTGTTGAAATAGATAAAAAAGAAGAATAAAATTTTTATAGAAATAGAGGTGATAATATATGCAAGACTTACATATGCCCGTTAGACAAAAGCTTGAAACAAGAAGTAATACAAGAAATCACGTTTTTAATTTAATATTTCAATTAGAGTTTTTTGATAAAGATGAAATGAAACAAATTTTAAATAAATATTATGATATCTTAGAAACAGAAGTTGTTTTAGAAAGTAAAAAAGATGAAAATTATATTCCTTTAAAAATAAATAAATCTATTATAGAAAAGCAAATTTTTGATTTAATAAATAAATTAGAAGATATAGATAAAAAAATAATAATAAATTCTGAAGGTTGGGATATATCTCGTATTGATAAAGTTGATTTAGCTATCTTGAGATTAGCTATTTATGAAATTTTATTTGATGATGTGCCAGCAAAAGTTGCTATAAATGAGGCTATTGAGCTTTCAAAAGAATATAGCTCAGAAAAGTCTTATAGATTTGTAAATGCAGTGCTTGCAAAAATTTAAAAACATTATGAAAAATAATATTTATACAGTTACACAAGTTAATAATTATATAAAATTAGTTTTTGAAGATGATTTTTTATTAAATAATATATATATAGAAGGTGAAATATCTAATTTTAAAAGACATATATCTGGGCATATATATTTTACTATAAAAGATGAAGAATGTTCTATAAATGCTATTATGTATAAACAAAATACATTATTAATGGAAGA
Source organism: [Clostridium] colinum (assembly GCF_940677205.1). NCBI lineage: Bacteria > Bacillati > Bacillota > Clostridia > Lachnospirales > Lachnospiraceae > Tyzzerella > [Clostridium] colinum. The sequence goes on along the minus strand of NZ_OW712331.1, from coordinate 1,281,487 downwards.
TAATATTCAAAATGGTACAAAAGTTATTTGTTGTGGGTATATATCTTCCTATCCTAAAACTGGACAATATCAACTATATGTTATAAGTATTAAATGTAGCGGAGTGGGTAATGTTTTTTTAGACTTTGAAAAATTAAAAGAAAAATTAAAAAATGAAGGACTATTTGATAATGTTTATAAAATGGAGATACCTAAAATACCAAAAACAATAGGTGTTATAACTTCAGAAACAGGTGCTGCAATAAGAGATATATTAAATGTTGCTAAAAGGAGAAATCCTAACGTTAAAATAATATTAATACCAACATTAGTACAAGGAAAAGATGCTCCAAATGGCATTATAAATGCAATAAATATAGCTAACGAATATAAAAAATTAGATGTTATTATTTTGGCTCGTGGTGGTGGTAGTAAAGAAGATTTATGGGCGTTTAATGATGAAAATGTAGCAAGAGCTATATTTTATTCTTCTATACCTATTGTAACAGGAATAGGCCACGAGATAGACTTTACAATAGCAGATTTTGTAGCAGATTTTAGAGCACCAACACCATCTGCAGCTATAGAGGTATGTTTGCCAGAGGCTGATGCTTTAAAAGAAAAGATATGTAATACATTTAATAATTTAAATAACAATATTAATAAAAAGATAAATGAAAATAAACTTAATTTTAATATAAATATTAATAAAAGTTGTTTTACTAATTTTTTTGATAAAATTTTAGATTATAAAAAAATTACAGAAAGTAATTTTAATAATATAAATAAAAATATACACATAAAAATGAAAGAAAATAAACTTATTTTAAATTCTAATATAGATAAAATAGAGGCTTTATCTCCTATGAATATATTAAAAAATGGATATACTTTAATATCTGATAAAAATAATAAAAATATTATTTCATCAAAGCAATTAAAAAAAGATGATGAAATAAAAATAAACTTTTATGACGGAGATAAAAAAGCAAAAATAATAGAATGAGGTTTTTATGGTAAAGAAAAAAATTTTTGAAAATTCTTTAAAAAGACTAGAAGAAATATCAATTCAAATGGAAAAAAATGATATAAGTCTTGAAAATTCTTTAAAGCTATACAAAGAAGGAGTAGAAGAAGCTATTTTTTGTGCCAACTTTTTAAAAGATATGGAACAACAAGTAGCTATTCTTCAAAAAGATGCTGCTGGTATATTTAAACTTAACCCATTTTATGATATGGAGGAAAGTTAATGGATAATATAGAAATGAGAAAACATATATTTGATATTATAAATCAAAATATATTAAAATATTTGAACATATATGCTAGTAAAGAAATGTATTTACCTATGGAATATAGTTTAAAAGTTGGGGGAAAGCGTTTTAGACCTATGCTAATGTTATTAACTTGTGATGCTTTTAGTAAAAACTATGAAGATGCTATTCCTTTTGCCGTGGCTATGGAATGTATACACACATATTCTCTAATACATGATGATTTACCAGCTATGGATAATGATGATCTTAGAAGAGGGTTTCCAACATGTCATATAAAGTTTGATGAAGCAACAGCTATTTTAACTGGTGATGGACTTTTAAATATTGCATTTGAAATTATGATTGACAAATTAAAAAATAATTTTGAAAAAAAATATTTAGATGCTATTCAATGTATAGCTAATGCATCTGGTACAAATGGTATGATAAAAGGACAAGCTTTAGATATTAAGGCTGAAGGTAAAAAAATTAATAAAAATGAACTTTTTGATATATATGAAAATAAAACAGGAAAGTTAATTTTAGCAAGTATGAAAGTAGGAGCTATTATAGGTGGAGCTAATGAAGAACAAATAAAATTAGTAGAACAGATAGCTTATAATCTTGGAATTGCCTTTCAAATACAAGATGATATACTAGATATAGAAGGAGACCAACAAAAAATAGGCAAACCAATAAATAGTGATATAAAAAATGATAAATGTACATATGTTAGTATTTATGGTTCAGAAAAAGCAAAAAAAGATTATATTTTATTATCATCACAGGCTTTAGAAGGATTAGAAAAATTAGGCTTTGGCGAAAAACAAATTTACTTTTACATTAAAAACCTAATTAATAGAGATAACTAATATATAAAATACAAATGGAATTAAGGTGATATTATGACAATCTTTCTTCAAATTATTAATAATAAAATAATACAAACATCTGCTTTATCTTGGTTTATAGCACAAATGATAAAAATAATTATAGATTGTATTAAAAATAAAACTATAAATCCAGCACTTATAGTAAGCTCTGGTGGTATGCCAAGCTCTCATAGTTCTTTTGTGACTTCGCTTGCTTGTGCAACTGGGCTAAAAGAAGGCTTTTCTTCAACATTATTTGCTATTACTTTTGTTCTTAGTATGGTTGTTATGTATGATGCATCTGGAGTTAGACGAGCAGCTGGTAAACAAGCAGAAGTGCTTAATATATTTATAGCAAATTTTGAAAAACACGGAATAAAAATAGATTCTAAGCTAAAGGAGCTTTTAGGGCATAGTCCTATTGAAGTTTTTGCAGGAGCTATACTTGGTATAGCTGTTGCTATAGTTATGTTTTAAAATTTATTGAAAAGGAGGACTAATATGGCATATTTAGATAATATTAATAGTCCGTCTGATTTAAAAAAACTTGACATAGATGAGTTAAATTGTTTAGCAAAAGAAATAAGAGATTTTTTAATAAGCTCTTTAGCTAAAACAGGTGGACATTTAGCATCTAATTTAGGCGTTATAGAACTTACGATTGCACTTAACTATTGTTTTGATTTTTCAAAAGATAAAATTATATGGGACGTAGGGCATCAAGCATATACACATAAAATCTTGACAGGAAGAAAAAATTTTTTTGATAGCCTTAGAAAAAAAGATGGACTTAGTGGCTTTCCAAAAACAGAAGAAAGTATATATGACCATTTTAACACAGGGCATAGTTCTACATCTATATCGGCAAGCCTTGGGTTTGTAACAGCTAGAGACTTATTAGGAAAAGATTATAACGTAGTTTCTGTTATTGGCGATGGGGCTATGACAGGAGGCTTGGTTTATGAGGCTATGAACAATGCTGGAGCTAATAATAAAAAACTTTTAATCATATTAAATGATAATCAAATGTCTATATCTGAAAATGTAGGGTCTATGAGCAAACATTTAAGTAGTTTACGTTTGGCACCAGAATATATAGAAGCTAAATTAGATGTAAGACAGTTTTTAGAAAAATTTAATATAGTTGGAGATAAAATAAATAAAGTATTAGAAAAAACAAAAGAAGGCATAAAATATGCAATTTTACCTAATGTAATGTTTGAGCAACTTGGAATAAAATATATAGGACCAATAGATGGGCATGATATATCTGGCCTTATAAAAGCTATAAATAATGTTAAAAATATAAACAAGCCAGTATTATTGCACATAATTACTAAAAAAGGGTTTGGTTATATACATGCAGAAAACGAACCATATAATTATCATGGAGTAGCTCCATTTGATATGGAAACAGGTAAACCTATTAGTTTTAATAAATCTGAAACATATTCAGAAGTTTTTGGAAAATTTATGGTTAGAGAAGCTAATAAAAATAAAAAACTTTTAGCTATCACTGCTGCAATGCCTTCTGGTACAGGTTTATCTTTTTTTTCAAAAGTATATCCAGATAGAATATTTGATGTTGGAATAGCAGAAGAACACGCTGTTATATTTGCTGGTGGGCTTGCTATGAGTGGATTTATACCAGTTTTTGCAGTTTATTCTACCTTTTTACAAAGAGGATATGACCAAATAATACATGATATATGTATACAAAATTTACATGTTGTTTTTGCAATAGATAGAGCAGGAGTTGTTGGTGATGATGGTGAAACACATCAAGGTATATTCGATATATCATATCTTTCTCATATACCAAATTTAACTGTTTTATCACCAAAAAATAAAACGGAACTTTTAAAAATGTTAGACTATGCTATAAACAAACATAAAGGGCCAATAGCTATAAGATATCCAAAAGGGACGGTTAATAATATATATAGCGAAAATGAACCAGAAGTTATTTATAATAAGTGTGAAGTTATAAATCAAAAAGGTAATATATGTATTATATCTGTTGGTACTATGATAGAAAATGTTAAACCAGCTTATGATAAATTAATAAGTGAGGGTTATGAAATTTCCTTAATAAATGCAAGATTTATATCTCCAATAGATGAAAGTCTTATTGAAAATATAAAAAATAACTTTGATTATATCTTTACTGTTGAAGACAATGTTTTTAAAGGTGGATTTGGTTCAAATCTTTCATCTCAACTTATTAAGAATGAAATTTTTAATAAAAAAATATACAATTTATCTTTTCCAGATGAATATATAGAGCAAGCAACTATAAAAGAAATACATCAAAAATATAAACTAGATAAAAATGGAATATATGAAACTATTAAAAGTAAGATTGGAAATATAAAAAATGGAAAATAGGCTTGATATAGCTATTAAAGAAAAATATGGATATTCTAGAGAATATAGCAAAGAAATAATTTTAAAAGGATACGTTAAGGTTAATAACAAAAATATTAAAAAACCTTCATTTAAAGTTGCTGATACAGATATTATAGTATTATCTAAAGAAGCTATACCTAAATATGTAAGTAGAGGTGGGTTTAAGTTAGAAAAAGCTTTAGAATATTTTAATATATGTATTAAAAATAAAGACTGTATGGATATAGGAGCATCTACTGGTGGATTTTCAGATTGTATGTTACAAAATGAAGCTAATTTGATTTATGCCATAGACGTTGGAGATAGTCAATTAAATGAAAAAATTATAAATAATTCTAAAGTCATATCTATTGAAAATATGGACATAAGAGATTTTGTAATAGATAAAAAGTTTGATTTTATATCTGTAGATGTTTCTTTTATATCATTAAAAAAAATTATTTATAAATTAAATGATTTTATAAAGGACACAGGGATTATAACATTGCTTATAAAACCACAATTTGAAGCTGGTAGAGAAAATATTGATAAAAATGGTATTGTTAAAAATAAAAATGTACACATAAAAGTTTTAGAAGATATATCAAATTTTTGTAAAGAACACGGATTTTTTATACAAGGGCTTACTTATTCTCCTATAAAAGGTGGTAAAGGAAATATAGAGTATCTTATTTGTTTAAATAAACATTTTGAAAATAAAGATTTACCTTTTAAAAAAATAGTTTTTGAGGCTTTTGAAAACTTGAAATAAAGGAGAATACATTATGAACATAGGTATTATAACAAATGAAGATAAAGATAAAGACTTTGAATATACTAATAATTTAATAAAATTTATATTAAAAGAAAACACTAAACCTATAATATTAAAAACATTTAAAAATTTTATAAATAGCAAAGAAGTTTTATTTTTAGATGAAGAAGAGCTTTTTAAGCAATCAGATTTTATAGTTATACTTGGTGGAGATGGAACTATACTTAGATGGGCTAAAAAAATATCTAAATTTAATAAAAATATTTTAGGAATAAATATAGGAAATTTAGGTTATTTAACAGATGTAGAGAAAGATGAAGGAACTTTGGCTATAAAAAGAGTTTTAAATAATCAATATAATGTGGAAAAACGTATGATGCTTAGTGCTACAATTAATGATAAAGAATATATTTGCCTTAATGAAGTTAATATTAACAACGGAAATATTTCTAGAATGGTAAAAATTGCTATTGATATAAATGATAGATTTGTAGAGGCTTTTAGTGCAGATGGGCTAATTATATCTACTCCAACAGGGTCTACTGCTTATAATTTATCGGCAGGTGGGCCTATTTTAAAACCGGATACAGAGCTTATTGCAATAACTTATGTTTGTCCACATGCATTATTTTCTAGACCATATGTAATATCTGCAAATGATAAAATAAGAGCCTATGTTGTAAATGAAGATAGTGTTGCTTATTTATCTTTAGATGGACAAAGTTCTATACCTATTAACTATGGAGATAGTGTTTATATTAAAAAATCTTCTTTTTATACTAATATTATAAAAACAACTCAACATAGTTTTTACGATATACTAAGGAGAAAAATGTTTGAGATAAGGAAGTGATTTTATGAAGACAAAAAGACATTCTAAAATAAAAGAATTAATAACAGAATATGATATTGAAACACAAGATGATTTGACAAAAAAGCTTAGAGAAGCAGGATTTGATGTTACACAAGCTACAGTGTCTAGAGATATAAGAGAACTAAAGCTTACAAAAGTTACAAATAGCGAAGGAAAACAAAAATATCAAGTTTTTTTACAAGAAGATAAAAAAATCTCTGAAAAGTTTATAAGAGTTTTTAAAGACGGTGTTGTAAGCATAGATTATGCACAAAATATTATTGTTATAAAAACATTAAATGGTATGGCTATGGGTGTTGCTACTGCTTTAGATTCTATGGGAAATGATGAAATAATAGGAAGTATAGCAGGTGATGATAATATTTTTTGTGTAGTAAAAAATGAAGAAAAAGCTATAAAACTTGTAGAAAGACTAAGAGCTAAAATAAATTCTTAATATAAAAGGAAGTGTCAACTTGTTACAACAACTATACATAAAAAATGTAGCTTTAATAAACGAAGAATTAATAGAATTTGATAAAGGCTTAAATATATTGTCTGGTGAAACAGGGGCTGGTAAATCTATAGTTATTGGGTCTTTATCATTTGTTTTGGGAGCTAGAGCTACAAAAGATTTTATAAAAAAAGGTGAAGATTTTGCTATGGTGGAAGCTTTGTTAACCTTAAAATCTGAAACTATAAAAAATGAAATTAGAGAACTTGGTGTTGATATGGATGAAGATAGTTGTGTACTTATATCTAGAACTTTTAATAAATCTGGAAGAAATATTTGTAAAGTTAATGGCAGACCAGCCACTCTTGGCATGATAAAAGAAATTTGTGAAAAACTTATTGATATTCATGGACAACACGAGCATCAATCTTTATTAAATCCAGCTAAACACATATTATTATTAGATAGATTTTGTGAAGATGATTTATTAGAGCATAAAACAAATCTTTTAAATTTAATTAAAGAATATAAGCAGGTGTTAAAGCAAATATCAGATTTATCTATGGGAAAAGATAGAGAAGATTTAATAGATTTTTTTAATTATCAAATAAGTGAAATAGAAAATGCTAAACTTTCTGAGAATGAAGAAAATATTTTATTAGAAGAGAGAAAAATTTTGTCTGAGGCAGAAAGATTAAAATCTCTTTATACAGAAAGCTTAGCACTTTTATATAGTGATGAAGACTTATCGGCTCTTGATAAAATAGGGGTTGCACTAAATAATATACAAACGATAAGTAGTATAGATAATGAAAAAAAATATATATATGATGATTTACAAGATATATATGCTAAGCTAGAAGAAATAATAAGAGATTTAAAAAAATATGATGATAATATAGACTATAACGAAGACAGACTTAATGAAATAGAAAACAGGCTAGATTTAATACAAAAGTTAAAGAGAAAATATGGTTCTAATATTAAAGAAGTTTTATTGTTTAAAGATGAAATAAAAATAAAATTAGATAATTTAATAAATAGTGAAGAAAAAATATTAAAACTATATGAAAAAAAAGAATATATTGAAAAACAGATTAAACAATCTTGTATAAATATAAGTAACATTAGAAAAGAAAAAGCAAAATATTTAGAAAAAAATATTGAAAAACATTTATTTGATTTAGGAATGCAAAATTCTAAGTTTAAAATAGATATAAAAACGAAAGATACTTTTAATCAAAATGGATTTGATAAAGTAGAATTTTTAATATGTACAAATTTAGGCGAAGATGTTAAACCTCTTTCTAAAATAGCCTCAGGTGGTGAAATGAGTAGGGTTATGTTATCTTTAAAAGCTGTTTTATCTTTTGTAGATACCATAGATACATTTATTTTTGACGAAATAGATTCAGGTATTAGTGGTAGAACGGCTCAAATGGTAGCTGAAAAAATGTCTTTATTATCTAAAAATAATCAAATAATTTGTATAACACATTTACCACAAATAGCAGCTATGGGAGACCAACATTTTTTGATAAATAAATCATCTGATGATAAAAATACTAAAACTAGTATAGAACGTTTAAAAGATGATGAAATAGTTAATGAAATAGCAAGAATGACAGGTGGAGCTACTATAACAGATTTTACATTAGCATCTTCTAATGAGATGATACAACAAGCTAAAAAAATTAAAGAAAGTATGTAATATTAGTAAAAATAAGATTAATAGTTTAAAATGTTTATATATTTAAAATAATTGGAGGCAGTATAAATGGAATGGATTGAAGCTAAAATATATACAACAAGAGAGGGGATAGAGCCAGTTAGTGCAGTTTTATTAGAAACAGGTATAACTGGTATACAAGTTGAAGATGATGATGAGCTTAAAGAATATCTTGAAGAAAGTTCTATGTATTGGGACTATGTAGATGAAGAACTTTTAAACAAAGAAAAAGAAGAAACTAAGCTAAAAATTTATGTTAGTGATAATCCTTATGGTAATGAAATTTTATTAAACGTAAAAGAAGCTATAAAAAATTTAAAAAATATAGAAAATGAAATAGGACTAGATTTAGGAAGATTAGATATAGAAATAAAATCTAACTTAAATGATGAAGAATGGCTTAATAAATGGAAAGAATTTTATAAACCTTTCACATTAGGAGAAAAAATACTTATAAAGCCAGTTTGGGAAGAGGTAGAAAATACTAACAATAAAGTTATATTTAATATTAATCCTGGACACGTTTTTGGAACAGGGCTTCATCAAACAACACAACTTTGTATAACAAATCTTGAAAAATATGTAACAAATGAAAGTGTTGTTTTAGACCTTGGTTGTGGAAGTGGTATATTATCTATAATTTCGCTTTTATTAGGGGCTAAAAGTGCTTTTGCTGTTGATATAGATGAAAATGCCGTAAAAGTTGCTTATGATAATGCAAAATTAAATGGTATAGATAATGATAAGTATTACGTAACTTCAGGAAATGTTGTTACAGATGAAAAGTTAAAAGATGAAATAGGGTATAAAAAATATGATATAGTATTAGCTAATATTATAGCAGATGTTATATGTTTTATATCTCCTGTTGTTCCTAAACAGTTAAAAGAAGATGGTATTTTTATATCTAGTGGTATTATAAAAGATAGAATAGAAGATGTATATAATGCTTTAAATGAAAATGGGCTTGAAGTGGTAGACACTATTACAAAGGACGAATGGGTTTGTATTGTATCTAAAATAAAAAAATAATATAGGAAGAGTGTGTATATGGCTAAATTTTTTGTTTCTAGTGATTTAATAAAAGATGATAAAATTTTTATAACTGGTGAAAATGCAAATCATATTATAAATGCTCTTCGTTGTAAAATAGGTGAAGAGATAGAAGTTTCTTCAGGTGATGGGTATGATTATATTTGCAAAATAGAAGAAATTGAAAAAGATAAAGTTTTAGCAAAAATAATTGATTGTTTTGGTAATGAAAGTGAACCTAATATTAAAATAACACTTTATCAAGGTTTACCGAAATCTGAAAAAATGGAGCTTATTATACAAAAATGTGTAGAACTTGGAATAGATGAGATTATACCAATAAATACAGACAGAACAATTGTTAAATTAGCAGGTAAAGAAGAAAAAAAGATAGCTAGATGGAACAAAATTTCAGAGTCTGCCGCAAAACAATCTAGACGTGGTAAAATACCTAAAGTATGCCAAGTTATGAATTTTTGTGATGCAATTAAAGAGGCAAGTAAAAATGATTTAAACATTATACCTTATGAAAAAGAACAAAAAAACGGTATAAAAAATGCAATAAAGAACTTTGATGGTAAAAGTATAGGAATTTTCATAGGACCAGAGGGTGGGTTTAGCGAAAAAGAAATTGAATTTGCCATAAATAATAATGTTAAACCTATAACTTTAGGCAAAAGAATACTTAGAACAGAAACAGCAGGATTTATAACAACTGCAATTTTACTTTATGAGTTGGAGGACTAATATGATTTATTTTGATAATTCGGCAACAACTAAAGTTTGTGATGAAGTTTTAAATCAAATAATTGATAGTATTAAAAATAATTTTGCTAATGCATCATCTTTACATAGATTAGGATATGAGGCAGAACAAAAAATAATAGACGCTAAAAAAACTATTGCAAATATTATAAATAGTAAAGAAGATGAAATTTATTTTACATCTGGTGGTACAGAATCTAATAATATTGCTATTTTAGGTGTTTGTGAGGCATATAAAAAATATGGAAATAAAATAATAACGACAAAAATAGAACATCCATCAGTTTTAAAATGTTTTAATGAGCTTGAAAATAGAGGATTTGAAGTTTGTTATTTAGACGTAGATGATAAAGGGTATATTGATATAGATAATCTTATAAATGAAATAAATGAAAATACAATATTTGTTAGTATTATGTATGTTAATAATGAAATTGGAACTATACAAAATATTAATGAAATAGGCAAAAGAATTAAAGAAAAAAATAAAAATACTATTTTTCACACAGATGCTGTACAAGCATTTGGAAAACTTAAAATAAATGTAAAATATATAGATTTAATGAGTGTTAGTGGTCATAAAATACACGCACAAAAAGGTATAGGGTTTTTATATATAAAAAATGGTATAAGAGTTAACAATATAATGTTTGGAGCAGGGCAACAAAAAGGGCTTCGTTCTGGAACAATAAACAATGAAGGGATAATTGGACTTTGTAAAGCTAGCCAAGTAGCTTATAAAAATTTAGATGAAAACTTTGAAAAAGTATTAAAAGTAAAAAATGAAATATTAAATTTAAAAAATTTAGTTGATGATATTTATATAAATGGTGATGAAAGTAATGGAATACCATATATATTAAGTCTTAGTTTTAAAGATGTTAAAGGAGAAGTTTTATTACACGCATTAGAATATAAAGGTATTTTTGTATCTACAGGGGCAGCTTGTAGCTCAAAAAGTAAAAAAGATTTTTCTACAATACATTATGTTAATCCTGAAAATATTGGACATACTATAAGATTAAGTTTTTCTTCAGATAATACTATAGAAGAGGCAAAAATTTTTAACAAGACCATTTTAGAACTTATACCTATGCTTAGAATTTATAAAAAAAGATAATAGGAGAAAATTATGCAAAATGTTTTATTAGCTAAATACGGAGAAATTGCTCTTAGAGGCAAAAATAGACATTTGATAGAAAATGCACTTTTAAAAACTATATCTAAAAATCTAGATAAAGTTGGTAAATATTATGTTTCTAAAGAGCAAGGCAGGATATTAATAGAAAGTAAAGAAGACAATAACGAGTTTGATTATGACAAAGTTATACCTTTAGTTGTAAATGTATTAGGCATAACAGCAGTTTGTCCTGCTATAAAACTTGATGATAGTAAAATTGAAAATATAAGAGAAAAAGCACTTTTACATATGCAACAGCATTGGAAAGATAAAAATTATACATTTAAAGTAGAAACAAAACGCTCAGATAAGCAATATCCTATGGATTCTAGAGAAATATCAACAGATATAGGTGGATATATTTTTAATAATATGGATAATATAAATGTTGATGTAAGAAATCCAGATATAACATTAATGGTAGAAATAAGAAATTATGTGTATATATATAGTAAGCTAATAAAAGGCTTTGGAGGATTACCTATTGGTACATCTGGTAAGGCAACTGTATTATTATCTGGTGGTATTGATAGCCCTGTGGCGGCTTTTATGATGGCAAAAAGGGGAGTTTCTGTTGAAGCAGTTTATTTTCATAGTCCTCCTTATACTTCTGATAGAGCTAAACAAAAAGTTATAGATTTAGCTAATCAACTTTCTACATTTACTGGAGAAATAAAATTACATATAGTACCATTTACAGAGACACAATTAAAAATATATGAAAGTGTTTCGCCAGAAAAAATGACTATTATTTTAAAAAGAGCTATGTTTAAAATAGCAGAAAAAATAGCTATAAAAAATAAATCACAAGGTATTGTTACAGGGGATAGTATAGGGCAAGTTGCTAGTCAAACAATGCAAGCTATAGAGGCTATAAATTCTGCAGTTTCTACTTTACCAGTTTTTAGACCTTTATGTAGCTTAGATAAGCAAGAAATAATAGATATAGCTAGAAAGATTGGTACATTTGATATATCTATTAGACCTTATGAAGATTGTTGTACAATATTTGTAGCAAAATACCCAGAAACTAAGCCTAAAAAGAGTATTATTGAAAATATTGAAAAAAACATAGAAAATTTAGATAATTTACTTGAAAAGGCTATAAGTGAAATAGAAACTATAATAATTTAATAATTATTAATTAAAAACTTAATTTTTTATTTTTATATTAATTAATAGTAATTTTTTTTGTACAAGATTAATAGATATATATAAATAAGATAATTAAGGAGTAAAATTAATGGAAAATTTAGAAAAAAATATAGATTTAGATGAACTTGTAGATATAAGAGATGTTAATGTACATACTGATTTAACAAAAGAAGAAAGAATAGAAGATTACATAAAACAAATAAAAAATCCTTATTGTTATAAATATAAAAATTTTCAAGTAAATGTATTTTTTAATGAAGATGAAAATGCTCCAACTTTGGAAGAGTGTTTAACTAAATATATAGAAAATTTATAATTTTAGATACAAAAAACACTAGTTTTACTAGTGCTTTTTGTATTTGGAATATTTTTATGTTTATTTATAAACTCAGTTATAAATTTAATAGTTATATCTTGTTGTTGTTTATGTGTAATATTTGCAATACCATCATTTTTTTGATTACCATAATTACCAAACATAGAATGATTTCCACCAGGTATAGATATTTCATTAGTTGTATTTTTCAATTTATTTTTATTTAAAATTAAATCATTAGAACCATATATAACTAATGTTTTATCTAAAGGAATATCACCATAAACATAAGCTCCTAATAAAATTATGCCATTTATTTTATCTAAATTTTTTGAAGTATAGTAACTAGCCATAGCACCACCTAATGAGTGGCCAGACATATACCAATTTTTAATACTAGGATTATTTTTAATTATTTTATCTGCAATATTATAATTAAAAAATGCAAAATTAAAAGGCATTTTAGCTAAAATACAAGTGTATCCTTGTTGAGTTAAACTTTTTAATAAGGGTAAATATGAAATATATTCTACTTTAGCACCTGGATAAAATATTATACCTATATTAGATGGATTATCTGGATATAGAGTTATAGTATTTTTTTCTATTTTTATATTATTTTCAGATAAAATTTTATTAGCAATTTCATCTGCTTTATAATACTTTGAAGAATAAATTAAAAATATTATAAAAACTAATAATATAAAAAAAATAAAACCTAATATAGATTTTTTTAAAAGTGATTTCATAATTACCTCCAAGCTATTTTTTTATATTATATATAAACTATTTTATTATTGTCAACTACAAAATATATTAATAATTATAATTTTATTATAATTTTATTTAGGATAGAATATAAGAAGATATTTAACTATATAATATAAAATATTAAAATTTATAAAGGAGGAAGCTATGGATAAATTAAATATAAGTAATAAGAAAAAAATTATATTTTATTTAATTGTTTTTCAAGCATTTTTTGCATTTCTTATATTTAGAGTATTTTTTATACAATTTATAAAAGATGAAGAATATCAAAAAATGGCTTATGAACAACAGACAAGGGACAGATTAATATCTCCTAAAAGAGGTGAGATAGTTGATAGAAATAATAATGTTATAGCTACTAATGAAAGTGTTTATTCTATTAGTGTTATAAATTCTCAAATAAAAGAACCAGAAAAGGTTGCAACACTTTTATCTGAAAAGTTAGAGTTAAAATATGAAGATGTTTTAAAAAAAGTAAATAAAAAAGTTGCTTTAGAAAGAATAAAAACTAAAGTTGATAAAGAAACAGCAGATGCAATAAGAAATTTAAATTTAGATGGTGTTATGATTGATGAAGATATAAAAAGAATATATCCTAATGAAAATATGGCATCTCAGGTAATAGGATTTGTAGGGAAAGACAATCAAGGCATAATAGGCTTGGAGGCAAAATATGATGAATACTTAAAAGGGAAGCAAGGTAAAATTTTAACAGAAACAGATTCTCGTGGTATAGAGATTAATAATGGAAATCAAGAAAGAGTTGCTCCAACAAATGGATATACTTTAGTAACCTCTATAGATATAAATATGCAAAAATATGCAGAACAAACATTAGAAAAAGTTGTGGAGGCAAAAGGAGCAAAAAGAGGAGCAATTGTATTAATGAATCCACAAAACGGTGAAATTTATGCTATGGCAAATAAACCAGATTTCAATTTAAATGAACCATTTACTATAAATGATGAAGATCTAAAAGCAAATTGGGATAATATGTCTGAAAAAGACAAAAATAATGCTTTAAATCAAATGTGGCGAAACTTTAGTATTAATGATACATATGAGCCTGGCTCAACTTTTAAAGTACTTACATCAGCGATGGGACTAGAGGAAGGAATTATAACACCAGAAACACATTTTAATTGTAGTGGTGGAAAAACAGTTGCTGGTAGATATATAAAATGTTGGCGTTCACCTAGAAGTCACGGAAGTCAAACTTTTGCACAAGGTGTACAAAATTCTTGTAACCCAGTATTTATGGAGATAGGGGAAAAATTAGGAGCAGATAAATTTTATGAATATATGCAAAAATTTGGATTTAATGAAAAAACTGGTGTAGATTTACCTGGAGAAGCCGTAGGTATAATGCATAAAAAAGAAAATGTAGGTCCAGTAGAGCTTGCTACTATGAGCTTTGGTCAATCTTTTCAAATTACACCTTTACAATTATTAAGAGCTATATCTTCTGTTATAAATGGTGGTGAGCTTATAACACCTCATTTTGGTACTAAAATTTTAGATGAGAATGGAGAAGTTATAGAAGAGTTAAAATATGATAATAATAGAATAACTGTATCTAAAGAAACATCTAAACAGATGAAATGGATACTTGAAAGTGTTGTATCAGAAGGTACTGGTAATAAAGCTTATATAGCAGGATTTAGGATAGGTGGTAAAACAGCAACAAGTGAAAAATTACCAAGAAGAACAGGTAAATATATTGCATCTTTTTGTGCTTTTGCACCAGCAGAAAATCCACAAGTGATTGCTTTAGTTTTAGTTGATGAACCACAAGGTGTTTATTATGGTGGGCAAAAGTGTGTTATATTAGGGCAAAATTATAATACACTTTTAAATTAAAATTTATTAAATAATTAAATAGCTAGTTTTATATGTATATTTTCATATAAAAAATATCGATTAAAATATTAAAATTTGTTTTTTATTTAATATCTTGATTTTTAAATATTTTTATTCCTATATTGTAACTAATGATAAAATATAGAAAAGTTATCGCAAATGCTAGAACAACTTCAAGTGTTGTAGCATCTTGGGAAAATACAATATTACTATAACAACTAATAGTATTGTTTAATATAATGCTTAAATAATATTTTTTATAACACCAGTAGAATAATCATTAACAATTTGGTTTGGAGCTAACATCATAAAAAGATATTGCTAAATTTTATTTTCAGAAAGATAAGAAGTAAAAATGTTTACACTACTTGTATACACTTTATATTGGCTAAAATAGTTAACGTAAATATCAATAATAATTAATAAAAAATATATAAATAGACATAATTTAAAAAAGGATTCCTCTTTTTAGTTTATAAAAATTAGCAATAAAAATATTATTCATATTATATGCCTCCGAATAATTGATTTACAAAAAAGCGTTCTACATCTTCTTGATTGATACCTAATTCATATACTGATAAGCCTTTTGAAACAAATAAATTATTTAATTCAGATAAATCAATAGGAGAATATATTCTTATAGTATTACCGGTACAAATACTATAAGGAATATTTGAATACTTATTTTCGAATAATTCTTTAGCAGTATTAATTTGATCTATACTTACAGTAATATAGCTACTACTTACACATTCTCATTCAAGTTTACCTTTAGAAAAGCGTGATTTTAGATGACCATTATCAATTATTGCATAATCAGTTGCTAATTTATATAATTCACTAAGTATATGACTTGCAATAATAATAGTAGTTCCATTGGTATGGTTTAATTCTTTTAATAATTTTCTTATTTCATAAACACCTTCGGGATCTAAACCATTGATTGGTTCATCTAATATTAATAATTCAGGATTTCCAACTAATGCAAGTACAAGTCCTAATCGTTGTTTCATTCTTAATGAAAATTGTTTTATAGTTTTATTTTCAGCTTTTTCTAACCCTACAAAGTGAAGTAAGTTTTTATTATGTGAAGAATCTTTATTATATACTCAACAAAAGTAATTTAAATTTTCTAATGCAGTCATATAAGGATAAAGACCAGGTTGTTCAATTAACATTCCAATTTGTCTTCTTATATTGTTTGAAGGGGCTTTACCATATATAGTATAATTTCCACTAGAGGGATAAGTTAATCCTCATATAATACGCATTAAAGTTGTTTTTCCAGCACCGTTTTTTCCTACTAAACCATAAATTGATCCTTTAGGTACTTCTAAATCAATTTCATGTAATATTGTTTTTTTGTATTTTTTACTAAGCTTTGTAGTTTGTAAAATATAATTCATCTAGTTACCTCCTATTTTAATTTATATAACAATACAATAGTTTCAATATGATATGTTCGAGGAAACATATCCATCATTTCTAATTTATCTATTTTATATCCATTTTCTATAAATATTTTTAAATCTTTTGCTAAGGAAGAAGCTTTACAAGATATATAAATAATTCTATTTGCATCAAATTCAACTATTTTTTCTATTGCTTTAGGATTTATTCCTTCTCGAGGTGGGTCTAAAATTATTAAATCTGGATTTATATTTAATTCTGAAACAACCTTATATACATCACCTGCTATAAATTCACAATTCTTTATACCGTTTAGAGAAGCATTTATTTTAGCAGCCTCTACGGCTTCTTCTACTAGTTCTACACCCATAACTTTATTAGCATCTTTAGCTACTATTTGAGCTATTGTACCTGTACCACAATATAAATCAAAAACAGTTTGATTATCTACTGCACCAACAAATTTTTTAACTATACTATATAACTTTTCAGCTCCAGCCGAGTTAGTTTGGAAAAATGAAAACAATGATATTTTAAAATCAAGCCCTAGTAGTTTTTCATAAAAATAATCATTTCCATATATAATATTTATATTATCTGCTTTTACAACATCTGCATTAGAATCATTTAATAAATGTAAAAAACCTTTTATTTCTCCATCTAAATTTAAATTTAATAAGTTTTCTTTTAACATTGTTAAGTCTATATTAAATTGGCTAGAGGTTACTAAACCAATAATTATTTCTTTTGTAAAAAAGGCTTGTCTAACTATCAAGTGTCTAAGAGTTCCTGTTTTTTTCATTCTATTATAAAAGGTTTCATTTGTATTTTTAAAGTAATCTAAAACACATTTTACAATTTTTCTAATGTCTTCAGATACAATTTTACAGTTAGAAGCATTTATAACTTCATAATAGCTATTTCTTTTTCTTACACCTAAGCATAGTTCACCATCTTTTCCAGTATCTCCAAAAGAAAATTCCATTTTATTTCTATAACAATCTATATTAGGACTTTTATTTATTCCTAAAAATTCAAAGTCTTCTATATTTTCATTTTTTAATATATTAAGTACATTAGTTTTTTTTATTTCAAGTTCTTTATCATATGTAATATTTTGGTAAGTACAACCTCCACATATTCCAGAATATTCACAGTCAGGAGATATTTCGTAGTCGGCTTTTTCTAATATTTCTAATAATCTTCCTTCATATTTTTGTTTTTTCTTTTTAATAAGAGTTTTTACTTTTTGCCCGGTAATAGTATTTTTTATATAAACTTTATTCCCTTCAAAATAACCTATACCATAATTAGGAAATTCTGTTTGCTCTATATTAACAACTTGTTCTATATATTTTTTTCTAGCCATAAAATTCTCCTTTTTAAGATTTAAATTAAAAAAATCATTTTAATAGCTCATTGTCAATAGTTGATAATTTATCAACTTTTGATAATGAGCTATTTTATTATTATTACATTATAAACACTAAATATTTTTATAAATTAGATAATAGCATAAATAATATATTTTTGTCAATATTTTTATATAGTAGGTTCAGTTATTACAGCTTCTGTAGAAGAAGTAGAGGTAGTAGTATCACTTGTTGTATTATTTGTAGTATTGCTAGATTCATTTTGTGATTTATGCATAGTTATATTAAATGAGCTTTCTTCTTCGCCAATAGTAACACTAGATAAAACAAAATCATTATAGCCTTGTTTTTTTAACGTAATAGTATGAACACCTTGAGGTAATTTATAAGTTAAAGGAGTATAACCAACTAGCATATTATTAACAAAAACTTCAGCATTGTCTGGTGTTGAAGAAATAATAATTTTACCTACTTTTTCTATTTTTTCAAGTGATACATTAAGGTTATATTGTGGACTGTTTATAGAAATTTGAGTTTGAAAAGGTGTATAACCTTCTTTTTCTATTTTTATATTATAAGTCCCATAAGGTAGAGTTAAAACACTTGAAGAAGATTCTATATTATCATTTACATACAGTGTATAGTCTGTAACATTACTTTTGATAAATAATTTACCAGATTTACTTTGTATTTGACTTAAATCTAATATAGTTTCTTTACCAGATAAAATTTCAATTTCTTTTACAAATGATAACGTGTCATTACTTCTTATAACTACTTTATGTTTTCCTTCTGGTAAATTTATAGAGTTTATTTCATCTAAAGATTTAAAAATATCACGGTCAATTTCTATAATAGATTTATTTAAATTAGGTTTATTTTCTAATTTTAATGTACCATTACCTTTTTTTAACTCTATAAAATAAACTGTATCATTATATCCTTTTATATCTATTACGTCTAGGGGAGAGATAGATGTAAGTTCGTAAGGCTCATTATTTTTTACCACAATAGCGTTATTATTTATTTTAAACATTTTATCGTTTACTTTTAAAGTTTTTAGTTCATTATCTATTTTTACATTAGATATATTTTCTAATAAGAAAGCATCAGAATTTTCATTAATATAGTTTATTTGATTTTTATCATCAAAAGAAAAGTCTACAATAGCTCCTTTTTTTATCTCTAACATAGTTAGCATATTTCCATATTTATCTTTAAATATAGTTGAAGATTTTGATTTTAATGTATAATTTTTATTAGTATTTATATCTGTAAGTGTAAATAAATTTGTTTCGTAGTTTATGTTTTTTATAACACCTAATATATTTTTATTTGTATTAGAATTTAATATAAGCTCATTATTATTATTAGAAATAATAGGTGAATTTTGGTTAGGGTCTGCTTTTGGTAAGCCCACATAAGAAGATATGGAAGAATATGTTAAAGAAGTTACAATAACAAATATAGCAATACCTATAGAAATAGTTAAACCTAAAAATAAATTAAAGTTAAAGCTAGGTGCTTTTTTAATTTTTGCTTTAGGTTTATCAGCATTTTCTTTAAATTTAATATTCTTCTTATTTTTTTTAAAATTTTTAGCCTCTTTACTAGGCTCATATATAACACCTTTATAATCTAAATCTGTTAAAGGCATATCATTAAAACTTTTTTTTGTTTTATTATTCATATATCCTCCTTAATAAAAAAATTTAGAAAAATACCAGTTTAGAATTTTATCACCATATAAAGCAGAAATAATAACTCCAATAGATATATAAGGAACTAAAGGGAGAGAATATTTGTTATTTTGCATATTAAGTTTGTTAAAATGTTTTAATATTAAGCCAATAATAGAGGCTAATAAACAACAAAAAAACATTGCTAAAAATATATGGAAAGCTCCTAAAAATAAACCGGTGACAGCAAATAGCTTAATGTCGCCACCGCCAATACCATCTGTTAAAATAGATATTATAAAAAATGGAACACTAACTAAAAAGAATCCTAAAGTATGATATATAATATTTTTTTTAGTTATAAGTATAAAAATAATACTTATTAAAAATATTGTAATATTTATACTATCAGGTACAATTTCTTTTTTTAAATCTATAATAGCTAAACATACTAATAAAGAAAAAATAATCCCATATATATAAGATAAGTTAGATTTACCAAACTTAAAATATAATAATAAATAAAGTAACATATTTATTATTATGATTAAACTAGTTAAAAATTTATTTTTTATTGCATTTAAAGAAAATAAATTTTTTAAAGAAAGTTTATTTTCACAAAAAATGTAAATAATAAAATTTGATAAAAATCCTATAATAATACTAATTAATAATAAAAATAACATAAAAACACCTATAATATTTATTTACTTATATATTATAACATAAAAATTAAATTGATGTAATAAAATATTATTAAATTTATATTAAAAATATTTTAAAATACAAAATAATGTAAAAAAAGATATCATTTTGGAAATTATTAAAAGTAATAAATTGTACTTGAAGATTAAATATTATTAAGTTATAATATATAATTGATAAGCAAAATTTACATAGGTGAATAATTATGGAATTAACATTAAATAAAAGCCAAACAGAAGCAACTTTACATAACAAAGGGCCAATGATGGTTTTATCTGGACCAGGCAGTGGTAAAACAACAGTTATAACATATAGGATAAAAAACTTAATAGAAAATTTAGGGGTGTTGCCTAAGGATATATTAGTTATTACTTTTACAAAAGCAGCATCAGAAGAGATGAAGGAAAGATTTAATAGTATATGTGATTATAGCTATAATGTTTCCTTTGGAACATTTCATTCGTATTTTTTTAGAATCATAAGAGAGTATTACAAATATGATTTAGCAAATGTTTTAGATGATAACGAAAAAATAGATATTATAAGAAAAATACTGTTGGAAAATGAAATTTCTTCTGATAATTATGAGGAATTAGTACAAGATATTATAAGCGAAATATCTTTAGTAAAAAATGAAATTATAAATCCTATATATTATAATTCAAAATGTATAAATAGTAGTAGTTTTACTGATATTTATAATGAATATGAACAGATAAAAACACAAAATAAAAAGATAGATTTTGATGATATGCTAGTAATATGTTACAATACTATAAAAAAAGATGCTCAATTACGACAATTTTGGAAAAATAAATATAAATATGTTCTTATAGACGAATTTCAAGATATAAATCGAGTTCAATACGAGTGTATAAAAATGTTAGTACCTAAAGATGATAACATATTTGTAGTTGGAGATGATGACCAAAGCATATATGGATTTAGAGGGTCAAGGCCAGAATTTTTACTATCTTTTCATAAAGATTTTTCTTATGCAAAAAAAGTTGTTTTAAATGTTAATTATCGTTCGACTAATCAAATTATAAATTTATGTAATAACATAATAGATGATAATAAAAATAGATATAAAAAAAATATTATAGGTACAGATAAAAGCTTTAAACCACCTGTGTTAATTAGAGCATATGATACATATGAAGAAGGAAAAAAAATTATAGAAAAAATACAAATATTAAAAAAAACTTATCCTTTAGATGAAATAGCTATAATTTATAGAACTAATTTACAAACAAGAGCAATTGTAGAAAAACTTATTGATTATAACATAGAGTATCAGTTAAAGGATAAAATACCTAGCATTTATGACCATTTTATAGCTAAGGATATAATAGCATACATAAAACTATCAATAGATAAGAGTGATAATGAATCTTTTGTAAGGATAGCTAATAAACCAAAAAGATTTTTAAGTAAAGACATAATATCAAATGCTGTAAATATATGTAAAGATAAAGAATCAGCTTTAGAATATTTATATTGTAAAGCCGATTTAAAATCTTGGCAGTTAGAAAATATAAATAACTTATTATTTCATTTAGGAAAAATTAAAGGTAAAAGTTCTTATGATGCTATAAGGTATATTTTTAATAATGTAGGCTATGAAGATTATTTAGAAGACTATGCTAATTTTAAAAATATAGGAATAAAAGGATTGTTAGAAATATCTAATGAAATATTAGAATCTTCTAAAGGATATGATAACCTAGAAAATTTTTTAGATTATTTAAACAATATTAAAAATGAAATAATAAAAAAAGATAAAAATAATCAAAAAGGTGTAGTTTTAACAACTATGCATAGTGCAAAAGGGCTAGAGTTTGATGTGGTATTTGTTATAGGTTGTATAGATGGGGTTATACCACATGAAAAAAGCAAAACATATGAAGAAATAGAAGAAGAAAGAAGGCTATTTTATGTAGCCTTAACAAGAGCAAAAAAATTATTATATATATCAATACTAAAAACTAAATATGATAATAATGTAATACCTAGTAGATTTTTAAATAAATTGATAAAAATTAAGAGGTGATATTATGAAAAAAAATAAAAAAGAACAAAAAAAAATAATAGTACAAATAGTGGCTATTTTATTAATTTTATCTATGTTTCTTAGTTTTATTATACCATTTTTAGGAATTTTTGCTTAAGAGGAGGAAAAAATTATGGATATTGAAGAATTAGAAAAACAACTTGGGTTATCAAAAGATGAAGGGGAAAATAATAAAGATAATCAAGAACTAGAAGATATAATAAATTTATTAAATTCTTCAGAGGAGGAAATAATAAATTTAAGTGACAATACAGATACATTTGAAGGTTTATCTCAAGAAGAACTTGATATTTTAATGAAACAAGATGATGAAATCTCAACAGATGATATAGATACAGAAGTTATAAATGATGTGTCTGTATATGATAATAAAACTATAGATGAAGAAAAAGTTTTAGAAAAATTAGAAGATTTGGAAGAAGAAAGTTTAACAGAAGAAGATGAACAAGAAAATGATGAGACAGATAATAATTTAGATGACGGTATAGAAGAAATAACAGAGGAAGAATTTAAAAATCTTGTTGAAGAATCTAAAAAAGAAAAAAATAAAAATAAAAAAATAGAAAAATCTACAGTAATAATTATATCGTTAATAGTATTTTTAAGTGCACTAATTGTATTAACCATAATATTTTTTACAATATCTATAAAAAAAGCAAATAGTATTGTTATACAAAATCAAATAGAAAAAGATAATTTAATATCAAAATATGTACCAGAAGATAAAAATACTGTTTATTTTGATATGGCACAAAATATAGATGGACAAACATTAGTATTAGAAAAAATGCATATAAATGAGTTAAATACTACATTTTATTTTAAAAATAAAATAGAACCTATGAAATATAATATTGTACTTACAGATAAAGATAATAACTTATATCCAATGGATTTAAACTTTACTAAAGATGGTAATGATTCACAAAATACTATATTAAGATTTGGTGCTATTGATGGAAAAATAGAGGAGTTTATTTTAACTTTTGAAAGTATATCTACTGGAGAAAAAGCAGTATTTAATTTAAATTTTGATACTAAATTAGAAACCAAAAAAGTAAAATACATAAATAGTGATATATCTAATAATTTTGGAGATTATAGCATAAATATTAATTATGCACAATTTTCAGATTCATCATCAAGGATAGACTATACAATAGAACCTAACGAAGGTGTAAGTTATGAAATACAACAAGGAGCATTAGGAGAAACAAATTATTTAACTCTTAAGCAAGGAGAAACACATATACAACCACTTAGTAATAAACCAGTAACAGCTGTTATAGACAATAAAATTATAGGAAGAATGGACTTTAAAAATATTAAAGAAAACGAAGAAAATATTGTTTTAAATTTTGATAATATTTACAAAAAGTACACATTAAATAAAAAGGTATCTTTAAAAGATATTAGGGCTGGAAATTTATCTTATAATTTTGATAAATACAAAGTTTTTATAGAAGGTATGCCAAATTTTGGAGATACATATGTTTTGGTATTACACGCAGAAGATACTAGTATAAATACAGAAAATAGACCAGAAGATTTTAATCATATAGAGACTAAAATAGATACAGAAATAATAGCTACTAGTAATACTGGAGTGGAGGTTATAATATCTCCTACAGAGATAAGATCTGCTAGATATGGAACAGACATAATTTTCAAATTAGATACAAATCAAATGGGTATATTAAATAGTTTATCGGCAGATAATATATTTATTAATATTAAATCAATACTTGTTAATGAAAAAAGTGTTAGTATACCTATTAATTTAAATAGAGCTATGGAAAGAGAAATAATATCTCATCAAATAGTAGAAGAACAATTAAAAGAAGCATTTGCATCTAGATTAACAAATAAAGTTACAGGTTTTTCTAGCGAGGTTTTAAATAATCAAAACTTAACAAACGAATATGCAACTTTACCAAAAGGTAAAAAGAAAAATACAATAAGTATTATTTCTAAAAATATAGAAAAAGATAATTTAGAAGCTATTGTTCAAGAAGCTATACAGATAGAAGAAAAAGGAAATATTAAAGTTTTATACAAAACACATAAGATAAAAGCTAATAATGTTGAGGATAAATGGACTATAAATTATGACGAAATAATTAAATAAAAATCATTAAACTTACTAAATTTTTTTTCGTATTATCGTATAAGAAAAATTTAAGGAGTGATTTTAATGAAAACTGAAAGAGTAAAAATATTAGAGATGCTAGAGAAGGGGGAAATAACAGCAGATGAAGCAAGTATGCTTTTATCTGCTTTAGAAGGTAAATATAATCAACAGGCATATGAAAATAATAATAAAAACAATCAATTTATAGACTTTACAAAAATTATAAATAAAATAACTAATACTACGCAAGTTTTAGCTAAAAAAACATCTAAAATATATGGGAATTTAGAAAAAGAAGTTAAAAATATTATAAAAAGTTCTAGTAACTTTAATAATAAAAATAATCTTTGTAAAGAATTTAACTTTGTTTTAAATGAAATGGATAACAATTTAGAGTTAAAATCATTAAATGGTGAAATGGTTTTAAAAGGTTATAATGGTGATAAATTAACTTTAAATGTATTATATATACCTAAAAATATTAATAACACTATTGATTTTTACAATACTGAAAATAAAAAATTTATATTCGATTTTAAAGAAGAAAACTTTGATAAAGTTTCATTAGAAGTATTAGTACCTAAAAAATATTTTAAAAATATATCTTTAAAGGCTATAAATTCTAATTTTTCTTTAGATGGTGTTTATTTTGAAAATGTATTTTGTGAAACAACTAAATGTAATGGTATAATAGAAAATAGTGAAGGTAAGAATATAAGTATAAACAATATTAATGGAAAAATAATTGTTAGAAATATTAAAGCAAATTATTTAAAAATATGTAATATAAATAATTATGTTAAATTAAATAATGTTGATGTTGAAAATATGTCTATTGATGTTTTAAATGGGGAAATAGATGTTATAAATGATTATTTAAACTTATTTGATATATATAATTGGAATATAGAAACACAAAATAATCCTATAAATGTAGAAATAAATACAGACAATGTTAATTATAATTTAAATGCTAAAACATCATTAGGAAAAGTTACTGTATTAAAAAATAATCTCATTTATTCTGAAAAAAGTGACTATAATGTTGTTGCTAAAACAGAACATAATAACAATTTATTTAAGAGTTTAAATTTAACTTTACAAACAACTAATTCCACCATAATTTTAAGTTAATATTATGTTTGGAGGGGAAAACATTGTCAATAAATCTGAAATATAAAAAAAATAAAAATATATTGACATATATAATTGTTATACTATTTATAATATTAGGATTAGCAATAATATATAGTTTATGGTTTATTTTTAATCAAGCTAACAAAAAAGAAATGCTTAATAACCCTAATATATATAATAATATATTAATAAATGATATAAATGTTTCTAATATGTCAAAAGAAGAAGCAAAATTAGAATTAGATAAACTAGAGATAAATGAAAAAATTACTTTAACATATAAAGATAAGCAATATATTTTTAATAAATCAGATTTTGGAGTTACGCTAGATAAGCAACAAGCTTTAGATAAAGCTTACAATGTTGGAAGAACCGGTTCGGATAAAGAAAGAATAAATAAAATAAAATCTTTAGAAAAAGATATTGAAGAAATATCTATAGAAAGAAATATACAAGAAGAAGTTGTAAAAGCTAAACTTGAAGAAATATCTAAAGATATAAATATAGAGGCTAAAAATGCTACTTTAGAAAAAAATAATGATACATTTAATATTATAGAAGGCAATAATGGTATTTCAGTAGATTTTGAAAAAACATATAAAGATTTAGTTGATGCTTTATTATTACAAGGAGATACAAATGTAGAAATAATTGTTAATGAAGTAGAGCCTAAATATAGCTCTAAATATCTTAGTAAAGTTCAAGATAAAATAGGCTCTTTTTCTACTAAATATACAAAAAAAGGTGAAAGTGATGCTAATCGTATTACAAATATGAAAGTTGCAGCAAGTAGAATAAATGGAACTATTTTATATCCAGGTGAAGTATTTTCAACAATTAAAAAATTTGGAGCTACTACTAAATCGAATGGATATAAACCAGCACCAACAATAATAAATGGAAAATTTGTAGATGAATATGGTGGTGGAGTTTGCCAAGTTTCTAGCACATTATATAATGCTGTTTTATATTCAGAGCTTGAAATTGTAGAAAGGCAAAATCATTCTTTAAAAGTTGGATATTTAGATTATGGATATGATGCTGTTTTAGCTGGTGATTATATAGATTTTAAATTTAAAAATTCTAATCAATATCCTATTTATATAGAAAGCTATCTTACAGATAATGAAGTTATTTGTAACATATATGGATATGAAGAAAGACCTAAAAATCGTACATTAAAATTTGAAAATGCCTTAGTAGAGGTTATTGAGCCAAGCCCTAAAATAGTTAAGGAAACAGATGAACTTGCTGAAGGTAAAGAAAAAGTAGAAGTAAAACCTTTAAAAGGATATAAGTATAAATTATATAAATTAGTTTATATTGATAACAAACTTACTGAAAAAGTATTAATTAATAATAGTTATTATAAACCTAGAACAGAAGAAGTTTTAGTTGGTACTAAAAAGGTTGAGCAAGTTATTAATTTAGATGAAAAAAATTCTATAAAAAATAATGTTAATACTACGCAAATAAGTAATGAAAAAATTGAAGAAACATCTATAGAGACTACAACAGAAAGTAATTTGGATTTAATTATTGTTGATGAAACTATTAATACTGAAACAACTAGTGAAGAAACTATTGAAAGTAGTCATACTGAATAAAAATTTAGTTAAATAAAAGCTACTAATGTAAATTGGTAGCTTTTTAATATTAATTAAAATAGGATTTAATTTTTTTTATTAATGATTATAAATAAATTTTTATTTTAAATTTAATAAAAATTTTAGTTTTATTTATTTTGAGTATAAACTATATTAAAAATGCCCTGTCTTTACAGCTTAGCAAGTAGCAGGTCCAGTAATGAAAGAGTTATTAGAAAATATATTACCATACTTAAATATAGAAAAAAAATATACTGAAAAAGAACTAGAAATGGAAGAAACAAGAGAGATAAAAGTTCCTAATTTTATAGAAATGGATGTAAATGAAGCTAAAAAATTATTAGAAGAGCAAGAAATTAAATTTGAAATAATGGGAGAGGGTAGTACAGTTAGAACTCAATTTCCACCATCTGAAGAAATAATAAATTATGATGAAAAAATTATACTTTATACAAAATAATTTTTTAGTATATGATAAAAATATTTATATAAATTAATTTAATTATTTAATTGATTAATAATATTAATAATTTTTGAATAATATAATAATATAAATTTATAAGGAGATTTTTTATGTGTGGAATATCGGGGTTTATAAATTTTGAAGAAAATTTTTTAAACAAACAAAGTTTTTTTGAAAATATTTTAGATAATATGAGAAAATCTTTAAATAGAAGAGGAAGTGATGCAAATGGAATTTATTTAGATAATCATTTTGGAGCATCACATAGTAGATTATCTATTAGAGATTTAAGTGAAAATGGTAATCAACCTATGATAAAAATTATAAATGATAATAAATATATAATAGTATATAATGGTGAAATATATAACGTAGATGAACTAAAAATAGAGTTAAAAAATAAAGGATATTCTTTTTCAACTACAACAGATACAGAAGTTATTTTAAATTTATTTATAGAATATAAAGAAAAATGTGTAGATTATTTAAATGGAATTTTTGCTTTTTCTATATATGATACACAAGAAGAAACTTTGTATTTATTTAGAGATAGAGTTGGTGTAAAACCTTTATTTTATACAATAAATAATAAAACTTTAGTTTTTGGGTCTGAGCCTAAAGCAATTTTTGAATATCCTAACATTACACCTACAATAGATATAGATAGCTTAAAGCAAATATTAAGTTTAGGTCCAGCTAGAATAGCTGGAAAAGGTGTTTTTAAAGATTTATTTGAAATTAAACCAGGTCATTTTGGTATTTTTAATAAATATGGGTTTAAAGAAATACAATATTGGGAATTAAAAAGTGATTATCACACAGATAGTTATGAACAAACTGTAGAAAAAGTATCTTTTCTTGTAAGAGATGCTATAGAGAGACAATTGGTATCAGATGTTGAAATATGTACATTTTTATCTGGTGGTATAGATTCTAGTATAGTTACTGCAGTTTCTTCTAAATATTTAAGCAAATTTAATAAAAAATTAAATACTTTTTCGTTTGACTTTAAAGAAAATGATATTTATTTTAAATCTAATAGTTTTCAACCAGAAAGAGATAAACCATATGTTGATATTATGTTAAATAACTATGATTTAAATCATAATTATTTAGAATGTAATGAACAAAATCTTGTGAGTTTATTATATGAAGCTGTAGATGCTAAAGACTTGCCTGGAATGGCAGATGTAGATGCATCTATGTTATATTTTTGTTCGTTAGTTTCAAAACAAAACAAAGTTGCTTTAACAGGCGAATGTGCAGATGAAATATTTGGAGGTTATCCGTGGTTTTATAGAGAAGATTTATTAAATTCTACTTCTTTTCCTTGGTCTAAAAATATGGATACAAGAGAATTATTTTTACAAGAAGATTTAAAAATAAAACTAAATTTAAGTGAATATTCTTTACAAAATTATGAAAATTCTATAAAAGAAACACCTTATTTATATGGAGAAAATAAAGAAGAGTGTAGAAGACGAGAAATAGCATATTTAAATATAAAATGGTTTATGTCAACATTATTAGAAAGAATGGACCGAATGAGTATGTATAATGGGCTAGAAGCTAGAGTACCTTTTGCAGACCATAGAATAATAGAGTATCTTTGGAATGTTCCTTGGGATATGAAATATAAAAATAATATAGAAAAAGGATTGCTTAGAGATGCAACAAAAGATTTATTGCCTAATGAGCTTTTAAATCGTAAAAAAAGCCCATATCCTAAAACGTATAATCCTAACTATGAAAAACTTTTAATTAACGAATTAACATCTATAATAAATAATAATAATTTACCTATAAACGATTTAATAGACAAAAATAAAGTATTAGAATTTGTTAAAATGCCTACTAATTATGATAAACCTTGGTTTGGACAATTAATGTCAGGACCACAACTTATGGCATATTTTATACAGATAAATTATTGGTTAGATAAATATCATTTAAAAATAAATATTTAATTTTTTATAGAGTATAAACAAAAACAGTATTAACGATAAAATAGATTTATTTTTTATAATATCTAAATTATTGTTAATACTTATTTTTATACTTTATGATTTTATATTACAGATATATCTAAAATTTAAAGATATAGTCAAAGAAACAAATTATAATATATAAAGGACATATATAATATATAAAAAGGATTAAAACTTATAAATAAAAAGTATATAGCAATTTATGTTATAGTACAATGTATGATTTTTTAGGTGCTAGATATTTTATTTAGTCTTTTATTTTTTGAAAGAATATACATTATTATACATATTTTCGACCAAAATATTGACATAGATAATCCATATAAATTAAAATTATATATTAAAAATAAATAAAATACTTAACATTTTTGTCTATTTATGTTATAATTATTTACACACTTACATAATATAAGTGATTTTATAATTTAATAATAATTATTATAGGAGTAGATAATGGGACATAGATTTAGTTCGATTTTTTTTACAATCATATTAATAGGAATATTACTTAACAAGACTAAATTAAAAAATAAATTTGATCTTATTAAAACTCATAAAATTTTGGGAACTATTTTTATAATTTATATGATTGGATATAGTATTATTGATTATATTATTGATAGAGAAGCTTTTATTTTATTAATAATTCCTAGTTTGATAGGAATTTACTATACAGGTAAGAATAAATATAAATTAAAAAATAAATATTCACATTTATTTTTTATTATATTATTTTTAATTACATTATTAACACATGTTTTGACATAATAAATTAAAAACAAAAAAGGTTACTATTATTAAAATAGTAGCCTTTATATATATAAATAAAAATAGAGAGTGTTTGATCATTATTTATATATAAACTTAATTTTTTGATAATTATTTATTAAATTTAATTATTTTATAATAGTAATTATTTATGCCTTTGCATTAAAATAATAAAAATTACCCCAAAATACCTTAAAAATCAATATTTTATAGCTTTAAAGATATTTTTTTACTAACTTTTTTACTAATTATTAAATTAAAGATGAATATACAATATTAATATTTATACATACAATATGTATATTATACAGTTTCAAAATATTTATCTAAATGTTTTATTGCTTCTTTTTTCTTCTCTTCATCTAAATGTACATAGATATTACTCGTTATATTTACATTAGAATGTCCTAATTGTTCAGAGATAGTTTTAATATTTACACCCATTTCATATAGTTTGCTTCCACTTGTATGTCTAAATATATGAAATCCACTAGAATTTATGTTACACTTCTGTAAAAGTTTTGTTAAGGAATAATTTATTGAAGTAGAATAAATCAAACCAAAGTTTCTATTTGTAAAAATTAATGTATTTGAGGTATATCTTTTACCAAATTTTAAA
Organism: [Clostridium] colinum; assembly: GCF_940677205.1. Lineage (NCBI taxonomy): Bacteria > Bacillati > Bacillota > Clostridia > Lachnospirales > Lachnospiraceae > Tyzzerella > [Clostridium] colinum. Next base: position 1,250,145 of record NZ_OW712331.1, on the reverse strand, counting down.
TAACGTTCTTTTTCTAATGATATATACTTTTTTATGTCCTTAGATATATTAGGATTAAAATATACAGTTCTTATACTACTATTAGATTTGGGTGTAGTTATAACAATTTTTGTTTCATAGTTTTTCTCATTTTTAAAATGTTTGGATTTAGACACAGTTTTATTAATATTTATGGAAAAATTATCAAAGCATATATCTTTTTCTGTCAATGCTAATATTTCATTTATTCTCATACCAGTAGATAAAGCAATTTTTATAATTAATAGCAATCTTTTATTATCACAATTATTAAAAATACATTGTATGTCTTCGTCTGTAAGATATTTATTAGCTTTATTTTCAGTTTTTTTAGGCAACTTAACAGAATAGCAATAATTTTTTGTAATATAGTCTTCTTCTGTTGCATAAGTTAATATAGTGCTTAAAAATGTTTTAATAACTTTTATAGTGGAGAGCTTTAAGTTAGTATTTAATAAATTATTAAAATACTTTTGAAGATGTTCTCTTTTTAAATCTATAAGTTTTATATTGGATATAATACTTTCTTTTATATGAATTCTATAAATAGCTTCATATCCAGAAAATGTTTTTTGCTTTACAGAATTACTAGGTAGCACTATTTCAAATAAATAGTATCTTACAAATTCGGAAACAGTCATATTTTTAATATCTAAATTTGATATATCATTGTTTAAAAATTCTTCCAACTTGTTAAAATACTTTTCTTTTACTTCATCTTTAGATTTACCTGTAACACTAACTTTATTGTTTTTGTCAAGTTGTTTTTGTATTCTATAATAAGTATATCCTTGACTTTTAAACTCTTTTATGTTAAAGTTAAGATACTTTAAATCTATATTAGATATATTTAATTTACTCATATTATCAAATCCTTTCTTATGTGTGGGTAGGTTTGATGTATAAGTAAAATGCTTAGCTCCTTTTAGGAGCTTATTTTTATTATATAAAGATTTTTTTGTTTTGTAAATAGAAATATAGACAAAATATAACAATATATGTTATAATGCAAAAGATTAATACGAAATATAAGTGGTTAGCTTTACCCCTAAATGAAAGGGGGTGAGGCTATGTCTAGCTATGAAATATTATCATTAATAATTTTATTATTAACATTAATTGAAATAGTTAGAAATAACAAAAAATAAACCACTTATATGATTATATAAGTGGCAAACCTTTAATATATCAAATTTGTTAAAGCTAACCACTAAAGTATTAATCAAAGGTTACTGTTGACGCAGTAGCCTTTTTTAGTGGTTAAGTATATTATTATTATAAACTTAAAATATTATACTGTCAACAATTTAATATATAAACAACAAAATATTTACTTTTTGTATATAATATGGTATATTTTAACAGAAAGGTGGGATAATTATGTTTTGTAGACAATGTGGTACACGAGTTAATGATGATGATAAATTTTGTGTTAATTGTGGTTTAAGTATAAAAGAAGATAGTGATATATTAGACAATGATACAAATTTATCAAATACTAAAATACTTAATACACAAGAATTTAGTTATAAAAGAATAAAAAAGAAATGGGTTACTTTTGTACTATGGATATTTTTTGGATGGATAGGTTTGCATCATATTTATAAAGGTGATTATTTTATGGGGGTATTTTATATAATAAGTAATTTAGTTACACCAGTTATACTAATAGCTACATTAGGTGAAGCGTTATTTCTTATTATAGGAATATATATAATATTTTTTATAGTGGATTTAGTATGGATATTAAAATTACCAGATTTGTATTATTAAAATTAATGTAAGCATAGGGTTAAACCTATGCTTCATTTTCAATATTTTTTAAAATTTGTATGCTTTCTCTGTATTCTTGTGCATCAGCTATTCGATTAAATTCTACTGTTTTATCATAGTTTTGTTTAACAACTTTTTCTATTTCTTCAAGAGTTGTTCTAAAAAATTCTTTTCTATTATTAATAAGATTAACTCTATCTTTATTAAATGCTTTATGTAATGCACTTTCTAAAGCAGGAGCATCTTCCGAAAAAATAAGCGCGTGTAAATCGAATTTAAACGGAACAGAAGCTCCACTTAATTCAGTTATTCTTTCTAGAGGCTCTAATCTTCTTGTTAACCCTATTTTAAATATGTTTTCTCCAAAAGCTCCTATATTACTTATAATATAAACATACCCAGCTCTTTTGTTTGCTTCTCTATAATCTAAATCTTCAAAAATTTGTTCAATTTCTTTTAAATTTACATTTAATTCATTTAGCTTTTCTTGTAATATAATTTTTTCTTCTTCAGAATTACATTTTTCTAACTTTTGTTTAACTCTATCTAATTCTTTTTGATATTGTTTTTGTTCTTTTTCAATTGCTAATCTTTTCTCTTTAATTTCTTTTTCAACTCTTTCAGCTTCTCTTAAAGCTTCTCTTCTTTCTCTCTCTTCTTCTTTTTCTTTTTGTTTTATTTGTTTATACTCTAAAGCTAGTGATAGTTCATCAACTTTTAAATTATAATAGCTAGCAGATATATTTATATTCATAATCTTTCCTAATTTTGAGATAGTTTCTTTACTTTTTTGTAATCTTTTTAAACTTTGGTCAAAATTGTTATATTTAACTTTTGATACTATCTCATCACATTCCGAGTTAAATGCACGAAGTAATAATTTTTTCATATCTTTTATCATTTTTTTACCTTCAGTTTTACTTCCATTAACAGTCCAATCAGTAGCACTATTTACAGCAAAGTCATTTTTTATTAAATTTTTTTGTTGTGAACGAATATCATCTATTTCGGATTTATATAAATCACTATTGCAAAAGTCAAATCTTGGTTCATATAGATTAAATTCTTGCATAAGTATTTTTTCATCTGTTATCACAAGTTCTTTTTCTTTTTGATAAATAATTTCATTTAAATTTTCTATTTTGCTATTAACTTTATTTAGCTCATCATTTTTTGATTCTATTTCATAGTTAAGTTCATTTATTATTTTTTTAAAATCAATAGTTTGCTGTATCTCAGGAGTTATTTTTTCTTTTATGTCTTTTAATTCATTTTCTAAGTTGTTAATCTTTTCTTTAAATTCTTTTATTTTGAAAATATCTAAAATTGACATAATACACCTCATCTAAAATATTTAGTTAGATTTTATATCAAAAAAACTCAAAAATCAACAATTTTACAAAAAATTTTATAATTATTAAAAATTAATATAATTTATAAGTAGAGATACTATTTAGATATAACCCATTATTATTTTTTACATTAATTAATTTCAAAAAAATTTTACATTTAAATATAAATTTTATCAATAAAAATCTACTGTAATTGATTATGGTAGGTTAGATTTTAATCTTAATTCAATTAATTTTTGGTGTACTCCAAAAATAGACGATAATTGATTTATGGTAAAATCTTGATATTCTTTTAAATCTTCGTCAGATATTAATAAATTAACAGCGAATAAATTAGCCTCAACTTCTAGTTTATCTATTGAAAATAGGGTATTTTCTCGAAGAAATGGTGTGTTAGCTTTTGGGTGTAATATTGCGTGCCCAAGTTCGTGAGCAATAGTAAATTTTTGCTTATGTTCTTCTAAGTTAGAATTAATATGTATAAATTTTTGTCTAAATGCAGTGTTATAGTATCCATTAATAGTACCTAGTTCTTCAAATATTACATTTATATTTAAACATTTAGCTAGTTCTATTGGGTTTGTGGTATAATATTTTTTACATAGTTTATTTATTAATTCTCTCAAGATAATCACACTCCTATTTTTTATATTTTTTAGGTGTGTATTTTTGTTTAGCAATAGCTTTTGCCATTCTTAAGCTATTTTCTAAAGAGGCTTTCAAAAGTTCTTTAGATTCTTCATCTAATGGTTCGCCATCAAACATAAGAGCATCTTGTGTATCTATTTGTTCTATAAGACTATCCATTTTTTTAGCTATATCTTTTTCATCTTTTTGAGTTAAGATATTTTCAGTACCATCTATTAAATATGAAGTAGTAGTATTTAATATTTCTGCTATTTCTTTAACTTTACTTTGACTTATATCTGTTTTACCACTTTCTATTTTAGCGATACTGGAACGAGATGTGTAACCTAATTTAGTAGCTAACTCATCTTGCGTTATACCTTTTTCTTCTCTTAAAGTTTTTATTCTTTCACCTATTTTTATATTATTAATTTTATTACATTCCTTTTTTTCTGTATTTTTATAATATAAATCTTCTTTATTATTTAATTCTTCGATAGGTATATTTAACCCTTTAGAAATTTTAAAAGCCACATCTAATGCAACAGTCTTATTTTTTCTATTTATAATACTTCTTAATGTAGAATCAGGTATGTCTGTCATTTTTGAAATATCTGATATTTTTAGGTTCCTATCACTCATTATATTTTCAAGAATCTCAAAAAAATACATTGTTTAACCTCCTTATTTTTTGTATTTTAACATAATAATAATGCATTGCACAAAAAAAGTCAAGAAAAAGCATTGACAAATTATGCAATGCGCTATATAATAACATCATAAATAGTGCATTGCACGAAAGGAGGAATGTGAAATGGCTAGAATAAATAATGTAGCATTTCAAAATTTAAGAGCAGAAATGGCTCGTAATCAAGTAACTATTAAAGAAATGTCTGATTATTTAGGAATTTCGAGAGATACATTAGCTAATAAATTATCAATGAGAAGACAAATAAATTTAGATGAGGCACTATTGCTATCAAGAAAATTTTTTCCAGATTCAACTTTAAATTATTTGTTTGAAGAATTAGATAGTTCCGTCGCTAAGACATCTTAACGAACATTAAAATTAAATACAAAGGAGAGATACTATGAACGACATAGAATTATTCAAAAACGAAAGTTTTGGAGAAATTAGAACTTTACTTGTTAATGATGAAGTTTGGTTTGTTGGTAAAGATGTGGCTAGTGCCTTAGGATATGAAAGACCTGACAATGCTATTAGAAGCCATATAGATGAAGAGGATAAGCTAATGCATCAAATTAGTGCATCAGGTCAAAATCGTAATATGACTATCATAAACGAAAGTGGTTTATATTCGCTTATCTTATCAAGCAAATTACCACAAGCAAAAGAATTTAAACGTTGGGTAACAAATGAAATTTTGCCAACCATAAGAAAGACTGGTGTATACACAATACAACCCAAAACACCAATGCAATTACTAGAACTTGAATTTCAAGCAATAAAGGAAGTTGATAATAAAGTAGAAGAAGTAAAACAAGATTTAGAGAATTTTAAACAAGATATGCCTTTATTAGCTTTAGAAATAGATAAGATAAAAAATGCTAGAAATAGAACAGCAGTAAATGTTTTAGGTGGAAAAGATAGTAATGCATATAAAAATAGGTCTTTGAGAAGTAAAGTATATCAAGATATGTCAAGAGAAATAAAAAGACAATTCGGTGTTGAAACATATAAAGCTATAAAAAGAAATCAATGTGATAAAGTTATAGAAATTATAAAATCATATGTCCCACCAATGTATTTACTTCAAGAGATAGAAAATGAAAATTTACAACTTGCTATTTAAAGTACATTGAAAATTGAATAAAGGGGGTGTTATGAATAACATAAAATCTTAAAGATGTTTAATAAATAAAAAAGGACTACATAAAAGTAGTCCCGACAAAAACATAATATTTAACATTTTTAACTGTTATATTTTTCAAAGAAAATCTCTGGAGGCATTCCTGCTGTAAACTGAAATAATTTTATCTTATTAACGAATTGGAATGTTCTATAATCTCCAGATTTAACACGTGAAGTGTCAGTCCATGACCCATTTGGTAAATAATCAACATGTCCATGAGTAAAACCAGAATTATACCATTCATTATTTTTTAATACACTTTTGTCATAAAATCCGATTGTAAGAGAGTTAACTTTATTTTTAGAAATGTATTTTTCTGTTTCTACTATAGCAATTTCAAATAATTGCTCTTTGGATAATTCACTTAAAATAACAATATGTATTGTTTCTCTAATTATATTACCAAAATTAGTATTATCTATTCTAGCAATATAATAATCAATGGGTTTAGTATTAGAACTTTCATTAGGCATATTCTGTACACCTCCTTTTCTTGTATATTTCCATATCCTAAAATGGCAGTTTTAAAATATGGATACAAAAATTATACAAGAAAAGGAAAAAAATAACAATAAATAAAATATAAAAATAAAATAAACAAAGTGTGGGTGGGTTTATTTATGATTATAAGTGAAAATGAAAATCAATTTTTGATAGATTTAAAAGACTTTAAAAAATTAATTAAAAAACTAGGCATTTTAGAATTTAACAACGACAAAATTAAACGTTGGATAGAGTTTGGAAAAATAGATGGCATTTATGAAAAAGGTGGTCTTTGTGCCGTTTATGTAGAAAAAAATATATATAATGCACTTATTAATAATGTATCAAATTGTGATAAGTGTCTATATAAAGATAGATTGGAAATTATAACTAATATTTTAAATAAGGGAGTGTAAAGGGTTCGACAGATTAATGAAAAATAAAAATATCACTAGGATAGCAACCTTAACAGCTAAACATTTTAAAAATAAAAGACAAACAATATTTATCTGTAGCTTAATTTAAGTTACCCCAAAACAATATCCATACTGTTGGTAAATATTTGAGGGTCAGGGAATAACAGTATTATTTTTCTTGATTTTTTTAAAAAATTAAGTGGTGGAGATAGGAGAAATCCTTAATTAAATGGTGTAAAAGTATTTTTATTTAGTAATTGGTTTGGACGGGGGTTCAATTCCCCCCACTTCCATAAAAATGAAAGGAGGGGAAATTATTATGTTAAAAAATAAATATTATTGCGATTTGTGTGGGAGGGAGTTCTCAAAAGAAAAACCATACGGGACAGACTTAACATACAACTATTGTATGCGTTGCACAAATAGAATGAGTGCCGAAGAAGTGCTTATTGTTCTACCAAATAGATGGTAAGTAAGGAGGAAAAACAAATGAAAAACTATTTAATATTTTTAGAAAACAGCAATCAAATAGGGTTAACAGCAAAAGATGATAGAGAAGCTATAAAACTAGCTTTGACATTTGATGAATTTAAAGCACTTAAAGATGATAAAGGAAATATTAAACTTTTAAATATGGGGTGTAGAAGATGAGATTTTTAAAAAACTGTTTATCTTTTGGAGTAGTTATTATTGTTTGTTATTTTATAGGTTATATAGTAGGCAAAATGATATTTTAGGAGGGAGTATGGAAAAATATAAACTTACTATTATAGATAATACGTATTATATGTATTTTGATTATAAAGGTAAGCTTAAATTAATAGATTTAGGTACAAAAAATTATAATCTAGCAATAGAAAGGGCAGAAAGATACATAAAAGATATTTAAACAATAAAAAGTGGCTTAAAAAAGCCACAGTTACACACAAAAATAAACACAGTTAAATTATACTATAAATTTTATAAAAAGAAAAGAGGAAAATTTATGGATACAAAAAAAGAAAGCAATAATATTAAAAAATGGAAATTATGTAATAGATTATTAAATTCTTTAAGACAAGCTAAAGGATTACCATTAGTGCCTTATACAGATAATCCTTATTGGCAGTCAAATATAAAAAACAAAAAGGAGTGCAGTGAAAATGTGTAATGAATGTAATCAATATATATGTGATAGTAGATGCCCATATGCAGATGCAGATATAGAAAAAGAGTGTTGTACGCAATGTGGAAATATACTAGAAAAAGGAGAAGAAGTGTATGTTAATGACGATAACAAGCCTATTTGTACTGAATGTATGGAAAGTGTAGAGGTTAGTAAAATTATTGAATTTTTCAAGTTGCAGAAAGAAGTGATATAAATGACCTATGAAAAAGCAGAAGAATTTGCTAATAAAAAACTTGAAATTGTTAGTAGTAATAAAAATTTAACAGAACAAGAGAAAAACATATATTGGAATATTTTCTTTGTAGATTATCTTCAAAATACAATTTATGAAAGGAAACTTATAAATGATTTATTATATGTTAAAAAATAATAGGGGTTATTTAAAACAAATTGATAAAAAAGAGGGCGTGGAAATTGTTGATACCTTTATTTTAGCCTATAAATTTAGTTGTGAGAAAAGCGCTTTAGCATTTAAAGAAAAGTATAAATTAGATGATTTTACAGTAGTTGAATGCAGATGTTTATAGGAGGTTTATATGAGTGAAATTATACAGATAAAACAATTACCTATTATTGAAGAAAGATTAAAAGAATTAGAAACTACAATAAAACAAAAAACAGATACAGCTTTATCTTTAGTTGTTACAGAAGATACTTTTAAAGAAATTAAGAAAACTAGAGCAGAGCTTAATAAAGAATTTAAGGAACTTGAAGATTTAAGAAAAAAAATAAAATCACAAGTTCTTAAACCTTACGAAGATTTTGAAAAAGTATATAAAGAGGTAACAGGACACTACAATATTGCAGATAGAGAACTAGCAAAAAGAATAAAAGATGTAGAACTAGCTTTAAAAGATGAAAAAGAACAAGAAGTTAGACTATATTTTGAAGAATATAAAGCAAACTTAGGTTTACAATATGAATTTATTACATATGAAAAAGCAAATCTAAACATTACTTTAACAGCTAGTTTAAAAAGTCTTAAAGAAAAGGTTAAAGAATTTTTAGATAAGTCAAATAATGATATTCAAGTTATTAAAAATATGGTACATAGTGATGATTTAATGTTCGAATATTCTAAAAGTTTAGATTTAACTAATTCAATGTTAATAGTTAATGAGAGAAAAAAAACTATTGAAGAACAACAAAAAGTAAAAGAATTAGCAGAGCAAAAAGAAAAAGAAAAACAAGAAACTGTTAAAAAAGTTGAAGAGGTACAAAAAGAACTAGCACCACCTATTATACAGGAAGAGAAAGAAAAAGAATATAAAGTAACTTTCACAGTTATAGGAACAAAGGAAAAGTTAAGACAATTAAAAGAATTTTTAAATAATGGAGGATATAAGTATGAGTAATCAAGTTCAAAAAAGTAAATTTAGTGTAGCTATTCAAACTACAGATATTCAAAAATTAATGTTAGATACTTTAGGAGATAGAAAAAAAGTACAAAGTTTTATCACAAATATAAGTTCAGCAGTAATTGCTAATCCAGAATTACAAAAATGTAATGCAAAATCTATTATTGGAGCAGGACTTTTAGGAGAAACTTTAAACTTAAAAACAGGTGTATTAGGGCAGTATTATCTTATACCTTTTGATAAAAAAGTTAAAGTACCTAAAGAAACGGGTGGTTATGAATGGAAAGTTGTAGACAGTAATGCACAATTTATATTGGGATATAAGGGTTACTTACAGTTAGCTATTAGAAGTGGTTACTATAAAAAAATAGTTGTAACAGAAATAAAAGAGGGGGAACTTATCAAGTTTAATCCTTTAGAAGAAGAAATTGAAGTTAAACTTATAGAAGATTTTGACAAAAGGGAACAAGCTAAAACAATAGGTTATTATGGTATGTTTGAATTTGTGAATGGCTTTAGAAAAGCAATTTATTGGAGCAAAAAACAAATGGAAACACATGCAGACAAGCATTCACAAGCTTTTAATTTAGAGAGTTTAAGAAAATTAGAAAATAATCAAATACCAGAAAAAGAACTGTATAAATACTCTTCTAATTGGTATAAAAACTTTGATGAGATGGGCAAGAAAACGATATTAAGACAATTATTTTCAAAATACGGAATGTTGTCAACTGAACTTCAACAAGCTATTGAATTTGAAGACAGTTCTATAAATATAGAAAATGGTTCGTTTTTACGAGAAACTCCAGAAAATATACCAGATGCACCAGAAATTATAGATGACCCAACGCCAACTGAAATAGTTAATGAAACGGAGCAGATAAATTTTGATAAATTATAATATTTTAAGTAGTGGAAGTAACGGAAATGCCACTATTATAAATGATAACATATTAATTGATTGTGGTGTCCCCTTTAAAAAAATAAAGGGGTATCACAAAAAAATACAACTTGTTTTATTAACTCATATACATAGCGACCATTTTAATAAAACAACACTTAAAAACTTAGCTTTAGAACGTCCTACAGTACGTTTTGGTTGTGGTAAATGGTTAGTTAATGATTTATTAGCTTTAGGTATAAATAAAGCAAACATAGATGTTTATGATATGAATAAAACATATAATTATGGTTCATTTAAAATTATACCTTTTTTTCTAAAACATAATGTTGAAAATTGTGGATACAAAATTCATTTTAATAATTTTAAATTATTTTACGCAACAGACTGTAATAATTTAAACGGTATAGAAGCTAAAAACTATGATTTATATATGGTTGAAGCTAATTACACTGAAAAAGGTATAAAGGAACGTATAAAACAAAAAGAATTAAACGGAGAGTACGTATATGAATATAACTCTTTAAAAAATCATTTAAGCAAAGAAAAAGCTGATGACTTTATATACAGTAATATCGGGTATAACAGTCAATTTATATATATGCATATTAACAAGGAGGAGTGTTATGAATAAAGTACAATTAATCGGACGACTTACAAAAGACCCAGAAATAAAATATACACAAAGCAAAGAGTCTTTAGCAGTTACACGTTTTAGTGTAGCTGTTAATAGAAAATATAAAAAGGATAGTGAACAAGAAGTTGACTTTATAAATTGTGTTTCTTTTGGTAAACAAGCAGAATTTGTAAATAATTATTTTAAAAAAGGACAACAAATAGCTATTGCAGGAAAAATACAGACAGGTAGTTATAAAGATAATAACGGTAACACAAAATATACTTTTGATGTTGTTACAGAAGAAGTAGAATTTTGCGGTGGTAAAACAGAAGAAAAAAATACTCAAGAGGTAGTGGAAGATGATGATTATTATATAGTAGATGAGAATATAGATGATGATAATTTACCATTTTAGGAGATAAATATGAACTTATTTGTTGGAACAAAAAATACTTTTTATAATAAATTACAAGTTAGTTATTTTGATAAAATAAGTGATACTGCACTTATTTTATATTTAAGTAATGGGGATAGATTTAAAATCAATACAAAAACACCTCAAGAATTAGAAAATTTTATAAACGAATTGGGGAATTTAGAATGAGAAAATACAACAAATATGGTAACAGAAAAGTTACTATTGATAACATAACCTTTGACAGTAAGAAAGAAGCGAAACGTTATCAAGAACTTAAATTAATAGAAAAAGCGGGGTTAATAACTAACCTTACTTTACAACCAAAGTTTTTATTGCAAGATAAATTTAAATATAAAAACAAGACCTATCGTAAAATTGAATATATTGCCGATTTTAGCTATGTTAGGGCTAAAGATGATATTTTAGTTATTGAAGATGTAAAAGGGCTTAAAACGGACGTATATAGGCTTAAAGAAAAGATGTTTTTAAAGATGATGATAAATAAAGGATTAAAATTTGAATTTAATGTGATTTAAGAGGGATTAATATGTTTTTACAAGAATTAAAACAAGAGATTATAGGAAAATTGAAAGAAAAAGAATTCAATAATATTGATATCGAGAAAATTCTAAAAGAAATTGATGCAGAATTAAACAGTGAAAAATTTTTAAGTGCAGTAGTTGAATTTTACATTTTTTTAAAAACAGAAATTAAAAAAATGGAAGTTTTAAAAGATATTTTAGAAAACGGATTATATGATTAGGAGATGTAATTATGAGTAAAAAAGCTAAAGATATATGTGTAATTTGTGAGAAGAAATTTAAAACAGGAGAAACTTATTTTCCAGTGCGAAATAAATTGATATGTAAAGAATGTTATAAATTGATAAATCCATTAGGGATACATTAGGAGGGTTATTATGGCAGAAAGAAGAATGTTTGCAAAATCTATAATTGACAGTGATAGCTTTATAGATATGCCAACAAGTAGTAGATTATTGTATTATGATTTATCAATGAGAGCAGATGATGACGGATTTGTTAATAGCCCTAAAAAAATAATGAGAATGACAGGGGCCAGTGATGATGATTTAAAACTATTAGTCGCTAAAAAATTCTTAATACCATTTGAAAGTGGAGTAGTAGTTATTAAGCATTGGAAGATACATAACTATATTAGAAATGATAGGTATAAAGAGACTATACACCTAGAAGAAAAGGCACTTTTAAGCACTACAGAAAACAAGGAGTACACATTGGATACAGTTGGTATACCAGATGACATACCATTGGGAGACGCAGGTAAGGTTAGGTTAGGTAAGGGTAGTATAGGTAAGGATAGTGGTAGTATAGTAGAATATGACAACCACCACCACAACCCTAAATCTTATGTTCAAAAATATATGAAAGTATTTCCGACTTGTTCTAGTTTAGAAATAGAAAAATTAATAAGTTATGAAGATGATGGAATGGAAGATGGAGTTATTTGTATGGCTATTGATGAAGCTATAAATAACAATGTTAGAAAGTTAAAGTACATAACTGTTATATTGGATAACTGGTTAAGCAATAACATAAAAACTGTTATTCAGTTAGAAGCCTACAAAAAAGAAAGGAGTAAACAAAATGAATCAAGCAATAAAGGACAAGCTACAAGTAATACAACAACTAATCAATCAACAACCTACGAGGAACTCAGAGAACTTACATCACACGGAACATTTAGGTGTTAAAAATTGTCCTATATGCAAAGGAGATGGAATTATTTTTATAGCTGAAAATGGAAAGGCTTATTCAAAATATTGTTCTTGCTTACAGAAAAAAATGTCTCAAGAAAGATTTTCTAAAACAGAAATAGCTAACAAGGATAGTTATACATTTAAAAATTTTAAAGCAGTAGAAGAATGGCAAAAAAATATATTAAGACAAGCAATAGATTATGTTTCAAAGTTTAAAGATAATTGGTTTTACATAGGAGGACAAGTTGGAGCAGGAAAAACTCATATATGTACAGCTATTCTTAGAAATATAGGAGAGTTAAACAACATCAGCTATATGTACATAAAATGTGATGAAGAACTTGAAAAACTAAAACAGTTAACTTATGGAAAACAAGAAAAGCAAGAAGAATATAGCAATATTATGTATAGATTAAAAAATACAGGGTTACTTTTTATTGATGACTTTTTTAGGAAAGAGCCTACAGAAGCAGATAAGGCTAAAATGTTTGATATAATTAATTTTAGATATTTAAATAATAAGCCTTGCATCTTCTCTAGCGAAAAGTCTTTATTAAGCATATTAGATATTGATGAAGCAATAGGGAGTAGAATATTTGAAAAGGCTAAAATTTTTAATATTGAAATAGGCAAAGATATGAAAAAGAATTATAGGTTGAAGATTTAGAAAACAATTAATATTTTAATATACCCTCTAAAATTCATTAAAAAGCCCTATAACGAACGAAAAACGATTTTATGTAAAATTATTACTACAAAAATGTTATGGGGCTATATGGACGAGCTAGAGGGGTTATACGGAGTGATATAGAAATGAAAATTTATTATTACTGTTTTAAAAATTATAATTTTTCAGGTTACACAATATATAAAAATGAACTTTTAGAATTTATAGAAAAATATAATATACCAGAAGAAGAGATAATAATAAAAGAATTTACATTGCTAAAGAAAAGAAAATTTGAATTAACTCAAGAAGCAAAGGTGCTTAGGGACGAGGCATCAAATTATAATTCTGATGAAATAATAATTCCGTTTATGAAAGAAAATCCAACGTTTAGTGGTAGGAGGGTTAAATGAAATTTAGTAACAAAAAAGAGTTAGAAAAATTTTTAAAAGAGCCTTTAGAACTCAAAAAAAAATTAGATAAAAAACAACGAGAGTTTGAAGTTAAAAACGGAGATATTACTATTAATTCGGGTATTAGTAATGGTATAAAATCTAGTAATATATCAAAAAAAGTTGAAGATAATGTTATAGAGCTTATAACGTTAGAAGAGGAAATTGATATATTAAAAAGTATTTTTGCAGGTACTATACACTCAGTCAATGACTTTATAGAAAATGCAAATTTAAAAGAAATTGAAAAAAGGATTTTAAGATTTAAGTACATAGATTTTTTATCCTTTGAAGAGATAGCTTATATTGAGGGGTATAGTACAAGAGCAGTTTATAAATATCATAAAAAAAGTTTTTTAAAAATGTTCAGTTGAGTTCAGTTGAGTTCAATTTTAAATTATGATATAATTATAATATGCAATAAAAAGATAAGCAAAAAAATAGGATATGTAGTTTATCGTGATAAAACATTAATAAGTGGGTTTGAGTCCCACCATATCCTTATATTAATTTTAAGAGCTAGATTTACTCTAGCAACAAAGCCGTTAACCGGCAGTAATTTTATGAGCTAGACTATAAATCACTTAGTTTATCGTGTAAAATTTTATAGTCGCAAATTTAAAGCTAGATTTATTCTAGCTTTTTTTATGCAAAAAAGGGGGTGGAGGTTATTGCAAAAGGCAAATATGAATACTGGTTAAATGAAGAGGGACTTTTAAAGATTGAAGATTGGGCTAGACAAGGCTTAACAGATGAACAGATAGCTGTGAAAATGGCAATAAGTACAACAACTTTATATGCTTGGAAAAATAAATATACGGAGATTTCGGAGACCTTAAAAAAAGGCAAGGAAATAGTGGATATTCAAGTAGAAAATGCACTTCTAAAAAGGGCTTTAGGTTATACTACTACTGAAAAAAAGGTTAAAAAAGAATATGGTGAAATAACTGAAGAAATAACCATAACTAAAGAAATACCACCAGACCCTACTTCAGCTATTTTCTGGTTAAAAAATAGGCGACCAGAACAATGGCGAGAAAAAAGAGAAGTTGAACAAAATACTAACCAAAATACAGAAGTTGATGAGTTTAGCAAAACTATTTTAGATTTTGTAAAGGGGCAAAAAAATGATAAGTAACAAACAATTAGAGATTTTAAAATTCCCTTACGAAGAAGAATACGACAGCATAATTTGTAGTGGCGCTATAAGAAGTGGTAAAACTTCCTGGCTTGTTGTTGCTTTTATTGATTGGGCAATGAGTAACTATAATAACAAACTGTTTGGGATATGTGGTAAAACTGTTGATAGTGCTATAAAAAACATTATAGTACCTTATCTTAGTTTATATTATGCTAAACAAAAATATGGTTTAAAGTGGAGAAAAAGTGATAAATTGCTGACAATTACTAAAGGCAATATAACGAATACATTTGAAGTATTTGGTGGCAAAGATGAAAGCAGTTTCGCTTTAATTCAAGGGCGTACTTTAGCTGGCGTATTTTTAGATGAAGTTGTACTTCAACCACAATCTTTTGTTAATCAAGCTTTGTCTAGATGTTCTGTTGACGGCGCTAGATATTGGTTTAGTTGTAACCCCGATAGTCCTAATCATTGGTTTTATAATGAGTGGATAAAGAAAGCTAAAGAAAGAAATTCTAAATATCTACATTTTACTTTAGATGACAACCCTAGCTTGAGTGAAAAAACATTACAAAGGTATAAAAATCAATATAGTGGTGTTTTTTATCAACGTTACATTTTAGGAGAATGGGTTCTTGCAGAGGGACTTGTTTATCAACAGTTTAATAAGGATAAGCATATCGTTGAAGAAGTGCCTACAAGAGGAATATATTACTTATCTATAGACTATGGTATAGTTAATCCTTTTGCTTGTTTATTATGGTGTATTAACGGCAATACAGCTTATTGCATTGATGAGTACTATTATGACCATAACGACCATAATGGGCGTAAAAGAACAGATGAAGAACACTACAAGGCTATTCACGATATGGCTAAAGGTTATAATATTGAATTAGTAGTTATTGACCCTAGTGCTACTTCTTTCAAAGAGACTATAAACAGATATGGAATTTATGATGTAATAAATGCTAAAAATGATGTTATAAGTGGTATTAGTAACTGTATGACACTTTTAGATACAGACTATATAAAGATTAGTAGTAGATGTGAAAACTTTATCGAAGAATTTGGATTATATAGCTGGGACGAAGATAGCCTAGAAGACGCAGTTATCAAGGCTTCAGACCATTGCGAAGACAGCTTTCGCTACTTTGTGAACACAATTTTGATACACGAATTTGACCACTTGAATTGGGGTAAACAAAGTTAGGAGGTAAATTATGGGAAATGATGCAGAAGAAATAATTGAAATTATAATAACCCCTTTTATACTTTATTTCTTCTTTGGTTTATTTTCATACATAGGTTTATGGTGTATAGGGTATGAAAACTATTGGAATTTTAAATTACCATTATTATTGTTAATGGCAAAGTTTATTTTTAATATGTTATTTAGAAATAGTGGAGGCGAATTATGAGTAAATTTATTGAATTAAAAAGCAAAAACTTTAAAAAAGTTAATGTTGACAGTATTAAAATGATTGAACAAGTACGAGATTATACAAGACTAAGATACATTTTTACAGATGATAGTGAATTTGTAGAAGTTTTTGAAACAGAAGAAGAACTTCAAAACAGAATTACAGTATTGAAAGTGGTACTAATGGGAGTGACTGAAATACATTTAAATGTAAAGCCTATAAAAAAGATTGAAATGGACGAAATATTTGCAATTGCAAGCGGAAGGTCTTGCGAAGTTTCTGGTTTGTATAATTGAAGTAATTAAAATTTTTTGATTTTATTGAAAGGGGTTGATTAACTTGTGAACATATTTAAAAATTTATTTATCAAAATTGGTTCATTAATGGGTTTGGAGCTTCAACAAAAAGATTTAACAACAAAAACTGAAGAATACCCTATTACAAGGACTATATCTAATAAATTATCTACTTTAACATTAATGGATAGTGATATATCTATTGTTGGCGTAAATAAAAGAGCTACATATTTGCAAGAAATATTACAGTCGTATATTTATGAACGTATAGAAGTAGCTTGTGAGATAGCTTTACTTACTGGAGATTGTCTTTTAAAGCCTTATACAGACGGTAATAACATTGGTATTGATATTATAAAGAATAATGATTTTGTTGTTTGTGAAAGCATAGGTAATTTTATTAAATCGATAATAATTAAATGTGATGAGGTTAAAAAAGGGCTTAATACTTATACACGATATGAGGTACAAACTTTAAAACAAGTTGAAGGGGTTAGTTATTTAGTTATCAAGCAACTAGCTTTCAATAATGAAACTCAAGTACCTTTATCGATAATTGATGCTTGGGCAAATATAAAAGAAGAGCAGATAATACCTAATGTAAATCAATTACTTATAGGTAAAATTAAAAGCCCTACTGTTAATGTTGAGGGCGTTAACAGTGTAAATGGTGTTAGTGTTACAAACAGTTTAGATAAAGCTATCAAGTATGTTATAGATAGCTACAATAGGTTTAATCAAGAATTTGAAGACAAAGAAACAATGATATTCGCTAACAAAACATTATTCAAAAAAAATGAACAAGACGGAAGTGTATCATTGCCTAAAGGTAAAAATAGATTATTTTATTGGTTAAAAGGAACAGGAGAAAATAATTTAATAGACACTTTTAGTCCAGATATTAGAGTTGATGCTTTAGAAAGAGGTTTAGAGCTTAATCTTAAAATGCTAGAAATGTTATGTGGGTTAAGTGCTGGTATTTTAACAGCTCCACATACTAATTTTGCCACGGCAACAGAAATGCGTGCTAGTTTGCAAAGTACTTTTGCTTTTATGACTAGATTTAGACATAATATAGAACTTGGTATTCAACAGTTATTTTATGGAATTAATATTCTTGTGAATGTTAATAATATTGCTCCAACAGGCGAATTTGAAATTACATTTGATTGGAGTTCAAGTTACATAGAACAACTTACAGAACAATTTAACAGGCTTATGCAAGGCGAAACTATTGGTGTAGTTAAACCAGAAGAAGTAAGAGCTTTTATTTTTGATGAAGATATAGAAACAGCTAAACAGAATATTTATGAGATAAAAGCTAGTGAACCTCAAGCAATTGATGATATGTAGGTGTTGTTATGAATAATTTGTTCGATGAAAACTTTTTTGAAGATTTGCCTAAAAATATTGATGATAATATGAATTATATTAATAACTTTGTGATAGAAGTTATTTGTAAAAGATTGTATGAAATAGGAAATTTACAATCTAGCTATGATATATCACAATTAAAAAATGCTATTGAATATGCTGGACTTGACCTTAAAGT
This sequence comes from [Clostridium] colinum, assembly GCF_940677205.1. Taxonomy (NCBI): domain Bacteria; kingdom Bacillati; phylum Bacillota; class Clostridia; order Lachnospirales; family Lachnospiraceae; genus Tyzzerella; species [Clostridium] colinum. The sequence continues at coordinate 1,231,868 of NZ_OW712331.1, read as the reverse complement.
TATAGAAGAAAAAATATCTAAAATAACTAACCAAAATCTTGAAGAAATAGACAAGATTTTTGAAGAAACAGCTGAAAACAATATAAATTTTGCTAATATATATTATAAATACAGAGGTTTAAAAGAATTAAAAAGTTATAAAGATAACAAAAAACTTGTTAAATTGGTTGAAGCTATTAAAAATCAAACTAAAAAAGACTATAAAAATATAAGTAAAACAAGAGGTTTTTTGACTGGTGGTAAATATAAAAATACTAGGCAACAGTATATATCTATTATTGATAAAGGTATAACAGCAGTTACAACAGGAGTTATGGATTATAATACAGCAATTAGAAATGCGGTTATTGATATGGTAAATAGTGGCGTAAGAACAGTTGATTTTGAAAGCGGTTATTCAAGACGAATGGATAGTCAAGTTCGTATGAATATTTTAGAGGGAATGCGTCGTTTAAATATGGAAATGTTAGATATTACAAGCAAAGAATTTGGAGCAGATGGTTATGAGATAACGGCTCATAGTTTATGCGCGCCCGACCACCAACTTATACAAGGGCGACAATATTCTAAAAAAGAATATGAAGAGCTTAATTCTAGTTTGAAAAGACCTATCGGAACGCTTAATTGTAGGCATATTGCTATTCCGATTATATTAGGGGTATCTAGCCCTACATATTCTAATAAAGAGCTTGACAAGATTATAGATAAATCTAATCAAGAGGTAATATATGATGATAAAGTTTATACTAGATATGAGGCAAGCCAAAGACAACGAGTGCTTGAGACTAAAATTAGAAAAGAAAAAGAAAAGTTACAAGCCTTTGAAATTTTGAAAGATGATATTCAAATTAAGAAAAGTAAAAACAAGGTAAAAGAACTAACTAATTTGTATAAAGATTTTAGCAAAGAGGTTGGTCTTTCAATATATCCAGAAAAATTAAGGATTTAAAAATAAATAATAGGAGGAAATATGAAACTAGAACAATTACAAAAAATATTTGAAAATGCAACAGAAGAACAATTAAGTCAAATTAATAATTTTTATCAAAAAGATAAAGATTTAATTAAGAGTCTTCAAGAAGAAAATAATTCTTTAACTACTAGAAATACAGAATTAACTCAAAATATTAAAGAGTTAGAAAAAAATAAAGGTAATGCTGAAGAATTACAAAAAAATATTGAAGATTTGCAAAATAAACTAAAAGAACAAGAAGAAATTTATACAAAAGAAGCTGAAGAGCGTCAGTTAAATGATGTAGTAGCTGATGTTTTTGCAGATAAAAAATTTGTAAATGACATTACAAAGCAAGGATATGCTAATAAATTAAAAGAGGCTATCCTTGACCCTACAAATAAAGGTAAGTCAGCTAAAGAACTTTTTGACGCAATGACAAAAGATGTTGAAAATATTTTTGTTAATGAACAACAAGAAAAAATTACTATTCCAGCAGTAGGGAATACTGGTTCTGGTATTTCTTTTACTGAAAAACAAATTGAAAGTATGTCAATAGATGACATTAACGCTAATTGGGAAAATATAAAAAAAGGAGTGATTAAGTAATGGGAGATTTAAGTATTACAATACCTAAAATATGGAGTGCAAGAATATTAGAAAATTTAAGAAATAGTTTAGTTTATGCTAATTTGCTAAACAGAGATTATGAGGGTGAAATTAAACAGTTTGGTGATACTGTTAAAATTTTCAGTTTGAACGATATTACCGTTAAAAAATACACAAAAAATACTGATATTGACGCTCCAGAAACTTTAAATGCTGACGAATTAATGTTGGTGATTGACCAAAGTAATTATTTTAATTTTTATGTAGATAAAATAGATATAACACAGTCTAAATTGGAATTGGTAGATAAAGGTTCAATGAATGCAGCTTATATGTTAGCAGCTGAAGCGGATAAATATGTAGCTGGACTTTTAAAAGCTGGTACTGCTACTGCTAAACTTGGAAATGACAGTACACCTATTGTTATTACTAAAGAAAACGCTTATGAAATGCTTGTAAAAATGAAAGTTTTATTAGACAAGAAAAATGTACCAGCTGAGGGTCGTTGGGTAGTATTCCCGCCGGAATACGAAGGATTTATGTTACTTGACCCTAGATTTGCTTACAACACAGGGCAAAGTGAAAATAGATTGGTTAATGGTAAAGTTGCTAGAGCTGCTGGTTTTGATATATATATATCAAATAATGTACCTAATACAAGTAATGAAAAATATAAAGTTATAGCTTCTTGGAAAAATTGTGGAACTTATGCAGAACAAATTGTTGATACCGAAATTTATAAACCAGAAAAACGATTTGGTAACGCAGTAAAAGGTTTACATGTTTTTGGTGGTAAAATTTTAAGACCAGAAATGGTAGCGGTATTAACTGCTAATTTTACACAGGGGGAGTAATGTTGTTGTCGGAAAAAGCTCCAAAAACGGCAACGAAACCTAAAAAAGGAGCTGAAAATTAGTGTATTTAAGTTATGAAAAATATAAAGAATATGGCGGTGTAGTTGAAGAAAAAAACTATGCTTTTTTTGAGTTACAAGCTAGAAAAAAACTTGATTATTGGACACTGGACAGAATATCAAATTTTTTAGAAAAAAATAAAGAAAATATACATTACTTTAAAATTATTGAAGATATAGAGTTGTGTATGTTTTTAATTATTGAAGAAATATATCAAATAGAGACAGGAGAAGCAGATGTTTCTTCTGTCTCAAATGACGGAATAAGTATGAGTTTTGTAGATGCTAAAACAAGCGAACAAAAGCTACAAGATTTATATCAAAAAGTGGTTGAAATATTACCATTAGAGTTAGTAAGTGTTGCTATATGAAAGTGAAATGGAATAAAAAACAAATTTTACCTACTTTTGATTATACAATTACAATATTAAACAAATTAAAAGCTACACACTCAGCTACAAAATTAGATGTTTGGAAAAAAACAGTTTTGTATAACTGTTTTTTTAGCACTCAAGCAGTTAGAAATATAACAGGAAGCACTGTTTCAGTAGGGAGTAATTTCATTTGTAGAGTACCTAAAAATGCTAATTATAGACCATATAATGAGTGGTTGAATGATTTAGAGGGTTTTACCTTTTCAACTGGGGACTATATTGTTAAAGGGGAAGTTATGGAAGACATAATAAACCCTAATAATATACGTTCTATTATCGAAAAATATAAACCTAATGCTTTTGAAATAAGATTTTTTAAAGATAATACAGGAACAATCGAATTTTTGGAGCATTATCATTTAGAGGGGGTGTAATATGAAAGTTAAAGTTAATATTAATGTTAATAAAACAGCAAAAAGGATTATTAATGATGATGTTAAATTATTTGCTAATAATACATTATACAAAATATGTGACCCTTATGTACCTTTTAAAGATGGTGGACTTTCACAAAATGTAGATATTAATGAGGAATATGTACATTATAAAAGTCCTTATGCACGGAAAATATATAATGGGCAAGGTATGAATTTTAACAAAGACAAACACCCACTTGCAACAGCTAAATGGGCTAAAGTTGCTATGCAAAGTAAAAAGCAACAACTTATTGATGATATACAAAATTATATAAATAGGAGGTAGGTATGGATAATAAACACAAAGCAGTAATTGAGTATTTAAGACAATATCCAGAACTAACTTCCTTTTTGTATTTTAATACTGTAAAAGAAGAAGCAGAGCATACTAGTTTAAATACTATAATAAGCGACACTTGGGAGCAAAAATACTTAAGAGGTGGCATAAAAAATTATGACTTTGCAATTTCAATTATGAAACCTTATGATACAGGCACGAGTGATTTAAATGTTGAAGAAATTTTCAACGTTCAAAAATTTATGCAATGGATAGATGAACAAAACAAAAATAAAAACTTTCCTATTTTTGAAAATGGGGAAGTTTTTTGTATAGAAAATTTGCAAAATGAACCTAGTTTCTCAGGAATAAATGAAACAGGGGACATTGCAAAATATATGTTTCAAATACGAATAAAATATTTAATTTAAGGAGTGATAAAAAATGGCAGCAACAATGACACTTAATGAGATTATGGGCAAATATACACCTAATGCAAGCTACAAAGGTTTTGCAAACTCAGATGACTATATTTTAGCTATAGATACAACTGAAGATGGTGCGACTGAAAGTACAACACCGGTTAAAAATTATATAGTTGCTCAATTTGGCGTAAAGGGATTTGAGAGAAGTTTAAATCCAAAGGAGGAAACAAGTACATATTTAAGAGCCGGAGATTCTACAACAAAAACAGGAACACAAGTAACTATGGGCATTACAGCTGATAGATATTTTGGAGACCCTTTTCAAGATTTTTGTCTTAGTTTTGAAATGCTTTACGGAACTGGACAAAAAGTAATTGTACCATATGCATATTTCAATATTCTAACAGGAAAAGGAGAAATAGGACGTGCTACAGTTATGATTGAAAATGATGGAAGTGGAGATGCAGGTTCAAAAGCTGAAGTAGTCATTAACCTTTCAAAGGTTGGAGATAAGCCGGTTCCTTTTGATTGGACTACAGATAAAGAAAAAACGCTTAAAGATATAGAAAGTCCTAGTGTTATGTCATTAAAACTTGGTAAAGGAGATAAATCTTATGAACTTTAAAAATAAAAATATTGAATTACCTAAATTTACAATAATCTTTGAAGAAAAAATAGAAGAAATAGAAAGACTTAATAAAGATTTAATTTTAGGAAAAGTATCAAGAATAGTAGTTTTAAAAAAATGTTATGAATTTTTAGCAGAATTATTAACAGAAGAAAAACTTTTGGAAATATTACAAGGGAATTCTTTTGAAGAAATTGACACAAAAGAGCTTGAATTATTCTTTTTCTATGTAAAATTGGAATATGAAAAGCCGTTAGAAGATGCAATTACAAAAAGAGAACAAGAAAGAATAAATAATATATTTAAAAATACTAACATAAGTGAAGTTGTTAAGGTTTATGAAAAAGTTAATGGTAAAAAGTAATGTTCAATTTACAAAACACAATTAAAATTAATGGTAATGAATATGAAATCGCTACTGATTTTAGGATATGGCTTAAATTCCAAAAACTAATACAACAATTGAAAGATAATGAAGAGAGTTTTTATAAATTACTCTCTTTTTTTCTTGAAATTAATTTGGACTTTCAAATTAATCATCTTGATGAAACATTTAAACAGGTGATAGAGTTTTTTGCATATGAAAATAATACAAATAAAAGTTCTGGAATATCAACTGAAAAGGTGTTTGATTTTGAAAAAGATGAAAAATATATTTATTCAGCTTTTTTACAAGAATATAACATTGATTTATATGATATTGATTATTTACATTGGCATAAATTCAAAAGTTTATTACAAAGTTTGTCCGATAATTGCCAGTTAACAAAGATTATTCAATATCGTAGTATTGATATTTCTAAAATGGATAAAGAGCAAAAGAAATTTTACAAAAAAATGAAAGAAATATACTCTTTAGATGACAAAAAAGAAGTTATGACAACGACCGAATACCATAATAATATTCGAGATAAAATCAATAAACGATTTAAAGAGGTTGAAGAACTTGCTAAAAAGGAGGTGTAGTGAATGAATGGCTAATGACGGAAGTGTAAAGATAGGTGTTGAGTTAGATGATACTGGATTAAAGACTGGTTTAAATAATTTACAAGGAACTTTCAAATCTGGAATAGCTGGTTTAGGTAAAATAACGTCAACTGTTTTTTCAGCCACAACTAAAGCTATAGGTGGAGTTAGTGCTGGAATAGCTGGTTTAGGTACAGCTTCTGTAAACGTAGGTAAAGAGTTTGAAAGTGCTATGAGTAAGGTACAAGCGACAAGTGGAGCTAGCACTGAAGATTTAGAAAAATTAAAACAAACAGCTTTAGAAATGGGTTCGTCCACTAAATTTAGTGCAACAGAAAGTGCAGAAGCATTAAATTATATGGCAATGGCTGGTTGGAAAACAGAACAAATGATTGGCGGTATCGGTGGCATTATGGATTTAGCGGCTGCTTCTGGAGAAGACTTGGCAATGGTATCGGATATTGTTACAGACGGACTAACAGCCTTTACTTTAAAAGCTAAAGAAAGCGGAAGATTTGCAGATGTTTTGGCGGCTGCCAGTAGTAATGCAAATACAAATGTATCTATGCTCGGAGAAAGTTTTAAATTTGTTGCTCCGGTCGCTGGAGCATTAGGTTATAGCATAGAAGATACTTCTGTAGCTTTAGGTTTAATGGCTAATGCTGGTATAAAAGCTAGTAGTAGCGGTACAGCTTTAAGAACTTTAATGACTAATTTAGCTAGCCCTACAAAAAACTCAGCAAAGGCTATGGCAGAACTAGGACTTAATATACAAGATGCTGAGGGTAATATGTTACCATTTAATGATGTAATGCTTCAATTAAGAGACGGCTTTAATGGATTGACTAAGGCAGAAAAGGCTCAATACGCTGAGATGTTAGCTGGTAAAGAGGGTATGTCGGGACTTTTAGCTATAGTTAATGCAAGTCAAGCTGATTTTGATAAACTAACAGGAGCTATTAATGATAGTAGTGGCGCCGCCGCTGAAATGGCTGATATTATGAGTGATAATCTACAAGGGCGACTTAAAGAGCTTTCTTCTAAATTAGAAAATTTGCAATTAAAAATTTATGAAAGTATTCAGGAACCATTAAAAGAAGTGACTGAGTATATTATAGGACTTGTAACAGAACTTCAAAAAGCATTTGATGAGGGTGGATTTGAGGGTGTACTTAATTCACTTAGTGATATTTTAGCTAAAGTATTAACAGATATTGCAGCCAAAGCTCCACAATTAATAGAAATAGCGACACAGTTTATATTGAATTTTTTACAAGGAATAACTGAAAATTCTAGTCAACTAGGTCAAGCTGGTTCACAAATTTTAACTAGTTTAATTAATGGTATTTTTGAGATTTTACCACAATTCATAGAAACGGCAGCAAATTTAATAATAAATTTTCAAGAAGGACTTATTCAAAATTTACCAACTTTATTAGAATCTGGTAAAAAAATGCTTGAAAATTTAGCTAAAGGTATTACTGAAAATTTACCTATTATTTTAAAAAATAGCAGTGAAATTCTTATGCAGTTAGTTAATGGTTTAATTGATAATTTACCATTAATAGTTAACACAGGTATAGATATTATATTAGCTTTAGTTGACAGTTTAGTAGAAACATTACCAGAACTTATTCCAGCAGCGGTTGAAGCTATATTAACTATTGTTGACGCTTTAATGGATAATTTAGATAAAATAATAGATGCTGCTATAGAATTGATATTAGCATTAGCAGTTGGGTTAATTGATGCAATACCATTATTGTTGGAAAAAGTACCAGTAATAATTACAAAGCTTGTTTTAGCTTTTAAAGACCCTACAATGCGAGTTAAATTAATAGATGCTGGAATACAGTTAATTTTAGCATTAATAGAGGGTATTATAAATTCTACTATAAGTATTGTAAAGGCCGTTTTTGATATTGGTAAAGAAATGGTTAAGACTGTTTTAGAATTTCCTAAAGAATTTTTAAACGCTGGTAAAGACCTTATAAGAGGCTTAATAGAGGGTATCAAAAGTATGGGTTCCGAAATCTATAATACTTTAAAAAATTTTTGTAGCGGAATTGTGGATAATGTAAAAGGATTTTTTGGAATACATTCTCCTTCAAGGGTATTTAGAGATGAAATAGGTAAAATGCTAGTAAAAGGTACAGTTGTCGGTGTTGATTCTTTAAGTGGAGAATTAGTCGATAGTCTTGTATCGCCGTATGATGAAGCTAGCACACAAATAAAAGAGAAGTCGAATCAATTAGAAAATCAATATACAAGTATTAATCCATTTGATTTAGAAGCCGTAGATTCTAAACAAATTGATGAAATGCAAAAAACACTAATACAGCAAATTCAAAAAAGTTTTGTAGAGATTAAAGGAATTTTAATTTCAAACGCTACTGAAACCACAAATTATATTATTGAATTTTTAAAATCACAAATAACTAATTTACAAAAAGAATTTATCGATAAACTTTTAAAAATTTTACCAGCAGAATTAAATAAAATAGGGTTAATGGCTATAACTGGGTTTGAAAATGGTTTAACTTCAAGAATGGAAAATATAAAAACTCAAGTTAGCGAATTTGCTAATGATATTATTGATGAAATGCAAAGAGCTTTAGATATACATAGTCCTAGTCGCAAAACAGAATGGTTAGGAGAAATGCTAGATGAGGGACTTGTAAAAGGTATAGAAAACGGTGAAAAAGGTATTTTGAATACGATTAAAAATTTAGGTATTATAGACGCGTTTAAACAACAAATTCCGAATATTCAAGGTGTTATTAGTAACGCTACTAATAGTATGATACCTCGTTCTTCTCAATATGTTACAAACTCAATGTCTAGCAATAATATAACTAATAATCAAGGGGACTTTGTTGTAAACATTAGCGGTGTAGAGCTTAAAAACAATATGGATGTAAAAACTATGTTGCAAGAGTTCAGTTTTTATCAAAAACAAAGAGAATTAGCATTTGGAGGTGTGTAGGTTGAATGATTATTATTTTATTTTTAATGGAATAAATAGTAAGGATATGGGGCTAGAAATAATACAATTTCCGGAAATTATTAAGCCAGAAAGAAATATACAAACAATTAACATACCAGGAAGAAGTAATAATTTATACATAGACCAAAAAACTTACAACAACTATACACTTTCCATTACTTGTTGTATAAACACTTTAAAAAATAAAAAAAATATCGACAAAATAACAAGTTGGCTTAATGGATTTGGAGACCTTATTATCTCTCAAGAAAAAGATAAAATTTATAACGCTTGTATTAAGAACTCAATATCAATTAGTGATGTGATTTGGTTATTCCCAAAATTTACAATCATATTTGAAGTACAACCTTTAAAAAAATCTATTAATTTTAAAAATGAATATATAGAAATAAATAAAAAAACAATCATTAATAATATTGGTACTGTTGAAAGTTTACCAGTAATTACTATTTATGGAGCTGGAGATGTAAATTTAAAAATAAATGATAACACTTTTGTAATAAAAAATATAGATGAATATATCACTATAAATAGTGATTTTTTAGAAGTTTACAAAGATAATGTTAATCAAAATAATAAGTATAACAATTTTGACTTTCCTAAATTGAATATTGGCAAAAATATCATAGATTTTACAGGTAATGTAAATAAATTAGAAATAATACCAAACTGGAGGTGGTTATAATTGCCAAAGATATTTTCAAAATTAAATTTAGATTTTAGCGGAACAGTTAAATCACTACTTACAGCAGTTCAAGGTGACCAAAATTCAAGATATATTGATATGCAATTACAAAATAAAGGTATAGCAATAGATTTAACAGATTGTGTTGTTAAAATTTACGCGAATAAACCACCAGCAAAGGAACCTTGTCCTAAAACAACAACTAATTCATTTATTTATAACATAGGGCAAATAACAGATGCAATTAATGGTCGTGTTCAATTTGCTTTAACAACAGAATTTCTTGAAAATCCTGGCATAATAGAATGTGAAGTAACTATTGAAAAAATAATTAAAAATAAAAGCGAGTTATTAACTAGTCCAAAATTTAATATTTTAGTCAGTAAAAGCCTAAAAAACGACAAAGCAATAGAAAGTACCAACGAATATGGGGCCTTAATTTTAATGTATGAAAACGTGGTTGAGGCAAGTAGATTTTTAACAAATGTAGTTGAAGTAATAGGTGTCCCTGGAGAAATTTCTCAAGAAAATTCTATAAATACTATTTTTGAAGCTTTAGAAAAAATTATAACATTTGTAAAGAATAGTAGTGGCGGCAGTGGAGATTTTTCTCAAATCAATACCAAAATTGACGAACAAACTATTATCTTAAATGCTAAAATAGAAAATAGTACTGATGAAATTATTAGGAAAATTGAGAAATTACCCAGGCGACGCAACTATCGAATTATTAGCGGGCAACGGTATTGATATACAGAATAATAATATATCTGTTAAAATAGATAATAGCACTCTTGAATTTGATACTCAAGGCAGACTTAAAACTAAAATTAATGTTATTGGAAGCGAAGAGGGTAATCCTAATATATTGCAAGTAATTTTGAAAGATGTGGTTGCAGGCACAAAATATGAAATTTCTTCCGAAAATATTAACCATAAAAGTATTGTTCAATATTATAAATTAGAAAATGAAAAACAAGTTGAAGTTTCTATTAGTAATTTTAATTTAGATATTGAAAATATTTTATCTAGCGAAGGGATTAAAATACAAAATTTATATACTTTAAATATTGTAAATGGCGAAAGCGAAATCATTAATAAAGATAATTTTGTTAAAATTTTAAAAATAACAGGAGGAATGTAAATGATTGAATATTATATTGACGCAAAATTAGGTGTTGATGAAGAAAATGCTGGAACCACTTTTAAACCATTCAAGACATTAGATTATTGTATTGAAAAAATCGATAAATCTTATAATGATGATGTTACAGTTTATTTGGATAAAGGCGAATATTTATTATCTAAAAAAATTATTTTTACGGGAGCTCCTTCTAAAAATTTATATCTTATCGGTAAAGGAATTGATACTATTGTTATATTTGATAAAAGCTTAAATGATAATTATGGGAATGGTACTCAAAGTTTTAATGTGCACCTATACAAATTTACAATAACGACAAATCTTGATTATGACCCTACAAATTTTTTAGGAGCAAACTGTAATTTACATTTGAAAAATATACTATTTAAAGATATTCCAAGCGTGACATATGGATTTTGGAGTAAATTCTATGGAGATTTAGATACCAGTACAATTCAATATTGTGTGCAAAATAATGATACGGGCTTATTAAGAGGTACTACTTTTTATAATAATAATCAAAGTTATGGAAATTATGGTAAATTTCAGTGCGTATACGAATGTCAAAGTAGTTTTTTAGAAAACGAAAATAATAAAATAGGTATTATAGCAGAGTTAGATGACGTTTATAATATAACAGACCCTACTATTGATAGAAGTAAAATAGGACTATATGCTGGAGAATATGCTTGGACACCACAAGATTGTTTGATAAAAATGGACAATAAATATTATTCCATAAACGAAGAATTCTGGAATACAAATTCTAAAGAATTTAATCCGATTGAAACTTTAAATTTTGAAAAAAGTTTTGATTTATCACTATTAACAAAAGAAGTAAAATATGGGCAAGATACATTTGTACCTCTCGATAAATTTAATAATTTTAATATTATTTTTAAAGATGAAAATATTAAAAAATTGAATATTAATGGTTATAAAATAGAGAGTAAAACAGTTATTACTAACCCTATTGATTTAAGAATGGTGGAACGTTTTAACTTTTTATCAATTAATGGTAAAAATGTTAAATGCTTAATGAAGTTTAATAAACAAGAATTATTTTATAAATATGACTTTGAAAAAAATACAATTGAAATAGAAGAATTAAACAACATATCAACTAATGGTATAGATATATCTAAAGTAAAAGATATAGATTTTAATAAAATAAAAGAAAATTATGAAGACGGATTAAAATCTATTACTTTTGCTTTTTATATCGAAATAAATAGCATTATAAATAATATCCAGTTAAATTATTTAGAAATCGGAGAATTTATCCAAGACCAGTATAATGCCAATATACGTTTAGGTTACAAAAAAATAAGTCTAACTCCTTCTTATGCAACTAAAATAGCTAAAATAAATATTTTATAAAGCAGGTGAAGTTTTGAATAAAATTATAAAAGAATATGAAGAAAATGGTAAAATTGTACAAGAATTTCAAAATGGTATTATTGTTAAAATCTCAAAAGAAAAATATTTAGATATTAATGAAAATGAACTATTTAAAGCACAAACTATAATAGATTTAGAGTATATAAAATGTGTACTAGAGCTTCAATACTTATCTAAATAAAAAATATAAATATAAAAAACAAAAAAATATTTTATTAAAGGAGGCTCAAAATGGCAAAGACTTACAATAAATTAGATATTGAAATAAATAAGGAAGTACAAGGCATTATTACAGCAGTTCAAGATGATATATTTAGTCGTTATCTTGATGTAAATTTATTTGATAATGGTGTTGCTATTGACCTTACAGGACATAAAGTACGTATTTATATAAACAAAAGTGATGGGAAAGAAATATTCAATATCGGACAAATAACAGATGCAATTAATGGCCGTGTTCAATTCGAACTTACTTCTCAAACATTAGCAGTATGTGGTAAATTAGATTGTCAAATTATTATTTACAACAATGAAGAAACGCAAGTTTTAAGTACAAATATTTTTAATATTTTTGTAACAAAAAGTTTAAAAAACGACAAAGCAATAGAAAGTACCAACGAATATGGGGCCTTGGTAGTTCTTTTTCAAGATATTTATGAAGCTAGAACGCAAATATCGGAAATCTTAGAGAAAATAGGTACAGTTGGAGATAAAGGCGAAGAAATTCAAAAAGACACACTATTCGAACAAATAGAATACTTAATTGACTTTAGTGAAAAAAATAGTGTTGGTAGTTTAGGACAAAAACTCGATAATTTAACAAATTTGGTTAAGTATGATGACCGAAGTTATGATTTTATAATTGAATGTATGAGGTATCCAAAATTAGAATTAAATAGCCGAAAAGTACTAGCAGAAGTTAACGGGGCTGGATATTTATATAATTGTCATACATATGCAAGTAGAGGAAGATTTAAATTAGAGTTAGAAATAGACGGCAAAACAATCTTTAAATATGATATTACTCATAAACCAACTGGAGATTCATCACCTTTTACAATGTATGGTATAGTTACTAAAAAGAATTTAATTGGATATGTTCCAGATTATGATAAAAATAATATTACTACAATAACGAATGGTTCATATTTTGGAATGTTAACTAGATATTATCCTTTATTAGAATATTATGGTAGATGGAAATATAATGGTAATTTAACAGATACCTATACAGATAGAGAATTTAGATTAATACCACAAGAAAATTTTTATCCATTATCACCTAAAGAAAGAGTATTTAATGTAACATATAAACCATATACCCATTCAATATTAGGTACACTTTTACATTATCCACTACGATTTGAAAGAAACATACGAGTAATAGTAGAAAGACTAGATAATGACGGTGGAAAGGATTTTTCGGATATAGAAATGCATTATACATTAGATTAGGAGATTGAATATGGAAGTAAAAAAACAGTTTGAAGAAGATGGATATTTAATAACGTATTATGATAATGGTACTATTACAAAAAATCTTATATCGGATATAGAAATAGATAGTAACCCCGAACTTAATTTAATAAAAGAAGAAAATAATAACACACAAATAACAATGCAAGACCAAGCAAATGCTGAAATACTAAATAAATTAGATTATTTAACTTGTTTACAAGAAATAAACTCAATGAAAGGCGGTAACTAATAATGAGTACATATGAAAGTTCAAAAATAATAATTCAATCTGATAAATACGAAAAAGAAGATATGCTAAAAAGACTTGATTTATTTCTAAATTTTAAAAGAATAACTTTAGAACAATATACAGAGCTTGTTGAGATGATAAATAAATGAATTTAATAACTATTTATGAAAAAGATACAATTAATTTTGATAATTTAGGCTTAGGAGTGTTGTTGCCGACAGAATGTATAGTAAATGAAGAATTGAACGGTATGTATACATTACAGCTAACACACGCATATGACAATTTAGAAAAATATAAATTACTAGAAAATGAACGCATAATAGTAGCTAATACTCCTAATGGTCGTCAAGCTTTTAGGATATATAGAACAAATCCTACACTTGATGATATAACAGTATACGCTAATCATATTTTTTACGATTTGATAGATAACTATATTTCAAATATATCTACAAGTGGTACCGCTAATAATGTTTTAAATACTATAAAAAATAATTTCTCTTACGCAACAAATTTTATTTTTGAAACAAATTTAAATAAAAGTGGCAGTATTATTATAGAAAAAGAAAATCCTATATCGGCATTATTGGGTAATGATGCAGAAAAGCCAAAGTTTATTCAAAGTTTTGGTGGAGAAATATTGAGAGATAATTTCAATATTAATATTTTAGAAAATTTAGGAATGGATAAAGGATTTACTATTAGATATGGTAAAAATTTAATCGGTTTAAATGTTGATGAAGATTATTCTAATGTAGCTACTAGATTATATGCATATGGTAAAGACGGAATAAGTACTGTTGTAGATAGTGAAAATTTAGATAATTATTTACACCCTAAAATAAAAACTCAAGAATTTAGTGATGCAGAAGATATAACTACTTTAAAAGAAAAGGCAAAAAAATTTTTAAAAACAGTTGATACACCAACTATCAATATAAAAATAAATTTTGTGTTATTGTCTCAAACAGAAGAATATGAACAATTTCAATTTTTAGAAGATATTAAACTTGGAGATATAGTAACTATATATAATCAAAAAATGAACTTTAGTAAAAAAGCTAAAGTTATTAGTTATGCTTATAACCCTATTAATGGCACATATAATGAAATTATTTTGGGGGACTTTTTAAACATTTTAACAGATAGCATAAGTGATAATAACACAGCAGTAAAAACAGTATATACGACTTCTAATAATGCATATAATAACGCCGATTTAGCATTAAATAAAACTATTGTTTTAGATGAAAAAAAGCAAGCTAAAGAAGATAATTCATTAAACACTAAAAGCAAAAATATTGTTGGGGCAATTAATGAAATTTTAGAACAAATTAAAACTTTACAAAGATAATAAGGAGATGATTTTATGGATTGGAAAAAACGTTTTAAAAATCCTATATTTTGGGTAAATACATTTTTAGCTATTGTTACGCCTATACTTGCGTATTTTGGAATGAATGGAGCAGATTTAACAACTTGGGATAGTTTATTTAATTTAGCATTAAATGCATTTAAAAATCCTTATGTTTTAGGCCTTGCATTAGTATCTTTATGGAATAATATTATTAATCCAGTAACTAAAGGTATAACAGATTAAGGAGAGTTAATATGAGTAGAGATATAACATTACTACACCCAGAGGTGCAAACTATAATTCCTAAATTTTTAGAAGAATGTAAAAAAAATGGGTTGATAGTTGGAATTAGTCAAACTTTTAGGACAGAAAAAGAGCAAAATGACCTATATGCACAAGGTAGAACAAAGCCAGGTAATATAGTAACAAATGCTAAATATCCATATAGCAATCATAACTGGGGTATGGCTTTTGATATTTACAGAAATGATGGAAAAGGTATATATAATGATACAGACAATTGGTTTGCAAAGGTAGGAAGTATAGCCGTTAAATTAGGGTTTGAATGGGGTGGAAATTGGAAAGGCTTTCCCGACAAACCACATATAGAGTTTACTAAATATGGAAATACAACAACTCTTGCTAAAAAATATGGAACACCTGAAAATTTTAAAAAGACTTGGAAGGAAGTTGATAAATATATGTTTGTAACTAGAAATTATAGCTATAATGGTAAAACAAAAGCATTTACTGTAATAAATGAAAAAGGCGAAAACTTTATAAAAATAAGAGACTTAGCCGAACTTTTAAACAAAAATATTAAATATGATGATAAAACAAAAATAACTAATTTAGAAGATATATTGCAAAATGTTAGTGTAGAAGTAAATAACAAAAAATCTACTGTTAAAGCTATAAATAGTGGTGGCTTTAACTTTGTAAAAGTTAGAGACTTAGCAGAGTTTTTAGGCTTTGAAACAGGATATAATGAAACTAATAACAGTATATTTTTTAAACTAAAACAATCTATTTTAGATAAAATATTTAAAAAGTAGGTGTTAGTATGAATATTTTTGAAACTAAAGTAAATTATATAATATCTACAATAACAGGTATATTATCGGCTATTTTAGGTGATTTTTGGTTTTTATTTATATTTTTACTAGGCTTAAATATAATAGACTATACAACTGGAGTAATGAAAGCTAGATACCTAAAAAAAGAAAGCTCAAGACAAGCAATGAAAGGCTTTATTAAAAAGTTTTTAATATGGTGTCTAATAGCTATGGGGTTTGGTCTTGGTATTACTTTTCAAAAAATAGGTGAAGTGATAGGTGTAAATTTACATATAATGTTATCTATTGGTTGGTTTATACTTGCTCATTGTATAATAAATGAATTTAGAAGTATTTTAGAAAATATGGTAGAACTTGATAAAGGCTATCTTGTTCCTAAATGGTTAATTAAAGGTCTTGAAGTTGCTAATCAAATGATTGATAAAAATGTTAATAGTGTAGTTGATACCTTTAACGAGGTTGATGAAGAAAAATAGGGAGCTTTTGCTCCCTTTTATATTTATACATAAACCTACCCATAAATTTTTCTATTTTTTTACTAATTAATTATTTATTAAATTTAATTACTATGATGATTTATGAATTAAACTTATTAAAAATCATCAATAATAAGTTATTTTTGTAATAATAATTATGCTACGCCTTTGCATTAAAATTACTTATTTTTATATTATTATTTTTTGTATTATTTACATTATTAATATTATTTGTTATTAATGTAAAACTTTCATCTAAGTTATGAAAAGAAACTTCTTTTAATTGTAAATTTTTTTCTTTCAAATATAATTCTAATAAAGATATATTATCTCTTATCATATTTTTAGAATATTCTTTTTCTAACCTAAATTGACAATTAATATCTTTACTATGTTTATTAATATATACTTCTAGTTTTCCTAGATATGCTAAATTTAGTGATATTAAAGCTGAACCGCTATCAGTTTTATTTTTATTTTTTTTATGTTTTTTATCTGAAAATACATAAAGCTCGGCAGTAGTAGAAAAATTATTAATATTTAAAGGTATTTGTAAAAAAATACTATCTTTTATATTGGACATAAATTCTAAATTTTTATTTAAATTTTCTAAATTTTTTAATATGTTATCGTTTTTATTCTCAGTAATATTAGGCATATTTTCTTTTATGTTTTTAGAGATAGTATCTAAGTCTTTAAAAAAATCATTTAAATCTTCTGTAGAGGAATTTTCAAAATTAAAGTGTTTAATTTTATTTTTAGTATTTTCAATATTATCAAATAAATCTTTTATTTTAGAAATTTGCTTATTATCAGATTTAATTATATTAAAAATATCGTTTTGTAATTTGTTTAAATTTTCTTTACTTAAAGGATTGTCAAATATATTAGTTAAGTTTTTATTATTAAACGTAGGTAAATATACATTATCAAAATTAAGCATTTGTTTTAGATTTTCTAATTTGCTAGGTTGGAACATTAAACTTTCTGGTAATATATCATCTAAAATTTCATTTAATAATATAGTTTTATCTATCGATGGTTTAATATTTGAATTATTTTTATTTAAATTTACTATATCTTCTAAATATTTATTTATTTTATTAAAATTAGTATTTTTTAAAATATCATTACAAAGTTGTAATTTAATATCTTTTAATATATTATTATTTTCTTTTATATAACCTTCAATTTTTGTTCCATTAAATATATTTTTTAAAATATCTTGATTATTATCTATATTTTCTATATCAGATAATATATTTTCTATCTGTTTATTTATACTTATATCTTTTGATATATAATTATCTAGTTGTTTACACATATTTTGCGTAGGAGTTATATTATTTTTTATTAAAAATAAAGATTTTTCTAAAGGATACTCTTTAAATATTTTCATAGCTCTAATCATATTTTGAACATTTTCTTTATTTACTGGTAGACCATTTTGAATTAATGCTTTAATTTGATTTAAAGTTTCTTTATTTATAGGTTGATTAATACTAGATAATAATATTTTTAATTCTTCATCAGAAATTGAAAAAGAAGTTTCATTAATTTTATTATTTAAAATATTTGTATTTATATTTTCTAATGTTTCAGTTACTAAGTTTTCATTTGAAATATCCATATTTTTTATTAAATTATTATAAAGTGTATTATTTAATATATTTTGATTGTTTATATTCAAAATATCACCTCCTTAATATATATAATTTAATATCGGTATATTTTAAAATATTTTTATATAATGTTTAAAATTTAGGTTAATTAAAAGTATTTTACTATTTTTGATATAATTTGAAAATATTTATCAAATACTAAAATATAAAAAATCATAAAAACTTTAAGTTTTAGTTGAAAAAATCTAAAAAATATATTAAAATTAATAAAAGTGGTTTATAGTGGTATAAAAGTGGCAAAAAGTGGTTAAAGGTTGGTGCTAGTATATGTTTATGGGAGAATATCATCACAATATTGATGCTAAAGGTAGAGTTATTATACCATCTAAATTTCGTGATGAACTTGGACAAACATTTATAGTTACTAAAGGTTTAGATAAATGTCTTGTTATATATACTATTAATGAGTGGAACACATTTGAAGAAAAAATTAAGCAATTTCCAACCACAGACCAAGGCATTAGACGCTTTTTTAGATTTCTTTTTTCTGGTGCTTGTGAATGTGAGCCAGATGCCTATGGAAGAATTTTAATACCACAAAATCTTAGAAAATATGCGAACATATCTAAAGAAATAGCATTTATTGGTGTTGTAAATAAAGTTGAGATATGGAGCAAAGAAAATTGGGAAACTTATAACAATGAAGATAATTTTATAGATAATGAATTAGCAGAAAAAATGACAGAACTTGGAATATAGGTGATATTATGAATTTTGAACATATATCTGTACTTTTAAATGAATGTATAGAAAATTTAAAAATTAAAAAAAATGGTGTTTATATAGATGGTACAATGGGAGGGGCAGGACATTCTACCCAAATAGCAAAAGCTTTAGATAATACGGGAAGATTGATATGTATAGACCAAGATGCTAATGCTATAAAGACAGGAAAAGAAAGATTGGCTAATTTTAATAATATTAGTTTTGTACATAATAATTTTTCAAATATAAACGAAATATATAACTCATTAGATTTAAAAAATTTAGGCGTAGATGGTATTTTATTAGATTTAGGTGTTTCATCTCATCAATTAGATGAAGGTTATAGAGGATTTTCTTATATGCAAGATGCACCTTTAGATATGCGTATGGATATAAGGCAAGATTTTTCAGCTTATACAGTTGTAAATACATATTCTAAAGAAAAACTTGCAAAAATTATTTCTCAATATGGAGAAGAAAGATGGGCAAAAAGAATAGCAGACTTTATATGTAATGAAAGAGAAATTAAACCTATAGAAACAACATTTGAATTGGTATCGGTTATAAAAAAAGCTATACCCAAGGGAGCTAGAATAGATGGACCACACCCAGCTAAAAGGACATTTCAAGCAATAAGAATAGAGGTAAATGGTGAACTTGAAATATTAAAAGACACTATAACTAATATGGTAAATATTTTAAATAAAAACGGAAGATTAGCTATAATAACATTTCATTCTTTAGAAGACAGGATAGTAAAAAATACATTTAAAGAATTAGAAAATCCTTGTATATGTCCAAGAGATTTACCTATATGTGCTTGTGGTAAAAAATCATTAGGTAAAGTTATTACAAGAAAGCCTATTATACCATCAAATGAAGAATTAGAATATAATCATCGTTCTAGAAGTGCTAAGCTTAGAGTTTTTGAAAAATGTTAAAAAATATTAAAGGAGAACAAGTTTATGTCATATAGAAAAAATAATTATAAATATAATAAAAATAATTATTATAACTATAGCTCAGTAGCACACGATTATACATCATATCAAGATAATAAGCCAACAAAGTCTAATAAAAGAATAAAAAAAGTAAAAAAGGAAAAATATGTTAAAGTTGAAGAAGGTTTAAAAATTTTTTCTCTAAAATTTTTTGTAACATTTATTATGCTAGCAACTTTTATAGTATGTATTATTTTTGTAGAAGCACTTATAGTACAAAAAAGATTTGAGATAGATAGCTTAAATATTGCTTTAAAAGAAATAACAGAAAATAATAAAAATTTAGAAACAGAACTAGCTAAAAATTTAGACTTAGAATATGTAGAATATATAGCATCATCTGAGCTTGATATGCAAAAACCAGCCAGTCATCAAATTGTATATATAGATATTCCTAAAGAAAGTTATTCTGAAAAAAGCAACACTAAAGATACAGAATCATTTTTAACAAAGTTTTTAAACGTTTTGAAAAATAAAGTTAATTAAAATACATAATAATTTAATAAGGACTGATTATGATTGGGTAAAAACACAACAAGAAAAAAAAATACAAAGAAGAAAAAAAAGAAAAGACACATAAAAGGTCGTATAATATTTTTAATGTTAATTATTACTTTTGGGTTAATATTTGTTGGAATATTTAGAGTTATGGCTATAAAAACTAATAGTGGTGATGAGTTTGAAAAAAGGGCAATAGAAAACCAAATAAACAAAGTTACAGATAAAACAATAAATGCTAATAGGGGAAGTATATTAGATAGAAATAATCAACCTTTAGCAATAAGCTCAACTGTTTTTAATGTAGCATTAGATTTACGAATATTATCAGAGCTAAAGCCAGAAGAAACAACAACTATTTTTACAAAAGTATCTAAAATTTTAAATATGAATATTAATGAATTAAATCAATATTTAATAAAAGATGCAAATGGAAAATTAAAACCAGAAAATGATACTCATTGGAAAATTATTAAAAAGAAAATACCTTATGATGTTGGTAAAAAATTAGAAGCAGAAAAGCTAACAGGAGTTCATTTGGAAGCAGATACACAAAGAAATTATCCACAAAATAATACAGCATCTCAAACAATTGGATTTATTATGGGAGATACAAGCTGGGGATTAGAAAAATTTTATAATGAACAATTAACAGGTACACCAGGTAGAATTTATAGAACATATGAAACTAACACTTCAATTGTTACTAATGATATAGAGCCTATAAAAGGTAATGATGTAGTTACTACTATAGACCTTACATTACAACAATATGCTGAAGAAATTGTAAAAAATACTTATAAATCTTTATCACCAAACCATACACCTCAAAATGTATCTTTAATACTTATGAACCCTAAAACAGGTGAAATATTATCTATGGCACAATATCCAAACTTTAATTTAAATAATCCAAATCAAATATCGTTATTAGAAGACTCTAGCTATAAAGCTAATTTTGAAAAGCTACCTTCTGATGAACAATTAAAAATAAAAAATTCAATTTGGAAAAATTTTGCCATTACAGATGCTTTTGAACCAGGCTCAACATTTAAAGCTATAACAGTTGCAGCGGCATTAGAAGAGGGGATTATAAGCCCTAATCAAACTTTTTATTGCGCAGGGTATAAAAAAGTAGCAGACTATACTATAAGGTGTCATAAAAGAGATGGACACGGCACACTTAATCTTACAGAAGCTTTAGAAAAATCTTGTAATATGGCTATGTTAGATATAGCAGATAAAATGGGAAGAAATATTTTTTATAAGTATCAAAGAGATTTTGGGTTTGGATACAGGACAGGAATAGATTTATATGGTGAAGTAAAAGCAGATACTTATATTTTACCAGTAGAAAAATTAAATATTACAGAGTTGGCAACAAGTGCTTTTGGACAAACTTTTACGGCAACACCAATTCAAATAATAACGGCTTTTGCAGCTACTATTAATGGTGGAAACCTTATGAGACCATATTTGGTATCTCAAATAATAGATGAAAATGGAAATATTGTTGAAGAAAAAGGACCAGAAGTTGTTAGAAAAGTTATATCAGAAGATACATCTAATTTCTTAAGAGTTGCTATGATAGAAACTTTAGAGCAAGGGGGTACAGGATATAAAGCTAATATAAAAGGGTATAATATAGGGGGTAAAACAGCAACGGCTCAACAAGGAAGACGTTCGGATAATATATATACACTTGGGTTTGCAGCTTATTTACCAGCAGAAGACCCACAATATCTTATGTTAGCTACAATAGATAAACCGAAAGATTATATAAAAGCACCTCCTGGTACAGTTTCACCAGTTCCTATGGTTAAAGAATTTTCACAAAAAATTATAGAGTATAAAGCTATACCACCGTCAGATACAAGCTTGATAAAAGAAGATAATAAAACATCTAATAATCAAGTTTTATTAAAAGATTATACAAACAAAAGTTTAAAAGAAGCTATACAAATGTTAAATTCTTCAGGATTAGACTTTCAAATAGTTGGTGGTGGTGGAGATACAGTTGTAAAACAAATACCAGCACCTAATACAGCTATAGATAAAGATAGTAAAGTTTTATTATACGTACAGTCTAAAAGTGATGGAAAAGAGCTTATAGCTGTGCCAGATGTTAAAAACTTATCTTTAGATGAGGCAACAAAGCTAATAAAAGAGCTTGGATTTGAAGCCTCTGTTATACAAGAACAATTAAATGAAAAAGAAAAAAATATGGAAAATAAAAATAATAATAATATAGAAGATGAGCAAAATATAGAAGCAAACTCTAATGATAAAACAAAAGAAAATAATAGTAGTAAAAAAGTTTTTGAACAAATTCCTGAGGCTGGAATTTTTATAGAAAAAGGAAGTATAATAAAAATAAAAGTAAAATAGTATAAAAATAGCTGAAGAAAATCTTCAGCTATTTTTACTATAAAATAAAAAATATTAATAATATTATTTTACAAATTTATCGTGAATAGCGTTAGCAGAACGTTCAGCATCTTTTTCATCAACTAAAACAGAAATTTTTATCTCAGATGTGGATATCATATTTACATTAATAGCAGAAGAAAATAAAGCTTCAAATAAATCTGAGGCAACACCAGAGTTTGTATCCATACCCGCACCAACAATAGACACTTTTGCAATGCTTTTATCATAGCTAATACTTTCAAAAGGTACTTTACCTTTTAAATCTTCTAAAGCTAAAAGGGCCGGCTCTAATTCATCTCTAGATACAGTAAAGGATATATCCTTTGTGCTATCTCTACCAATAGATTGAAGAATAATATCTACACTAACTTTGAATTTTGATAAGTTAGAAAATATTTTAAATGCCATTCCAGTAACATCAGGTACACCTATTACAGATATTCTAGCTACATTTTTATCAACCGCCACACCAGTAACAATCATTTTTTCCACGAAAGCTTCCTCCTTTACAACAGTTCCTTCTTCATTTGTTAAACTAGAACGTACTACTAAGTTTACATTATATTTTTTAGCTAATTCTACTGAACGATTATGAAGAACTTTAGCACCTAAAGATGCAAGCTCTAACATTTCATCATAGCTTATAGCATCAAGTTTTTTTGCATTTTTTATAATTCTTGGGTCACCAGTATAAACACCGTCTACATCTGTAAATATTTCACATAAATCCGCTTTTAATGTAGCAGCAAGGGCAACAGCAGAAGTGTCAGACCCACCTCTACCGAGAGTTGTTATATCGCCATATTTGTTTATACCTTGAAAGCCTGTTATAATAACGATATTTTTTTTATCAAGTTCGGCCTGAATTCTATTAGTGTTTATACTTTCTATTCTAGCATTACCATAATTAGATGTTGCACAAATATCGCATTGATTAGCATTTAAAGAAATAGCAGGATAACCCATAGCATGTATAGTCATAGCCATCAAGGCAACGGACTGTTGTTCACCAGTAGCAAGGAGCATATCCATTTCACGTTTTGAATATTTAGGATTTATCTCTTTAGCTTTTTCTATAAGCTTATCTGTAGTATCTCCTTGAGCAGAAAGAACAACAACAACTTTGTTACCTTTGTCGTATTCATCTACTATTCTTTTAGCAGCGTTTTTAACTCTTTCTGGAGTGGCAACAGAAGTTCCGCCAAATTTTTTAACAATTAACAATTATTTAACCCCCTTCATATTAGATATATTTTAATAAAATTAAATATTTGTTTAAAAGTACATTTTTATAGTATAATGTATTTTATAAGATTTAGCAATAATTAATAATAATTTTATTAAAAATATCATAAAATGTTAATTTATAATTATATCTATACTTATTTTTATGAATAATATATATAAAGTGTGCCTTTAAATTGATATGTATCAATAAAAATTTATTAATATATAAAGTAGTATTATTTTTTAATTAAAAATATTTTTATTAAGTAAAAACAACTTTTTATATTATAGCACAAACAAATAATATAATAAATAAGTAATATATAAAAATTTTTGTTCTTGACAAAGTAAAGGAAAGTAAATATTATTAAAATATATACTTTTAAAATATAAAGAGGTGTTTTATGGTTATTATTTTATCTCCAGCAAAAAATATAAAAATTAGAAATTTTGAAGGATTTGATTTTGAAGAACCTATTTTTTATAAAGAAACAAAACAAATATATAATAATTTAAACACTCTTGAGCCACATAATATAGAAAGTATAATGAAAGTTAATAAAGAAATTGCTTTTAAAACTTTTATAAATATTAAAGACTTTAATATAGATAAAAAACAAGGGCATGCATTAAAATCTTATGATGGATTAGTATTTAAAAATATAGAGGTAGAAAAATTTAATAACGAAGATATAACATTTGCTAATGAACATTTAAGAATATTAAGTGGTTTTTATGGTGTATTAAAGCCTCTTACATACATACAACCTTATAGGCTAGAAATGGGATGTAAAATATCTATTGATAATGCTAAAAATCTTTATGAATTTTGGGAAGATAAAATATATAAGAAAATATCAAGTATAAATGAGCCAATAGTAAATTTAGCATCTAAAGAATATAGCAAGACTATAACTCCATTTTTAAAAAGTACAGATAAATTTATAAACATAGATTTTTTTATTTTTAAAAATGGCAAATATAGAACAGTTGCAACGTCTGCTAAAATGGCTAGAGGGCAAATGACAAAATTTATTATAAAAAATAAAATAAACGATATAGAAAAAATAAAAGACTTTTATTATAATGAGTATCAATACAATAAAAATTTATCTAATGATAATAACTTTGTATTTACAAATTAATATAGAAAAAATTATTAATAATACAGTAGTGAAAGGATTGATATAAATGTTAAATGTAGGAGATAAAGCTCCAAATTTTACTTTACCAGATAAAGATGGTAAAGAAGTTAGTTTAAGTGATTTTCTAGGTAAAAAGGTAGTACTATATTTTTATCCTAAAGATAATACTCCAGGGTGTAGCAAACAAGCCTGTGGATTTTCTGAAAATTTAGAACAATTTAATGACAACAATACAGTTATTATTGGAATAAGCAAAGATAGCCAAAAATCACATCAAAATTTTATTGCAAAATATAATTTAAATATAATTCTTTTGTCTGATACTGAAAGAAAAGTAATAGAAGACTATGGGGTTTGGCAAGAGAAAAAACTTTATGGTAAAGTTAGTATGGGTGTTGTGAGAACAACCTTTATTATAGATGAGTTAGGAAACATAGAAAAAATATATGATAAAGTGAAAGCAAGTGAAAACCCTAAAGAAACTTTAGAATATATAAAGAGTAATAAATAAAAAAATTTATTTAAGGTAGTTGACTATTTTATAAAAATTGTGTATAATTTTGTAGTGCATGTTGCATGTAAAAATGTAACTGGAGGGAGGGAATTCAAATGTCAGAAGTTAGAGTTAAAGAAAATGAATCTTTAGATAGCGCTCTTCGTAGATTTAAAAGAAGCTGTGCTAAAGCTGGTATCATGGGCGAAGTTCGTAAAAGAGAAGCTTATGATAAACCTAGCGTTAAACGTAAGAAAAAGTCTGAAGCAGCTAGAAAACGTAAATTTAACTAATAATAAAAGGGATGATGTGTATGTCATTAAAAGAACAGCTTTTTGCTGATTTGAAGGAGGCTATGAAGCAAAAGGATAATATCCTAAAAGATACCATCCAGATGGTTCGTGCTGGTATTCTTCAAATCGAGAAAGACCAAAAAATTGAACTTGAAGATGACGGTGTTATTGAAGTTATTATCAAAGAAATTAAAAAATGCAATGATGTGCTTCCTGACTTTGAAAAAAGTGGCAGACAAGATTTAATTGATGAATTAAACCAAAAACTCACGATTTTAAAATCTTACCTTCCCGAACAGTTAAGCGTTGATGAAATCAACCAAATTGTTTTATGTGCAATAAAAGAAACTAATTCTAGCTCTATGAAAGATATGGGAAAAGTAATGAAATTAGTTTCTGATAAGACAAAAGGTCGAGCAGATAATAAAACGATAAGTGAAGTTGTAAAAAAACTTTTACAACAATAAAATCTTATTTTAGGCTGAAGAACATATCTTCGGCCTTTTAAAATATAAAAAATTATTAAAATTAACTCTAGTTATTTATATATCTATTTAAGAAAAAATAGTAATTGAGGTAGTAGATTTAGTAAAAGAAGGAAAAAAGAATAGGCGACGAAACTATTAAAAAATATGTAGAAAAGCAATGGTTAAATATATAGAATGATCAATGTATATTAGATAAAAAAGTACATTTAAGAGATTACTATGTTAGGGTATTTGTGCATAAAGGTAGCAATCCTTGTAAAAATGTATAATTTAGATGATGAAATATTAAAAGAATGTGATTATTATCCATATGAGCTAGCACATTTTGAGGGGTAAATATAAAATTTTTAGTTTTATATATTACTATAAACTTTATTTGATAAATAAAAATGATAAGAAAAAATTATAAAAACTGTTGACATAAATATTATAATATGATAAAATCTATGAGAATAAAGAAGAAGCTCTACTTCTCACCTTACGGTATATAGCTTTAAGGTTATTAAAATTTCATACTTTAATGTTTTATGCATTTTAGGGATTTTTTAGTAGGAGCATCTTCATTGCTCTTTTTTTATTTTTCAAATTTTAGGAGGTGCTCGCGATTAACGAGTTAATGATTAACGAACAAATCAAGGATAGGGAAGTTAGAGTTATAGGTGATGACGGAAAACAACTTGGAATTATGTCGTCTAGAGAAGCTCAAGCTTTAGCAGATGATAGAAATTTAGATTTAGTTAAAATTTCACCAACGGCTAAACCACCTGTTTGTAGAATAATGGACTATAGTAAATTTAAATTTGATAAAGCTAAAAAAGAAAAGGAAACTCGTAAAAAGCAAAAAGTAGTTTCTGTTAAAGAGTTACGTTTATCCCCTAATATAGATAAGCACGACGTGCAAGTTAAAGTAAAAAAAGCAATAGAGTTCCTTAAAAATGGTGATAAAGTTAAAATTAGTATAAAATTTAGAGGTAGAGAACTTGGGCACACAGACATTGCAAATGATATTATGGACAATTTTGCACAGCAAGTTAGCGAATATGGTATTGTAGAGAAAGCTCCTAAATTAGAAGCTAAGTCTATGGCAATGTTTTTAGGGCCTAAAGCATAAATCTTACAAGGGAGGACATTTAAAATGCCTAAATTAAAAACAAAAAAAGCAGTTTCTAAACGTGTTTCTATTACTGGTACTGGTAAATTAAAGAAAACTAAAGCTAATAAACAACACATATTAACTAAAAAATCTACAAAAAGAAAAAGAGGACTTAGAAAATCTAACTTAGTAGATAAATCTAATATGAAACAAATGAAAAAAGTATTACCTTATATTTAATTGACAATTCATAAGGAGGAAAATTATAATGGCTAGAATTAAAGGTGCTATGAATGCACGTAAAAAACATAAAAAAGTTTTAAAAATGGCTAAGGGGTTTGTTGGCGCTAGAAATAAACAATACAGAATAGCTAAACAATCTGTTATGCGTGCTATGGCTCATGCTTTTGCAGGTAGAAAACAAACTAAAAGAGAATATAGAAGACTTTGGATTACAAGAATTAACGCTGCAGCTAGAATAAATGGTTTATCATATAGCAAATTTATGAATGGTATTAAAAATGCAGGTATTAATATTAACAGAAAAATGCTTGCAGAAATGGCTGTAAATGATGCAAATGCTTTTGCTAAACTTGTAGAAACAGCTAAAGCTAATATTAAATAGTAAGGCTTTATCAAATAATATTGATAAAGAACAATTTTAAGCGATATTTGACACTAATGATTATGGGTTAAATATCGCTTATTTATTTTGGTTATATATTATTTTTAGGTTATTTGCCAATATTAGTGATAAATTTTTTTATTGGGGGTTTACTATTTTTAGCAATAGAAAAAAATATAAATAATTAAAAAATAGTTTACAAATAAAAAATAGAAAATTACTACTAAAAAATCATAAAATATATATATTTATAATACTTAGATATTTATAAATTAAATTATGGTTTAGTTATATTTATAAATTAAAAAAATTATCACTAATTTTGATAAATAACCTTTTTATTACTTTATATTTAGTTGTTTATATAATTTATACAATGAAATATTTATTATAAAGTATTATTTTTATTAGTTAAAATCTTATTTTTGATTTATAATAATTTTTTTATATTATTAAAAACAGTATTTAATCTTTATATATTATACAATTAAAGTATATTTATAATAAAAAATAGGTGGTTAATACCACCTTAATTAACTTTAGATTTATTTAATAGCCATTTAAAAAATTTAAGATTTATCATTGTATAACCAAAACCACCTATTAAACCAGTTATTAGGCGCCTTGTATTAGTTGAACTTTTAATATTAAAAAATTGTAATGACCAGTCTATAAGCATTACTAATGACATTAAGATACTTAACATAAATGATATTTTTTTCTTAAAAAATACTATTATAGCAAGTATTGAAGATATAAAAACTCCTACACATCTTGTACAAACAGGCATTTGATAACCTTTAATAAAAAAACTTCTTTCAGGAAGCTGATGACAACTAAAGCTAAAAAATTCCATTAATATTAACCATATTTTATTAACCATAATTATACCTATATTTTAAATTTATTACCACAATTACCACATACCCAATAAGATTTTGTGTGAGTTTGTTTACCTTTGCCACAAGCACCACATAATAAGCCTATCCAACCAAGAAAGATAACACCACAACAAGCTTTGCCTCCAGAAAAATCTTTACCAGTAGTATTTGTTTCAGTAATTATATGACATTCTTTTCCACAATTAGGACAGTTCATAAAAATATTTACTCCTTTATAAATAATATTTAAATTTAATAAGATTGTATATTAAAATACAAATTTTGTCAATAAAAGCCTTGAAATATGGTGTTATTATTTTATTATATTTTTTATCTTTAATACAATTTTTTAATATGTATATTTTATAAAATGTAAATAAAAATTTTTAATTTATATGGATAAGTAGTAAAAAATATGATATATTAAAATATAATGTATATATAAATAAAAAGATATAATATTTTGTCTTAAAAAAATATACACAAAGTGTTAATTTAGATGTATAATTAATATAAATAAAATATAAGATTTAAGAGGTATAATAATGATATTAAAAGATTTGTTAAAAAATTTAAAATACATAAAATTAATAGGAAATGAAAATGTAGACGTATTACATCTTACGATTGATTCGAGGCAAGTAAAAAAGGGTTCAATGTATTGTGCTATAAAAGGGTTTAATGTAGATGGGCACAAATTTATTCAAAATGCAATAAATAGTGGAGCTTCATTAATACTTTGTGAGGATATAGATAATATAAGCCAAAATGAAAATATAGCTATTTTACAAGTTGAAAATTGTAGAAAAGCTTTAGCAACAATAGCTAAAAATTTTTATAATAATCCTACTAAAAATATAAATTTAATAGGTGTTACAGGTACTAATGGAAAAACAAGCACAACTTATTTTTTAGAACAAGTATTATTAGAATATAAAAAAACAGTGGGTATTATAGGTACTATTGAAATTAGAGAAAATGCTAAAAAAATAGATTTTGATTTTGCAACAAGTACAACACCAGATACTATAGAATTAAATCAACTTTTTGATAAAATGGTAAATGATGGTATAGAAAATATTGTTATGGAAGTATCTTCTCATGCTTTAGAGCTTTATAAAGTAGAAGAATGTAATTTTAATATAGGTATTTTTACAAACTTAACACAAGACCATTTAGATTTACATAAAAATATGCAAAACTATTGTAATGCAAAAAGTAAATTATTTGATATGTGTAAAATAGGTATAATAAATGCAGATGATAAATATGCAAATGATATAGTAAAAAATGCTAATTGTAAAGTATTTAGATATAGTATAGAAAATGATAGTGACTTAAAGGCTATAAACATACAATATTTTATGGATAAAGTAACATTTGATATAAAATATAATGGAAAAATAGAAAGTTTTATTTTAAATATACCAGGTAGATTTAGTGTTTATAATTCCCTAGGTGTTATAGGAGCTTGTTTAATGCAAGGTATACCAATGGAGACTATAAAAGCAGGAATAAAAAACATAAAAGGTGTAGCAGGAAGAATTCAGACTATACCAAATGATAAAGGGTTTAATGTTATTGTAGATTATGCTCATACACCAGATGGTCTTGAAAATATAATAAAATCTGTTAGAGAATTTACTAAAGGTAGAGTTATAACTATTTTTGGTTGTGGTGGAGATAGAGATAGAAAAAAACGCAGTATTATGGGAGAAATATCTGCAAAATTATCAGATTATACTATAATTACATCAGATAATCCTCGTTCTGAAATACCTGAAGATATAATTGATGAAATAGAAAAAGGGGTTAAACCAATAACTAATAATTATGAAAAGATAACAGGACGTAGAGAAGCTATTTATAAAGGGATTTCTATGGCAAATGTTAATGATAGTATTATAATTGCTGGGAAAGGACACGAAAACTATGAAATTTTTGCCGATAGGACAATACACTTTGATGATGCAGAGGTAGCAACAGAAGCTTTGGAGGATTTGTAAAATGAAACCTATTTTTATTGAAGATGTTATAAAAGCAGTAAACGGTACTATAAGCCAAAATGTTAATACGGATAATATTTTTATAAAAAACATTTCCACAGATACAAGAAGCATAAAGGAAGGAGATTTATTTATACCTATAATAGGTGAAAATTTTGATGGACATAATTTTATAGATGTTGCATTTGAAAAAGGTGCTAGCGTTTGTCTTAGTCAAAAGCCTATAAAAACAGATAATATGGTAATAAATGTAGCAGATACAAAAGAAGCTTTAAAAGATTTAGCTATGTATTATAGAAATTTATTTAAAATACCTATTGTAGCTCTTACTGGAAGTGCGGGGAAAACAACAACAAAGGATATGTTAGCATCTTGTTTAGCTCAAAAATATAAAGTGGTAAAAACAGAAGGTAACTTTAATAATGAAATAGGTTTGCCATTAACTATTTTTAATATAGAAGAAGATACAGAAATAGCTATTTTGGAAATGGGAATGAACCATTTTGGAGAGATAAGAGCACTTAGCAAAATAGCAAAGCCAGATATAGCATTAATAACAAATATAGGAGTATCTCACATAGAAAATTTAGGAAATAGAGAAGGTATATTAAGAGCAAAATATGAAATATTTGATTATTTAAAAAATAATGGTATAAAAATATTAAATGGTGATGATGATATATTATGCACATTAAAAGAAGAAAGTGATAATACAAAAGCATATTTTTATAGCATTAATAAAAAATTAGATGCATATGCTACAAATATACAACAAAATGGTATTAATGGAATAAGTGCAACAATTAACTACTTTGATAAAAATT